>CAIYMO010000021.1 GCA_903927345.1 uncultured Armatimonadota bacterium | reverse complement strand
TAATATCTTGACTAGTGGACCACATCCGCTGAACGTCGAAAGAGACATTCTTTTGACCGACACGTGGGGAATTAGCTCAGCTGGGAGAGCGCTTCCATGGCATGGAAGAGGTCAGGGGTTCGAGCCCCCTATTCTCCACCAACTTTATAATCAGGGGATGCGATTCGCAGCTCCTTCTTTCAGAATTGTGTCTAGGAATCTCTGGCAACAAATGCTGGAAACACACTCAACGAAAATCCACAAGACTTGTTAATGTGCACACCGTGGATAAGCTTTTTGGGCATTCGCGAGGGCACACAATCTTCATGCATAGACGTTTTTTCGCGGATGCCAAAGTGCCAAACTGAAGGCAGCGGTGATTCTTGGGCTTTGATAGAATGGAAGCCTGCATGAACCTTTGAAGAGCGCAACTGAACAGCCGACTTCCAAGGATGGACTTATCAGAATCGGATTGAAGACAGTGGGGGAAAAGTAGTGAGGCCCACGAGTCAAGTTTTGAATCGGATCATCGAGGCAAGTCACTCTGACTTGGGTGAAAGCGAATGGCGCGAGCGATATTCAGACCTGGCACCATTTAGGTCAATCAATACCCTCCACTGGAGTGATTGGGATGAGGTTACGCTCGGGCTGTCCGACGAAGACCTCGTTGCTCTCACAAAGGGAATGGCCAAGTGTGAGATGCAATTTCGTTGGAGTGGTGGTTCAGTTTCCGCGGTTATCTGGCTGTTTAGAGCCCTCGAAGGCAGAGTATCGGATACGGCAGGTCTCGCGAATTGGCTGATGGAGAACTCTGACAATCCTTACATTCCCTTCGGGACTAACCGGGGGCGTGCCGCCAGCATCTCCGAGATGCACGATAGGAGAGCCGCAAGGGAGTTGGCGAAGGAGCAAAATTTACGAGCAGATCAAGACAGAAAAGTCGCTGCTGAAGCAGCGCGCCATCAAAAGAGTCGAGCACATATTGAACGCGGAAACCAACTTCGAAATGCCTGGCAGGAGACACTGGCCGAACTTGATCAGTATCCCCTTCCTCTACGCTTGCGAATAATAGTTTGTAAGGAAAGGGATGTTGCGGTTTCTGCATATCCAGAAGAGTGGGCCGCGCTGACCAACTCAAATATCCTCTTGGAATTCACCATAACTGAGTTGATTGCATTAAGGGTTGAGGTTGCTTCGGTGACCAGAGGAGAGTGGAAGAAGCTGGGGCGACGCATCGATTTGCATCTAGCGGAGCGCCAATACCGAGGTTTGTCGTGACGCTGTTCGACATCCTTGTTCAGGAGTTACGCGGAGCATTGACTTGATGCGGGTCCAAATCGACGCTCGCATTTAGCAACGAAGCGCCAAGTTTTGCGGGGTCATCTTGTCCCTTCTTTGCAACCTCACGCCATAGTCACACGATCTATTGGTGTTGATTGGTTCCATCTTTGGTCTGGGAGCTTTCTTCCGCGTCCTACCATTTCGTACCTCACGTCTACAGGCTGAGACTGGTTTGGAGCGTAGCAGACGGTCACCTGACACTCCTTGGCACCGGTCTTTACTGCGTGGATCGCAGCCTCCCTGCATGTGGCGCTGGCGAAACGGTCGATATGCCTTGGGTCCTTGCCGTACAGTGCGCCACCGCCGATCGGGACTCTCGGTCCATAGTAGTCCATCACAAGTTTCCGTCCGGTTTGCCCGTTGTCTGAAAGTGGACCTCCGTTGATCAGCGGGCCGTTTGGATTGATGAGAACCTCAACATCCTTCCACGGTCTGACCCATCTCGAGTCCCGAGCTTGAATCGAGTGGTATTGGGCCTCAAGAACCATCGTAACAAGCGGCACGAAATCTAGGAACGACGTCGTGTCCAATTGTTGAACGGTTGCAAGTACGTGCTCTAAGACCCACCCACCACATTCCTCCCGCAGACGGACTACAAGCTTTCCATCGGGACCCTGCCCCTTGAGAGGGCCCTTTGAGAACGAGCGGAACAAGGCTGCGCCGAAACTCCGGGCGAGGAAGTGTTCCGGTGGGAGGTAGTCCACTTTCTCGTCGTAGCCCGCCCAACCAATCGCGATGCACTGGTCGTTCACGTGGTGGGTGTACTGCCGCGGGTCGTCGATCTCGACGCACAAAGAGCAGCGCACCTCGAGTTTTCTCGCATCGTAGGCGTTGGGCGATTTGTATCCGAGATCGATGACGGTGTCCTTTGCGATGTCCTTGAAGAGGTTCGGCACGCGTTTGGACGTGACCACGCCGCCCGTGAGCCACATCTCATAGTCCCAAACGGAGACTTCCACCTGGGCATACGCATCGGGATCGACGGCGAGCGCGGCTTTGACGATGGCCTCGGCGACCGCGTCACAGACTTTGTCCGGATGACCGGGAAGAACGACTTCTGAGTATCTAACCATTTGGCAATTTCTCCAGTTGAATGTAGGAAATCCCAGCCTTCTGAAGGGCGGAGGGATCACCATCGCGAGTGACGATAGCGGTGAGGCGAGTTCCGGAACAATCGTTCAGCATCCGCCTGTCGACCGCCTCAATGTAACCGTCCGTGAAAACGACTGCGCAGCTGGGTTTCGTCTTCGCCAGGTGGGCGAGAACGCATGACATGCTTGTACCTCCGGTCGAGGCTGTCTCCAGCCTGCCCGATTCGATGCGAGCGGGAGAGACCGTCGTCGAGAAGGCCCAGAACGGCATTCGGATGACCTTGCGAACCTGATTGAGTAGGGAGACGACGAGCGGCATCTCCGCGTTCATCGATCCGCTGACGTCGAGGTAGACGTTGGCATACCCCAGAGGAAACTCCGCTGAAGACGCGTTGTCGGCTTCCGGAATGAAGGGACTCCAGCTGGCCCTAAGGAAGGCCCGCCTATCCTTGGGACTCAAAACGGGAAGACGATGAAAGCTCTCACGGTGCTCGAGGAGGGTACTTCTACGATCGGGGATGAGCGCTTTGCGGAGGGCTTTTAGGGTCTGAGCCTTCCATCGTTCCAACTTCTCCTCGGCGGCGGTGAAAACGGGTCGGTACTCGTATGCACCGACGCCTTGCGCGTTCGGGGCCCGCCAGATGCCGCTTCCGTTCATCTGCCTCAGTGCCTCTTCCACTGCGTCTGCGAGTTCTCCGCTCACGGGAACACCCACGCCGTCGTGGTTGCCGATCAGAACCTTTCCCTTAGTCAGGACCGCTTCGCCTTGAGCGGCCAGAGTCTCGGCGAGTTCGAGCACGTCGTCGGAGACGAGCTTCCCCTCGTAGAGCGCGTCCCAAGAACGCTCAAGTTGTTTACGAATATCGAAACCGAAGGCCAGAGACTCCAAATCGCCGGACTCCTCGCATTCTTTGGCGTAGTCGTCGCGTCGCTTCTTTATATCGACTCTCTCAGCATTGCTCTTCGGGCGCAAAAGCTTCGCGACACCGGTTTGATCCGCGTAGTATTCCGCGAACAGGGACGCGTATTCCGGACCACATTGCCGGAAGATGATCGCGTTGATCGCGGCGTCGAGGGCGACGTTCTGCACCGCGCTCATCTCTTTGAATCGCATCGTGTGGCCGAGGATCACGTGAAGGAACTCGTGGAAGAGCACCGCCTTCAGGTGTTCCTCGGTCTTGCAATGCTCCTGCACAAAGTTCGGATTGATGAGCAGTTCCGGCGGATCGGCGAGAGTCACCGCCAGCGTGGACACTTCCTCCGTGAACCTTCTTCGGAGAATCTTTAGCACGGGCCTCACTGCAAGCGGATTCTCCTCAATCAACTCGAGGAGAACGTTGTCGAAGCGTTCGTCAGTCCAGCGCATAGAACCCTCCCGTCTGGAACATCTCCAGCCTCCGCGAAAGGCTTGCCCTCGTCCACACCACCGGGCGCGTCGGATCGTACATGGTTTTCGTGCAGAGTCCGAGGACAAGGGCTTCGGCCAACAGAGCCTCGTCGGTAAGCGACTCCAACGATAACTCCGGAATCCTGAGGCTCGGTGCGACCAGACGGGGACCAGCGGGCAGATCGAAGACGTTGCGCAAGTCTTCCGGCGATCGGTAGCCGAGTCTCGCAAGAGCGTCGTATGCGGCCGTCACGGGGTCGCGCCCTTCGCTGATTGCGAATCCGACGGTGCGCAGGTGTGGGAGTTTGACCTTTCCTACGACTTTGCCAAGAAGGCTGGCCTTCACCTGCTCCTTCCTCGCCCGGCTCCTCGGACCGCCCATGTTCGCAAGCGGAGTCCGCCTCTCCCATCTGTGGCGGATCGACATGGCCTGGGTCATCATCGCCGCACCTCCTCGGCGACGGCACGCACACAGGCCTCGAGTTCGCCCTCGATCTCGTCGAACTTCTCCGGAGCGATTTTGGCCACGATTAGATGGTTGAAGAGCTGAGTAGCCCGCTCCTTCCTTGCCCCCGACAGGGCTTTCAAAGTGGACGAGCTACGTTCTATCTCCGGGTGGGTCGTACCTTGCTCGCTGACGCGTTCCTGCCAGGCGATTTCCCCGTCCACGGACAAGACCTCTTGGGCGACTCGCCCGAGGTCTGCCGCGCCTTCCGCGCCGAGGCTGGAGACCAGGCCAGCCGCAGCAGCCGGATAGAGCGACATCGCGAACGCAGCTACTCGTTCTGGACGGTCGCTCGCCAGCAACTGGGCGACCGCGGAACTGCCCGCATCTGGGCCTGGACATCCGCGAAAGAGCATACGCGCCTTCTCCGCGAGGGAAAGTTCCAAATGAAACTCGTGTATCCACTTGCGGTCCCCAGTCGCAACCGCGGAGTCCCATGCTGCGCGGTGGGCGGCGGCGATCGATTCCTTTCGCGGTTCCTCGCCCCACGCCGAATGGGGTATGGAGCACTCGAGTATCATGCGAAACAGCGCGGGGTCGGGCCCCGCACCTGACACCACGGTGACTGCGAGCAGGGAGCGCGACAGCATCCTGACGCGACGTGGCGAAAGTCGGATGCGCGCTTCTCCGAGTGACGTGGCCGCCGCGCAGGCATAGTCGATGATCACCGCCGGACAGCTAGGTAGCAGTTCGTTGTACTTCGCCCGCCACTCCCCAAGTGCCAAGGCTAGTTTGCCTTTATCGTCGGACAAAGCGCCCTCTCCCGATGGATCTGCCACTTTTCTCTTGTTCGCCTTGGAGAGTTCCCGCCAGTCGCCCACTTTGACGATGAGCCCGAAGCGATCGGCCAGGGCACGGTCCAAGGGCTCAGAACCTGAGTAATCACCTCCTTGATCCATCGAACAAGGATTCATGGCAGCCCAGCGGAAGCGAAGCCGCTCGAGAGCAATGCCTTGCACCCGTCTTTCGTGGATGAGGCTGAAGAGGCGGTTCTGATGTTCGGGGCGGCACCGCGAAATCTCGTCCACGAGCAAGCTCTCGGCTCCCCAAACCGTCGCGGGAGTCTCCAAGAACTTGACGCACGACTTCTCGTCGTCCGGATAAGGGAAACCAACGAGGTCATCGAAACTCACCATTGATGCGTTATAGTGACGGTGTTCCAGCCCAAGAGCCTCCGAGATGGAGTTGAGCAGAAAGGTCTTGCCAGTGCCGCTGTTGCCGATCACTAGTAACGGGTCCTCGGTTACCAAGGCGGCGAGAACGACGGGCTCGACGGCGTCGAAGCCAAACGCACCAAGGCGAGTGAGGTAACCACGCTTAGCAGCCATGTCCCACCTCCGTGTTCCACTCAACTACAATTTGCTGCTGGGCGAGCCTGTTGAGGACTTCTTCACGGCCATTGTTTGAGGTGACGAGCACCCGTCGCCCTTGGTCGGCAAGGAGCACGTGGATCGGTGCACCATCGCCAGGGACTTCGAGTAGCCGAACGGGTTGCGGCTTCAAACTCAGGGCGTCTACTTGCACCCCGAGAAAGAGCCACATGCCATCTATGGCGGCCTCAGCGAGAATCGGTGCAGTAGCCAATCCAGTTGCGGTTGTGCAAGCTTGGAGCTTTTCGAAGTCCAGATTGCAGATGATCGAGTTAACTTGCGCCCTAGCAGCGCGCTCTGTTGTTTCCATGTTTAGCCTTTTGATGCGAATTTCGCGCGTCAATCGGCCCCGTTTGAAAGGGAAAGGGCCGTTGACGATCTCTCGTCAACGGCCCCGTCACTTCCAGCGAAGAACTCCTTTTTCAGGTCTGTCCTGCGCATCGAGCTTGGTTGCTCCTGGCACCGTGGCGTTCTTCACACTCGGTTGCCGGGCCCATCGGGGCCGCTCTTGATGCAATTTCGATTATACACAACTTCCCAGAATCCTAGACGCGTTTTTCGCAGTGCCAAATTAAAACGACTTGCTTAAAGAGGGTGCCGGGATATCCGCTGCATACGTTACACAGTGGGATGGTGCTCCGCAGTTCTAAATGCGTCAACCAATCTCGAAAATTTTGTGATCAGGGGAGGGGATTCGCAACTCTTGTTTTTCGAATCGCGTCCAGTAACCTCCTCCGACTATTCAATCTTCGAACTCTCGAGTTTCCAAGAGTCACCAAAGTTCCTTTTTTTGTTTGCGTCATTTGGAAGCGAATTTGGGAAAAGGGTTCATAGGGATTATTCTGCCGAGATTGATTTTCGGCTTTCTACGAAGGACTGGGCTTGATCAAAAGCGAAAAAGACGGCGAACCCCGACTCCAGCCGTAAATCCTCCCAACTTTTCCGAGGTGGGTCAGGTCCTCTCTCGCACAGAGATGAGATTGAGAAAAGCTATTTCCTGCCCCGACAGACGTTTAGTTCATAGATTGACCAATGGTACAGCGAACTGGAACCAGTTTGGGTGATGCGGATAAATCGGGCATATTGCATGGGAAACGTAATATTTGTGATGCCCAGTTCGCCGCGTCCAGAGGCAATTACTTCGCTCCACTTGATCCCATCACTGGACACTCTCACCTCATACATTTGCGGCGAATCCCACAGGGCCCACGTGTTATCCAGCACAATCTTATCGAACGACTGGTTTGACTTCATATCCACTTGAAACCACTGCCCTGGATACTGTGTTTTGGTCATATCTCGCCAACCATTCCAGACATCCCCATCGGTCGCGTTTTCCGCGGAAACATCAATTGGAATATTGTCACCACTGAACAAGAATGTCGAATCAGGGACTGAAGCCGACGTGCTCCATCCTCGCTTTTCGAGTTCAATTTCCTTTCGCTTGGCGACCGGCAACGGCTTCGGCGAATCCATCTCCACTAAACCCCGACCAACCAATGTCCACACACCAGGTTCAACTTTGAACTTCACATAGCCGTTCTTGTCGTCAACATATGTTGCTCCGCTAATTTCCCCCGTGAGACCAGACCTCCAGACTTCGCGTCCCTGGAGAGCAACGGACTGCAAGTTCGTAAAAGAACCAATTGGGACACCCAACACGGCTGAGCTTCCGATTGGAACCGTTACCCGCAAAGAAAACTGGGAAGCAGACTTGTTGATTTCAACGCGAACTTTGCCCTTGACTGTCGGAACCGTCATCTTGATTGAATTCAAAAACGCTACTTTAGGTAAGACTTGAAACTCAGTCCAACCCGGAAGAGTCGGCTCGACTCCAGTGATCGTTTTTGACAGAATCAAAGCGGGCGGATTCCAACCGTGGTTCAACGAAGAGCCTTCGTCAAAGGCATCAATGTGGGAAGCCCACCAGCGATCATAATGCTCCCAAAGCGTTGTGATGCTGGCTGGAATCATGGTTTTATACCGAGTCGCCATTCGCATCAAGGCGGCCTCTGGCCTTCCTATCTTGCAAAGGGCCTCGAACACCCATCTGTCAAAGAAGCAACTTGAATAGGTTTTCTTGGCGAGGACATTCGTGTAAATCGCTTCCCACTTCTTTTTGTCGGCTAATCCCGCATTGACCGCCATCGCATTGGCGCGGTCATCCGGTTCACTCACCTGGCTAGACATGTAGTAGCCTCCCTTCCAAAACTTCTGATCAAAGGTCGCCTTGATATCCTGCAGCTTCTTTTCGATTAGGGGTACATCCGCATTGTGTCCAGTTACCTTCGCCATTTTGAGCAGGGTTTCCATACAGTTGTAGTAGAAACAGGTCTCGATCACCGCCGTGTCTTTGTTTTCCTTGCCCCAATCGAACCACGTACCCTTGTTGCCAAATTTATAGGTTTCGAAGAGAAAGACTTTTGTTTGGTCGTAGACCGCCCGAATCGAATCCAAGTCCCCGGTATGCATGTAGTAAAACCACAGTCCGTATTCACCCAAAAACTCTAGATGCTGTCCCGGATAGAACTTGGGCTGAAGCTTTCTGAGCACAAGGTCTTTCGCCAGTCGGTGAGCCTTTGTATCAAACACGTAAAAGCATTGATCCAGTTCTGGGGTTCCATCCCCCCAAAATCCGACCCGTTCCCGATCTGGGCAGTCATAGAAGTGGTCCCGCATGCATACATATGCGGTTCGGGCGGCTTTTGTCCAAAGCACGTTGAAATCCCTATCGTTGCATTCAAATGAACCTGCAAACGTAGTGTCAAATCCGGTCTCTCGATACTTCACGGCTTTGACAGTAACGCCAGCTGGAATAGTGTAGATCGCACCTTCTCCGCTGAGCCAATTCTTTGCTTCCGTAGTTTGAGATCCCGCAATTGTCGTGTAGGATTCCGTCTTTGTAAGATATTGCACCAACGGGTTTGAGGAGTTCAGAAGAACTTGCTTACCTGCCTCAGATTCCAATTCCATCCACATCTGAAAGTGGCAATTAGTTGGCATCGTACAGACAAGCTTCCAAGGTTTATTCTCCGAATGTGGAAGGTCCTTTGACAGGCGAACATATGGTTTGAGACCATAGTCTTTGATCATGGGTGCTTTGAGGTTTTCTAAAAGGCTTACCATTCCTTTGCCCAACGCATCTCCAACAAGGAAAATGGTTTCGGCATTGCCAAATTCATGATGACCATGGGTTGGGTTTGGGGAATCCTCGGCCTCTCGAACAAAGTCGTGTGTTGGCACGAACAGCGCGTTTCCGTCAACTTCATAACGCTCAACCGCGTTCTCTTGAGCCTTACGCAACATATCCCAGGCCCCTTCAGCCTTTACCCATGGGCCGGTCAGCTCTCCAACCACCACCGGAAGCTTTGGGGAGTTGAACTCTTTCCGGACGTCCCGAATCAAATTCACCAGATTCTGTTCATACTCAGGTACAGCCCTCTTGGGATCAACTCCGTCGTTCCACCCTTGATACCAAACGAGCCCAGCAAGTTCGTAGCCGCGTCCTTTGCATGCTGGAAAATCGGCTTCCATATTCGACAAAGCGGTTTTTACATCGCTGAGCATCAATTTGTAGTATTTGCCGGTTTTCCCACCCGAAGATGGCGGACGGAAGTCTTCATAGAGGCTTTTGCCACCCCATGCGGTCTTTATCAGCAAAACGGGTTCCTTGAAATAATCACCCAGCACGTGACCCAGCTGATACTCCGGTCCAAAATGATGCTGGTCGCCGTAAACGGAAAATCCAAAGCCAAGCGGTCCTGTCAGCAGAGGCTGTTTCTCCCTCTGATATCGCACGAAGACATCGTTGCGCACGTTCCATGTTCCGTCGGAATTTTTGAGATGCTTGAACAAGGGTCGCTTTTCAGGGATCGACATCAGAGTGGCTAAAGTTCCTTTCCCATCGTTGTAGTCTTTGCCAGTGAGGTCAACAACCGCCTGTCCTTCCATATTGGATTGTCCAGCGAGCACGAAAACCTTGACTCTTTGTGTCTGTTTGTCGGCCCCAAAAGCCAAGGCGCTTAGACCTAGCAGACCTGCTGCAAGCAGAGGACGCAACTCCAAAATGGCGATCATGACTGGATTCTAGATCATGACTACAATCTGCGGATGCTAGGTCAGGAATTTTCAGCGTAATCTGGTGGCACACAAAAACAACGACTAGAGTGGTTTCATAGAAGGGTTTCCCGATTGCATCACAACTAACGAAGTTATTAGTATTTGCGAAACTCGCCAAGGACACTCCACCGACGTTTCAGATCCGCGGTGGGATTCCGAGTATCTCACTACCGACACAAAACCTTTAAGCGCTAACGCCCTGCTGTCGCGTAGCTGTCGAGTAAACTCGGTTCGTGCCAAATCTCGAAGATTACGCTCCCCTTGCGCCATTTACTCTAGAGGAGTTGGTTGGTGCGGCGAATGCGATTCTGAGAGATCGTCCTAGGCTCGCGATTGCCGAGCGCACTGTTCGGTACTACATCTCGAATGGCCTCCTCCCGCCGCCTAGCGGAGGACCGAAGTTTGCACGCTACGGTGTCGAACATTTACGCAGAATCGTTGCAATTCGGCAGTGGCTTGATAGCGGTCTTACGCTTGAGCAGGCCACCGAAAGGATACAAATGGGCGAACACGGGGGTGAAACCGAGACTCATCAGCGCAAACAGGTCGGGAGACTTAGGCAAGAGGTATCCCCTCTTCTTCCCTCTATCCCAGTCCCCTCCCGAGTCCCCTTACAGCGCACGGTTCGACGCATCCAGCTCACTGAAGACAGTGTCATTGAGGTGGTCGAGCATGCTGACCTTGTCAACGAACTATCACGGGCGCAAACGGCGATTCAGTCAATTTTGAAAAATCTTTAAAACACTACTTGACATCAAGTGTTAAGTAGTGCGGTATAGTGTTGTTATCGGTCGACTCGTCGACCCATTGACCGACACATAGGACAACACAGAAATTGAATCAAACGAACACCAAACTTCCTGGTCTGGAAGTTTCTCTCGTCGCCCATCAGGATGCAAACCTCGGTTTGTTGCTCGCCACTCTTACCGCCACCGAGCAAGCGGGAGCCGCTCCTCGATCACCGTTGCAGGTTGCCCTCGTTATTGATCGAAGCGGCTCCATGGGTGGCGACAAGCTCGATATTACGAAGGCGGCGGTTGCTCAATTTATCCGCTCACTGAGTCCCGACGATCGTATAGCCGTCGTCACTTACGACGATTCAGTCAACATCGTGTGCGGTCTAGAGGCTCCCAGCGAAGCCGTTGCGCGGAGAGTCGAAGGCTTGGAGCCTGGAGGGTCCACTGATCTCTATGGTGGCTGGGTAACCGGAGCAAAGGTTGTTGGCCGAGGCGGGCGTGTGATTTTGCTCTCTGACGGACAGGCGAATGTTGGGCGATACACCGAAGCGAATGAACTTTCCCGTCATGCGAAGACGTCGTATGAAAAGTACGGCGTGACCACAACGACGATTGGAGTCGGACGGGACTATGACGAGGGACTGATGGCGGGAATGGCGCGCACCGGAGGCGGCGCCCACTACTTTGCCCACACGACTGCTTCGATTACCGATGCCTTTAGTCAGGAGCGCTACTCGGCCGGTTCGGTCGTCCTGGAGAGACTCACGGTTAGGTGTAACGGCGCAATCGAACAGCTGGGACACTTCTGGGGTGGAGAGTCAAAGAAGCGCGTCTTTCAGCTGAACGAAGTCCGGGGGCTTGAATTCACCGTTCGGTATACGGACAAGGCGTCGGGACAGCGGTTGACGCATGTGGTTGCGGTTCCAACCGAGTTTGGTTACTCAGAAGAGGCTAAGTTGGAGCATCTGCTTCAGCGAGCCAGTGAGGCAGAGGCCGAGATGTTGAGCGTCCGTGATCCGAAATCTGCTCTTTTGATGAAGGAGAAGCTGCGCGGCATCGTGCTCTCGATACTTTCCCACCCATCGAGCGATGAGCCGTCAGTTGCCGCCGTGATCGAACGGCTCAAGGCATCGATTGAGCGGCTGGAGAACCTAGAGCGGAACTACGATGAAGAGGATGCAATGATGCACCGCAAGCGGAGCATGCAACAAAGCCACAACCTTCGTGAACGAGCCAAGAGCTACTCTTCGTTCGAAGATGAAAAGATCGGGGTTCTACGGCAAGCAAGGTTGTCCATCTCCACTTCGGCCACCCCAGTTCCGATGCAGTTTGCGCCAGAGGCACTCGCCCTGGCCCCTAAAGCGGATTGGCTCAGATGGGAAGCTTTGCCAATCGAAGTGGTGGGGCCAACCGTTATCGTTGCGCTCGAAGACCCGAGGCGGGGATTCGTCATCGCTGATATCGAGCGAGCCACAGGCCACCGGGTGAGCCCAATCTTCGCCGGGATCTCGACGGAAGAAATCCTCGAAATTATCAATAACGCTTGACAGAGGCAACTTGACCTGCTCTTTCACTTAGGGGCAGGTGTCCTGTGTAATTAGTGTCCGACGTTTTTTGCGGATCAAAGACTTTGTACACTAAAGTCGAACGACTGTCAGAGCCAGTAATTGGGCAAAATCCTCTTGTGACCGTTTCAATGAAGGCAATCGCAATATCTCTAACGTTGCTTGGGCTGGGAACGGGAACTTTGAATAAGGGGTCGCAGCCCGGCGCCGAGAGTCGGCTTGCGAAGCCTAGTGATCAGGTGCACTTAGTTGACGAACGACCCGTGAGCATCAAAGAGGTCAGCCCGGGTGTGTTCCTGGTGGACTTTGGCAAAGTCGCCTTTGGAAATGTAGCAATCAAACCCAATTCTGGCTCCGGACAGAACATCACCGTTCACTTCGGAGAGTCGTTGACTGATGGCCGGATCAACCGAAGGCCACCCGGAACTGTTCGATACGCCTCTACCAAGGCTGAATTGAGATCCGGTCAGGTGCAGGTCATCGCCCCACCTCCGGATGCGCGAAATACGGAAGTCAACAGCAGCTCACATCCGCCTGCGATTCTCACCCCCAAGGAGTGGGGAGTACTTGTTCCCTTTCGCTGGGTAGAAATTGAAGGCTGGCAGGGAGAACTCCGCACTGCGCAGATCAAGCGACGCTCGGCATTTGCCAAATCGTGGAACGAACGTGACTCAGATTTCCAATGCTCCGATCCGATGCTGAACCAAGTTTGGGATCTCTGCAAATACTCGATCAAAGCGACGACGTTTGCAGGTCTTTTCGTTGATGGTGACCGTGAACGCATCCCCTACGAAGCCGATGCTTATCTGAACCAGCTCTCATACTATGCGACGACATCGGATGTTCAGATGCCTCGAGCCACATTTGACCACCTCATGAGCAACGGTACTTGGCCCACCGAGTGGTCCTTCCACATGGTGTTCATGGCGTACGCGGACTGGATGCAAACGCAGGATCGCGCATGGCTGGCCACACGTTACGACTCGCTGAAGTCCAAACTTCAATCAGCCCGTGTCGGCGTCGATGGGCTTGTCCATAGCTCCTCGGAGAACATCAAACGCACCGATATTGTTGATTGGCCAACCGGCGAACGTGACGGATATGAATTTGGACCCAGAAATACGGTAGTGAACGCCTCCTATGTTCGTTCACTAGGGCTCATGGCAATCATGGGGAAGGAGCTTGGTCGCGAGACCGACGCCTCTCACTACGCCACTCTGGAACGAAACGCACGTGCGGCATTCCAGTCAACGTTTTTCGATGCCAGTACAGGGCTTTACAAGGACGGTGCAGATAGTCAGCATCAATCCCTCCACGCAAATCTCTTCCCTCTTGCCTTCAATTTGGTGCCCGCCTCTCGTCGGGAACGCGTTGCGTCTTGGTTGGTCGATCGTGGCATGAAGTGCTCGGTTTATGCCGCCCAATATCTTCTTGAAGGTCTATTCGAAGCTGGCTTTGACTCAGCTGCGTTAGACCTCATTCTCGCTCCCGGCGACCGCAGTTGGAAACACATGGTTGAGAGCGGAACCACCATCACATGGGAAGCGTGGGACCAGAAATACAAGCCGAACCAAGACTGGAACCACGCGTGGGGCGCCGCTCCCGCCAACCTGTTACCCAAGTATGTCCTGGGAGTCCAACCTCTGGCGCCGGGGTTTAAGAAGGTTTCTGTAAAGCCGAATCTGGGCACCCTCTCGTTTGCGAAAGGCACAGTGCCTACACCAGAGGGTCCTATCCGGATTGACTGGAAACGCACTAACACGTTCACCCTTACGCTCAGGCTACCGAAAGGGACAATGGCAGTTGTCGATCTGCCAGCGCTTGCGGACTTGTCTCGAGTGTTCGTGAACGGCAAGCAAGTAACCATCACTCGGTCAAGTACTCGTATAAAGCTCGATCGTGAAGTTTCGGGTCTTGTGAAGATCGAGCTCCAGAAGTGAGTTGCCATACGACTCAACGGCCCTAAACAATATTCAAGTCATATTTGAATCGACTCGGTAGACTGCGCATGCCAGCCCGGGGAGTCACTTTCCTGAAATGGCACTTAGGAGCGGTGCAATTGCAAATTCTTCTCGGAGTCGTCATGGCTACTCATAATCAGCAGAAACTCAACGCTTGGCGTGAAGTGCAACCAGGTGTTTGGGTTGCCCAGATCGGCAAAGCAGATCAGCCAACGCTGACACGCGCTTCGCGCTCTGAGCCACGGCATGATCGGCTGTCGGCGATGCCTAACGCAACGCTTCCCTTTTCGCTCGATCAAGTTCGATTGGTTAAATCCAAGAGCTTTTCGACTGTCCACATCCCGCTGGGAAAGAACGAAAAGATCTTTGGACTGGGATTACAGATGCAGGGAACTGACCGCAGGAACGGCATCTATCACCTACGTACAGATCACTACAGCGAAGGCAACGATCGGCTGCATGTTCCCACACCTCTCTATATTAGTAGTGCAGGCTACGCCGTTTTTCTGAATACAAGCCGAACACCGAACTTCTATGTGGGAGTCGGAAATCGCGTGGATGACAAATCACGGCCCAAGTTCCGAGACCGCAACACCGACCCCCGTTGGGATGCTCAGCCACCGAGCGACTGGGTAGAGGCAAGTGTCGAAGCCCAAGGGCTTGAGGTTGTGGTCCTGACCGGCCCCACGGCGATGGATGCTCTTCGCCGATATAACCTGTTCTGCGGTGGGGGTACGTTACCGCCGCTCTGGGCGCTTGGCTTTTGGCATCGCACGCCTTCGCTCGCCTCCGCAGACGCCGTTACCGCGGAAGTGAATGAGTTTGAGAAGCGAGGGTTCCCTCTCGATGTAATCGGACTCGAACCCGGCTGGCAATCCCGATCCTATCCCGGTTCGATGGAGTGGAGCAAGGACCGCTTCCCCGACGCTTCCAAGTTTGTTAAAGACATGTCGGTGCGAGGGATTTCGGTCAATCTCTGGGAGAACCCGTACGTTGCGCCAGAAAGCGAGTTGTACAACATCCTGAAAGGACGTTTTGGCTCCCACACCGTTTGGCTTGGGGCAGCGCCTGATGTGTTCGATAAAGTTGCGCGACGTGTGGTCCAAGACTTCCACACTAAACACCATCTTGCGCTCGGTGTCAGCGGTTACAAGATTGACGAAGTCGATGGTTTTGACGTTTGGCTCTGGCCCGACCATGCCGAGTTTGGATCAGGACCTGATGGTCTTCAGATGCGGCAGATCTACGGCGTTCTGTGGCAGGAGTTGCTGTTCGAGATGTACCGCAAGCAGAACCGCAGAACGTTTGGTTTAGTTCGCGCTTCAAACGGTGCCGCCAGCCGGTTCCCATTCGCGATCTATAGCGATACCTACAACCACCGACAGTACGTCACGGCACTCACCAACTGCTCCCTGGCGGGAACACTCTGGTGCGCAGAAATCCGAAGCGCTAACAGCCCCGAAGAGTGGGCTCGACGCATGCAGTCGGCGTGCCTATCGCCCATCGCTCAGCTCAACGCATGGGCGGACGGAACCAAACCTTGGAGCTTTGCCAGCGTTACGGATACTGTCCGCGACGCGATGCTCCTCAGAGAGTCGTTGGTGCCCTACATTTACACCGCGTTCGCCCAGTACTGGCATGACGGCGTTCCTCCGGTGCGGCCGATGAGTCTGATTGATGGTGGCACTGAAACGGACCAGTATTTGCTTGGAGATGATCTGCTAGTCGCGCCGATGTTTACTGGCGAAACGAGCCGCACGGTGCGACTGCCAAAGGGGAAATGGTACGACTACGCAACTGGCGCATATGTTGGTGAGAACCAGAGCATCACGGTGAAGCCTGCGCTTAACACGATTCCGCTCTATGTGCGAGGAGGCTCTGCGATACCAACCTACGTTGGTGCCACCAACGCAACAAAGAGTGCCGCCCTAGGAAAGGTCACCCTTCGCTGTTACGGCGACGGCGAGCATCGAGGACTGTTGTTCGAAGACGATGGCACGAGCTTCGGTTACGAGAAGGGCGAATTCGGGCTCTATGAGCTAACCAGCCGGAGCGGCAACGTTGTTTCAACACGGATTGCGGGACAACGAACAGGCCCCAAAGCGATCTTTAAACTCGACTCCGTCAATCAGAAGTAATTCTTGCTGGGCAATCCCAATTCGACACGTCCTCGGTTAAACTGGGCGAATTGTGGTTGCCCAGTTTGCGTTGACACTCCTTGCCTGCCAACAGTCAAAGACTCCTGAGTTGACCTACGAGTTAAAGAAAGACATCGCTTACCGAATCGCCGACGGCGATCGTGCGATTGACGAGAGATGTCGACTCGACTTCTACTATCCGCGTGGCCAGAAGAACTTTCCGACGGTGATTTGGTTTCACGGCGGGGGGCTGACTGGGGGTAATCGCGAAATTCCGGAGAGGCTCAAGAAGCAGGGATTTGCGGTGATTGGAGCCGGATATCGCCTTGCGCCAACAGTCAAGGTTCAGACGTGCATCGAAGATGCAGCTGCGGCAGTTGCCTGGATGGCAAAGAACATCGAATCTTACGGTGGATCGACGAAGAAGCTCTTCCTTTCTGGGCACTCGGCGGGCGGATTTTTGGCGAACATGGTAGTTCTCGACAAAAAGTGGCTCCTTCCGTACGGAGTGGATCCTGACGGATTTGCAGGGTTGGTTCCGTTTAGCGGTCAATCCATCACTCACTACACGATGCGCAAAGAACGCGGGATCGGGGAACGAACCCCGGTTGTCGACGAATTCGCACCTCAGTTCCACGTCCGCAAGGATGCTCCTCCGATTCTCCTACTCAGCGGTGATCGCGAGAAGGAGCTCTACGGGCGGTACGAAGAGTCAGCCTATTTCTGGCGGATGTTCAAAGAGGTTGGCCATCCCGATGTGCGGATCATGGAACTGCAAGGCTACGATCACGGCGGCATGGTCGACCCAGGGTTGCCACTCCTTACCAGCTTTATCAAGGCTCGAGAAAAGCAGATCGACGGAAAGTAACCTCAGGTCGGGCGAAACCAAGCATGCGTGCGAGTGTCTAAGATCATCACCTCGTGCGGGGTTCCGTACTTGATGCTATTTGCGCAAAGTTGTCCGTCCCGAATCAGAATCTGTCCATCGTTGACGAGGCGCGCACGGTGCCGGCATACTCGCCCAGGATCGGTTCCGCTCGTCTCAACGTATTCGATTGACATCGTTTGAACATTGAGTCGATAAACCGGACATTTGTTCAAGTTTCGATCCTCCTGATATCCCAGGGAACCGATGATGTAGATCCAATCTCCGACCAAGGTAGCGGTGTGGAAGTCAGTCGGTGGGAACACGTGCGAAGGATACAGAAACACCCTCGGCGCTTGTGCGGGCTCATGAACAAAGACATCGTTGTAGATGCAGAAGTCGGGATCGTAGCCATCTTCGTGTTCTCCGGCGATTTCGATCACGCGACCATCCGGAAGAAACGTCATCGACTGCCCGAAACGGCTGGCACACCAGACTGGATTTTCTCGCGGAGCGCCGTAGTTTCGCTCGACATCAAAGTGAACAATGGCACCATACGCCGTGTCCCGGCTCACGATCATTGCCTGCCAAAACGGTTCGTTCCACTCCTGAGGATTCGATACACCGAAGCGGGGCTTTCGAGCCGCTTGGAACTGCTCCAGGGTCACCTGGTCTAGAGTAAACGGATACGCAGTCGAGGGATTCAGCTGCCCGCGCATGTCAGGCTCCAACCGCATAGGATTGGCGCCTAGATTCATAAGCTTGAACGCCATCTCGGGACTTGCCGCATAGTACAAAGCATCATCTAATGCAATTAGCCGTTGCTCCATCGAGTCAATCCGTTCAACAAGGTAGTCAACCACTGCGTCTCGATCGAACTCCACGGCATCTTTGAGAGGAGTGTGACCAAACTCATCCAACTCCAGCCCATTGAGACCCTGTGCAATAAGAAACTTGATCACGGCGGGAGTCTCACTTTTCGCAGCGAAATGCGTCGCCCCTGAAGCAACATGGTCCACTGCCCGCAAGTTAGACCCGGCTGCCACCAGTGCTTGAACAGCATCTAACTCTCCCATGAGACAGGCGAGGAGCAAAGGAGTACGGCTCCAACGATCCTTATGCTCAAGTTGGGTCGGATGCTGCAGAATTGCTTCTTTGACGCTCAGAGGATCAAAGAGAATTGCGAGGTGGATTGGGGTGCACCTCAGCTCATTGATCGGGACGCCCTGCTCCATGTAGCAACGAATCCGCTCCAGATCGGGGTTGTAGAAAATGCTACTCAGCGGCGTTTCGCCGTACTTCGTCGGCTTTGGATATTCGACGTTGTACTGAAACAACAGCTGAATGTGGGCATTTGTTGCTGCTCGCAAGAACAGTGTAAACCGACCATCATCGTTTAGTTTTGAGTGCGCTCCGACCTCCAAGAACACTCGGAGCACCTCTGAGTCCGGATGTATTGCAGCAGTGATCACGGGCGTCCGATCTTCGTAATCGACTTTATATCGCCTATATACTTGGGCGCCTTGGCCTATCAGACTCTGGAACTCTGCAGGCGTCGAGGACGGGTCGTCAAGGCGCTCCAGCATCCGCTCCGTGATCGGATCGATTTTGCTCACTTTCAGGGAGTCTACGCCGTTACGGCATTATCTTTGTTCCAATGCAGAATGTTTGCGACTCGTTCGGGCAAGTCGCGCATTTCGTATTGGTCATCAAACGACGCCTTGATCCAGCCGTCGGCAACAAGCGCTTCGATGGCGTGCGGAATTCTGCCGATGACTTCATTGATATAACCTCGGTCGTTGTTGTTTTGAGCGATTCCAGCTCGAATCTGATCGATCAGCCCCGGCAAGTTGTCCGTCGCGCTCAGGAACTTAACCAACTCCGCAAGCACCCCGGTCAGAGGGAGCACACGGTCGCCACGATAATACGCGCCACCCTGAGAGATCGTTCCTGCCCCGTATCGAGCCGCAGGTCGCCAGTCGGCACCTTCCAGATCGAGACGGAACACATTGCAGGTCTTGACTACCGGCGCACTCCCCACTTCTTGAAGGAAGTCACCAAGCTTCATGATCTGTTCCGTTCCAAATCCCGCGATACCAAGCTGACCGTCGGGATCGACAAATCCACCTTGGGCGAGCCACTGCCATGCCTTCTGAGGACTGAGATCGAGGTTGCTGTCCTTGGCAATTTCCGATGTGAAGTCTTGGAGGTCCTTAAACTGAGAATTCGCCGTGTACCAATACTCGGCGAAGCGGATGTGGCTCTTGATGCGGCTCAGTTGCCGCGCCTCGTATTCACCCTTGACCCACTCTTCGGAGTGCGATTGTTTCTCGATTTCAATGATCGAAATCGCCGCCTCTCGAGCCGAAACTTGGGTCAGCGTAAGGCCAGCGGCAAGGATGGGGTCTGCAAAGCCACACGCTTCACCAACCAGGAACCAGTTTTCACCGACTACCCGGTCTGCACAGAATGACCAGTCTTTCGTCGTTGCAAACTTCCCTTCGGACTCGGCCTTGGTGATCAGTTTTTGCACAGTTGGCTCGTAGAGCAGCGCCTGGTTGTAGAGCTCCTCGGGAGTCTTGCCACTCTTTTTGTAGTATTCAGCTGGAATGACGAGACCTACAGACGTTCGCGTCGGACCGAGCGGGATAAACCAGATCCAGCCATAGCCCAGGCTCAGAACCTGGACCCGAGTGCCGCCAACCCCGATGCTTACCGCCCACTCGGTGTTCTGCCAATAATCCCAAAAGGCAACATTTTGAAGGAGCGTGGACGGTTTTGCTTCAACACCAAGCGATCGTCGCAATATGCCCGCATGACCGCTGGCGTCGATGTACCACTTCGCGGTGACCGACTCGCCGTCGGCAAGATCCAATCCAGTGATTCGGTCTCCGTCACGGTTGACCTTGACCACTCTTTTGGGCTGATGGACCGTCGCACCGAGTTCCTCGGCGTGATCCAAAAGAATCTTGTCGTAGTGGGCCCGGTCGACTTGAAACGCGGTCCAGCGGCGCTGACCGTCGTACTTCGCCGGACGCGCTTCGTCTTGAAACTTATCGGACGGATAAAACTCGAAATCCCAAAGGTCTTTGGTCTTTCCCCACTTGTAGGTTGCGCCAAGCTTGATCGGAAAATTGGCGGCTTCGACCTTATCCCAAACTCCGATCTCATCCAAGATGCGTGAGATCGGCGGGAGCTGGCTCTCACCCACGTGATCTCGCGGAAACTCTTCGCGTTCAAAGATCCCGACGCTTAAATGCGGGGCGTACTTGCGGAGAATGCTGGCAAATGTGCTCCCACCGGGACCACCACCAACGACGACAACATCAAAGCTAAATTCCGCCATATAGCCACTTCGCTATAAGCATTCATCATACTCATTCAGCAAGTTAAGTTTGATGAAAATTCTTGCTGAACGTGTCCTGGTTTGGCTCGTTTGAATATGCTGGAGGGAGTGAGTTTGAAACGCGGTACTGTGTGGGCTTGGGTTTTGGTAGTTGCGTTAGCAGGCGGTGTCGGCTGGAAGTACAAAGCTAAAGTAGCAGCGGAGGCCGAAACCAAGGGCGGACCTCCAAAGGGAGCCCGAACTCCAACCGCAGAAGTGACGGAAGCAAAGGCTGGCGAGATCGTCCTTAAGCTTTCCGCATCCGGTGCATTAGAGTCACCCAACCGTGTAGAACTGGCTCCACGTTCCTCGGGGCAGATTGCTCTCATCGCAGTGCGGGAAGGGGATCGGGTCCGTGCAGGTCAGCTCTTGGTTCAGCTAGATCAGTCAGCTTCATTGGCAAGTCTAGCGAACGCAAAGGCCGGCCTAGCAGAGGCCAAATCGAGGCTAGCGCAAGCCAAAATCCAGAAAACTGCGACTGATTCAGGGGTGGCAGGAAACCTCGATCAACAGAATGCAGGAGTCACGTCGGCTCAAAACGATCTAAATTTGGCAACACAAAATCTTCGTAGCCAAGTGGAGGTTGCCGAAGCTGCGGTGAAGGTCGCCGAGTCTCGAGTTGGCGTATCACGGGCATCCCTAAAATCTGCAGAGTCTGCCGTTGCCAGAGAGCAGGCGTCGCTTGCAAACCAAAAGAGCATCGTCGAGCGGCAACAGAACCTTTTCGAGAAGGGCTTCGTCTCTGAACAGATCCTGAACAACGCAACGACGGCTCTGGAGGTGCAGAAGCGCCAAGTTGAAGTCGCAAACTCAGCGGCAGAATCTGCCCGCCAGCAAGTCAAACTCTCCGAAGCAGACCTTGGTGCAGCTAAAGCCTCTCAGGGACAGACTCGCCGGGTTGGACAGACCGCGATTGCAAATGCACAGGCGCGCTTGAGTCAAGCAAAGGGCTCTTTACGAGTTGCGACCGGAAACTCCGCCCAGTCGCCCGCCTTTGCCGAGAATATTCGCGCGCTGGCCGCCGCGGTCTCCGCCGCCGAAGCGCAGGTCACCACGGCGGAAGTTGCCGTTCGTGAAACCGCCCTTCGATCTCCTGTCGATGGAGTGGTATCAGCTCGCAGTGCAGACCCGGGTGCATTGGCTTCACCTGGCACCCCGGTTCTGATCGTGCAGTCCGATGGATGGCTTTTTTTCCGAGCATCGCTTCCGGTCGAAAATTCAGGGCAAGTCTCCACCGGATTTCCTGTAGAAATCGCTCTCGCCAGCGGAGAGAAGATTGCCGGATCCGTTGCATCCGTTGCGGGAGTCGCTGATTCTGCCAATCGCCGTGTGACGGTGCTGGTGAAGGTTGTGAATGCATCCAAGAACCTCAAACCAGGGGCATTCGGTGAAGCCTCGTTCGTCCTGAAGCGAGTTCAGGCGGGCTGCGTTGTCCCCAAAGAAGCTGTTGTTGAGGGGACCGTTGCCGTGCTCGGTGGTGACAACAAGGTGGCGGTTCGCACCGTCAAAACAGGTGCTACGGACGGGCGAAAAGTGGAAATTATTGAGGGAGTAACCGCCGGAGAGAAGGTCGTGACCATGACCTACAGTCGGCTTAAAGACGGTCAAGAAGTCAAAGTGCCCGGCGCGAAGAAACCTACCGATAAGAAGAGCGAAAAGGGCGAGAAGAAATGAACATCGGGCGTCTCGCGGTCACGCGCCCCGTCGCGGTCACTATGCGCATCGCTGCGCTCGTGCTGCTTGGCTTCATTCTCTTCCTTCGGATTCCAATCGACCTTTTGCCTAAGGTCGATATTCCGATCGTAAACGTCAACATCAGTTGGCCAAACACGAGCCCCGAGGTGATGGAGGTCCAGATCGCTCGCCCGGTCGAACAAGCGGTCAACACGATCAAGGGCCTGAGCATGGTCAGCTCCAACTCGGGCCTGGGCTTTACCAGCATCCGATGCCAGTTCAACTACGGAGTAGATGTTGATAAGGCGGCCGTTGACGTGTTCCAGCAGGTTCAACGGGCCCAAGGTCGATTCCCTCGCGACCCAAACATCTCCTCTCCGAACATCTTCAAGTTTGACCCTTCGACATTGCCCATCCTGCTATTCGGCGTGTCCTCCGAAAAGTCGGACTTGGTGACCCTCCGGAAACGCCTGATCAATGACATCTCGCCGCTGATCGAATCGGCCGGCGGTGTCGCTTCTGTCTCTATTGGCGGTGGTCAGGACCGGGCGATCATGATTGATGTTAACCCCGCTAAGTTGGACGCTCGGGGACTAACGATTAGCCAAGTTGCTCAGCGGCTTGAGCAAGAAAACGTTTCCCAACCTGCGGGCATCGTCAAGGAAGGTAAGTCGCAGTACAACCTCCGAAGCGTTGGCTACTTCAAGTCCCTTGAAGAACTCAGGAATCTTCCACTCACCAATTCGAATGGACAGCTTGTTCGCCTCAACGAGGTCGCCAACGTCAGAGACTCCAGCCAGGACATCACAAATTTCATCCGTGCAAACGGCGATCCGGCTGTCAGCATCGGAATTACACGCCAAAACAGCGCGAATACAGTTGAAGTAGCAGAGAAGGTCAAAGCCGCAATTGCGAAGATCGAAACTCGATTCCCTGACCTCAAATTCTCGATGACCTACGACCAATCGGCGTTCATCGAGAAATCAATTTTGGACCTGCAAGAGACAGCAATCATCGGCGCGGTCCTGGCTATCCTGATCATCACGTTTTTCCTTCGGAACCTGAAGAGCACTTTCGTTGTCGCGCTTTCGATTCCGATCAGCATGATCTCTACGTTCTCACTGCTGTACTTCTGTGGATTTACTCTCAATACGATCTCGCTCAGCGGACTTGCCCTTGCATCGGGTCTGATCGTTGATGATGCGATTGTTGTTTTAGAGAACATCTACCGACACATCGAACGTAACCGAAGTTCTGCTCGTGAAGCTGCCGAGACAGGAACGAACGAGATTTTGACGGCAGTGCTTGCATCGACATTCACCGTAATGATCGTCTTCTTGCCGTTGATCCTCCTCAGCGGTCAGACCGGACAGGTGTTCACTCAGTTCGCACTTGTAGTCATCTTCTCCATCGCGATTTCGTTGCTCGATGCCACCACAGTCGTTCCGATGCTCGCGTCGCGAATGATCTCCGCTCAGGAGGTTTTGGAAGAAGCGCACCCTGAAATGCGCGACCCTTCTCGCAAACTGTCACCTTTGGTGCGGCTATTTGACTGGGCTGGCGCACGACTTGAGAAGCTTGATCACAGTTATCGGAACGCTCTTGAATGGGCACTGAGCCGTCGGTTGCGGATTGTCGGAATCGGGGTGGTCGCCACCCTTCTCGCCGTGGTCCTTTGGCCGCTCGTTCCTCGCGAGCTACTGCCTCCCTCCGACTCTGGGAACATCGATCTTCGACTCAAGTTGCCCATCGGTACCCAAGTCGAGAAGACCAATGAAGTCATGCTCAAAATCGAGAAGATTCTGCGCGAAGACAAGGTCGTAGAGTCTGTCATCGCAGGTGCGGGAGCGAACGTTGGTTTACGTGGTGCAGGTGGTGGGGCTCCGCAAGAAGGCTCCGCGACCATCAAGCTCAAAGACAATCGCAAAGAAAAGACAGCTGATGTTATCAAGCGACTCCAGAAGCAGTTCGGAAGCATCCCCGCGGCACGAGTGCAAATGAACGTGCTGGACATCGTTCAACGAATTTTGGGTAACAACAGTGGCGTCTTGATCGACGTCTATGGCCAAAATTTGAACGAGCTAACCGACAGCGCTAAGCTTCTCGTTCAAGCTATGTCAGAGGTTCCTGGGCTACAGAACGTCGACATGAACGTCCAGGATTCGTTGCCCGAGGTTCAGTGGCAGATCGATCGCGACAAGGCCCAGAGCCTGGGAATTTCCTTCAGCACGGTCGCGGATGTCATCGCCGCGGCGACAAATGGTCGGCAAGCAACCTTTTACCAGGAGAACGGCTTCCAATATCCGATTTTCGTCCAGGTTCCCCAGGTCCTTCGAAACACTACTGAAGAAATTAAGCAACTCGTCGTGCTCCCCAGATCTGGTGATCGAGCTGGAGTCACTCTTGGACAAGTTGCCACACCGGTTTTCGGCATGGCACCCAACCAAATTGCTCGCCAACGAGGACAGCGGATCATTACGGTTTCCGGTACGGTCCTGGATCGCCCGGTCGGCGAGGTTCAGGAGGATGTCAAGACGGCTCTCGTCAAACTGGAGCTGCCTCCGACGGTCAACTGGGAACTTGGATTCCAGCAACAAACCCAGCAAGCCGAATACGCAGGACTCGGGATATCTATCTTTCTTGCCGTCGCCCTCATTTACATGCTGCTCGCCTCGCAGTTTGAGTCTTTCGTCTATCCGCTGGTCGTACTTGTCTCTGTGCCGCTCTGCGGAATTGGGCTCGTCCTTGGACTGTTCTTCACCGATCGGTCGTTCGGTCTCACCGGGTTTATCGGACTGCTGATGCTCGTCGGGATTGTGGTCAAAAACGGAATCTTGTTGGTGGACTACACTAACCAGCTTCGAGCCAGCGGTCTCGCGCGAACCGAGGCACTCCTCACTGCGGGACAAACGCGTTTGCGACCGATTCTGATGACGACTCTCTGCGCGGTCTTTGGGATGATTCCACTCGCCACCGGAATCGGGTCGGGATCAGAAATGTATGTTCCGCTTGCGACGGTCGTCATCGGAGGACTCATCACATCAACTGCGCTGACGCTGTTGATCGTGCCGGTCGTCTACTCGCTGTTCGACGACCTTCAGGCGAAGTTTGCCGCAAAGAAATCTCAGGGGTAAGTTCGACCCTTCCAGGTTCGACTACCCTTCCCCTTTTGCAATTCGGAAACGACAATCGTGACCGCAGCTGCAGAGATCGTTAACGGGATCAGCAGAGCAGTCCACGGAGCAAATTTCGTGATGCGATCAGTGAGTGCTTTGCTCAACACAAGCAAGGCGTAACATCCGATTCCGCCGATGAGCCAACCCCAAGCGATCACTATTAAAAAGGCGGCGAACAAATACGAACCGACCGCGCTTCCGACGATATCTGCAGAGTTCTTGCACATGCCTCGAAACGCCTCTGATAGCGTTCGGTACATCTGGACTTCCAGGATCTCTGAGACGTTGAGCACATCAACCTTCCGTCCTTGTTGAGCTAGCAACCGTCCAATCTTCACGTCCTCAAGAATCTCACTTCGCATTGTCTCAAAGGGCCTGACCTCTGACAGCACGGAGCGACGCCAAGCCACAAACTGGCCATTAGTGAATCGGTTGTGGCCTTTGCCGGTTGCTGCAACAAGACCGAAAGGATTCGTCGCCAAAAGGATCCAAGGCACCCAGCCCAGATAGGCCGGTTCAAGACCCGCCCCCGGCAACATTCTTGCGAATCCGGTCACGACCTCAGCATCCGTCCTACAAAGGTGCCCGGAAAGTGCTTGCACGAAGCCATCCCTTGGGTGGGTGTCGGCATCCAAAAAAACAACCCAATCCGATTCGGCATTCTGGGAAAGCTGATGACAGGCGTTGTTCTTCCCGGTCCAGCCTTCTGGCAACGGCGCGCATGGTGCTACAACAGTTGCTCCTAGTTCTTGTGCGATCTCGCCCGTTCCGTCAGAGCTGTCATCGTCAAAAACCGTCACTTTGGCCCCTTGCTCTATGAGCGGTGTAAGAACTGTCGAAATGTTCTCGGCCTCATTCCGAGCCGGGATCATCACCTCAAAACAAGGATCGCCAGCTTGCCGGGGGCGCCGCATAAGCAGCAGGTTCCCTGCCGATATCAGCACCAGAACTCCGTAAAACAAGTAGAGCGCGATTAGCACTGGTTGCCACCCTTGGTAGAGTATTTGTTGTTGAACGAGGATCTTTGGCAAAACCGCCTGACAAGGCTATATGTGATTTCCATAGTGTTTTCGTGCCTCGGCGTAGCCGCCCAAAAGTTTCTCAAAGTCAATCCTGGTCCCATTGCCCCCATCATGAGCGCCGTGATCATGCTAAGCGGCGCCGGTGCAGTTGCAGTATCCATACGAAATTGGCGCGCGGTTATCGGCGTTGTCACAATTGGAACCGTTTCCGAGATCATCGGTCTGTTTTCCGGAATCCCGTTCGGGCGGTATGAGTATACAGACCGATGGGTTCCAACCGTTCCTCTGGGAGCCGAACACCGATTCCCACTTCTGCTTCCTCTCGCCTGGCTCATGATGGTCGGTGGCAGTTCGCTATTCGTTCGGCAGTACCTGACCGGATGGCGCCTTGTCGTCGGTACAGGAGCCCTTGCCGCCGCCATTGACATCTCTATGGAGCGTGCGATGACTGATGTGCTGGGCTACTGGCGTTGGATGCCACCTGGTCCCCTTTACGGTGCTCCTGTTCTGAACACAATCGGCTGGTTCGGGGTGGGATTCATCGCCGCATCAATTCTGCCCACCGCAACTCGTCAAACTAGTAGTGCAAAGACTGTTCTTCCTCTATTTAGCGCATTCGTAGCTTGGAACGGATTAACCACAGCCTTCGATGTAGCTTGGATCGTCCTCCTTGCATTCTCGATCTGGCTGACGACTTGGGGGAAAAAAGAAATCGCTATCGCAAATGATTCAGAGGTTCTTCCGTAGAACGCTGATATGTCAAAACACTTCATCGTGGTCGGCGCCGGGGTCGGTGGGCTGGGAGTCGCTATGCGACTTGCGCATCGAGGTCATCGCGTCACCGTGGTGGAGAAGACTGATGCCGTCGGAGGTCGAAACCGGCGTGAGCAAGTCGGGCAGAGCCGCTTTGATGGTGGCCCAACGCTTCTCATGATGCTCGATCCGTTCAAAAAGCTCTTCGCTGATGTAGGTGAGGACTTTGACACACGCGTTCCTAACCGCCTTTGCGATCCGAGCTACCGCGTGTTCTTTGCCGACGGAACTCGGTTTGACGGGACGACCAACGTGCCAGTCATGACCGAACGCATTCGCGCGATGAGTGGAGATGCGGAGGCGGCGAAATATCCTGGTTTCCTGAGCGAGCTGAAAGCACTTTACGAAGAATCGATCCCCCACTTCGTTCGCAAAAACTACCGCTCTCTTTGGGATTTTGCCAGCCCAGCTCAGCTCAAGCGAGTCCTGCAGCATCATATGCTTGGCAACCTTGCCAAGCGCATCAAGCAACGTTTCCAGGATAAGCGGCTGCAGATGATTTTCAGCTTCCAGACGATGTATCTGGGGCTATCGCCAAATGACGCTCCGTGGGTTTACGCGACGTTGGCCTACATGGAGTACGGCGAGGGAATTTTTTATCCCGAGGGCGGACTCGGCTCGATTTCGGACACCATGGCGCAGATTGCTCAGGAGAAGGGAGTCCAGATTCGGCTCAACTCTCCCGTCGAAAAAATTGAAGGACGACGCGTTCACTTGGTCGGAGGAGAGATCATCGAAGGCGATGTCGTTGTCGCCAACGCCGACATGCCTTACGCTCAGCGAGAACTCGCGGCCGCGGCCCCGAAGCGCAACCTTCGCTACTCCTGCTCCGCGCACCTGATGTACATTGATTACGAAGGGGACCTAGAAGGGTTCGAGCATCACAATGTCGTCTTTGGCGCAGATTTCGACGGCAATCTGGATGCTATTTTCCACAATCTTCGCCTGCCAGAAGACCCCGCGTTTTACGTCTGCATTTCCAAGCGAAGTGATCCGGAGGCTGCTCCCGATGGGCGCATTAATCTCTTTGTCCTCGTCCCTTGTCCAAACCTGGACTGCCCGATGGATGAGTCAATGGTCAACCAACTCGAAGGTCAAGTGTTTGATCGGTTGGCAAAGGAAGGAGGCTTCGATCGAACCAAGGTTCGAGAGATCAAGCGACGCGGTCCGAACGAGTGGCGAAACGAACTCAACCTGGAGCGAGGCGCCGCTTTTGGAATCAGTCACGACTTGTTCCAGAGCGCGTTCATGCGGCCTCAGAACCGAAGCAAGTCGAATCCTGACCTTTACTTTGTCGGTGCTAGCACCGTGCCAGGGAACGGACTTCCGATGGTCCTGATCTCGGCAGAGCTCATTGAGGAGCGCTTGATTCATGAAGGGGTGATTCCCGCATGAGTACTCAGACCGTCGGTCTTACCGGCTGGTTTGTTGGAGGCATGATCCGAAGGTCGATCCGCACCCGATTGAGAAACCTTTACTGGTCCCCTCCCAAAGAGGATCTGTCGGCTCCCGTGATTTTCTACTGCAACCATCACGGATGGCAGGATGGGTACGTGATGTTCCACGTGGTTGAGAAGCTCAAGCTCAAGGCCCTAGACTGGATTCAAGAGTTCGACACATTTCCACTGTTCTCAAAAGTTGGCGGAATGCGTTACCCAGCGGACGACCCGACAGGGAGAGCGCAAACCATCCGGCGCACGATCCGCCTAATGAATCAGAATAAGTGGTCGCTCATGATTTTCGCGGAGGGAGTGTTGCACAGACCTCCGTCAATCTGGCCCCTCGGAAAGGCTCTGCAAATCGTTGCGCAGAAGGTCGACGGAATTACGATGGTGCCCACCGCGATCTACTACGAACATTCCCTGCACGAGCGCCCCGAAGCATGGGTGAGTTGCGGTGCCGCGCATTCCTTCGAGTCGGTTGATGACTGCCAGGTTCGACTCGAAAGTGAACTTACCAGTCTCCGCGACCGTATTTCCAACGACGAAGAATTTCCAATCCTCGCCCGCGGGACGGGTGATGTTAACGAGCGAATGAGCTTGAAGAGGTTTGCGAAGAAATGAGCTACGCCAGCCGAGCCGATATTGAAAAGTGCCGAAGGGTGCACAAGAAGTTTGGCACGACTTACTACTATGCCACGCTTCGATTCCCCGCCAGGATTCGTAGACGTGTGCACGCGATCTATGGTTTTGTTCGGATAGCGGATGAGTGGGTGGACAATCCACAGGGGCTGACTCTTGAGCAACAGCGTGCAAATCTTGAAGATTGGCGAAGTCAGCTCGTACGCGGCATGGCCGGCGAGTGTCCGGAACACTGGGCGATGCGTGCATTTTGCGATGCCGTTGACGAGTGCGGTATCCCTCTCGAAGAAGTCCACTGCTTCATTGACGCCATGATTCAGGATATCGATCAGGCGGAGTACGAAACCTATGAAGACCTAAGGGGCTACATGCGCGGATCGGCTTGTGCGATCGGCGTCATGATGTGTTACGCGATGGACGCCCCGACCGATGAGGACACCATGTTGCGAGCCAAAGCTCTTGGCGAAGCCATGCAGCTGACCAACTTCCTTCGGGATGTTGGCGAAGACCTCCGGGACCGAAAGCGAGTCTATCTTCCACGTGAGGACATGGTTAGATTTGGGGTGACTCGAGAAAGCCTTGAACAAGGAGTCATCAGCCCGGAATTTGTTGCCCTGCTCAAGTTTGAAATTGAGAGAGCCCGATCGCTTTATCAGTTCTCCGACGCCGGAACCTATCGACTGCCGCGCCGAATGCGCAAAGCGGTTCTCGTTGCTCGAATTCTCTATTCCGAAATCCTTGGCAGAATTGAAGCGAACCAGTACGACGTGTTCACAAAGCGCGCGCGGACTTCGAAACGTCAAAAACTCTTCTGCGCGGCAAAGGTTGTCGCCGATGATGAGCGAGTACTTACCCAGTTGGTTGCCCATGGTTGAAGAACTGTTGCAAGTCGTCAACGAACGCGGCGAGACGATCGGCTCGATTGAAAAGCTGGCAGCCCATCAAAATGGGGGGACGTGGCATCGTGCGATCTCCGTATTCTTATCCAACTCAGCCGGTGAAGTTCTGATCCAACAGCGATCTGACTCCAAGTATCACTTTGCTGGGAAATGGGCAAACAGCTGTTGCTCGCACCCATGGCCCGGGGAGAAGCCGCTCTCTGCGGCAATGCGGACGGCCGAACGGGAGCTTGGAATTGAGGTTTCACTGACGGAGCTCGGTGCGTTTCGCTACTCAGCTTCAGACTCAGTGAGCGGGCTGACGGAGAAGGAATTGGACCACGTTTTTGTGGGTCACTGGAACGCTGAAATCCCGTTTAGCGAAGCCGAAGTCGCCGCAGTCCGCTGGATATCGTTGCCTCAGTTACGAGCCGAGATTGCCTCAAATCCCTCGGAATTCGCACCATGGTTGGGGCTTATTCTTGACGGATTTGAAGCCCTTAATCGGGCTGCCTGACACCACCAAGGTAGCGACCAACGCACGGATTTACGCCAAATCTGGACGCAAGATCACGCGGGTGATCGATGTTGTAGAGAGCAAAGTCGGCACGTTTCCCAAGTTCAATCGTCCCGATCTCATCCTGCATTCCCAGTGCCCTCGCCGCGTGGCTCGTCACACCTAAAAGGGCTTCCAATGGGCTCAATCCGAACAAAACCGATGCCATGTTCATGCAGAGCAACAGGGAAAGGCAAGGACTTGTGCCCGGGTTGTGGTCGGTAGCAACCGCCATCAGCACCCCATGCTTTCGTAGCTGCTCGACCGGCGGCAGCTTCGTCTCGCGAAGGAAATAGAAGGCACCCGGCAGGAGCACCGCAACCGTACCGTTATCCCCCATTTTTCGAACAGATTCTTCCGAGGTGTACTCAAGATGGTCGGCTGATAGCGCCTGATTTTCGGCCGCTAGCCCCGCCCCACCCAAATCTGAGAGCTGATCAGCGTGGAGCTTGACTGCCAAGCCGAACTGCTTCGCGGCATCGAAAACTCGTTGGGTCTGTACTGGTGAAAAGGCAATGCCTTCGCAGAAGGCGTCGACGGCGTCACACTCCCCGGCGAGTTCCGGAAGGATGATGTTGCAAATCTGATCCACGTAGCTGTCTGACTCGCCTTTGAACTCGGACGGGATCGAGTGGGCAGCGAGTAGCGTCCGCTTAATGTTCGCCCCCGTCAGCAGACGAGCCGCTCCAAGCATCTTCCCTTCGCTCTCCAGGTCGAGTCCGTACCCAGATTTGATCTCAACGGTGGTGACGCCTTCCCGACAGAGCTGATTCAGCCTAACCTGGGCTGAGCTGACCAGCTCGGTGATCGTCGCCGCTCGAGTTGCCGCCACGGAACTAAGAATTCCTCCTCCTCGTTGAGAGATCTGTTGGTAGGTATCGCCCGCAAGTCGAGCTTCAAACTCATTCGCACGGTTGCCTGCGTAAACCAGATGGGTGTGGCAATCGATCAATCCCGGAGTCAGCCAGAGGTTGCTCGCTCTCGGATCATTTGAAGGCGAAAGGTCGACGATTCGTCCGTCTTTTACGCCGACATCGTGGCTCATCAGAATGCCGTAATCGCCTCCACTCATCGTGGCGACGTTCACATTCTCGATCAGCAAGTCATGATTCATGCTGGCTTCCAAGCTTGGACAACGTCCCAGATGAGGCGGGCGGCGGTCCGAGCTGTACGGTTGTCGATGTCGAACTTGGTATTCAACTCCGCAACATCAAAGAGTCTGAGCTTGCCGCTGGCCGCACTGTGTTGAAGAATTTGCGTGATGACTTCCAACGACACTCCGCGGGCTGCGGGGGCCGAAACGCCGGGGGCAACACTTGCCGGGAGCACATCCAGATCAAGCGAGACATAAAGATGGTCCACCCTTTCAAAAGCACTTTCCAACTGGGCGAGCGGCGCTACATGGAGGTCTTGGTCAAGAACGTATTGTGCTCCCAGAGCATCCGCACGGTCAAAAAGTGATCTACCGTTTGCAGCCGCACTGACACCCAATGCAAGGTAGCTGGTTGACGCGCCGCCGAGTTCAAGGGCTTGGGCAAACGGGGTGCCAGACGAAGGCTGACCAATGCGAAGATCCAAGTGGGAATCAAGGTTGATGATTCCTATGCGGTCACCCGCTCCTACTCGCTCCGACTTGGTTAGTCCCAGGTACGAGCCGAACGCGATTTCATGCCCGCCCCCAAGACCGATTGCAAGACTTTCGGCGTTGAGGCAGCGAGCAATCCGGTCAGCATAGACGAGCTGGGCAGCCTCAAGTTCAGACCCTTCCACAAAGACGTCTCCAGCATCGAACAGTTCGGATCCTGTGATCGCAAGGTTGGACATCATGGTACGCAACGCGCAAGGACCTTCTGACGCTCCGATTCGCCCCTGGTTGCGCCGCACGCCTTCATCGGAACAGAATCCAGTGAATACCACGCCACCCCTTGTTGCTGGCGTCCACGCACGAACGATCTGGTGCCACCGTTCTCCGGGTTCGTCGACTCTCCCGTGCCATCCTGGGACCATCAAAGCACCCCCTCAAACGAGGGGAGTAGCCCCTTGCTAAAAGGAATCAGGAGGTCGTCGTAGATCAGTTTCTCAATCGCCGCAAAGTCTCCGCCAAAGTAGCGATCTTCATCGTAAGGCTCAACTCGATCACGGATCAGTTTGTGGACAGTTTCGAGCTGACCGGACGTCCGAAGCGGTCGGTGGAACTCAATTCCTTGCGCCGCCGCGAGCAGTTCGATTGCGATGATGTGGCGGACGTTCTGCGCGATCGTGGCGAGCTTTCGGGCAGCAAAGGTTGCCATAGAAACATGGTCTTCTTGATTCGCGGAAGTCGGAATCGAGTCGACACTAGCCGGGTGGCAGAGCGTTTTGTTTTCGCTGACAAGAGCCGCGGCCGTGACGTGGGCGATCATGAATCCGCTGTTCAGTCCGGGTTTCGCGACAAGAAACGCCGGGAGCCCCGATAGACTGGCATCGATTAGAAGAGCAATGCGCCGCTCAGCAAGTGACCCGATTTCTGCACACGCCAATGCGAGCGTATCGGCCGCAAAGGCGACGGGCTCTGCGTGGAAGTTTCCGCCACTCAAAACCTCCGTCGTATCGCTGAAAACAAGGGGATTGTCGCTGACGGCATTGGCTTCGATGGTCAGCGTTCGCGCCGCATTTTGAATGAGTTCAAGGCAAGCACCCATCACTTGAGGCTGACACCTCAGTGAATACGGGTCTTGCACCCGATCGTCGCCTTCGCGGTGGGATTCTCGGATTTCACTTCCGGCAAGAAGTTCGCGGTAGAGGCGGGCAACATCTACCTGGGTTTGGTGCCCTCTGACCTCGTGGATTCGCGGATCGAAAGGCTCGTCGGACCCTTTTGCAGCATCGACGCTGAGCGCTCCCGATACGATGGCCGCGGCAAAAGCCTGTTCACTGAGAAACAGACCGTGCAAAGCAATTGCCGTAGAGACTTGAGTTCCATTGAGCAGCGCCAAGCCCTCCTTTGGGCCGAGCGTGATGGGCTGCAAGCCGGCTCGTTGGAGTGCCTCGAATGCGGGGAGACGCTCGCCTTTATAGCGGGCTTCGCCCTCGCCAAGGAGCGGGAGCACCAGGTGGGCGAGCGGGGCAAGATCGCCTGAAGCTCCGACCGAGCCTTGGCAGGGGATGCAGGGCCAGACCTCGGCGTTATGCATTTGGACCAAGGCTTCAATGACTTCCCTTCGAATGCCGCTGAACCCTCGGGCAAGTGAAGCAATTTTTAGCACCAATATCAACCGAACGAGATCATCGTCCAGCAGTTCTCCGACGCCAACAGCGTGGGATCGAACAAGATTGAGTTGGAGCTGAGATAACTGGTCGCTTGGAATTTGAACTTTTGCGAGCTTTCCGAATCCTGTATTGATTCCGTAAGCTGGATCGCCCTTTTCGACGATTTCTTGTACCGTATGGGAAGACGCTTCTACAGCAGTCCAACAGGAAGGATCCAGCTCTACTGCGGTGAACGACTTTGAGATTGAGCGAAGATCGGCGAGGGAGAGGTGACCTGGCCGAATCACTTCGTCACCCCCGGAATGTTGAGATCGCATCGTTCCGCAGTCTCCTGCGCGAGCGGATAGCCGGCATCCGAGTGACGGAAGACACCCATCGCGGGATCGTTCCAGAGCACTCGCTCGAGTCGTCGTGCGGCTTCATCCGTTCCGTCGGCGACGATAACGACCCCGCTGTGCTGGGAGTACCCCATGCCAACGCCGCCGCCGTGGTGAAGACTCACCCACGTAGCCCCACCACTTACTGCGGTCATGGCATTGAGAAGCGGCCAGTCCGACACCGCGTCCGACCCGTCCATCATCGCCTCAGTCTCCCGATTAGGACTCGCAACGGAGCCGCAGTCGAGGTGATCTCGCCCGATTACAATCGGCGCTTTGAGCTCGCCGGAACGAACCATCTCATTGATCGCCAAACCGGCGAGGTGCCGCTCGCCTAGACCAAGCCAGCAGATTCTTGCAGGGAGCCCCTGGAAGGCGATTCGTTCGCGTGCTTGGTCCAACCACCGATGCAATTGTACGTTTTGGGGGAACAGATCCCTGATCTTTGCGTCAGTCTTGTAGATATCTTCAGGATCGCCACTGAGCGCAACCCAGCGGAACGGCCCTTTCCCTTCGCAGAACAAGGGCCGGATGCATGCAGGAACAAAGCCAGGGAAATCGAAGGCATTTGCCACTCCTTGATCCAAGGCGACCTGACGGATGTTGTTTCCGTAATCAATGGTCGGTACTCCCATTTCGTGAAAATGTAGCATCGCCCGTACATGAACCGCGCAGCCTTGCGCCGCCTTCTGAGCAAGGTGCGTGCGCTCATCCTCGGTTCCTTTCCGGTGAGCTTCCCATTGCTCGATGGTCCAACCTGCAGGCAGGTACCCGTTGAAGAGGTCATGGGCGGAGGTTTGGTCCGTCACCGCGTGGGGCTTGGGACCGCCTTGTTGAGCCATCCGAACAAACTCCGGCATTAACTCTGCAGCATTTCCCAACAGGCCGACCGAGGTCGGCTCGGTGGCATTGTCGAGAATCCGAAGCGCCTCTTCAATTGAGAGGGCTTTGTGGTCAACATAGCGCGTCCGGAGGCGGAAATCAATGCGGGACTCCTGACATTCAATGACGATGCAATGGGCACCCGCCATGACTGCCGCCAATGGTTGAGCACCACCCATCCCGCCGAGGCCAGCGGTCAGAATCCACTTTCCAGACCAGTCCCCGCCATAGTGCTGGCGACCAAGTTCGACAAACGTCTCGTGCGTACCCTGGACGATGCCTTGAGTTCCGATGTAGATCCAAGAGCCGGCCGTCATCTGACCGTACATCATCAGCCCCTTGCGATCAAGCTCGTTGAAGTGTTCCCAGGTTGCCCATTTTGGAACGAGATTGGAGTTGGCGATCAAGACTCGCGGGGCGTCAGCGTGTGTTCGCACCACCCCGACTGGCTTGCCAGACTGAACGAGGAGTGTTTCGTCATCGTTGAGTTTCCGGAGGACACTCAGGATCGCATCGAAGCACTCCCAGTTTCGCGCCGCCTTTCCGATTCCCCCATAAACGACAAGGTCTTCGGGTCTCTCGGCAACATCCGGGTCCAGATTGTTCTGGATCATGCGGTAAGCAGCTTCGGTGAGCCAGCTTTTGCAGGATAGCTCGGTGCCCCGGGGGGCACGGACGGTACGGGCGGAACTCAACGGCGTTGTTGTGGACAATCGAACCTCTTCGGCTATGAAATAGCCTTCTAGAAGGTACCCGCCGCCAGTTGCTCCATCGTCGGCCCCTTGTACTTCTTCAGGTCCTTGATCGGCTTCTTTTCGATAACCGGTCGCCCGGCGTCATCAAACTTAACCAGTTCAAATCGGTCTGGTTTTCCCGCTTCGCTCACCTTAAACCAAGAAGCTCGCATCCATCCGACTTGGGCCTCGGTGACCTGCTTTGAGGTTCCGCCCTTGCTGGCAATTTTTGCTTCGTAGTCTTGTTGGGTTTGGAACGGAGGCTTGGTCAGTTGGGTTTGCAACAAGAGAAGTACCGCGACCAAACTAGCCGCGATCGCCCCAATCAAGGCCGGAGAAACTCGCTTGTTCGGCTGATTCATCTCGACTTTGGGAAGAAGCAGTTGGAGGGCAAGTAGGGCAAGCAGATAGAGTCCGCCTGCAATGATGAAGCAGATCGAATAGGACCCGGTGAGTTCAACCGACTTGCCGACAAACACCTGGAACACCGACGCCCCAGTGACACCTGCAGCCGTGGCGATTCCCACCGTCATTGCCACGCCCGACTTCGGAACGGTATCCGAGATCAACGTGTAGAGATTTGAACTCCATCCTTGGTGGGCAGAGGCGGCAATCGCGACAAGGAAGACGACAATTGCAACAGCAGGAATTCCCGCAACCTCTTTCGCTTGGATGAGCGAGCCGACGGACATCACGGGAACGGCGCACAGAGCGCATGCCAGCATGGCGGTCTTTCGCGCCTTACCGGGATCCGTACCCTTTTGGATGAGTCGCGAAGAGAACCAGCCGCCTCCCACTGCGCCGAAGTCGGCGATGAGATAGACAACGGGAATCGCGATACGCATGAACGTGGCGTTCAGGTGAAACTCGTCGGCGAGGAACTTCGGGAGCCATGTGAGATAGAACCACCATGGGGATTCGCTGAGGCACTTTGCCAACGCGATCGCGTAAACCGGACGGAGCCCCAGCAGCGTTGAGTAGGACATCTTTTCGGTTTCAACTTCACCGTCTTGCCGGATGTAATCGAGTTCCTCCTGCGATACGCTTGGGTGATCGTTCGGAGCGTGGTACAGCTTCCTCCAGAAGAAAATCCACGTAAGTCCAGCGCCTCCAAGGATAAAGAAGCATGCTTTCCAACCGACCGCCTCGGCGAGGGAGATGGCGAGGAGCGGCGCAAGGACCGCGCCGATATTGGAGCCTGCATTAAACCAGCCATTCGCGGTGGCCCGCTCCCGCTTTGGGAACCATTCGCCGACCGTTTTGACGCAAGCCGGATAGTTGGCAGCTTCGGTGATTCCGAGGGACGCACGCACGACAGCAAGTCCGCCGAATCCACCGACTAAGCCATGGAGCATCGCCGAAACGTTCCAAAGAAGGAAGGAAACTCCGAGCCCTTTTTTCGTGCCGATCGTATCGATGAGCCGACCCACAAAAAGCATTCCGAGCCCATACGAGAGAAGGAAGCTGACGTTGATCAGTGACAAATCAACCGGTCCCAGCCGCAGATCATCTTCCAGGTACGGCACCAGGTTTGAGAACAGTTGTCGGTCGAGATAGTTGATCGTCGTCGCGAAAAAGAGCAACGTGCAGACTGTCCAACGGACTCGAGTAGGGGTGGAAGACGACTTTGTTGCCACGACTCGCCAAATCTTATCAGATTTCCCGTAAAATCACCCGGTCCGTGGTGTTTCTCCGCCGCCTTTTAATGCTCATGCTCACCGCCAGTGCTTCGTCGTCACTTCTTGCCGAAGACGGCTACGAGCTTTGGATGCGATACCGGACAGTTCCGGTTGCAAAACAGGTCCCGGTCAGCCAGATTGTCTGTCCGTTTGCAGACGCTGCCACTCTGAAGGCGGCTCATTCCGAGCTCAAGTTAGGGTTAGAAGCCATGAACGACCGAACTGTGCCGGTTGTCTCAAAGCTTACGAAGCAAGATGCCGTCCTGATCGGCACCCCATTGACGAACGAGTACATCGCCGGGCTTAACCTGGATCTTCGTCCGTTTGATGACGAAGCTTTTGTTTATGCACCGGCAACGGTCAACGGCAAGCGCGTTCACGTGATCACCGGAACCGAACAGCAGGGGGTTTTGTACGGTGCATTCTGGTTCCTCCGCCAGTTGCAATCCGGAAAGCCATTGCCCAAATCTCGGTACTACTCTGCCCCACGCTACAAGCTGCGACTGCTGAATCACTGGGACAATCTGAACCGATCCGTGGAGCGTGGGTACGCCGGCCAGTCGATCTGGGATTGGCACAAGCTTCCGGACTACGTCGACCCCAGAATCATCGACTACGCTCGCGCAAATGCTTCGATTGGGATCAATGGCGCGGTACTCACTAACGTCAATTCAAATGCGATGGTGCTGCGGGCGGATTACATCCAGAAGACCAAAGCGATTGCCGACACGTTGCGCCCTTACGGCATCAAGGTTTATCTGACCGGGCGATTCTCAGCGCCCATTGAACTAGGCAAGTTGAAGACCGCTGACCCCTTGGACCCCGAAGTTCAGCAATGGTGGAAGGATAAGATTTCGGAGGTCTATCGCGAGATTCCCGACTTTGGTGGTTTCGTCGTCAAAGCAAACTCCGAAGGCCAACCGGGACCGCAAAACTATGGCCGGTCGCATGCCGAAGGGGCGAATATGATCGCCGATGCCTTGGCTCCGCATGGCGGAATTCTGATGTGGCGGGCATTTGTTTATGACGACAAAACACCAGTTGATCGGGCGGCGCAGGCTTATAAGGAATTTCAGCCGTTGGACGGGCAATTCCGCTCCAACGTGATTGTTCAGGTCAAGAACGGTCCGATTGACTTCCAACCCCGCGAACCGTTCAGCCCTCTCTTTGGAGCATTACAGAAAACCCCCGCCCTGATGGAGGTTCAGGTAACCAAGGAGTATCTTGGCTTTGCGACACATCTGGCCTATCTGGGCACGATGTGGCAGGAAGCACTAGCATCACCGACTCGCCGCCGCGGCCAAGAGAAGGTTCTCGACACCCTTACCGGCATCGCTGGCGTCTCCAACATTGGCTCAGATCGGAATTGGTGCGGGTCGCACTTCGACCAAGCCAATTGGTATGCGCTCGGACGCTTGGCTTGGGACCCTACTTTGGGGGCTGAAAAGGTGGCCGACGAGTGGGCTCGACTGACATTTGGCACCACAGTGGCAAAGCCGGTCGTTTCGATGATGATGCGCTCGCGGGAGGCAGTTGTTGACTACACCGGACCTCTTGGGCTGACGCATCTGATGGCGACGGGGCACCACTATGGTCCGGGACCATGGGTGGATAATCTCGGTCGGGCAGACTGGAATCCCGTTTACTTCCACCGTGGTGATCGTGATGGAATCGGCTTTGACCGGGTCGCCGCTGGGACTCTCAAGCAGTACGCCCCTGGCTGGCAAGCAGTCTGGGGCAAGCCGGAGACGACTCCGGAGAACTTGCTATTGTGGTTCCACCACGTTCCCTGGTCGTACCGATTAAGTTCGGGCAAAACAGTTTGGGAGGAGATGGTCGCTCGGTACACGCACGGCGTTTCTGAGGTCATTTCGATGCGGGCCGAGTGGGCGAAGTTGGGCGGGAAAGTCGACGCGGGGCGGTTCGCCCAAGTCACTGAGTTCCTGAAAATTCAGGAGAAAGAGGCGAAGTGGTGGCGGGATGCTTCGATTGCGTATTGGCAGAGTCTGAACGGCTTGCCGCTGCCGAAAGGCTTCGAGCCGCCGGAGCACTCTCTGGAGTACTACAAGTCAATCTCACACCCTTACGCACCGGGGAATACGCATACGGGTTAGCGGAATTAAGGATCGTAACACGTTTCGTAGACATACCACGGTCCTTGGATGTTTTCAAAGTGGGTGTCTGTTCGAGCCTGCCGCTCACTCGGGTTCTCTATCGACGTTACTGTTCCCTCAGGTGGACTATATGCGAACGCAACGCCTCGAACCCGGTGAGAGAACCATTCGCCATCGCTCTCCCAGGTCTCGAAACGAACAACTCGAGACTGAGGCTCAACTGAGACATAGTCGACGGCAGAAGCCTCCTTCAAAAATGTGTAGATCGCGTTCTCGTGCGCGGGAGCTTCTGGCATGTGCGGGAATACTTCGATTTTGCCGGATGGTTCCCGGTAAGCAAATTCGAACCCCGGATGTTGCAGAACGATGCGTGCAATTCGCTCCATCTGAGATCCTTTGGTCGAAAGAATCTGTGACAGTTGAGTTTTGGAGGGTTTGCTGCTGACTGACTCACTGAGCCATGCTGGAAGTTTCGGCGACACGGCAGTCATGGCGACCAAAGCTACGGCCCATAGTCGGGCGCGAAAAGGAGCCGGCTGTGTAGCCCCGGGTCCACGTCCGGCAGCGGTGTGCCTCCAGCCGTATCGACAGCAGAGAAAGCCGACCGTAGGCAGGAGGAAAATGCCTTGGCAGCATAGCAAAAGAACGTCCACACGAACGAGCACAAGCAGACAAGCGGTGAAAACCATCCCTAGCCAGCCGCACATAAGAGCCGCTAGCAACGACAACACGCCCTGCAGGGTTGTTGATTCACGGGTATTGGACGCCATGCCTTAGAAATCTCCGCCATTCGTTTTCAACCGCCGAAATCACGATAAAGAGCCGAGCTTTTCATGCCGTAGCTCGTTGGCCCCTGATTTTGGGCACACCTCAAGTCCAAAAATTATGTGCGATTGACTGTCGCGGCAAACCCCAAGTGAGTTCACTTTATCAAGGCTGAGGTACACACTCTGCCAGTTATGCGCGAAGACGTTGTCAGCTACACGAAGGGTCAGAAGTACGAGAAGCCGGAGTGGCTGGCGGGGCGGCTGGAGTGGTTTCGGTCGCTGAAGTTTGGCATCATCGTGCACTGGGGGCCGTATGCGCAGTGGGATTGCTGCGAGAGTTGGACGCTTGTGCCGGATTGCGAGTGGTCGCGGCGGGATGAGATCAAGTGCTGGGTAGAGCGAGATCGCGATTTGGCGCGGTATCAGGCTGACTACTGGGCATTGCCGTCGACATTTAATCCGACTAATTTTGATGCGGATGAGTGGGCCGCAGCGTTTGCGGAGTCGGGGGCGAAGTACGTCTGCTTCACGACAAAGCACCATGACGGCTTCTGTATGTGGGATACCGCGACAACGGACTACAAGATTACGGGATCCGTTTGTCCGTTCGGGCGCGATGTGACGCGCGAGGTATTTGATGCTTGCCGACGGGCGGGATTAGCGATTTCGGTCTACTTCTCAAAGCCGGACTGGCATAGCGAATACTACTGGGACCCAACCTTGAATCCGATTTCGCAAGGGGCAAATACGGTGGACAATCCAGAGAAATGGGAAAAGTTTGTTGCGTTCACTCACGAACAGATTCGAGAGCTGATGACGAACTACGGCCCGGTCGACATTCTGTGGCTCGACGGAGGATGGGTCCGGGGGGCGGAGGATATTCGTATGGCTGAGCTAGTGACGATGGCTCGTTCGCTCCAGCCTGGTTTGATTGTCGCCAATCGCGCAGTCGGCGATGAGTTTGAAGATTTCGTGACGCCAGAACGTGAGATTCCGGACGAGGCGCTGCCTTCCACCTGGGAAGCCTGCCTACCTCTCTGCCCCGATTGGAAGTATGTGGAGGGCCAAACTCCTAAGTCAGCCCAGACTGTCGTGGACGAGATCCAATATGCCAACGATCGAGGAGGAAACTTCCTGCTAGGCATCGGCCCGATGGCGGACGGCAAACTCCCCCCCGACCAGCTTGAAGTATTGAGGGAGATTGGTCGGCTACGCTCGGCCTAGTCGTTCATCGAATCTCGATAATCGGGGGCAGTTTCGCTTCGAAATGGTACATTCCTGATCCCACTTCGAGCACCACGAACCCTGGGGTCACGTTTGATGACTTAACCCCAACAGCTTCGGTCGCCGGCTTCCCTGATTCTGTCACGGAGCCCGGAGACCTGGTCGGGACATGGACTGTCGCCGTTGTGTTCGGGGGGACGGTGACGGTCAAGTTGAGGACTCCCTTTGACTGCTTCCAATTGCACTGAATCTCTCCGTGTACAGACGGGAATTTACAGTTCACCCACTCGAGATCAGCCGGAATGTAGGGTTTGATCGTGAAGTGCTTGAATCCCGGCTTGATCGGATCGGGCCGAATTCCTCCGAGTCCTTGGTAAAGCCAGAATCCGACACATCCGAGCGTGGGGTGGTTCAGGGAGTTCTCGCCTTTCCAGTCCTCCCAAAGTGAAGTTGCATCCTGATTCAGCATATAGAGCCAACCCGGATACTCCTCGCTTTTCAACATCTTCCAAGCCAGATCGTCCCTGCCGGACTCCGAAAGTGCATGGAAGACGTAGAGTGTTCCAACAATGCCCGAACTGATTTGATTCTTCCGAACAGAGGCTACATTTTCAACCAACTTATGAAGCACCGCTGGTTGCTTTTCGTCAGGCACTAGACCCAGGAAGATGGGAATTGATTGGGCTGCCTGGCTGTCTGGTGCGTATGCGCCTGATGGGTGCAAGAACGCCGCGTTGAACGAAGTCTGAATCGATTGGGCGAGGGCGGAGTAGCTTTCGGCGTCCTTCTTGTTTCCGAGGAGCGTTGCCGAATCGGCGATCACTTTGGCAGCGTAAAAGTATGCGGCGGTTGAGGTTTGGGCCACGGGAACTCTTCGTCCGCCGCCACCGGCGCTCTCGTCCAGCCAGTCCCCCAGACCCCATTCAACGATGTTCCCTTTTGCGGTTGACGTTAGGTAATCGACATAGCGCTTCATCGCCGAGTAGTTCTCTTGCAGGATGCGGGTGTCACCGTAGTACTGGTAAAGCTTCCAAGGTGAGAAGACGATGGCTCCTCCCCACCAAGGATCTGCCATGTTCCCAGGAAGCCCCGTTGAACGCCCCCATCCGGAGGTGGGAACAATGTCTGGGACGTGCCCGTTCGGGTCTTGGCTGTCGACCATGTCACCGATCCACTTGCGGTAGAAGTTGATGGCGTCAAAGTTGTAAATCGAGGCCTCTATCATCACGCACCCGTCGTCCATCCAACCCATCTTTTCTCGCTGTGGGCAGTCGGTCGGAATACCGTGCATGTTGTTGAGGGTGGTTCGGTTGAATGTGGTCTGAAGCAGATTGATCCGCTCATCAGAAGAGCTGAATGAACCAGATTCGCTGAGATCGGTCGTCACCCACTTGCCAATAAGGGTATTGACAGTTGGCTTTTGGGTCAAGCCGGTCACTTGCACGTACCGAAAACCGTGGTAGGTGAACCTCGGTTCAAATGTCTCTTGTCCCTTACCGCCGAGGATGAATTCTTCACGCTGAAATCTGCCGTAGGTGTGGCTGGATGCGTGTTGCATATTGACCGTGCCGTCAGCGTTGAGCTTTTCGTTGTACTGTAGGGTGATCTTGGTGCCCTTGGCGCCTTTGGTCATGAGGCTTGCCCAGCCTGCAATGTTCACCCCTAGGTCAAAGACATAGACCCCTGGTTTCGGGTTGGAAACCTTGACTGGCTTGATCGCGGCGTGCGCTCGAATCGGTGAGTGTTGCTGGGCAACTAATCGCCCTTTCGGCGCAGATACTACGACAGCATGATGCCATCTTGAGTCATCAAAGTCCTTTGAACTCCAACCTGGTTGGTCGGCGCGGTGGTCAATGGTTTCGCCACCTCGGATGCAGTTGAACGTGATCTCACCCGTCGACCACTTCCAAGATTTGTCGGTCAAAACGGTGGTCTTCTTTCCGTTGTCGTACTCGATCTCTAGCCTCAGATTAGCCCTGGGGGACGCGGCCCAAGGGGCGCTTTCGAACGCAAAGAGATCCGCTGTCGCAAGATTAAACCAACCGCCACCGAGAAGAATTCCTACCGCGTTTTCGCCCCGGCGAAGATGAGAAGTGACGTCATAAGTGACGTACAAGCTTCGACGATCAAAGGCGGTAAACCCTGGATCAAGAACGTGGTCGCTCACTTTTTGACCGTTGAAATACAGCTCCGAATAGCCCAGACCGCACAAGTAGGCGGTTGCCCGTTTAACTCGCCCGGTGGCGTGAAACTCTTTTCGAAGCATCACGGCGGCGTTCTGAGGGTCCGGAATTGCATTTGCTTGCGAGGAGTCTGAAGTACTCGCTGATGCCGGAGAAGGGCCCAGGTACGTTCCGTCGGTCAGTTTCTGAAGCGACCAGCCGCTGAACTCAACGCTGTCCTTCGCCGTGACTTTGGCACCCAGAGCGATGTTTTTGCCGTTGCTGAAGACCTGGAGTTCTGCAATCGCAAAACAGTAAGGATTGGCGCCAGTCTTCCGATTCCACAGCTTTGTCGCAGTGATGCGTACATAGCGAGCGGTGATATGTTGCTTTCTTCGACCCGAAGACACCGGGAAGATGATCGGATCGTTTGACTCATGGCTAAATTCGGCGTGCGAGTGATCGTAAAGGCTCTGCGCTGAAGAAAAGTCCGTTTGATCCGAGGCTTCAACTCGAAATCGAGAGGGAACTCCAAATCCAGCCTTGCCCTGGTAGCCATTTGGTGAAGGTACATGCCAGGTCACAGAGTCAATTACCTGGGGTTTGCCTAGGTCAATCTGGACCCACTTTTCGGTGGATTCGGTCGGCGACTCCAGAGCGTGATAACCAGTGATATCTATGGATTTGGAGTTGGAAATCTTTTCCGTCGCTGCGATCCATTGCCCTTGCCAGTCGCTTGGAGAGAGGAGCCCCATCGACCAAGTGTTTGCCTCGCTCCATGCTGAAACTTTGTCGGCTCCATCCCAAACTCGAACTTTCCAAAAAACTTGGGAGCCGGAACGTAGCACCTTGCCCGAGTATGTGCTTAACGTTGATTGATCGCTGAGCACCTTCCCCGAGTTCCAAAGGTCGTAGGTTCCCGCTTGTAGCTTGGCGATCGAAGTCGACGCGACCACCTGATAGGCCGACTGTCGGGCATTTCTGTTTTTGCTGCTGAGCCACCAACTGAGCCGGGGATTGGGCTGGTCAATTCCGAGCGGGTTCTCGTTGTACTCGCACCTGAGATGGACGGGACTCATGACTTTGACTCCGACGGCATGCTGGAACTCATGACCAAGAATCCGTGTCTCTTGGCGACTCAAACCACCGTAAAGCCCAGCGGTTACAATTCCTAAACATGACAACATCGGCACCTGTTCATTATGCGTCTGGAGCACCATCTGGCAGGCATTGAGATTCATCTTGGTTTTTCAACTTTTGCAGCGGGTCGGTCCGTTTTGTCCAGGTGTGAATGTAGACTCCCTGCAATGAACACTTTGATGGTGGGAACATCCGGCGTTATTGCCTCTGAAGTTTCGCTCGGTTGTATGCGCATTGGAGGGATGGCAAATGCCGACCTCGATAAACTGGTTTCTACCTGTATCGATTTGGGGATCAACTTCTTTGACCACGCCGACATCTACGGCGGAGGAAAGTGCGAGGAAGTGTTTGCAGCTTCTGTCAAGCGACTGGGAATTCCTAGAGAGCAGATGCTGATTCAGAGCAAGTGCGGAATCCGAAAGGGCTTCTTTGACTTTTCCAAGGAGCACATTCTGACCTCGGTTGATGCGATTCTTTCGCGGCTCGATACCGACTATCTCGACTTCTTGTTGCTCCACCGACCGGATACTTTGGTTGAGCCAGAGGAAGTCGCGTCAGCGTTTGACACGCTTGTGACATCCGGAAAGGTTCGGCACTTTGGAGTCAGCAACCAAACCCCGAACCAAATCGAGCTTCTTCAGTCAGCTCTCCCAATGCATCTCCATGCGAACCAGCTCCAGATGAGCATCATGCACACGGGAATTATCGACTCCGGAATTGCGGCGAATATGAAGTGGGAAGCATCGGTCGATCGAGATGGCGGAATTCTCGACTACTGTCGACTCAAAAAGATCACGATTCAGCCTTGGTCGCCGTTCCAATTTGGATTCTTTGAAGGCGTCTTCGTTGACAATCCAAAGTTCCCTGAGCTCACCAAGGTGATGACCGCGTTGGCAGCTGAATATGGTGTTACAACAACTGGACTGGCAATCGCCTGGCTCCAGAGACACCCAGCGAAGATGCAAACGGTACTCGGCACAACGAATGCCGATCGAGTTCGCCAAGTTGCCGAGGCTTGCAAGATCAACTTGTCCCGCCCGCACTGGTACGAGATCTACCGCGCAGCTGGAAACGTCCTACCCTAAGGTGGCCCGCACAACCTTGATGTGCTCGTAAGAGATCGCGCCATCGAGGTGCTCGAAGATAGGCTTCAGAAGCTCTGAGCCTGTCTTCGAGATCGCTTTTTTGACCTCGGACTGAACATCAACTGGCACCCAGTTAGAAATCGAATCGGGCTTTTCGATTTCAACCCAAGTGGCAAGGTGATCCCAAACTGTACGCTCACTCGCGCCATGTTTGCTGGCGATCTCCGAAATCGCAATCCCCGCTCGGAAGCTGTTCGCGTAAGTAGCCGTCTTGTTCGGAAGGCTCGTCGGGATGACCTTCTTCGCAGTTGAAGGAGCGTCTTGATCGGTTGGCAGCCCACTTTCATGAATCAACTCAACGAGGGCGTCGCCATAGCTCGCGGCTTGTTTCTCACCGATGCCAGAGATCTGTCTGAGCAGAGCCGTACTCGATGGACGTATCGCAGAGAGTTTCATCAACGTCACGTCGTGCATGATGACGTAGGCGGGGACGGCAAGTTCTTGAGCGGTCTGCTTGCGCCATGCCCTCATCCGCTCAAAGAGCGCGTGATCCATTCCAGGAACTTCCATCGTTCCGCCTGCCTTAGATTTCCGCGGTTTGGCAGGTTGGATCAATGCAGCATTTTCGATGAGCTCAACACTCGACCCGGCGGTCAGTACCTGCTGCCCCTCGTCGGTGATTGAGATGGTTGCGTATTGACCATCTTCGACCTGTAGGAGCCCAAGATCGAGGAGCTGGTGAATCCACGCAGTAACGCGATCCGGGGACTCTGCTGAGAAGGCACCAAATCCGACGGCATCATGACCGCCTCGATCCGTGATGCGCTTTGCTCGAGAACCCGTAAGGACCGCTGCCCAAAACGCTACTCCGTTCTGAATCCGTAGACTCGAAATGGCCCCGAGGACGGTATGCGCGATCTCAGTTGAACCATCGAGCGGCTTCATTCCACCCAGGCACACATCACAAGCTCCACAGCCATCTTCCTCGCCAACATACTCTTGGCCGAAGTATTCGCTCAAGGACTTGTGCCTGCACTGGTGACTGGTGGCAAATCTTCGAACTTCTTCAAGAAGTCGATTCTGGTGAGCAACCAACTCTTGATCGGCACCGGCAAGAAGGCGTTTGAGTCGGATGACATCGCCGTGGTTGTAGAGCAAAACGCACTCGCTTGGCAAACCATCTCGACCCGCGCGTCCGGTCTCCTGCTGATAGCCCTCCATGCTTTTGGGGAGGCATTCGTGGATGACGCAACGCACGTTTGCTCGGTCAATTCCCATTCCAAACGCTACTGTCGCAACAATGATGTTCGCCCGCTCTTGGGCAAAGTCTTCGCTGATTTTTCGACGCGTTTCGTTCGGTAATCCCGCATGATACGCAACCGCCTCGATTCCGTTTGCGACCAATGCATTCGCGATCGATTCCGTGTCTTTCCTAGAAAGGCAGTAGACGATGACGCCTTCGTTTGGATAACGCTTCACCGCCTCAATCGTGCGCCTTACGGCATCGTCTTTGGCGACAATTCGGTAGGTGAGATTAGGTCGGTCGAACGTCCCTACAAAACGTCGAGGGCGTTCCATCCGCAGCTGGATTGCAATATCGCGTTGCACCTGCGGCGTCGCAGTCGCCGTGAAAGCCTGAACAGGAATGGACGGGAACAGCTCCTTGAGTCGCCCCAATTGTCGAAACTCGGGTCGGAAATCGTGCCCCCAGGCGCTGATACAGTGGGCTTCGTCGACGGCAAAACGGGCGACCTTTGCCTGACGAAGGAGGTCGAGCGTTGACGAGAGCAACAACCGCTCAGGGCTAACGTAGAGCAAACGCATCTGGCCGCTCAGCACTTTGCGACGAGTGTCAGCTTCCTCTTCTTCATCCATTGAGGAATTGAGGGCTGCGGCTTCCACACCAACCACATTCAAAGCATCAACCTGATCTTTCATCAAGGCGATCAGGGGAGAGATGACAACCGTCAGCGACTCCGAAAGCAACGCAGGAAGTTGGAAGCAAAGGCTTTTGCCTCCACCAGTCGGCATGACGACAACCGCGTCGCGGTTTGCGAGCGAGGATTCGACAACTTCATGTTGCAACGGGCGAAGCGAATCAAATCCCCAGATTTTCCTGAGGGTTTCGCTTAGCCCTTCCATCAAATTTTGCTCTGCAACCATTGTCGATCCCGGTCAAAAGTATAGACAAGAATCTACTATTTTGCAAGCACTATCTAAAGATAGTCGCAACGAATTGCCTTAACGGCGTCCTCGCCGAGTTCCGCGTCGAGGCGGCGCAACTCTGCCAGGAATGTCCCAAAATGGACCTTTGGAGTGAACCCAACCTGCTCTCCTCCAAGGAAGGTCGGCGTCAAGTTGGGCTTTCGCGTGATATCCAGCGCATATCTCTCAATCAAGTCGCGATATCCTGGGAAGATCGATTCGCATTTGCCAAGCGGGTCTGATTCCCAACCCTCAATCTGTTCGGCAGTAAATGCGTTCGGACGCATTGCATCGACTGGGAAGCCCTGCAGCTCGTCAGTTCCAAGCAGGTGCTGAACCGCACAGAATATGGATTCCAAGACATCCTGTCGGTCAACGCCGCCATAAAGAAGCCGGGGTCCGTAGTGGCTGACCCAGTCTCGCCACGGCGTCAAGTCTGCTGGACGAATAGCGATGTAGCTAATGCCATTTTGATTCTTGTTGTACTCACACAGCTCCTCGCCGACTCTCTTGGTGAAGCCGTACTTGTCGTAGTGACCGTGCCACGCTTGGCTACTCAAGAAGACGAATTTTTTGATTCCATTTGCTCTCGCGGCTTGGAAGGCGTAGAACGTGCCGTCGACATTGAGCCGCCAGAAGTCAACTTCGGTCTTCGCGTTCCAATGGATTCCGTGCCACGCCGGGAGGTGAAGAATCAGGTCACAGCCCTCCGCCGCGCGGTCAAGTCCGAACCCGGTCTGAATGTCCAATTGATGATAGCTTTCCGCGAACGGTTGCAGTGATTCAGGCAGTGATCCAAGGTCAGAGAGAACGAGTTTGTGGCCCGCCCCATGAAGCTTTGGGATGATTCCCTTCCCAATATTGCCTGTCGCGCCGGTGACCAAAATTCGCATTGGGTCAGTTTACGCTGTAGTGAAGTATCAGGTCATTGAGGTGAGAACCCGGGGACCAGACGGTAAAACAGTTCCATGCCCCACCCCGTCTCTGCCCACGATGCTGTCCAAGCCATCCAAAGTGGAGATCGAATCTGGATTCATGGCATGGCCGCCGCACCACGAGCCCTGATCAATGCCCTTGTCCAGCGCGCAGATTCCCTTCGCGATGTTGAGATCGTTCAACTCCACACTGAAGGACCCGCCCCCTACGCGGACCCCGAATACCAAGGCATTTTTCGGGTCAATGCGCTTTTCGTTGGGGCTAACGTTCGAAAAGCAGTTGACGAAGGCAGGGCCGACTACATTCCAGTGTTTCTGAGCGAGGCTCCCGCGCTGTTTCGCAAGGGAATTTTGCCTCTGAATGCGGCGCTCATAACTGTTTCGCCCCCAGATAAGCACGGATACTACTCGCTCGGAACCTCGATCGAGGCGACCCGTGCGGCGGTCCAAACCGCTAACTTTGTCATTGCCCAAGTTAATAAGTACATGCCCCGAACCCACGGCGATGCGCTGATCCATGAGAGCCAAATCCACTACCTTGTGGAGGCAGATGAACCGCTGCCCGAACACCCGCACTGTGCTCCGAGCGCCACCCAACTTTCCATCGGAAGGAATGTCGCAGCCCTGGTGGAAGATGGAGCAACTTTGCAGATGGGAATCGGAGCAATTCCAGATGCAGTCCTTGCTTCACTCACCGACCACAAGCGGCTCGGAATCCATACAGAAATGTTCTCGGACGGAGTCATTGACCTCGTTGAGAAGGGAGTTATCACGAATGAGAAGAAGACGATTCACCCCGGAAAGATCGTCGCGACTTTCGTGATCGGAACTCGGCGGCTTTATGACTTCGTCGACGACAATCCCTACATCCAGATGCTGGACGCGGCCTACGTTAATGACACTGCCGTCATCCGTAAGAATCCGAAGGTCACGGCGATTAACTCGGCGATCGAAGTGGACCTAACGGGGCAGGTGTGCGCAGACTCTATTGGGCCACGCTTATATTCGGGCGTCGGGGGTCAAATGGACTTCATCCGCGGGGCAAGCTACTCCGACGGTGGTAAGCCGATCATCGCGCTACCCTCGACAACGAAGACGGGCGCAAGCCGGATCGTTACTCAGCTCAAAAGCGGTGCCGGAGTGGTGACCACCCGCGCCCATGTGCACTATGTGGTCACAGAGTACGGGGTCGCGTACTTAAAGGGCAAGAACCTCCGGCAACGTGCCGAAGCACTTATCGAGATCGCCCATCCAGAGCATCGCGAGTCCCTCTCCGCCGGCATCATCTAAAACGGGTTTACTCGTATCTTGATTCGCGCAGGCAACCCAGCTTTGGTCTTTGCACCGATGGACGGCATAACCGACGCGCCCATGCGGGCGCTTGTCGGAGAGTGGGGTTGTTTTAGTTACTGCGTAACTGAGTTTGTTCGAGTGAGCTCCGAGGCGCTCCCTGCCAAGGTGTTTCGCCGCGAAGTGCCCGAGTTGGCTACGGGAGGACAGACCGCAACGGGCCTGCCGGTTCAAGTTCAAATCTTGGGCGGGGATCCGGAGCGGATGGCGATCTCGGCGCTCGCCGCGGTCCGCGCAGGGGCAACCTCGATTGACATCAATTTTGGGTGTCCTTCGCCGACAGTGAACGGTAATGACGGTGGTGCCTCGTTGCTGAAGTCGCCCTGCAGAATCAGGGACGTTGTGCGTGCGGTTCGCGGGGCCTTGCCAACAGAGGTGTCAGTTTCGGCAAAGTTGCGACTTGGCTGGGAGTCAATCGACGATATCTTTGAGAACGCACCCATGGCCGTAGAAGGCGGTGCCTCATGGCTCACCCTTCACGCTCGAACAAGGACACAACGCTATGACCCTCCGGTGTTCTGGCCTCAGTTGGCGCGGGTCCGTGAACTCGTTGGTGTCCCAATCATCGCCAACGGCGACATCTTCTCATTGGACGACTTCCATCGGTGCCGAGATGTCACCGGTTGCGGGCACTTCATGCTGGGTCGTGGTGCATTGGCAACTCCGGGACTGGCGTGGCAGGTGGCGCGCGATTTAGGTTTGCCCGTCGTGAATCAGCCCGAAGCAACTTGGGAAGAGCGGCTGAACCGGCTGATCCACTGGTGCGAACAGTTCCATCCCGGAACAGAGCGGCGGACTCTCGCCCGCCTCAAGCAGTGGCTTAACATCGCGTACCGCCACGGCGATTTCGACTTGTTCCAACGGGTCAAACGAGCTGAATCGCTTGCCGAAGTGCTTTCGCAATTGGATAAAGAAGTCGTTAATAAAAAACTCTGAACATCCAGTTAACAACCCACTAACATTGCGAGGGCGAAACTGAGAAATGCGAAGAGCATTCACCCTTATTGAACTCCTCGTCGTGATTGCAATCATAGCAATTCTGGCCGCCATTCTCTTCCCCGTTTTTGCTCAGGCAAAGGCATCGGCGAAGAAGTCTTCTTCACTTTCAAACATGAAGCAGACTGCTCTTGGCGTCCTGACTTACTCGATTGACTTCGACGACATGGCGGTTCCGCACTATGGCACCGGAACCCCAACTGATGCAAACCAGTATCACAACACGGATACCTGGGTCGGCCGCATCTTTCCCTATGTGAAGAACCGAAGTATCTTCTTCGATCCGACAACCACCGAACCACGCGAGGACGCGAATATCAGCGGCACTCCTTACTACTGTGACAAGTATTACGACACCTGTCCAACTGGTGGTGGCTCGTACTACTACACCTGGCAGTGGGTCACGAATCTGAGCCTCAACTCAGACGGCTTTGCATACAACGGTTCGGGAACGTGCACCGCTCCTAGCCGATACAACAGCATGAAGTCGCTCACGGCAATCGAAAGCGTGGCGGATCGCATCATGGTTCAGCCAACTGCATACGGAACGTTGCCGTTCTCGTGGATGTACTTCCGCGGCTACGAGAGCGCTTGGCCTTACATTGACCAATACACCAACGGCTTCAGCTGGTACGCCCTTAGCTGAGACGCACGAAAGCGATGGGATGCAAAGTTCAGCGGTGCCTACGCTGATGGTCACGCTGGAAAGTACGGTCGCGAAAAATTCGTCGGCTACTCCGCGATCAACCCAGGTCTGACCGAAGCTTCTACAACAGCTCAGTACTGCCAGAAGCTGGTTGACAAGGATATCGTCAAGTTCTGGGGAGCATCTTGGGCCGGAAACTGATCTGGTCGAGCCTTGTTACTGCGGCGCTGCTCTTGGCTGGCTGCAGCGGTGCAGGCTCTGAGGATGCTAAAGACGCCTTCTTGGATGCTCCTTCAAAGCCTCCTGTTTCTGAAGCAAAGGCTCAGCAAGACCGTGGAATCTCACCTGAGGTTGCACGAGGCATGGCTGAACCTGGGCTCGGCGGAAAACGATAAGAGAAACATTGTCAGAGCCTGATTCTTCAGGACTTTGAGTTCAATCGGCGCATAGTTGGACTATGCGCCATTTTTTTGCCAGTGCAATCTTCCTTTACGCGGCAAGGGAAATCGAATCAGGACCGTCGTGAAGGTGCAAGTAGACCTCTCGAATACTTGGCAGTGACTCACAAAATGCGGTCACGATCGCTGGGTCAAAGTGTTTCCCTGAACCCTCTTTAAGAACAGCTACCGCCTCAGCCTCGGTCATCGCGCGCTTATAAGGACGAGAACTGCGAAGGGCGTCAAACACATCGGCGACGGCTGCGATTCGCGCTGAGATATCTATCTCTTCGCCTACCAACCCCATGGGATATCCTTCGCCGTCGAACTTCTCGTGATGCTGCGATGCAATCACGCCGGCAAGTTGAATGAACGGAGACGAAGTCAAATCAACGAGCTCAAGCTCCGCTTTAACGGCGTCTGGAATTGAGATATCGCTCGCGAGCAAGGCTTCGCCAATGATCGTGTGGTTACGCATTTCGGCAAACTCCTCATTCGTCAGCTTGCTGGGTTTCAAGAGAATCGCGTCCCGAATTCCGATCTTCCCAATGTCGTGAAGCATTGCCGCGAGGAAGAGATGCCGCTGGTATTCCGCATCAAATCCGAGTGTCTCGGAGATAATCTTGCTGGAGTAGGCGACCCGAAGGTTGTGGTTACCAGTCTCGGCGTCACGAAGCTCAGTCGTCTTTGCCAAGCGGTAAACGATTTCAAACTGCGCGGCTTCCAATTGGGTCGTTCTCTCGCCGACCAGCACTTCAAGGTTCTGATTCGATTCTGCAAGTAGCACTTGTCTTCGCTCGTACTGAACGGTGACCACGACCAGTAGCGCGACCAAAATCAACGTCGCAGCACGAGCCAAGAGTCGGAAATTTGCAGCTTGACGGAGAACGGGCAACTTCGTAAAGGCCGCATCCGGACGGGCAGACCAAAGGCGCCACGTTTGACTCAATTCCGGAATGTTGAGCGGCACACATCGCGAATAAACCAAATCGGTTGCTGGCCGTGCGGCATCAACGAGACGACGGCGTTTGTCCACTTCTCCACCTGGTGAGGCGATTACATAGTTGTAAATCGGATTTACGACCGCGACGTCTGGCGACCTGATGATTTTTTCAACCACCCGTGATAGCAAAACTCCAGCAATGACTCCCTTAAAGCTCCCATCAGGTCCATAGAAGGGCACTGAGAAAATCATTCCAGATCGGTCTTTATCAACGACATTCTTTGGATTCACGTAGCGGTTGTCACAAGTCACAACTTCAGGTCCAATGATCCCGGGAGAGTTCAGACCATTGATCGCGCTCGCGGTTGGGTACTCCGCTTTAAGCCGGGAAATCTGCTCCTTCATGAGCCGATATTCATAAATCTCAATTTCTTCAAGAGGCTCGGTCTCATACGTCTCCGAGTCGCCACCTGCATAACGACCAACGATGAGGTGATCAAACGTCGTGATGGGTTCTTGGTTCTTTCCAGTCCTAGGGTCAAGTCGATCAGGCTCTAAATCTGCCGGAACAATGTAGACCTCAGATATTTCGACGGAGGCAGCAAGATTGTTGTAGATCTCCTGAACGGTTGAGCGTGAGTCGGCCGAAAAATTCGTCGCGTATCGGTCAATCTTTCGGACACCGGGTAAACGGGCGATAGTCCTCAACCCCTGAAACATATGCGACAGACTCGACTCAACGCGAACTGATGTTTCTGCATCCGACTTGGCTTGTTCCAGAACATAGTTATCACGTGCCCGCTCGACATCAGCGGCGTACTTGTTCTCAATAAACGTTATCGCGATTCCCGCCACGATAACCGCGGATGCTATGACCGACCACATCCGCTTCCTCATAGTGACATTATTGACAGCTAGGTACCAAAAGCTCACTGATATATCAGCGCGTCGTATATTCATAATTTGAACTTAACAACGTGCTAGAATCAGCAGATGCTCACCTCGCTAGCTTTTGCAATTGCCCTCGCTGGTCCCGACAACACCCTTTCGACCCGTGAGGTCCGACAAGGATGGAAACTCCTTTTCGACGGCCAAACCACCAAGGGTTGGCACAATTTCCGAGGAACCGGGGTCAAGCCAGGTTGGGTCATTGAGAACGGCGAACTCCAGTGCAAAGATCCGCACAATGCTGGCGATATCCTCACCGACGAGAAGTACGAATGGTTTGAACTCCAACTTGATTGGAAGATGCCAGCTATGCAGAACAGCGGAATCATGTTCCATGTCCTCGACTCCGGCGGAGCGCCTTGGTTCAGCGGTCCTGAGATTCAGATCATGGACAAGGCAGTCGATCCAAAGGGTCAACTCGCTGGATTCCTCTACGAGCTCTATCGATCCGACAAAGATGCGGTGAAACCGATTGGCGAGTGGAATCACTTCCGCATCATGATTGATCCCAAGAAGAGCTTCGTCGAAGTCAACGGTGTTCGCTACTTTGACTTCGTATTGAACAGCCCAGACTTCCTGGAGCGCGTTGCTAAGAGCAAGTTCAAGCAATATCCCGAATTCGGCAAGGCGGGAATTGGGCACATCGCAATTCAAGGAGACCACGGTTTGGTGTCGTTCAAAAACATCAAAATTCGCCCATTAAAGGTGAAGGCAACCAAGGGTTCGGAGTAACATCGGCGGAGGTTCAAGGTATGAGCAACAACTATTCAAGAAGAGATGTTTTGCGGGGTGGCGTGGCCGCTACCGTAGGACTTGGTTTAGGTCTAACAGAAGCCGCACAGGCTCAAAAGCCGATGGAGCCGGGGCAGAAGCTTCGCGTCGGAATTATTGGTTGCGGCGGTAAGGGTTGGAGCGGTCGCGAGCAAGCAGTCGCTGCCGGTGCAGAAGTCGTCGCCGTATGCGACGTCGACCTTGAAGACCGAATTAAAGCTCAGCGCGAGCACATGAAGGCGGCAGCGTTTGATGACTATCGAGAGATGATCGCATCGATGCGCGGCAAGATGGATGCTGTCATCATCAGCACCCCGGATCACCACCACGCTCCGGCAACTGTTCTGGCACTTCACGCTGGAATGCACACCTACACCGAAAAGCCACTCTGCCGAACAATTTGGGAAGCTCGTCAGCTCGCTATTCTGGCAAAGAAGAAGAAGGCGATCACCCAGATGGGCAACAACTCAACCCAGAGCACCCAAATGCGAAAGGTTGCCAAGCTCCTTCGAGAAGGAACCTGGGGCAAGGTCAAAGAAATTCATCTTTGGACCGACCGAGCCAAAGTCTATTGGGAGCAAGGAATCCCTCGTCCAGCCTCGAAGCCAGTTCCAAAGGGACTCGATTGGGACATGTGGGTTGGTCCTCGCCCAATGCGAGACTACGCAGACGGCTACCACCATTTCTCATGGCGCGGTTTCTGGGACTTCGGCACCGGTGCTCTCGGAGACATGGGCTGCCATATCTTCAACATGCCACACATGGCTCTCGGACTTGATGCTCCTCTCGCTGTTCAGGCAAAGACCAGCGGCCACAACAAGGAGTCCTTCCCAACCTGGGCGCACGTTACGTACGAGTACGGCGCAAAGGGCAAGATGGACCCATTCAAACTCCACTGGTACGACGGCGGCCAAAAGCCACCGCAGGAGCTCGCTGAGCTGTTCACGTTCGGCGGAAACGGCGTTATTGTCGTCTGCGAAAAGGACACGATCTTTGGCGCTGATGAGAGCAACACTCGATTTAGCCTGGTTAGCGGAAACCCGATTCCAGACACCGAAGTTGTCCAATCTCCGGGTCACATGAAGGAGTGGGTCAACGCCTGCTTGAGCGGAACCCAAGCCGTCTCCAACTTCCCAGGTTACTCGGGACCACTTACCGAAGCAGTTCTGCTCGGCAACCTGGCAATCTGGGCCGACGGCCCTCGCCTTGAGTGGGATTCCAAGAACATGAAGGTGAAAGGAACCAACGAGTTTGATAGCCTTATCAAGCCCGAGTTCCGCCCTGGCTTCTCCGTCAAGGTCTGATATCCCTCAATGCCCTCCCCGTTCGATTTCGACGGGGAGGGCATTTGCATAGATCCAGCTTGAGAACTCGTATGGCACAGCACCGAATCTACACAATGATCTTCGCCGGAGTTTATCCGATGTATCTCCAGAAAGTGGAGAAGAAGGGGCGCACACAGGCGGAGCTTGACCATGTGATACGATGGCTCACCGGTTACTCCCAGCCACAACTTGAGTCTCAAATCGACGCTAGAACCAACTTTGAAGAGTTCTTCGCCCAAGCACCCGCTCTGAACCCGAACCGCACCCTAATCACTGGAGTGATCTGCGGAGTTCGCATCGAAGAGATTGAGGATCCACTGATGCGCGAAGTGCGCTATCTCGACAAGATTGTCGATGAGCTGGCGAAGGGCCGCCCGATGGAGAAGATTCTTCGCCAAAGCTGATCGCCCGGTAAACTCTGGGTATGAACTTTGGTGACTTTCACTACGCTCTGCCCGTCAACGAACCCGTCCTGAGCTACGCTCCGGGAACACCTGAGCGAGCGCGGTTGAAGGAAGTTCTGGCTGAGCTCAAAGCGACGCAAGTCGATGTGCCGATGTACATCGGCGGCGAAGAGGTTCGGACCGGGAAGACTGTCACCATGCACCCTCCCCACGAGCGGGCACACACCCTCGGAGTCTTCCACGCTGGCGACGCGAGCCATGTCGAAAAGGCCATCGAATGCGCTCTCTCGGCACGCGAGGCTTGGAGCAATATGAGCTGGGAAAGTCGCGCAAATATCTTCCTCCGCGCAGCCGACCTGATTGCGACCAAGTACCGTCCGTACATGAACGGCACGACGATGCTGGGGCAAAGCAAGAACGCCTTCCAAGCAGAGATCGACGCTGCTTGCGAAATCATTGACTTCCTGCGATTCAACGTCCACTTCCTCAGCGAAATCTACGCCCAGCAGCCGATCAGCGGACCAGGAATGCACAACCGCCTTGAGTACCGACCGCTTGAGGGCTTCGTTCTTGCAGTCACTCCGTTCAACTTCACCGCCATCGGCGGCAACCTGCCGACATCAGCGGCAATGTGCGGCAACGTTGTCGTCTGGAAGCCAGCCAACACGCAGGTTTACAGCGCCCAAATGTTCATGAGAGTCCTGAAGGAAGCCGGACTCCCCGACGGCGTTATCAACCTGATCTACGTCGATGGTCCAACGATCGGTAAGGTTTGTTTTAACCACCGCGACTTCGCTGGAGTTCACTTCACAGGTTCTACGGGAGTCTTCAACACCATGTGGAAGCAAATCGGCGAGGGTCTTGCCAACAACATTTATCGCTCGTACCCTCGAATCGTCGGAGAGACCGGTGGAAAAGACTTCGTGGTCGCTCACAAGTCCGCTGACCCCGCCGTGGTCGCGACCGCCCTTCTCCGCGGTGCCTTTGAGTATCAGGGGCAAAAGTGCTCAGCGGCATCTCGCTGCTACATCCCCTCGAACATCGCTCCTCGCGTCAAAGAACTCTTGATCGAAGGGACTAAATCCTTCAAGCAAGGGTCGGTCGAGGACTTCGGCAACTTCGTCAATGCTGTCATTGATGAGAAGAGCTTCGATAATATTGCCGCCTACATCGATAAGGCAAAGGTAGACGGCCAGAACATCCTGGTCGGCGGTGGCTACGATAAGTCAAAGGGCTACTTCATCGAACCCACGGTCATTGAAGTCACCGATCCGATGTACCGAACGATGTGCGAAGAGATCTTTGGCCCAGTCCTAACCCTCTTCGTCTATGACGCAGAGAAATGGGAAGAGACCCTCAAGCTGGTTGATGAAACCTCGCCTTATGCCCTAACGGGAGCCGTCATCTCCCAAGATCGATACGCTGTCGAGACTGCCACCAAGCTCCTCCGCAATGCAGCAGGAAACTTCTACATCAACGACAAACCAACTGGTGCGGTTGTCGGGCAGCAGCCCTTCGGCGGAGCCCGGGCAAGCGGAACCAACGATAAAGCTGGCTCTGCTCTAAATCTCTATCGCTGGCTCTCGGCGCGGACGATCAAAGAGACCTTCGTTCCTCCGACCGACTATCGCTACCCGTTCCTCGCTAGCGAGTGAATTCGCAGAACGCCGGATGACCTCCGGCGTTCAACTTGTATATGTTGCCCCTGTTCACGCCACAAGTTCGAGTCGATTTCTTTATCACTTCTGACTGTCCTATTTGCCGACGATATTCACCGGAAGTCAATCGGATCGTGCGCGATTTCCCAAAAGCTAACTTCCGAATGGTCTACTCAGAACCCGGAATCACAACGAAGACGGCAAAGCAGCATCAGAAGGAATTCAAGATCATGGCTCCCTTCCTCCTTGATCCCAAGGCAGTTGAGGCGAAGCGAGCCGGAGCCACGGTTGTACCAACGGCAGTGGTCTACATGGGGCAAAGCCTGGTCTACAGGGGGCGGATCGACGATGCCTACGGCTCCGATTACAAGTGGCGGAAGCCCACTAGCCCGGACCTTCGAAACGCGATCCAATCGGCTCTCGCTGGGCAAGCGCCTAAAGTGAAGGAAACGAAGCCAATCGGCTGTACGATCAGCCTTTAGACCTTGGCAGTGATCTCAAACAAGCGGACGAGCTTATCTTGCCCGCTCGCAGCCAGCCGCGATCCATCCGCGTTAAACGCGACGCATGAGATAGGACGCGATGACGCCTCAATGCGGACGCTTCCAATGCCTTTTGCCGCGTTCCATAGGCCGATTGTGCCGTCTCGCGACCCTGAGGCAAACAGCCAGCCGTTGGGATGGAAGGCCAGAGCCTCGATCGGCTTTGAGTGGCCATACACCATTTTGAGGAGATTGCCTGTTGAAAGATCAAAGACCCGGATGCTGAGATCAACTCCGGCAACTGCGAGGAACTGGTTATCAACACTGAAGGCAATTGCGGTAACCATCGAACGGAGTCGCTCGATCGTTCGGATCCAACGTCCCGTTTTCGCCTCACGAATCGTCACCCGAGCATCTGCCGTCCCACCGGCCAAAAGCTGTCCGTCGGAGCTAAACGCAACCGCAGTGACGCTTGCGTCGGCACTTCTCAGCGTGTACATTGCCGTCCCAGTTTGAGCGTCGCAGACCCTCAGCTGAGCGTGTACCGAACCTGCGGCGATCGATGATCCGTCTCCGGAGATCGCAACGCAGCTCACCCACTCTTCTTGGACGCCCTTCCAGTTCTTGACCTCTTCTCCATCAAGCCGCCAGACGTTTACATGGCTCTCGGTTGATCCTGCAGCCATCACTCGTCCATCGGCGAACGCTCGCAGCGTCGAAACTGCTCCACTTTCGAGTTTAGTTTGGCGAGTGGACTCGCCTTCTTCTGCCCACCAGATCAGCTCGTTGTCGAAGCCAACCGACATGAGTTGGCCGCTGTCGGGTGCAAACGCCACTGCGTAGACCGGAGTTTTGTGTCCATGAAGCCGCTTAACCAAGCGGACCATAACGGGCGTTTGGGGGGTGGCTTCCGCCTGATCTTGGGGTCCCCCAGCGAGGAGTGCATCGTACTCTTCGCGCCGACTTTTGTCGGTCAGAGTCTCGAACGCCTCGTTGATCCGCGCCATGTTTTCATGAGCGTCTGGAGAGTCGCTCACGTCCGGGTGGTGCTTCTGGGCGAGTCGTCGATACGCACGACGAATCGTCTCGGAATCGGCAACTGGCCCCACACCTAGGATGTCATAAAAGGTTGGCGTGGAGGTGGTCAAGGGAATCTAGGTTCAATTTTGGCAGATTTCGACTCTGGAAGTCTCGCTTCGTGTACCAGTTTCCCTGAATGATGGTGACCGAGGTTATCAGTCACTAGACCCATTTTTCAGGTTAGGCGATGTAGCTCTTCAGCTTCGCCAAGTCTCGTTCATGCCCGTCATTCTCGATCGGAGTTTCGAGAAGAATCGGGATGTGGCGGAAACGCTCATCGTTGACCATCAGTCGGAATGGAGTTTCGCCAATTTCGCCTTCGGAAAGCTGCGCATGGCGATCCTTACGCGATCCAAATGGCTTCAATGAGTCGTTGCAGTGGACCGCCTTCAGCCGGTCGAAACCGATCACAGATTCAAACTTCGCCCATGTTTCCGCATAGGTCTCCGGCGTACGCAAGTCGTACCCGGCCGCGAAGATATGGCACGTATCGACGCACACCCCAACTCGCGCGTCACCATGAAGTCCATCCAGAACCGCTTTGAGCTCCTCAAAAGTAGCACCGAGCGAGGACCCGGAACCAGCCGTGGTTTCCATCAGGAGAATCACAGAAGGGTCGGAGTTCGCGAGTACCCGCTTAGCCCCTTCGACCAAGAGCCGAATGCCCTCCTCTACCCCCTGGCCAACATGCGCACCCATGTGTGAGTTGCAATATCGAATCCCATACTGAGCGCAACGGTTGAGTTCATCCGTCAAACCGAGGATCGACTTTTCGCGCCCTTCTTCTACCGCAGATGCCATGTTGATCAGGTACGAGTCGTGGACGACGACTTCGGTGATCCCCGTCTCTGCCTGTGCGGCCTTGAAATCGGCGACCATTTCAGCCGAGATCTCCTTTGCCTTCCATAGCTGTGGACTCTTGGTGAAGACCTGGACCGCCGTACAGCCGATCCGTTTCCCCTCACGAATTGCCCCTCCGAGGCCGTTTTTGATGGGGGTATGGGCACCTAGAAGTTCTGCGGGCATTCATCTATGATGGTTAAGAGACAGCACAATTTGCCAACCATAAGGTAAGAACTAAGGGTCTCATGGGCAAATACTTTCCAGCATTCAAGGCGTACGACATTCGCGGCATCGTTCCTACGGAACTGAATCCCGATGTCGCTTACCGAGTAGGTCGCGCCTATGCCGATGAGCTTCAACCCAAAACGGTCTGCGTCGGCTACGATATCCGTCTTTCTGGCCCCGAACTTTACGATGCTTTTGCCCGTGGACTCAACGACGCTGGAGTCGATGTTATCCACCTAGGACTCGTCGGAACCGAGATGGTTTACTTTGCCACCGCGTTCTACGGCTACGACGGCGGCTGTATGATCACCGCCAGCCACAACCCGCCAGAGTACAACGGTCTCAAGATGGTTCGCCAAGAGAGCCGACCCGTATCCTCTGACACCGGACTCAATGAGATTGAGCGACGGGCTCACGAGCAGAACTGGGAGCGAACCGGAAACGGATCGCGCATTGATAAGGATGTTTACGCCGACTTCGTCGACCACCTTCTCAAAATCGTCTCGCCATCCTCGCTCAAGCCCCTTAAGGTTCTTTGCGATGTTGGAAACGGTGCGGCTGGAGTTGCCCTCGAAAAGCTGTTACCCCATCTTCCGCTGGAGTCAACGAATCGTCTCTTTACGCCCGACGGAAACTTCCCCAACGGCGTCCCTAACCCCATTCTTGAAGAAGCCCGAGCCGGCGCGATTGCCGATATGAAGGCTGGCTGGTACGACTTCGGCGTTGCCTGGGACGGCGACTACGACCGTTGCTTCTTCTTCGACGAGCACGCCAACTTCATTGAGGGCTACTACATCGTCGGTCTACTCGCCCAAGCCGTTCTTCAGGCCGATCCGACGGCAACCATCGTTTACGACCCCAGACTCACTTGGAACACGCTCGATATCGTCGAAAAGCTTGGCGGACGGGCAGTAATGTGCAAGTCGGGCCACGCGTTTATCAAAGAGAAGATGCGCGCCGAAGATGCCACTTATGGCGGAGAGATGTCGGCTCACCACTACTTCAAGGACCACTGGTACTGCGACAGCGGCATGATCCCGTTCTTGCTGATCGCTCGGCTTGTCTCATCCACTGGTCGTTCGCTCGGTGACCTTGTTTCCGAGATGGTTGCCAACTATCCATGCTCCGGCGAAGTCAACTCCAAGGTTTCTGATGTCCAAACCATCCTCGCGGCGGTTGAAGAGAAGTACGCTCCCGGCGGAACGATTACTCGAATCGACGGTCTGTCCATCGAGTACCCCAACTGGCGATTCAACCTTCGGGGTTCGAACACCGAACCGGTTATCCGGCTCAACGTCGAGACTCGAGGCGATCACGCGATGATGGTTGCGAAGACCGAAGAGTTGCTCGCGATTATTCGGGGGTAGGGCCAATCAAAGTCCGAATCGTTCGAGTTGCATAAGCGACAGTCTCTCCGGTTGTGGAGTCAGTCGCGATTAGCACACCACGATGTTCCGGATGGAGCCGAACATCGACAACTGTCTGGAGCTTGGCTTTGACGTTAGCCAACTCTTGACTTGATTCGTGAAACTCGGCAAGCCCTTCTACAGGTGATGTCTTCGACTTTAGAGCCGCTAAGAAATCTTTTGCGGGAACTTCGCGGAAGATCGGAGCTGGTTCCCAATCGTCCGCGTCAGTCTGCGGTGCACCGGGTCCCGGCTGATACCAAGTCATTGATTCGAGTGGACACTGCTCAATGACAAATGATTCATCTGGAAACCGCTCATTCAGGATGCGCTCCCACAGCTTGAATGTCTCGATTTCATTCCGAATTTCCGCAAGCCCCCTGAGCGCTGGATGGTTATGGTTCCAACCCGCTTGGAACTCCCAGAGAGTTAGCTCTCCATCTATTCGCAGGCGTTGCGCCAACGCAAAAGGAATTGTCTCCTCATCGGCGTCGAGGACAATCCCGCAGTAAATATGAGGATCGATATCGATGGTCCAAAAGTTGTCGTGGGTACTTATGCTTCCTGAACTAAGGCGTTGCGACCGGAATGAGGCGCGAGACTCTTCCTGCGCTGAGTTCGGTGACGATTGCTTCTCCGTTCGCATCAGGATCGATGGAGACCGTTCCATTGAGGCCCCCAGTGATGGAAGTTGCCGAAGGCATCGTAATCGATGTTGCTTCTCCACCCACCACAGTGATCGGTACTGCCCAGAACTTGTTTGTAACAAAGTCGGCTACAAAGTAGCGACCAGTTAGCTCGGGCAACGCAGTCCCCCTGTAGACAAAGCCACCCGTGATCGATCGACCTGCGGATCTCGGGTAATCGATGAATGGATCGGTGAATGCAGTGCCAAAGGTGGGTCCTGAGTTGCTGATCGCGTGCTTCCCTTCTCGAACTCGCCAGCCAAAATTGCGTCCGCCATTAACGATTGCGACATAGCTAACCTCTTCGTAAGAATCCTGCCCAACATCCGAAATCAGAAATCCACCAAGGACCGAGTCGAACGACCAGCGGAAGGGGTTGCGTAGACCGAAGGACCAGATTTCGGGTCGAACAGTTGAGTCGCCCAGAAATGGATTTCCGGCTGGGATCGAGTAATTGTTATCTGGATCCGTTGGGTAGGCATCGCCGGTCGGGTTGATTCTGAGCATCTTCCCCAGAAGAGTGGTTTTGTCCTGCGAGCGGTTGAGTGGATCGTTTGAGCTTCCACCATCTCCAAGCGCAACGTACAGCATGTTATCGCTGCCGAAGTTTATCGATCCCCCTTTGTGGTTGCCGTAGGGAGCCTGGTTCGTTTTGAATATTGGCGCCGAACTACTGATGCTCGCGGTCAAAAATGAGCTGTCAACCGTATATCGAACGATGGTTGTATCGACATCGGTTCCTGACGAGAAGTGAGCATAGATGTACCGATTTGTGGTGAAGTCTGGATCGAACGCGATGCCCAAGACGCCACCCTCTCCAGCCGTGCTTAAGAGCGCAGAAAGGTTCAGTAATGGAGTCGATTGAACAACGTCATTGACCAAAACCTTGATGAGCCCGCCGCGCTCGACCACGTACGCCAAAGTTGGTTGGCCTGGGACCGCTTTGTACTGCATTGGCTGGCTGAGGCCCGACGCAATCACTTGCTTTGCGAGCGTAACCGCCGTATCTCCTGAGCCAGAACCTCCACAGCCAACGAGGATCAGGGGCAACAAGAAACAAAGCTTTTTGGGCATGCCCCAGACTTTACATGAATCCTGTCACTCAAGCGGTGAGTTTCGGATCTTCACCGAATCTCTGTGGGCAGTTAAGCCTTCCGCATTCGCGATTGAAGTCACGATCTGCTCCAACGACCCCAGCCCCTCGCGAGTGGCCTCCTGGAATTGGATCGTTCGCATAAATGTCTCCGGGCTTACTGCCGACGCGTATCGAGCGGCACCTCCGGTGGGAAGTGTGTGGTTCGTTCCCGTCGCGTAATCCCCCGCCGCGATGGGCGCAAACTGCCCCAGGAATGCGGAACCGACGTTTCGCAGTCGCTCCAAAATTGCGACAGGATCGCTTGTCTGGATTTCGAGGTGTTCCGGAGCGTAGGCATCGACATAGTCGAGCATCTCAGCTTCAGATGCAAACACAATAATCGCCGAGTACCGTTCCAAGGCCGTGGCAGCGTACGCCTGCCTATCCAACTTCTCCAATTGACGCGCAATCTCAGATTGAATCGCCTCCGCCATCACCTGTGACGTCGTTACGACAACACCCGCTGAGTCTGGGCCGTGCTCACACTGCCCCAACACATCGGCGGCAATGAATGCCGGGTTAGCCGTATCGTCGGCGATGAACATCGCCTCGCTTGGTCCCGCAAACATGTCGATCCCGACCCGGTCAGACACAAACAGTTTCGCAGCCTGAACATAGAGATTGCCGGGGCCCGCGATCTTGTCCACCTTTGGAATTGACTCAGTCCCGTACGCCAACGCCCCTATCGCCGCAATTCCTCCGACTCGGAAAATGCGGTCGGCTCCTGCCTCAGTTGCCGCCACGATGATCGCGGCCTCACTCTCCCAAGGGCACGGTGGAAAAGTCACCACTGCGGTAGCCACTCCGGCCGCCTTCGCTGCTACAGTCAGAATCTGAGCAACTGTCGGCAACGGGGCCTTACCTGCGGGAACATAAAGTCCGGCGCGCTCGATCGGAACCCGCCGATAACCTGCGCGAACACCTTCGACCTGCACAGTTTCCCACTCTTGAGGAAGCGTCGCCGCATACTCAGTGTGGAATTTGCGTGACAGTGTTACCTGCTGACGAATACGATCTCGAAGATCCTCCGAAATCGTTTCGTACGCTCGGACAATATCCTCCTGGGAGACTTCCAACCGAAAACTCTCCGCGTCCTGCCAGCCCAATTTGCCTTCCTTCTGGTCAAACGTCTTAAGATAATCCATGACGGCGACATCGCCGTCTTTGGCAATGCGACCGAGCCAAGATTGCACCGTGGGGGCAATGTCGATTAGTGAAGCCTGGCTTCGAGCCATCAGCCGACTACGGTCGGCATCACTGAGCTTCTCATATTGAAAAATCGTGATCACGACTTCCGGTCTCCTCCGCGGCGCGTCACCTTTTTGCTTCGGCGGTCAAGCTCTCGCTCAACCTCCACCAATGAAATCCCCGACTGAACAAGCTTCGTTGTCGCAAGATAGAACAGATCGGCCGCTTCCGCGATGATGTGGCTCCGCTCAGTAGCCTCTGTCAACTCCTTTGCTTCTTCTTTGAGCTTGCTCTCAAGAAGCCCATCCTCGGTGAACAGTCGGGCCGAGTATGAACCTGTGGGCGCATCTGCTTTCCGGTCAACCAAGGTTGCCTGTAAGGCTCCAAACCCGCCCAAATCTCCCCAGCACGACTCTGTCTGCTTGTGACAGAATCCCGTTCCCGCCTGACGAACCGTGAACCGGAGCGCATCTCGATCGCAATCCAAGTCGATTCTGAGAAGCTCCTGCACTGCTCCACTGGTTTCGCCCTTTCGCCAAATCTCCTGGCGCGATCGGGAGTAGTAGATGCCCCGACGCTCTTTGGCGGCAAGCCGTACCGACTCTTCACTGCTCCAAACCAGCCCCAACGCTCGCCCCTGCTCATCAGCCACCACGGTGGGCCAAAGCTGGTCCGGGAGCCGCCGCTTCAGCGGCGAGAGTACGCAGTCGATGTAGTCAATCTTGCGCGTATAAAGTGCCATCCCAACCTGGACATCAATGTCCATTGCGTCCAACTCGGCGACTTCTTCGACGGTTGAAAGCCCTCCGGCGACGGTCAGCGGAACATCGCCGCAAAGCTCTTTCAGAGCTCGGCATCGATCCATGTCCATCGTGACCATGCGCCCTTCGCGCTCGACAAACGTAACCAAAAATCCGCCTACGTGATCCTTCAACTCGGCAATGCGCTCTTCGATCGGCTTCTTCGTGTTCGTCTGCCATCCATCCACCACGACTTCGCCATGATAGGTGTCAAGCGCCGCCATTACTCGCGCCCGAGGAAGCTGGGAACAAAACTCCGGGGTCGCTTTGGTGCCAATAATCACTTGGAGCGCGCCGTGATCCAAGTAGAACATCGCGTCTTCGATGGTGCGGATTCCGCCACCGACCCTGCATCGATGATCACGCAGAATACCGACGATCGTCTCGCGGTTGTTCCCGGTTCCCAGCGCGGCATCGAGATCAATGACCCCAATTTCACCCGCAATCCCAAATTCACTTGCCCAGTTGAGCGGATCGCCCCCATCGACGGCAAACTCCTTGCCGCCAATCAGTTGAACGGCCTTGCCGCTTTGTAGATCGATACTTGGAATGATCATTGTCTCACCCTAATGCCTTTGCCCGCCAAATGGGCTTTGATGTCCGAGATGTGGAGATTGTCATAGTGGAAGATAGAAGCAGCCAGGGCCGCGTTTGCACCGGCTTTGAAGGCGTCGTACAGGTCATCCGCGGTCTTTGCGCCACCGCTGGCGATGATGGGAATTTGCACGGCACCACTCGCCGCTCGAAGAAGTTTGAGGTCATACCCTTCCTTCGTTCCATCGCGGTCAAAACTCGTCAGAAGAATTTCTCCGGCACCCAGTCTGGCGACTTCTTCGCACCACTGCAGGGTGTCGATATCGCGCACATCTCGCCCCGCACGAGTAAGAACGCTCCATCGATCTCCCGTCCACTTGGTGTCGATTGCGACAACTGTGCATTGAGCGCCAAAGGCCTCGGTGGCCTCACGGATCAACTCTGGTCGGTCAACTCCAGCGGTGTTAATCGAAACCTTATCCGCCCCAGCATCGAGCAATGCTTCGATGTCCCTCAGTTCCCTGACTCCGCCACCGACGGTCAAAGGAATCGCAAGGTCAACGCGTACTGCACGAATCGTGTCCAGCTGATTCTGCCGTCCCTCGACCGTTGCTCCAACATCCAAGATCACGATCTCGTCTGCACCTTCGTCTTGGTATCGAAGCGATAGCTCAACCGGTGAACCAGCGTCCTTCAGCCCCTGGAAGTTGACACCTTTCACAACGCGACCATCGCGACAGTCCAAGCATGGAATGATGCGCTTCGTTACCACTGAGCCCACCTCGAAAGGATTTTCGCTCCAGCGTCTCCTGAAATTTCCGGGTGGAACTGCACTGCCGCGACCCTTCCCTTCCGGATTCCGGCAAGGAATTCTCCACCATGGTTGCAAGTCGCAACTTCAAATCCTTCTGGCGGATCGGTAGCTCGGAACGAGTTTGCGAAGTAGACATCTCCTGACGGGAAGAACTCCGAATCTGACGAGATCTGGTTCCAGCCAAAGTGCGGGATCACAACGCCGGTGGGGAACCGAGTGACCGCTCCTGGAACAATGCCTAGCCCCTCAACTCCGGGCGATTCTTCACTCGATTCGAACAGAAGTTGCATACCGAGACAAACGGACAAAAACGGTCGATCTGCGGCGATCCAATCCCGCAAAGGCTCGACCAAAAACATTCGCTCAAGGGCAGCCATCCCTGCGGCGAAGGCCCCTACGCCCGGCAAGACAATTGCCTCTTGCGCTGCCATCTCCGAAGCGGATCCAACCGGAACTGGTTCTAACCCAGCTCGGCGAAGCCCTGCGAAGATGCTCGCGGTGTTCGCAACTTTGGTGTCAATCACCCCGACAATCCGGCTCATGGAATTACGTTGGAGATCGTCGAAACAACGATATCGGTGCCTCCCTTTGCTTTAATCAAAGGAATCAGAACCGGCAGATCGGTGCGTTTTACCGCTGACTTAACGACGAAGCCCGCGTCTCCGTGGAGAGCAGCCACCGTCGGCTGGCGCATCGAAGGTAAGCAAGCCGCCACCGCTTCCAGCGATTCTCGACTGACGTTGACTTCGATCATGACCCGATCTCGGGCATCCAAAACGGATTGAATGAGTACGACGAAGTCTTCGATGCGGCCCCGTAGCTCTGGATTGGCCATCGCCTGCTGGCTCGCAAAGAGCGCAGTGGACGACCGCATAATGTCGTCGATGATTTGCAAGCCCGATGCCTTCAACGTCTCGCCGGTGGAAGTGTTATCGACGATACAGTCGGCATCTTCAGGTGGGAAGACCTCAGTTGTTCCGTACGACCGGATGACCTTTGCGTTCATGCCTTTTTCGTCGATCCAATCCTGCGCAAGCTGAACGTATTCCGTCGCGACCACCAGTTGCCGACCCTGATAGGACTCAGCCTCAGGAAAACCAGCCGGAGCAGCGGCGACAATACGCACTTTATCCAGACCCGTATCGAGCAAATGAACAACATCGGCTCGCTTTTCACGCACCCAATCGTGCCCCGCAAAACCGAGATCACGGCGACCGATCGAGAGCATCTCGACAATGTTTTGGGTCTTGAGGATCTTGGTGTCAAACCCCTCCGCGCTGAGGGTTGGACGATAAGATCGAGGACCACCAGAGAGCCGAATTCCGGCTTCTTCAAGAAGCTTGTATACGTTTTGCTGGATGCGCCCAGTAGGAAGGGCAAGTTTTAAGTTCATATTTGGCTGTCGAATTGGGGGGAAGGTGGCTCGCGCGGAACGGCAAACCAAAAAACATCATTGCGGCAACTTAGGCGCAATGATGGTGGATATGGTGATGGTGAAGAAGATTCAGCATCAAGACCCTTGTAGTCTTGCATGCTGAATCTCTTGATGTCAACCGCGATTACTTCTTTGGCCAAACCGAAGCGAGCCCCGGAATCCCCTCTGGATTCAGCTTGTACTCAAACTTTGGATACCGAGGAAGCATCGTGTCGGCGTTCGCCACGGTCAGACCGACAATAGCGTGGGCCACTGACGACTGGACCATGTACATGGGGATCACGTACTTCATCGTGTCGTGCTGGGTGTGGTGAATGAAGTTGTAGTCTTGCGTCCCGTACTTCTCAGAACCAGTCTCAAGAGTGAAGAATCCAGGCACTCCGACGGCATTGAAGCTATCTTGGTCTGATCCGATCTGCGTCTTCGGGTTTGCTCGCTCGGTGTAGCGCATAGGCAGGTCAGGGAACGCTGCAACCACGGAGTCCATTCCCTTCTGGAGGATCGCCTTCATATCAGGGTGTCCGTTATAGCCGCCAATATAGTTGCTTCCACCATCGTCAACGAAGACAGCACTGATCTTGTCCATCTCCTTCTCGTGCTGGATGACATAACTCCGCGATCCATAAAGGCCCTGCTCCTCACCACCCCACAGGATGAAGCGGATCGTGCGCTTTGGCTTCGCTCCGGCTTTTAACAGGAGCCGAGCTGCCTCAAGCGCGGTGCAGGAGCCAGTGCCGTTATCCGACGCACCGACTGCGCCGGGACCATCCCAGCTGTCGAGGTGACCACTGATGATCACGATCTCGTCAGGCTTTTCTGTGCCTTTGATCTCGGCGACAACATTGTGCTGGACCACTGGACCTTTGCGGAACTTCTGATCCAAGTTGAACTCAAGCTCAACGGACTTTCCTTCCGCCATCGACGCCTTGAGCGCGTCCATATCCGACTTTCGAATCGTGACGCTCCGGTCAGTCGGATGCTTCTCAAAGGTCTTATCTCGGAAACTTCCGGAGGTAATCACGAGTTCGCTGCGTGATCCGTAAACTCGGCCCGCGATCCCCATAGCATCGATAGCAGAGTCGAGATCGATCTGCGCTTGCATCTCGGCAGACGGCGCATCAGCGCCGGGCCGCGACCGGCGTGGCTGTCGGTCCATAACAATCCAGGCCCCTTTCAACTTGCCCTTGACCGCCTCTAGTTCTGCCTTATCCTTGGGACAAGCAATAGCGAGCCCCTTAACAGCGCCCTTCGTCCCCTCGCTCCAACTTGGCGAAGTGAACTCAAACTGTCGCGCAGTCGGCGCAGTCATCCGCCCAAACGAGTTCTTTCCACGGTCGAAGCCGACCGGAAATGCGCCCCAGGCCTCTAGGTGAACATTAGTACATCCATAGCGCTTGAACTGGTCCATCATCCACTTTTCTGATCGTTCCAAGTTCGAGGAGCTTGTCAGCCGGGGACCAAACTTCGACGTAAGCTCTTGCAGGCTTTTCATTGCCTGCGAGTTGGTTTTGGCCTCATTGACGATTTTGGAAATGATCTCATCGTTACTCTGAGGAGCAAGTGAGAATGCTAGGGCGAGGGTCGCTAAAGTCATGTTGCCCGGCAGATTACTTCATTGGAAACGACTCAATCACCTTGTAGCTCATCCCATTTGTCGTGGCGTACGCACTGAGAAGGTCGATCGAAGTCACCGGAAGCGGTTGAAGTGAGGGCTGTTCGGGAATCTTAAGCGCCCGTCCGAGCGCAACTCTAAGGGGCTCACTCTCGGTTTTGAGGCGCCCAAGAGTGATGTAGTTCTGCAAGCTCTTCGCATCCTTTGGCGGAATAATGTTCGCAACTTCCTCTTGAATGGCTGTCGCAATTCGTGACATTGCGCCCGCATAAACTTCATCGAATGTGAGCGTCACATAACGTGGCTGAATCAAGTTTGGCATCCCTGAGAAGCCACCAAAGACCGCATCAAAGTGGTTGATGTTCGCAATGAACGGAGTGAGTTTCTGCTTCAACGCAGCGATGGTCGCAACCCCGACTTCCCCGACAGGGACCAGCGGAACGATCCACTCGTCTGGCTGACTCCAGCGAACATCCAAGATTCCCGGCTTTCGCCGAATCTGCAGAAGGGCCCGTTCAACTTCTTCGAGGTTCAACTCGGGAATTCGGATCCCGATCGTCACTCGATTGAGCATGTCCATATAGAAGCGACGGACGAATGAACACGAGTGTTCCGCTTTTGCCTCGAGACCTGTACAATGACCGCTGTGGCTGAGCTGTTTCAATTCATCGGAATTGTCGCGATAGGACTCCTGATCGTCAAGGCACTGGACTTCTTCCGTCGATCCCGACTTCCCGAGACGCTCACATCAGTCGATCCGGATGATCCGGGGCTCCAGGCAGCATACGCTAACGCACGCCAGTCCCTCCCTTACTTCTGGGAGAAGCGAGACTCCGCTCTTAACCCTGAGGACTACTTCGTAAAAGTTCGCATCGAAGATGAGTACGGGGCTGAACACTTTTGGCTTGAGAATCCCGCCTTGGACGGGGACCAGATTACAGGGATCGTCGGTAACGATCCGGGCGTTGTACGGTGTGTGGAAGTCGGCCAGAAGGTTAGCTACCCCACCTCTCAAATCTCTGATTGGATGTACACCGAAGGCGATTTCATCCATGGAAACTTCACCGCTCGTGTCACCGCGAGGCCGCATAACATGGGCGCAAAGCAGTACGCACAGCTGATGGAGAAATTTGCTCCATTGCCAGACATCGAAGCGTAAACTGCGTTCATGGATCTTTCTCGTCGCGAACTTCTGGCCGCAACCGGAGCTGCCGCACTCGGCAACTTTGGACAAGATAAGCCGGTCGGGTGGGCCGTGTTGGGCTTGGGAGGTTATGCGACTCGCAATATCCTTCCGAACTTCAAGCACTGCAAACACAGTCGTCTAGTGTCGCTGATCACAGGAACGCCCGAGAAGGGCAAGCAGTACGGCGCGCAATATGGGATTCCCGAGAACAAGATTTACGACTACAAAAACTTGGAGAAGATCGCCAACGATCCAGACATTGACGTTGTTTACGTCATCACCCCTCCCGGAACCCATCACGAGTACGTGATGCGGGCGCTCAAGGCCGGAAAGCACGTCAGCTGCGAAAAGCCCATGACGGGCGACCTCAAGCAGGCGATCGAGATGGTTGAGGAAGCAAAGAAGCGGAACAAGCGACTCGGAGTTGGCTACCGTTGCCATTTCGAGCCCCACAACTTGGAGGCGCTTCGACTCTGCAAAGAAGGGAAACTTGGCACGATTCGCTACATTCGCAGCGACCACGGCTTCACTCTCGGCGACTGGAGTCAGTGGCACCACAAGCGAGCAATTGGCGGCTTTGGCGCAATCAGTGAGATCGGCATCTACGCCATTCAGGCGATGTGCATGTTCGCTGGAGCCGACCCTGTTGAGGTCATCGGAACCCGCGACAAGAGCAGTAACAAGCTGTTCAAAGAAGTTGAAGACTCCAATCACTTCACCCTTGTCTTCCCGAACGGCATTACAGGGCAAGGGGCCACCAGCTACAGTTGGAACGCCAACAACGTTCGCATCTATGGCAATGCTGGACGTATCGACGCCGAACCTGCCACCGGCTACGAAAACCACCAATTCACGCTGAATGGCCAGCCGATGATTCCAAATGAAGCCAACCAATGGGCGCTTCAGATGGACCATCTCAGCCAGTGCATCCGCGACCCCAAGATGGTGCTCCGAACAGGCGGCGATATGGGTCTGCGTGACGTGAGAATCATGGACGCAATCCTCCGATCTGCGGACGCTGGCGGCAAGCCGATTCGGCTGTGATTGCTCGCCTTGACTGCTTACGAAATGTTGCCGTAGAACTTCGGGATAAAATCTCTGTGATATGAGATTCGCTAAATTCCTCGGTGGAGTCGCGCTTGTCCTCACGCTTTTTGCATGTGGCGGCGGCGGAGCCGGAACTTCAAGTGCCACCGGCAAGCTGATTGTCGTCAATGCGTCCAGTTCAAATCTGGAAACTTTTTTGGACGCAGTGAGCGCCGGAACCGACACTCCCGACCAGAGTCGAACGTTCTCACTGGAAGCTCGCGCCTTTGCCGCTCGCTACCGATTTGTGGGAAGCTCAACTGACCAGCTTAACGAAACGGTGACCATCTCTGCATCGGCGCCTACGTTCCGCGTCTTCCTCAACACCGCGACCGCCTCCTATAAGCCGTTCCGAGGACCTACGACCGATGAAGCGTTCATCGCCGTCCTCAACGGAACCGGGAGCGCAGTCGACGCCTACTTGGTCTCGTCGCTCAGTTCGACCGTCACACCGTCGTTTAATGATTGGAAGTCGCTCGCTTCGCTCAATTTCGGCGAAGTCATTCTAACGAAGGGCAGCTACCGAGTCCTCTTCACGGCGCCAGGAAGCACCACCGTCGTCGGCACGTCTGACCCTATCAACCTGGGAACCTCCGGCGGAACAGCCGTGGTTGTCTATAAAGGCGGTTCAGGAGCAAAGGTTTACACCTCCCTCTGAGGCGGCTAGATCACTTACAAAAAATCCCCCATCGGATAACCGATGGGGGATTTTTTTGCGAACTGCTTCGCGTTTACTTGTCGCGCTCAGCGCCGCCCTTGCTGGCAAGGATTGCGGCTTGTGCCGCTGCGAGTCGAGCGATAGGCACTCGGAATGGGGAGCAGCTGACGTAGTCGAGGCCGATCTTGTTGCAGAATGCAATGGATCGTGGCTCGCCGCCGTGCTCGCCGCAGATGCCCATCTTGAGGCCTGGTCGAACCTTTCGGCCCTTCTCGACGGCGATCTCCATGAGGAGGCCGACGCCGGTCTGGTCGATTGACTCAAACGGATCGCCAGGGAGGATCTTCTGGGCCACGTATGGCTTGAGGAACTTGTCCGAGTCGTCTCGCGAGAAGCCGAAGGTCATCTGCGTAAGGTCGTTGGTTCCGAACGAGAAGAACGAAGCTTCCGCTGCGATCTCGTCGGCGGTGAGAGCACCGCGAGGAACTTCGATCATGGTGCCGAACTCGTAAGGAATTGCGACGCCCTGCTCTTCGACAACCTTCTTTGCAGTTGCCTCAAGTCGCTCACGAACGAAGCGAAGCTCGTTAACGTGGCCGACCAGCGGGATCATGATCTCAGGCTTAGCAGCCCCGCCAGCCTTGATGACTGCGGCAGCGCCTTCGAGGATTGCTCGGGTTTGCATCTCAACGATCTGAGGGAAGACGATGCTCAATCGGCATCCTCGGAGTCCCATCATCGGGTTGATTTCGTGCATTCCTTCAACGGTGTGAAGGAGTTCTTCCTTCGCCGCATCTGGCTTGCCGCTTGCCTTTGCAACCGCAACTTCTTCGATAAGCGAAGCAAGCGACGGAAGGAACTCGTGGAGAGGTGGGTCGATGAGGCGGACCGTCATCGGCTTGCCCTTCAGAGCTTCAAAGATTCCCTTGAAGTCTTCGCGCTGGAAGACCAAAAGCTCGTCGAGAGCGGCCTTTCGCTCGGCATCATTCTCAGCGAGAATCATGCGCTGAACGACTGGGCGTCGCTCGCCTTCGAAGAACATGTGCTCGGTTCGGCAGAGACCGATTCCCTCAGCGCCGAACTTGATTGCAAGCTCGGTGTCTTCTGGGGTGTCGGCGTTGGTTCGAATTCCAAGGGTTCGCTCGGAGTCGGCCCATCCAAGGAAGGTGCCGAACTCGCCGGTCATCATTGGAGGCTCGACAGGAACGCTACCGTTGATAACTTCACCAAGGGTTCCGTTAAGGGAGATCAGATCGCCTTCCTTAATGGTTCCGCCAGCGTAGGTGAACTCCTTCTTACCAGCGTTAACCGAGATTTCGGAACAGCCAGCAACGGTTGGGATACCAAAGCCACGTGCAACGAGTGCCGCGTGTGAGGTCATTCCACCCTTTTCGGTAAGAACGCCTTGTGCGGCGAGCATTCCCTTGAGGTCGTCTGGCGAGGTCTCGGCGCGAACCAAGATTACGTTCTGACCAAGTCCGCCCTTACCAAGCTCAGCAGCTCGTTCGGAGTCGAAGATTGCAATACCAGTTGCAGCACCTGGGCCAGCGGGAAGACCCTTGGCGATGGTTGCGTACTTGGTGCCTGGAGCGATAACTGGAAGAAGGCAGTGGTTCAACAGCTCAGGATCGACTCGAAGAAGAGCTTGGTCCTTGGTGATGAGGCCTTCGTTAACCTGGTCAACGGCGATCTTGATCGCAGCTGGTCCAGTTCGCTTACCGGATCGGCACTGAAGAATGAACAGCTTGCCGTGCTCGATGGTGAACTCGATGTCCTGCATGTCCTTGTAGTGAGCTTCGAGCTTCTTACAGGTGTCATCAAACTCTTGGTAGATCGCAGGATTTGCCTTCTGGAGGTCAGCAATTTCGAGCGGGGTGCGAACGCCAGCAACGACGTCTTCGCCCTGTGCGTTCATCAAGTACTCGCCGAAAACAACATTCTCGCCGGTCGAAGCGTTTCGAGTGAACGCAACGCCAGTTCCGCAGTCGTCGCCTCGGTTTCCGAAGACCATTGCCTGGATGTTGACCGCAGTTCCGATCTCGTCTGGAATCTTCTCCTTGCGTCGGTAAACGATGGCTCGATCGTTGTTCCAGGAGCGGAAGACAGCCTCGACAGCTTCCTTCATCTGAACGAACGGATCTTGTGGGAAGTCCTTTCCGGTGACCTTGAGGACGTGTGCTTTGTACTGCTCGCAGAGCTTCTTGAGGCCTTCTGCATCAACTTCAAGATCTTCCTTAACGCCGAGTTCCTTCTTGAGGTCAGCGAACAGGTGCTCGAAGTCGTGCTTGGAAATGTGCTCGTACTTATCGGAATAAGCAACATCCGAAAGCATCATGATGAGGCGGCGGTAGCTGTCGTAAACAAATCGTGGATCGGAGACTTTGCAGAGTGCATCGACGATTTCGTCGGTGAGACCCAAGTTCAAAACCGTATCCATCATTCCCGGCATCGAGAACTTAGCACCGGATCGAACCGAAAGAAGAAGCGGATTGGAAGCATCGCCAAACTTCTTGCCGAGGTCCTTTTCAACGTCCGCAAGTGCGGTCGTCATTTCTTCCATCAAGCCCGCTGGGAGCTCGCGACCAGTTGCGTAATACTCCGTGCAAACTTCGGTCGTAATGGTAAAACCGGGGGGGACAGGAAGACCAATATTGGTCATTTCGGCAAGGTTTGCACCTTTACCACCGAGGAGGTCACGCAGAGTTGCGTTACCCTCACGAAACAGCCAGACGCGCTTGTTGCTCATAAGGTGAATGTTTTTCTCCGAATTTCATTGCAAACGCTCGGCGTCGTTGACGAGCACACAATTTTTCGTAGGCAGTTTACCCGGCAGTCAGGCGCGTCCCATTTTTGAAATGTTAAGAGACGCTACAAACGGAGCGTTGATTTACTCGGCTTTTTTGTCGGCCGCTTCTTCCATCGCTTCCTGAAGTTTGCGCTTTCCGTCTTCAAGGCCAGCCTTGAGCTCGCCGACACCTTTGCCAATTCCGCGCATCAGGGACGGTAGTTTTTCACCGCCAAACAGCAAAAGGACAACTAGTCCAATGAGAATCCACTCAGAACCGCCCGGTAGACCTGGCATTACTTACCCCGACGTCCTTCTTCGATTCCGCGCTGCATCTGACCGATCCCCCGTCCGAGACCGCGCATCATCGATGGGAATTTTCGGAACAGGTACGAGATCAAAGCCACGATGAGACCGACTTTGATTATGAGAAAAGCGAGAATGAACAACTCGACAGGTCCCGGAAGACCAATAGCAGCCAACATCACTCGCCTTTCTTTTCGTCGTCTTTCTTATCTTCGCTCGAAGCATCGGTGAAGGCTTTCTTGCCTTCTTCCAGTCCGACCTTTAGCTCACCAACACCTCGACCGAGGCCGCGCATCAGTTGCGGAATCTTCGCTCCTCCGAACAAAAGAAGAACGACGCCACCGATGATCCAGAGTTCTGAACCAGCAGGAAGTCCAAATGCTGCGATAAAGAGGTTTGCCATAGTTGCCTTAACGCTAGTTTACTACTGCGAGTTCTTGGAATCGGGGTTCTGGTTGCTCGAAGAGTCTTCACCAGATGAAATGTCGATCTGAAAATCGCCACTCCCTTTGTTCTTCTTGTCGCTAATTCCCTCAATGGCTCCGTCAGCCATGACAAGGAACCAAGGTCGTCGGGCGTCTCCCATCCCTTCGAGCATGAGTGGTCCCTTGGAGTTATCCACCGGGACATACTTTGAGTGTTGATTAAACGCAACTTTGTTTGTTTCAAAGATCACAGGAGTCTTTGCCGATGACTTCATGACATCTTCGATTGCTTTTCCAGCAAGCGACTCGTTGAATGCAAAACCAGTCTTCTCTTGTTGCCCACAGCTCCACTCACCGTTCGCGGTCCAGATCTTGAACTCGATTGGAGATCCCTTTAAGTCGTCAAGGTCCTTCATGTCCTTCTCAACCTTGAAATACTTTGCTATATCTGTTTGCCATGTGGCAGCCGGGGGAAGCTTCCCTCCGTTTGCAGCCGCGTAGCCCTTAAGTGCGTCAGACATCAACTGGACATTAACCGCACATTGCCCCATGCCGACCCCAGCTTTAATGCCTTTGAATCCGAAGTAGCCGACAAACCCCAAGGGCAATCCACAGCAAAGCGTCAAAACGCCTAAAATAGCGAAGACAATCACCAAAGGATTCTTCTTTGGCTTCATCGGCTGCTGATAATATTGGCCTTCCGGCGGACGGTTAAAAGGAGGAGGTGTTTGCATCTTGATTCAGGTTTACTGTACCAACATCTCTGCCGTTGCAGAAGAGGTGCAAACGTCCCATAACGGTAAACGCGATGGAAATTTCTAACGAAGAAAGGCGGCAACGCAACGAAACAATCCGAGCTCTTTTGGTCGCTTTGGACCTCAACGCTCCTGGCGAACGAGATCATGCTGAGCGAGTCGCGGTTTACGCGGTTGGAACCGGCGCCGAGCTCGGCCTCTCCGAAGCAGAGCTCCTGCGACTTCGCTACTCTGCCCTCCTCCACGATGTTGGCAAAACGAAGCTCGATTCGACGGTTCTCTCGAAGGTTGGCTCGCTGACCGATGCCGAACTGGACGTCATCCGCCGACATGCGGAGTTTTCCGTACGCCTGGTCGAATCCTACGACTGGCTCGCCACCGCAATCCCCGGCATTCGGTACCACCACGAGCGCTGGAACGGGGCTGGATATCCCGACGGACTCGTCGCCGAAGAAATCCCCCTCGCCGCACAGATCATCGGCCTTTGCGAAGCGTTTGACGTGATGCTCCACGGAGCGTCGTGGAAGGACCCAATCATGCGCGAAATCGCACTCGAAGAAATCGAGCGCAGCTCGGGCCGTGAATGGAACCCCGAGGTCGTCGAAGCCTTCCTTCGCGCCGAATTGATCATCCAACCCATCGGCTCGGCGTAGTTCGGCTATGTCATAATCATCTATGGCTTCATTTAAGGAAGGACTAAGCTTCGACGACATACTCCTGGTTCCCCAGCACACCGAAGTCCTTCCATCCGAAGTAAATCTTTCCACCCAATTCCTGCCCGGAATTCGCCTTCGGGTGCCCATCGTGTCTTCCCCGATGGATACCGTCACCGATGCTCGAATGGCCATCGCGATGGCGCGAGAGGGCGGCGTTGGGGTCCTTCACCGAACAATGTCGATCGATGCCCAATGTGCCGCTGTCGACCGAGTGAAGCGCTCTGAAAGTGGAGTCATTACCAAGCCGTTCAAGCTCACTGCTGATGCCGTCATCCAAGATGCCGTTGATCTGATGGAGCGGTATCACATCTCCGGCGTGCCCGTTGTTGACGCTGAGGGGCACCTCGTCGGAATTCTCACCAACCGAGACATCCGATTCGAGAGCGACTACACCCAGAAGATTTCCTCCCGGATGACCAGCAAGAACCTGGTCACCACCGCAGTCGGTACCTCTCTCGATGAGGCTCAAAAAATTCTTGCCGAGCATCGAATTGAGAAGCTCCCCATCGTTGATGCCGACGGAATCCTCAAGGGCCTCATCACCATCAAGGACATCCTTAAGGTCCAACAGCATCCGCTTTCGACCAAGGACGATAAAGGCCGACTCGTGGTCGGAGCTGCTATCGGTGCGCTCCGCGAGCCTTACGAGCGAGCCAAAGCCCTCCACGATGCCGGTGTGGACTTTGTTGTCATCGACGCCGCTCATGGACACAGCAAGGGAGTCATGAGCTGCCTCAAGATGCTCAAGGACAAGCTTCCTGACCTGAAGGTGATCGCCGGAAGCGTTGCCACGCCGCAGGGTGTCCGCGCTCTGGCCGAACTTGGCGCAGATGGCCTTCGTGTCGGAATTGGTGCTGGCTCGATCTGTACCACGCGGGTCGTTGCCGGAATCGGTGTTCCCCAGTTCACCGCCGTCCTTGAATGTGCCGAGGAAGCCAACAAGCTTGGTATTCCCACCATTGCCGACGGTGGAATCCGCTCTTCAGGCGACATCGTCAAGTGCCTTGCCGCTGGTGCAAGCTGCGTGATGATGGGCAACATGTTCGCGGGTTGTGAAGAGAGTCCTGGCGAGGTCGAAATCTTCCGAAACCGCGCCTACAAGGTGTACCGAGGCATGGGATCGGTCGGGGCCATGAAGTCTGGCTCGAGCGATCGCTACATGCAAATCAAGGATTCCGGTGCAGTCATCGTTCCCGAAGGAGTCGAAGGGCGCGTTCCGTTCAAGGGACCACTTCGCGACACCATGGCGCAACTGATCGGCGGCCTTCGCTCTGGAATGGGATACGTCGGGGCAGAAAATCTGTTAGAACTAAGAGAGAAAGCTGAGTTCCAGAAGATCACTAACGCCGCCTTGCGAGAGAGTCACCCTCACGATGTTCAAATCACGAAGGAACCACCCAACTACAGCAGCCCCTTCGGCGGATCCGACGGAGACTAATTCTCCACCCACGCACGGCTCGGGTTACGTCAACTTGGACTACGTTGATCGTCCAGGCTGGCGGATGCGGTTGATTGATTACATCGTCCTCGGAGTGATCGCGGCGGGTGGTGCGTTTGCTTACCCAATGATTCGGGATGCGATGAAACTCTCTCGTGAGTCTTCTTGCACGTCGAATTTGCTCGAAGTCTCCCGCGCAAGCTTGCTCTATGCCGATGACTACGACCACATTCTTCCCCCGATTTACACCTACGACAAAACCACTGGTGACGGGGAAAAGCTCCTTGGTGTCCTTCACGAGTATCTTGGGCACGAGAGCAAATTCTGCCCGGAAGACAAGGCGGCATTTCGCAAATACGAGTCCGGAACGATTGAAGGAACCGGCCCGCTCGGCTATGTCCACGACTCCTCACTGGCGGCGCTCTACGACCCGAAACAGCCTGGGCGTAAGCTGATCAACCTCGACCAAGTGAGTGCCAAGGAAGAAGTTTTGTTCTTCCGCGATCCAATCCGGGAGGTCTTGACTCACGACAATGTGCCCCACATTCATTCGCCCCATGGAGACCGCTTCATGAGTTCGAATCTAGAAGGACGCATCCGGCGGGTTCTTTTCTATGGGTCAAATTTCAAGGTCGCCCGCACCTATAACGAAGGCATCTAATGTCCAAAAATTTCTTTAAAACAGAGGTGAACGGCAGGCCGCTAACGTGGAAGGACGGTTGTGCACTCTTTGGAATTGCGCTGATCACACTCGTCATGGTCGGCGTTCTTATCCCAATCGGACCCCAGCCAAAGCACATCGCCAAGCGTGCCCAATGCCTTTCGAATCTCAAGCAGTTCGGTTCTGCAGTTCAAATGTATGCCGCTGACAACTCCGAGTCGGCACCACCCTACCTGACGACAAGCATCTCGGTAGAAGGCCAAGCGCTGTTCGTTGACGCGGTTCGTCCCTACTTCAAGCCCGACTCTTTCGACTACATCTGGCACTGCCCAGAGACGCCGCGCTCACTCAGAGGCGAAGTCTTTTCGGGAATTGAAGGCTCCGGCAAAATGAGCTATATCCACCCGATCGAATACGCTCGATTCGTCCGAAAAGCCGATTCCTTCAAACTCACCGCGATCCCGGATCCCGCAAATCTTCCATACCTCCGCGACCCAATTCGCGCGATTGAGGACGACGAAGGCTCCCTGCTCATCAAGAGTGGTCATGGACTCAAGTTCAACTTGGTTTTCGCAGACGGCCATGCAAAAGTGGTCGGCATGAACAAGAACGGCCTAGACTTTCCTAAGCAATCTGATCAGTAAGAATTGGACTCAATCAAAGCCCGCAAACGATCCGCCGCGCCATCGAGCTCTGAGAAAGGAGTGCTTACCTCCAGCGAAACTCGACCCTGGTAGCCAAGCTTCGATAGCCTTCTGAAGAAGCCAGGGAGAAGTTGATCGTAACTAAAAGGTGCGGCACGACCAACTAGGTTTGCCACATGAACATGCGCCGGAGCGAAGGGGAGTTGTTCCTCCCAAAACCTCGGAGTCGGCTCTTCGAGTCCGCCTTCTCGACCATCAAAATCCCACTCTTTCAGAATGTGAAAGGCGTCCGCAGTGTATGGGATTCCGTAGTACGCCAACGTATGGGCAAATGAACCGGTGTCAGTTCCCAAGTTAGTCTCCGAACGATTCAATCCCTCTGGCGCCATTACGGGTGACATCCAGCTTCGAACGGCTTCCCTGATTTTCTGGTGAAAGTCTTCCCTCGAAGGTGTCTCTTGCAGGGAGATGTCCAAAAAATCTTTGAGAAACTGATCATATTCGGAGTGATAGAAACGCAAGAATGCCCCAAAGATCAGCTTTCCAAACGCTGATTCAGCCGATGTGCAGGGCAAGAACTCTGGCGATAATTGCCGCCAGCTTTCCTTCGAAAAGTCGTGCCACCGCTGACCACCACCCCCGACGACGACAACGTCAACGCCGATGTCTCCGGCCCGAGGAAAAACGCGCATCATTTGCGCCAGAAAGCCGGAGGGAGGGTCGGTCCAGACCGACATTCCGCTGGGTAAAAACAGGTTGAGCGCGCGCACTCTGAGTCCAGCATATGCCGTGGGATCCCAGGGCTCCATGGTCGCCATTTCGCTTGCAGACAACTCGACATAGTCGAACCCCATGCCTTCTGCCATAGGAGCATTGGCAAGCGAACAGCAGATACCCACTTCCACGTTTGCAGTTTAACCGGACAAAAAAACGAGTGCCGAACAATGTTCGGCACTCATTAGGATTTGGAAGCTTAGAGACCAGCTTTGGCGACGAAATCGACGATGTCGGCGATTCGGCAGCTGTAGCCCCACTCATTGTCGTACCAGGCAACTGCCTTGGCCATGTTGCCAATGGTGATGGTGTCCACAGCGCTGAAGATGGAGCTGTGAGTGTCTCCGCGCAGGTCGGTCGAAACGAGCTGCTCGTCCGAGTAGCGGAGGATGCCCTTCATCGGACCATCTGCATACTCCTTCATCGCGGCGTTGATTTCGGCGACGCTGGCTTCCTTAAGAAGGACTGCCGTGAAGTCAACAACGGAGACGGTTGGAGTTGGGACGCGGAAGGCCATTCCGGTGAACTTGCCGACCAACTCAGGAATGACCAGGCCAACTGCTCGGGCTGCGCCAGTTGAAGAAGGAACGATGTTCTGCGAAGCCGCTCGGGCGTCGCGCCAGTCCTTGCTTGCGGTGTCCTGGGTTCGCTGCGTGTTGGTGAATGCGTGGACGGTGGTGAGAAGACCCTTATCGATACCGAACGTCTCGTGCAGAACCTTTGCAACTGGTGCGAGACCGTTGGTGGTACAGCTAGCGTTCGAAATGACGTGGTGCTTTGCTGGATCGTACTTATCTTGGTTGACGCCGAGAACGATGGTGATGTCCTCGTTCTTGGCAGGAGCCGAGATGATGACCTTCTTGACGCCGTGGTTGCGGTGGTTGACAGCGAGAGTAGCGTCGGTGAAGAATCCGGTGGATTCAATGACGATATCGACACCAGCAGAGTCCCAAGGAATGTTCGCTGGATCTCTCTCAGCAAAAACTGTGATTGGCTTTCCGTTGACGATGATGTTCTTTTCGTCGGTAGACACGGTGCCGTTAAAATTGCCGTAGGTGCTGTCGTATTTCAGCAAATGGGCATTTGTAGCGGTATCCGTCAGATCGTTGACGGCAACAACTTCGATGTTGTCAGCATGACGCTCAAGGATAGTTCGAAGAGAGAGACGACCGATTCGTCCAAAGCCGTTAATTCCGACGCGCACTGGCATACCTGCGAGTTTACTCTGTGTGAAGATTTGGGCAATGTTAAGTCACCTGAAACCCTGACTCGTGTGGATCGTAACTTTGTAGGAGCACCATGATTTACGCGCTTGGGTGGATGGTGATGTTGAGTTCGTGGTGGTTTCCGCCACTGTTCTTGTTATCGATTCCCTTCGCGTGCTCACCGATGTTGATTCCAGCGACTCGCTTGCTGGCGGTTCTCGATCCTGAGGTTCCGGTCGACTCACTAGACGTTCGACAAACGGCAGCGGGGCAAGCACTCTGCATCTGGATTGCCACACTATCGATGGCTGCGACACCACGAGACAGTAAAGAGGCACTTGCCCTCGCGTTTGTGATCTATGTTGTGACGGGGCTCTGCTCGGCATGGAGGGTCAAAGTGCCCCTTAAGCGGCTTCCCAAACCCCGGTCGCTCTGCATCTTCGGACTTGCATCCCAAGCGCTTTGGATTGTCTACCGCGACAATGTGATGGACAATTTGAACGGTTTAGCCAGTTGACGTGGAGTGTCTGTTCAGTTCTAAGTAGCGGTCCAATTTTGTCGATTTCGCTCAGCTTATCTACTCGATCTTTGATTGACCGCCATGTAACATGGGACAGATGCTGGTCTCAATCTTGCCATCCGTATTCGTTACAGCGCCGTCAGTTACTTTCAAGCTGATGCGGAGAATTGAGAATTCGGAGTCGCCGTTTTACAGCATCTCCAGTGTCTCAAAGAGCGGAAGCCTATACGGACTCGAAGGCTACTCTGGCCTCCACGATGGGTGGACGCAGCCGGTTTGGTATCGATCTGGAAAGCGTGTTAAAAAAGCGTTCACCATTCCGGCGTGTTCGCTTCCATCTGGACAGCCCATTTCGAAAAATGACCAATTGTTCAAGGACTTTCCGACTGGAGGACCGACTGATTGCACTTGGGCCGTTTCAGGGCAACGCTACCCACTCAAAGCGGGAGTTGATGTCTGCCAACTGACCTATGAAGGTGGAGCCCAGAACTTCTCACAAGTCGTTGTGCAGGTCGGGCGAGGAAAAGCGAAGCAGCTGTCCGCGCTGGTACCAGGCCTGAAACAGTTCGCTACTGCTAACATCATTCACATTGACCGTTCCGGCTGGATGGTGGTCGGCGGATTCAAGGGATCCTTCTACTCAAGCGACAACTCGTATCACATCGGCGCAATTGGAGAGCAGCTCTACTGGATCTCGTTCAAGTAGAAGATGAATTAGCGTGAGGATTCGTTCTCGTGCCCGTTATCGTTGACCTGGAACTTAAAAAGTGCTTGAAACTGCCTTCCTAATTGCTCTATTCCTGACGGCCGGTTACACGCCGCTGGTTCTAGTTACCTTTCCAATCCTACTGTTCCCGATCTGGTTGCCAGCCATATGTCTGGTTTCTGCGCTTGTCTTCAGTTCGCGCCCAGTTGATCCGGGTCGCGTTCTGGGATGCGGGATCGGGCTTACGGTAGCAACAGTCTTGCTGACAATTCAACCGCCGTTCTTTGGAATGATTCTTGTGCCGCCATTTTATGCAGTCGCATTGCTGCCGTGGGTCCTTTCGGGAAAAGAATCTGTTCCCGGTCGTGAGGTCCGAATCAGGGCAGCATTAGGCCTACTCATTCCCATCATTTGGTGCTTCGCTTTCTATAGCCTTGGCGGCGAATTTGTGCTGTTTTACGCGTCTTAACTCGAGGAGCTACCGTGAAGAGACTTCATCGTAGCGCGAATCGGCTCCTTCAGTTTCCGGCTCGACCACAGCTACCTCCACCGGAGTCGTTTCAGCCTCGACCTTCACCGGATGAAGAATCTTCAAACTCAGAGCCCAAGCCACCCCAACACAAACCGCGCACCCCATAAAGGGTGAATACCGACCAAAGCTCTCGCCAAGGTGCAAAGACTTCCCGAGGGGCTGAAGCTTTTCGTACATTGCCGAGCCGATGGGGGCGCCGATCATCGCCCCCACACCTTGGGCGGTCATGATCGCACCGATGTTCGTGGCGCGCCGCTCCGGGTTCAAGTCACTGACGCTCGCCATCCAAGCAGGAATCGTCAGGAGGAAGCCGAGCCCCGCTGGCAAACCCGCAAGCCCGAAGAGATAAGGCGAGCGAAGGAACGGGAGGAATCCGCCGATTGCTATGAGCGAGAGGCCGATCGTACACAGCATCAGACCAAAGTGCACCGCCCGAGCCCGACCGATCCGGTCGCCAAATTTTGCCAAGGGACCGCTCAGAGCCGCCATCGCAATCGCTCCTGGGAAGATCATTCCGCCAACCGCTGACTCAGACATTCCGAACTCTTCCAAGGTGAACAGCTTAAAGATCGCCAGGGGGAATCCGATTCCCATGAATGCGACGACCGCGAGCAACAGATACTCCGGAATCTGTTTAATAGAATCCAGGAACGCCTTCAGTCCGCCGCCTGAATGCTCTTCATCCGCGACAATCGGCGCATTACTGGAAGGCGTGAAGTAAGCCCCAAGTGCGGCACCAACAAACAAAATCGTCGCCAGCACGAGGCCAGCCCATTTGACTTTAAAAATGTCGTTTGCGATGCCACCCATCGGGAACGCAAGTGCGATTCCGATCATGTAACAGGCGTTCAAATAGCTCATCGCCTGCTGCCGCTCGCCGTCTTCGACGACGGAATTCATCTGCGAAAACGCCGCCGGCCAGAGCATTGCGACCGCGAGCCCGTCAAAAGCCCGCAAAACAACAAACGCAAAAACTTCGATCGCCGACCCATTTCCGTGGGGAAGGAAAATAGAAATAATCGACGTAGCGATCGAGATAGACGGCCCTGCGATCAGGAGTTTGCGGGTCCCAAAGCGGTCCGCCACGTGCCCCATGACCGATTTGAACACCGCCTCAAACAACAGGAATGAGACCATGACCAGCCCGATCACGCTTTGACCGAATTTGCGGTCGGCAACGAGGTAGATCGGCATCGTGGAGATGTTCATCGTCGCGTAGCCAATCTCGGCAAAAAGCGCGATGAGCAAAAGGTTTTGCACGGGACGCTTCTTCCAGCAGGCGAGATTGGGGACGGCGATGCTCATCGTTGTGCGCTCTCTATTGTACGGCTTAGAGGTCTCAATGGGTGCAACTCAGATAAACTCAAGGTTCTATGCTCGACCGAGAACTGATTCGTAAGCAGCCTGATTTGGTGCGCCAAGGCATCCTTCGCAAAAAAGGCGACGCCTCACTCGTTGATCAGTTCCTTGAGCTCGATGCAGAGTTCCGCCGCATCGCGACCGAAACAGGAAACTCCCAAGCAGAATCCAACGCCATGGCGAAGTCCATCGGCATGCTGATGGGTCAAAAGAAGTTCGAGGAAGCCGAGGAAGCAAAGGCCAAGGCATCCGCCCTGAAGGGTCGCGTTGCCGAGCTAGAAGCCCAAGAGCGAGAGGCCGAAGCTAAGCTCCGAACCCTCGAACTAGAATTCCCGAACATCCCCCACGATTCAGTTCCCGATGGAGCCGACGAAAACGACAACCCGGTCATCCGCCTCCACGGCGAGCAGGTGAAGTTCGACTTTGAGCCGAAGCCCCACTGGGACATCGCCGATCAGCACAAGATGATCGACCTTTCCCGAGGTGCCAAGATCACGGGATCAGGCTGGGTCGTTTACACCGGAATCGGAGCAAAGCTCCAACGCGCTCTGTTCAACTTTATGGTCGATTTCCAAACTGAGCAGAACGGCTACAGCGAGATTTATCCTCCGTTTGTGGTGAACCGCGAATCTCTGATCGGCACCGGAAACCTTCCGAAATTCGAGGATGACCTTTACAAAACCCAAGACGACTTCTTCCTGATTCCAACCGCAGAAGTTCCTGTCACCAACCTCTACCGAGACGAGATCTTGGAAGCCTCTCAGCTCCCGATTCGCCATGCTGCCTTCTCGGGTTGCTTCCGCCGCGAGGCCGGAGCAGCTGGAAAGGATACGCGTGGACTCCTGCGAATCCACCAATTCGACAAGGTCGAAATGGTCAAATTCGTCGAACCAGCCGCGGCTTACGATGAGCTTGAGTCGATGGTTGTCGATGCCGAGTCAATCCTCCAAGCGCTTGGATTGCACTATCGAGTCATCGAGTTGTGCAGCGGTGATATGGGTCCCAAGGCGACGAAGATCTACGACGTCGAAGTTTGGGCTCCTGGCGTTGCCAAATACCTCGAAGTTTCGTCGGTCGGAAACTTCGGCGACTACCAGTCTCGCCGCGCGAACATCCGCTACCGGCCCGAAGCGGGCGCAAAACCAGAATTCGTCCACATCCTCAATGGCTCCGGTGTCGCCGTCCCACGCCTCATGGCCGCGGTCCTCGAGACCTACCAGCAAGCCGACGGTTCGGTTGTCATTCCCGAAGCGCTTCGGCCTTACGTCGGTCGCGAACTCATCGGCTAAACGTCAAATGCTGAGCAAGCGAACGATCAAAACGCCCGTGGGGAAACTCTTCCTCACGGCGTCCGACGTCGCGCTTACGGAGCTCTTTTTCGAGAACCACAGGGCTGAAGTTGATGGTCTCAATGCCACCCCTCCACCAAGCACCCAGAGCCTCTTTGAGGCCAACAGCCCTCACACAATTCTCGACCTAGCCGAATCCCAGCTCAACGAGTATTTCTCGGGCAATCGGCAATCCTTCACGATTCCGCTTGCGCCTGCCGGCACCGACTTCCAGCGAGACGTTTGGGCGGAACTACAAAACATCCCTTTTGGAAAAACCATTTCCTACAGTGAGCTCGCTCGGTGCATGGGTGATGAGAAGAAGACCCGCGCAGTTGGCCTCGCCAATGGCAAAAACCCCATCTCGATCATGATCCCTTGTCATCGGGTCGTTGGAGCCAATGGACATCTGGTCGGCTATGGTGGAGGAATTAAGAACAAGCGATGGCTGATCGACTTCGAATCGACGGACCAGTTGTTTTAGGTCAAGGCGACTCTTCAACAACCCGAATCAATCCGACGATATTCGCGTTCATCTCATCGAGATCCTTGGCAGGAATCCACCACTCGGTGTGACTGGAATTGCCAACTGTTTCGATCCGATATCGATCCATAAAGACCTTCTTAACTTGGAATTCCGTGATGTATCCCTTGCCGTACTGATTGACGTTCCATACATTAACCTCGCGGGCGTAGCCGATATTCGTGACCGGATAGAAAATCGGTTGAATCGGAAGCCGTGGCGGCCAAGCTTTGTACTCGAGTGCCGCAACAAGGTCAAGCTCAGCTTGGCCACAGGGGCGGTACAACGTAACGACTTCTTCCATGCACTCCATTTTGACCGCTCCGATACCTGACTGGATGCTCCCGGCACCGTTCGCTGATGTCCGTGTCACCTCGGACGAGATGTCGGAATGGGTGCATTCCCGCGGGCGGAGACCAATCATCGAGCCATTCGAACGGGATGCGGAGTCCTCGTTCTTGCCTTCCCCATCCCACGGGATCGAAAGCCTGATCGACGGTTCGGGGCAATCAGCTATCGACCTGGGTTGTGGAGCGGGACGGGACGCCTATTGGCTACAGCGACGGGGCTGGGATGTGCTCGGAGTCGACCGACTCCCTCCTCAAGCTGAAATTCCCTTCCTCCAGGCAAATCTCCATGAGTTCCGAACGGAGCGACAATTCGATCTCGTTCTCCTCCATTACTGCTGGGATCCCGAGTACCTCAAGCTTGCTTTGCGACTCTGCGTCGAAGGCGGTCGTGTTTCCATCCTCGCTCACTCCGAACAGCATTGGCGATGCTTCGGCCACCCACGAAAGTCGAAGGTCTTCAGTGAGTCGGGCTTCGTCAACGTGATTTATCCGGGGCTGAAGACGCTCAACGTTCAACGAGCTTCTGAATTCTCAGTGATCAAATCCGAGGAGTTTTGGTCGTTGGACCGCCACTCGGTGCAGATCGTTCTGGAACGTCGTATGTGACCTTCATCCGCTCCATTTTCATGCTTGGATTCAACGCTGCAAGTTTCGCCGGTGCCGTCAAGCGTGTGAACACGAATCCTGCTATTGAGGACACCGGAACGGTCTTATCGCCAAGCCCGTTCGTCGAAGCCTGAGATGACCAGAACCGCATCCCTGGCTCTCCTTCAGCGGTCTTCTCCCATCCGAGGAACACCACCGAGTGCCCCGGGCCCTTCACCCAGTTGATGTTGCAAAAGTCGCCGGGCAGCGCATCCTTCGGCGAGACTCGCACGCCCATCTCTGAGAATCCACAAAGCGCATAGAGGGAGCCAGGCCCGTCGGCGTTCCACCAGCCGAACAACTTGACTGTGTCTTCACGACGGCCACCATCCGGTTCCTGCATCCGAACGGCCTCCTGCACCTCATCCGAGACGCGTAACCCCGACTCACCCAGAAGCAAGTCCAGCGCAGTCACAAATGCCGCGTATGAGGCTCCTGAACAGTAACTCGTGCATCGAGGAGGCGATAGCAACGGACGTTCGAGGAACGTCACTCGGTAGCCAATGGGAGACTCGGGCGGATCGGCTTTCACTCCTATGAAATATCCCCCACCATCCGGTGCGGTGGCCTGCACGATATCAACTCCGTGTAAAACCGCCCGATTGGCTTCAGGAACCCCGAATCCGAACTTGCGAAGATGCGAGATATGGTAAGTCGGGACCGCAGAATCCGGCATCCTGTACGGCATTGTCAGGGGAATCATGAAGTGTATTGTATCGCGCGGGTACCCTCATGGAGAAATCTGAGGCTCGCATGATCGAAATTAACGAACTGTTGTCCGTTTTGCCACATCGATATCCCATCATGTTGGTTGACCGGATCCTTGAGATCAACGATGAAGGCACCTACTGTCGCGGTCTAAAGAACGTGACGATGAACGAGCCGTTCTTCCAGGGTCACTATCCCGGAAATCCAATCATGCCCGGCGTGCTCATCATCGAGTCCATGGCTCAAGTCGGTGCAGCCTGCCTCATGAAAAACCCACAATTGGCGGGAAGAATTCCATTAATCGGCAGTATTGAAGAAGCCAAATTCCGAAGAATGGTAAAGCCAGGCGATCAACTGATCCACGAAATCAAAATTCTGTGGGTGAAAGGAGGCGTCGGCAAAATGGAGGCCGAGGCAACCGTCGACGGAGAACTCGCCGCCAAAATGACCATGCTCTTCAAGCTGAGCGCACCTGACAAGGAATAAGTTTGCCGACGATCCACCCCCTCGCATACGTTGACCCCAAAGCCGAAGTCGCTGACGACGTCGTTATTGGGCCGTTCTGCAACGTGGAAGCGGGAGCATCGTTAGGGTCGGGTTGCATTCTCGAAAGCCACGTCACCATCCACCGATGGACATCGATCGGCAAAAACAATCGTTTTGGACCTGGAACGGTTATCGGCGGAGACCCTCAAGATCGCAAGTATCACGGCGAGCCCACGTTCCTGCAAATCGGAGATGATAACGTCTTCCGGGAGTACGTGACCATCCACCGGGCAACCGGTGAGGGGCGGTTCACGACGGTGGGCAACGACGTCTTCGTCATGGCCTACACCCACATTGGTCACAACTGCCATATCCACGACCAAGTCACCATCACCAACTCAGCTGGCATCGCGGGTCACGTCACCATCGAAGAGAAGGCAAACATCGGTGGCATGGTCGGAATTCACCAATTCTGCCGCGTCGGCAAATCGTCCATGGTGGGCGGATTCACGAAGGTCACGCGCGACGTTCCCCCGTTCGTCCTTGTCGAAGGGGCCGATGAAGCTGTTCGAGACATCAACGCCGTCGGTCTTCGCCGACTCGGCGTAACCCAGGACGCACGACTTGCTCTCCATAAAGCCGTCAAACTCCTGTTCAAGTCCAAAATTGGACTCACGAACGCTCTCGAACTTGTGCGAAACGAAGTTCCGATGACCGACGAAGTGAAATATCTCCTGGCTTTTGAGGAGCGCCGATTCCACGGCCGCAACGGCCGCGGCGACCAGCACTGATGCAGATCTTCATCTCGGCAGGTGAGGCATCTGGGGACCTCTACGGCGCCGAACTCGCAGCTCGCCTCATCCCCCTCGGACACGAAGTCACAGGCCTTGGTGGGTCAAGAATGGCTGCACTTGGCGTTCCCTTGATTGGTGACTCATCAACCTGGGGATCAATCTCAATTGTCCAATCCGTGCGAGAAGGCCTCCGCGGGATCGGAACGTATAACCGGCTTAAAGCCGCTCTGCAAACCGGACCACCCGGAGTGTTTATTCCTATCGACTTTGGCTATATGAATCTTCGCCTCTGTCGTTTCGCAAAGCAAGCAGGCTGGAAAGTTCTCTACTTCATCCCTCCTGGGTCTTGGCGGAGAGATCGCCAAGGGAAGGACATCCCAACCCTTGCCAACGAAGTGGTAACAAACTTCCCATGGTCAGCAGAAATTCTCCAGAAAATGGGTTGTTCCGCCCATTTTTACGGCCATCCACTGCTTGAAATCCACAATCAAGTGTTGCAATCTGATCTTCCGCGATCAGGGCTAGCCGTCCTCCCGGGCTCACGTCGTTCGGAAATCGAACAACTTCTCCCAATTCTTAACCAAGCACTCAGCAGTTACGAGGGGCATATCACAATCCCTGTCCCTCCGAAACAGCTCGACCGAGTTCGACGAATGTGGTCTCGAGGAAGCGACGACATCATCGATGGCTCGGTGAAAGGAGCAGTGTTGAGCACCCTTCGAGGCGCCGAGAGTGCCGTCGTCTGCTCCGGCACCGCCACTCTCGAAGCGGCGTTGGCCAAGACCCCAATGGTTGTCGTCTACAAGGTCTCCAAGGCCGTGGAAGTCGAAACGAAGCTTATCGGGTTTAAGCGCCCAGAATTCGTTAGCCAGCCCAACATTTTGCTTCAACGAGAGATTGTGCCGGAGCTCATCCAAGAGGGACTCACCGTACAATCGTTGCGCGACACGCTTGGCTCCCTCGACGTTGGCAAGCAACTCCAAGGATTCGACGAGATCGAGGCGCTCCTCTCTCCCGCGACCTGTTTAACCCAGACCGTCGAGCTAGTCCAAAAGCTCGCGTCTCAGGTGTGATACTCGGCGTTGATCCGAACGTATCCGTACCCGAAATCGCAAGTGTAGATCGTTGCGGTCGCCCCGTCACCTAAGTGAAGGTCGACAACGACGTGATCCGCTTTGAGAGCAGTCGAGACCTTAGCCGGGTCAAATCGAGCAGGCTCGCCATTTTCGAACAGCAAGTGCCGCTCGTCGCCGATCTCAAAGTGCAGGACCGCTTTGCTGACATCCAGCGGAACTCCGCTCTTCCCAGTCGCCATAATCACGCGCCCCCAGTTAGGATCGCAGCCAAACATTGCCGTCTTGACCAGCGGAGAATCAGCGATGGATCGCGCCACCTGGGTCGGGTTCTCGGTACCGGTCACGCGGACCTCGATCAGCTTTGTCGCGCCCTCGCCGTCCTTAGCAACCTGCTTCGCCAGTTCGGTGCAAACTCTCGAAATGATCTCCACGGCTTCCGTCTCCGACGGAGCGATGCCCGACAAGCCGCTCGCGATCAGGATAACCATGTCGTTGGTCGATGTGTCTGAATCCACTGTGAGACAGTTGAAGCTCACAGAGTTCGCTTGGCGCAGAACGGATTGAATATCCAGATGCGAAAGATCAAGGTCCGTCACGACATAGCCTAGCATCGTCGCCATGTTAGGCGCGATCATTCCGCTTCCCTTACAGACCCCATAGACGAAGGCCTCACCTTGAATATCTATAGGATTCTTTGGGGTTGCGAGTTCATCCGAGCCCCAAGCAGTTCCTGCCCACTTTTCGACCAAGTCAGTCGTCAAAATCGCTTCAATGAACGGATTTGGGTCACGGCTCAGTGCAGTGGAGGCATCCAGAATTCCTTTCTCCACCTTCTGCATATCCAGATGGTGACCGATGACGCCGGTTGACGCTACCGCAATCGCGCCATCGATCCCGACGGAATCCGCGACGAGCTGAGCCATTCGGGCCGTATCCTTGGCACCTTGTTCTCCAGTCGCACAGTTTGCATTGCCGCTATTAACGACCAAGCCGCGTAGCCGTCCACCCGCCAATGCGGCTCGGGAGAAGTCCACGCAGGAAGCTCGGAATTGGTTAGTTGTAAAAACTCCTGCGGCCGGATAGTCGGCGTCGCAGATGATCAATCCCATGTCGTTACGCCGGTTCTTGAGCCCACAGCGAACTCCGGCAAATCGGAACCCCTGAGGAATCAAGGCCACACTCCGTGAATCGGAAGTCCAGCGGTTTCGTCGAAACCGAACATGATGTTCATATTTTGGATAGCCTGTCCTGCCGCACCTTTGACCAGGTTATCGATCACACTCGTCGTGACTAGGTAGTTAGTGTGCTGGTCAACAGTAGCGTAGACATCGCACCGATTAGATCCAACCACTTGCTTTGTCTCCGGCAAGCTCGAAACAACGCGAACGAACGGCGAGGGTGAGTATGCGTCGGTCAGGAGCGCGACTGGATCACCAGCGCCGGTTATCGGAACATGGCAAGTCACTTCCATTCCCCGTGGTGCCGGGATGAGATGAGGCGTGAAGCGGACCGGAACCCCAATTGTCTGCTCAATCTCGGGAACATGTCGATGCCCAGTCACGGCGTACGGTGCAAAGGAACCTTCTCGCTCACTAAACAGATAGGTGGTATCGGTCTTGCTTCGGCCGGCGCCCGATACGCCCGACTTCGCGTCAATCACCGGGGTTCCGGCAACCAGTCCAGCGCGGTACAAAGGAGCCAAAGCAAGGCATGTTGCCGTTGGATAGCATCCGGGATTAGCTACGAGAGCGGCGTTTCGAATCTGCTCCCGATCCGCAAGCTCGCACAGACCGTAGGCAACTGGAAAATCAAATGCCGCTCGAGGCATCTTGTAATGCGCTTCGTACGCAACTTCGTCTAACAGCCGATAGTCTGCGGATAAGTCGACAACCCGGATTCCACGCTTCACCAAGCTGGGAGCGACTTTAGCTGCAAACCCGTTCTCTTGAGCGAGAAAGACGACGTCAGCATCGATCTCTTCAGGGACAAATGTTGAAAGGATGATGTCGGTCGAAAGCCAAGGACAATGCTTGTCGAGCCGTTCCCCCGCTGCGCGTCCCGAAGTCGCCGCGACAACGTCAATTCCTGAATGAGAAGACAACAGACGCACGAGTTCGGCACCGGTATAGCCAGTTGCACCAACAATCGCGACCCGAATTTTACTCATAGAGGGAACCGGAATCGTACCCGTTTTAGGTTCGACGATTCCCGATGGGACCAGAGAGACCGCCACCGCCCTTACCAGATTTTGACGGAGGAATGTCGTCGTCATCCGAGGTCGTCATCTTGGCTCGATTAGCCCGAAACTCATATTCATCGTCACCCTCTTTGGTCGAGAGCAGCCCCCAGACGCCAAAGATTTCATCGCCAAGCGAGTTCTTCAGAATCACATCTTGCTTGTTCTTCGAGCTTTCAAGGGTTAGGGTTTCCTTCTCACCATCGTACTTGCCCGAGAACGCCCATGCGTATCGCCACTCACCCTCTGGCAACTCCTGGCGCGCTTGAGGAGAGTCTGTGATGTTCGCCCGTCGCTCCCCCTTCTTGTACCAATACTCAATCCGACCCGCGGTGATGGTCAGCGGATAGTCGCGAAGATTTGAACCATTGCGGACGGTGTCCTCTCGCTTCTTTTGGGTGTCCTTGTCAAACGGCGCCGGTGGGCGAGACTTGGAAATAGAGTCAGGAATCTGAGGCAACATCGGAGGTAGCGTTCCTTCCTCAACTTTCTCATTCTCTTGCGCCTTAGGCTTGACCAACATGGTCACCCGACCCGACAAAACTGCCCGCTTTTCCTTGCGATACACAACGATCTGATCGGCGATGACGTTAGCCTTGCTTGAGAAGTACTTCACTTCGCCGGTTGCAGTCAGGATGTCCTTCTTGGTGTCGTGCACCATCTTTGGGGCGATGATGATGATGTCTCCGTCTGTCGCTCTCGCATCGGTGTAGGTTGCAATGCCATTGCTCTGCTTGATGTTGCCGACGCCGTTAATGAATGTGATCTTCCACTCACGGCTGCCCGATGCTCCGGGCGTATCCTGCATTCCGAGGCTGGCGAGCGCGCCCACCCAACTACCCTCACCAACGCTGTACTCCTCGTTCTCCATGTTGTAAACGAAGTTGGCAACTTGGAGGTCGCCACCGTACAATTTCCCGGTTACCGGACGCGGAACCCTAATCGTTCGGCTTGCCTCGTCATAACTCAGTTCCTGCGAAGCCAGATCAAACTTCGTGCTTTTCAGTTTTACTGATCCATCGAGCTGAAGAATCTTGCCATAGCCGTTCCAATTTCCGCGTGCGGCACTGAACTCGTAAAGCGCTTTCTTCCAAGTCAGCTGACCTTTAGAAACTCCAATGAAGTCGTACATCTGCCTGTTCTGGGCGATGCGCATCTCCGTCACAAAACACTTTGCTTCGGGTTGGTTGGGCTCAACTCGGCTGAAATCCGAGTCCTTCATGAACACTGCGACGTTCGACGGCAATTCATCCTTAACTGGCTTACGATAAGCCTCCAGAGGATCTGCTTTGAGAATCCTCCGTGTACCTTGGAAAACCCCGAAACTCACCGCACCCGTCAAAACGAGGAGCGCGAGGTTTCGGAGTCTTTTCCGGTTAGTTGAGAGTTGCGTCGGCGCGGATGACATCAGAGGTACTACTTAGTGTGACGTTCTGAGCGGGCGCAGTGAGCGTTCCATTTTGAAATTCGATCCGATATGCCGCCGGATCGACCCAGAATTGGTATCGTGCATCGCTGCCGACCGTAAATCGACGAACCACAGTCCCGCCGGTATTCTTCAGCGTCACAATCGTTCCGCTTGCCGACCCACTCGGAGTAATGATTCCCCAGATATTGTAAGGCAGTCCCGGAGGGTTGTCGCTGTCCAACGGGGTCATCAGTACTTCCCCAATATCAACCGTCCCACTGATGGCCAAGTTGCCGTTCGGGGTGAATTCATTGCTAAAGAAGTTGTTCGCCGTCACCTGGCCGACTAGGCCAAGGAAGCTGGCGGTATTCGCATTGGAATACGCCACGTTCGGAATGCTGAACGTACCGTCCGTAGCAGATGTCCCGTTTTGACCGCCAAAGGAAACCTTTGCGCCCGCGATCCCGTTGCTAGTCGCTGCGTTGCGAATCGTTCCGCGCAAGGTCACTTTTTGGGGTCCAACCCAAAGGTCTCCAACATCACTCACGGCGAGAGTCTTTGCCGGGAACACGAAGTCAAAAACCGGATAACCGAGCGTCGAAGGAGCCAATACGGTCAGCCCAGTGATCCCACTGTCCGCTTGGACTGTAAACGATCCATCAGCCACCGCAGTGGTCGAACTCGCAGCCGAAGTTTGTACTGTCGCAGCCGTGCTAAACGGTGCTCCGGTGTCCACGTTGAGGACGCGACCGGTGACCACAATCTTGGTCCCGCCACCACCGCCTCCGCCGCAGGCGAAGAGGGTGAGAATCAGAAGAAAAGCCAGAAGATTTCGCATCATCGTACACCTCGAACCGAAACATCAAACGTTGCCGAGGTGCCCGTTGCGACAAATGCGACCGTAAGCCGCGCCGCACCTGTCGAGTAGCTTGCTCCCGTTGCCAAGTTCTTGGCAACTGCCTGAGTCCATCGGCCTTGCACTTGGTCAATCACGAACGTGTATGTTTTGCCTTTTACCAGTCCATCCAGAGTCATTCGGTAAGTTTCAGCCGACGAATACGGCCGATATTCCAAATAGCGTTTGTCGCTTGCTGGCGACAGCACGGAAATCTGCATTCCTCCAATCGCTGGAGGCAAGTTGCTATCCAGTCGTGCATCGAAACCAGTCGTTCCTGCCGAGGACATTCCAAAGAAAGCCGAACTCTGCTCGCCTTTGCCAAATAGGCTCGCCCGGAAGGTACTTGTCTGAACCGCAGCAAGCGCTCCCGCCCGAGCCACCCGAGGAACTCGCGATCCGCTCGCCTGCGCTCCGAAGAGCATCACCGCCCCTTCGGGAGCTAAGCATCGCACAAAGTATCCGATGCCAGGCGCGAACTGAGTTGCTGCGGTAAATGATCCGCCCTCGGGCAAACCAGTCACCGCATCTGCGGCTCCGGGCACGAACTGGAACACCGTCTTACCAAGGATCGGCGCCGAGGTTTCGTTCGGATCGTTTCCACTGGCTCCAAGATAAGGCAGTGGGAATCCGGTCGTGCGGACGACCTGAACATCAGCAAACGCACACTGCGACCCCAACGGGTTCGAAATCAAATTCCAACCTGGACGCAATGCGACTCCCAGCGAATCTCCGATTTCGACGCGAGCAGCAATGTTCGGGTTCTGCAAAGTGCCTGTGCGGACAAAGTATCCCTGACCGCCGCTGACCAGACCAGTCAGCGGATAAAGGTCATATTTCGCCTTCGACGGATTGTAGCGAGCGCCCAAGAACGCGCTGGTTCCGAGAGAGTCAGCCAGATCCGACATGAGCGGATCACCCGAAAGGCCAACCATCACGAGACCACCCGGTAGTCCGCTCGGGAAACCGATTGAACCCGAAGGAGCTGCCCCGAGCGTTACCCCAAGTGCTCCGACAGACTTATTCACCTTGCGGGTGAGAATCGTCGTCGGCGTTCCCGTTGTATCCTTTCGAACGACTGTGATCGTCACTTGTCGGGCAGCCGAGAAGCTGGTCGACGCGATTCGAGTTCCAAAGGCAAATCGGCTCACCGGAATGTCATTGACCGACTCTGAGCCGTAGCTGATGTTGACGAAGAGGTTTGTTCCTACCGGCTGGCCTACGCCCACGATTGAACCGAAAAAGTCCGAGGTTGCAGTCGTTGGTGTCGCAATCGCTCCGGCGGGAACGTACTGCCGAGTGATCTTGTCCTGGATCGGAATATCGATCGCGACTCGGTATGCCTTGCCAGCGTTTTCATCAGAAAAGTTAGGTGCGACGCTGCCGTACGAGCTTGCAACATCAATGCGTTCGCTCTGCGCGCTCGCCAGGATTCGGTTGTAGTCCTTGTCCCAGAAAACGGGGTAACTCGTCCCTGAAAGCAGAGTTTCGTTGCCGTTTGCTGCCGTTTCAAACCACGTCGTCTCGACTCCAAAGACACCAAAATCGGTACCTGCCAGTCCGTCCGTGATTGGGAAGATCGTCGTGTGAAGCTTGGTCCCTTGTGTCAGCTTGGTTTGAAGAATCCCCTGTTCCCGGATCCAATTTGCAAACGGAACTCCTTCAATCGTTCCGCCCGGAGCAATTGCTTCGAGGGTGCTTACCGCCAAAGTTTGGAGCTGAGCGGCGTTGGTCGCTGCGGCTGGGGTCGCCTTGATTGCCGCATTTAAATCCTTAGCAATCGTCGGATACTCAACCATCACCTTGGCCCAGGCCGAACCAGCCATTCGGAAACGGGTGAGGAAAAGACCACCGAGGTTGCCGCTTGTGATCGGTGCCGAAAGAAGGTTTGGCGCGATGAAATTGGGGCCGCCCAACGATTTTTGATTCAGCCAATCGTAGTCGGATCCAACATCGTAGCTGTTTGCCAGAACATCAGCGACCGTCGCTTGGTTCAAGGCAGGAACTACCGCAGGAATGCGGCAAATGCGCATTGTCGTTGCCCGCACCAGCCCTTCAAGGTAGGCATCGAACCCATAAGTTGGGTCAGGCAGATAAGCGAGAAGCAAACAATGGATCAGCGCGACCGCTGCAACGTCTCGGCTGGTGTTCAGCGGAAGTCGAATCTCCCGTCCGCCCGATCCGTTGTTGGGGAGGTAGTAACCACCGACGATTGCTTGACGGTCTCCAATTGTCGCGTCGTAGTTAACAACATTGACGGTGCCACTGATTGCAGGCGCGCCGAACATAGACTCCATCGTCGCCTTCGCACTGTCGTAAACCGACTGCATAAACGCGGTCCGACCCGTATCAATCGAGTTAAATGTCGGATCAAAAACGAGCGTCAGACCATCGGCACGACCACGTCCACCCGTCGGAAGCGGGACGCCGCCCTGAGTGATTCGTAGCATGGCGGGCACGATATAGGGTTGCTTGTTCTTTGGAAATGCCCGTGTCCGGCTGGCGCGGTTTTGGCTCGTCAGCTCGGCATACTTCTTCAAGTACTTCCCAAACACGGCATCCGCTTGCGTGACCAATGGCTCCCGCGTTGTGGAACCAAGATCGAGCTTCAGGATGCTGGATTGCGAAAACGCACTTGTCGCCCCCATAAGGGCGACAAGTGCGGCGACGAGCGGACGCAGGGCTTTCATGTGATTCAGTGAAGTTAGGGGGCGATGAATGATCCGACGGCGCTCAGTGTTCGAGCGGAGTCAGTGGAGTTGGCTCCCATGACGAGATAGTAGTAGCGCTGGCCGGAAGCCAACGGGGTCAGATTGTAAACCCACGAGGTTCCAGTCGCTGGAGCGTTGAAGTTATTAGCGTAGGAGCTGACTCGCACACCGGGATACTCGGAGAAAACATAGACCGTGTAGTTGGCGGCACCCGTAACGGCCTGCCAGTTGAACGTCACCTGACCACCGCCAGTGGTCACGCTGTTCACATACATGTCCCCCAGTGGAGTAACGGCGACGGTTCCGCTGAAGTCTCCAGCTGAGTTGGTCGTATCAGGATAGTTCGAATTTCCACCTGCAACCGCATAGGAGTAGGTCAGATTCTCCCGCAGAGCCGAGTCGCTGTCGAGATAGGTCTCCGCGATTGGGTCTCGGAGGAAGTCAAGACCCGACCAGTTATCGCTGCCGCGCTTTCGCCAAATCTCGTAGCCGAGGATGTTGAGTGAATCAAACTTGTCCCAGAAGAGTTGAACCTCGACCTGGTTGCCATTTGCTGTCACACGACTGGTACTTGGCTTGTATCGAGCATCAATGAACTTCTTGACGTTGCTCAACGCCTGAGCGGCAACGCGATCTCGTGTTACTTCGCTGGGCGAGGTCCACGCCACCGCGGAAAGGTTTGCCGGAGCGGGCAAAACACCGTCAACCGAGTTCTGAAGCACCAGGTTTTGGCTCAGCGTAATTCCGGCCGTCGGGATCCGCGCAGCATCGGTGGAACGGAAGCCGGTAAAGCTTGCCATGATCTGGTAGCTCACTCCACTTTGGAGGCCGTTCAAATAGTAATTGCCGTTAGAATCCGTAACCGTTTGAGCCGATGCGAACTGGGAGCCTGTGGTCGGCTTTGCCGTAATACGAGCACCCTGAATACGGACTCCTCGAGAGGCCTCGGTGACCGTTCCCTGGATCGCAGAAACTTGGCTGAGCGGCATCACAATGACGTTGATACTCTGCGAATTCTCATCCTTGTAGACCTGAGCTAAGTTCTCACCGTAAAAAGTGGTCGAGCCCTTGTCGATCGACGCTTTGACTTGGATATTGTCAGCGATAACACCTGTCAATGAAAACGATCCAGAAGAATTGGATACGGTTTCTCGAACCGGTGAATCCGATACATACACACGGGCACCTCTCACCGGGTTGCCATCCGTGTCCAAAACGAGGCCACTCACGCTCCCGGTTTGAGTACCGCCGCCGCCACACGCAATCAGAGTGAATGCGAAAATTCCAAATGCAATCTGAGACGATTTCATGTTGTTGATACGTTTGACGACAAAATTCACTTCATCGCCGAGAAGAAAAATCAAATGTGAGTTCTAAACTCAGTCCGTTTGACCTAAAGGCTCCCGCAGCCTGATTCAAATCCAAGTTCGCGAGGTCTCTAAAAGTATAGCGACCAGTGAGCGCAATTCCAGAAATCAATTGATAAGAATATCCAGCATTGAGGCTAATGTCATCCTGCGGATAAAAGCCCCTTGTGTTGCTGAGAATTGCGTTGAGGAACAGCCGCTGGCGGTCATTGATTCGGTATCCCGCGCTGAAGGCACTGTTCAAACTGCTCTGCGCAAAGTTCCCACCGCTCGAATCAGTAAAGTTGTAGCCCAAGTTAAGCGACCAAAATCGGCCCGGCGACGTGCTGTAGTTCAGATCAATTGAACTTGAAGACGAGGTCGGAGTGCTCCCGCTGAAGAACGTGGTACCCGACTTTGACCAATCAACATTGAAGTTCGAGACATCGTTCGGACGCCAAGACATCCCCAGAACGAGTGACTTCAAATCTGCATTGCTTGTGCTTAATCCTTCGCTGTTTTGTTGGATCACGCTAAAGTTCAAAAGCATATTCTCGCGCACTTGGTGAGCGCCATTCAACGCCATACGGCGACTGCGAAGCTGTCCTGTGCTTAGAGTCCCCAGACCACCGCTACCGGAGAATCCGTTGTTCCCATAGCCAATTCCGTTTCCGTTCAAAAATCCGAGGGATGCCAACGTTCCAGAATCGCTCAACGCATAAATCAGCGAGCCACTCCACGGCCCCGTGTCGAGCAGGTTTGCCCCGAATGAGTAGTCATAGCCAAGCGAATTTTCGTCATCCGTCTTGATCGCGCTCTGACTTGCGCTCGCCGTTAGCCGAAGCTTAGAGGTTGCATCATAGCCCACTGTCGTCCGGAAGGTGTTGATTCCAACATCTTGAATCTTGTTGTTTATCCGGCCCCGACCATCCTGCTTTTCACCTTCAGCCGTAAAGCTCAGTCGTTTGAACCGATACTCATCGCCGATCCCCAGTGTGTGCAGCACATTGTCGTCTGCCGCAATGCTTCGCGTTCTCGAATACCGAAGGTTCTGCCGATGGCTCATGGTGCGGTTTCGGCTCGATGGATCGCTGTACTCCAGTTCAATTCGGTCGTCTACAACTCGTGTCGATCCGATGACCGCCGTCCCGGTGGTGGTGTCGAATGCCGTGATCGAGGTGTTGTAACTCCCGATTCGACTCGTAAGTCCCTTCGTAAAGTAGTCAAGGCCATACTGAACGCGGTCTTCGTTTCGATTAAAGCCTGTTTGCTCAATCGATGAAAAACCGGGTTCGATCTTCTTGAACTGAGCCGTAAAGCCGCCCTTTCCTTCGTCGATCTTGAAATCGAGCGCCTGAGCCACTCCACTATTGGGGTTTAGACCCTTAACCTCGCCCGAAGCCTGCGAGAATTTCACGAAGCTTCGCCCGGATTCGCCAATTGGGATCGTGTAATCAACGCCTGTGACCTTGCGGTCCCCACTCGCCGACTGGACAATCTTCGGGCGGTACGAGAAGATGATCTCCTGACTCGTCGGAATAGCAACCCGTGAGATGATCAGAATCGGAAGTCGTGGGTCGATGTAGAAATCAGAAACACCATCATCGACGATAGACAGCGTTCGCGGTATTCCGTTGACCGTGATGCGGATCGTCGAGGCGACCGGCTCAAACTGCAGGTAGTACTGATCACCCGGACGACCAAAGCCGAGGGATTTTTCCTCGCGAATCGGATTATCGTTCGAATCTCCCGTGAGCTGTTCAACCGACGTAAAACCTAACCGTCCCGCCCACCCCAAGTTATACGTAACGCCGACGCCACGAATCGATCCACGCTGACCGCCAAAGTCAAAGCTCTCGTAGCTCGCGTTGATGACGCTGGTCGGGGCGATGACCTTGTTTAAGAACGTAATGGTTCCAAGCTGGTTGTCTGCGACGTAATCCTGCCCAACAATTTGCGGCTTACCGTCAACTTGAACTTGTAATGTATCTCGAATGATGCGACCTGTCTGAAGGTAGTACGGACCGCTGGTGTTGTTACCCTCGACGGTAATCGTTTGCGCTGCACCCCGAGCGTTTGAACTGATCACCCGAGCGTCCAGTCTTCCCTTCTTGAAGCCCGCCGTCAATCCATCGAGTGAGCGACTGAAGTTAACAAACTGATTGCCACCCGTCAGACTCGCCCGGACTGTACCGTAGTTCAAATCAAGACCGTTCTTGGCGTACGTCAACAGATACTGCTGTTGCTCGGGATCGCTAAATCGGTTGTCGTTGAACGTGACGTTGAACTTCAGGAAGCCCAAGACTTTGTCACCGGCAACGCTGAGATTGCCCGTGTCAGAAAAAGTCTGGAGTCCGGTGCCATAGTTGGTCAGCGCGTTGAAGCTCTCAGCGTCACCTTCAAAGCGGAACAAGTGATAACCGAGAGTTCTTTGACCTGACCACTGCAAGCGGTTGACAACATTCGTTTGGAACCAGCTTTGCCGACCCAGACTGACCTCCTGGGCAGAAATGAGCGCGCTGGATGCTCCCAGCGCCAGGACGGCGAATCGCTTCATGGGGTTTAACGCAAGATTTCGTTAGCTAGTTCGACGCTCTTCATGGCCTCAGCGAGCAACTCTTTTCGTTTTTTCTCAACAATTGGTCGCATCTTCTCCATGTTTTTATGATGCGCCCTAAAGGCGTCAAACAGACGCTGTGGAGTCAAACTCTCCAAAGGCAGCGCGCCACCGATATCGAGCTGACGCGCAAACGCCGTCACCTTAGGATCGTAGCTAATCATGATAGGAGGTACGCCGACCGTTGCCGCAAGAATTCCCGCATGCAAGCGCATGGCGATAACCGCCTCCATTCGAGCAAATCGCAGCTGGCTCATTCTCGGAGTCCCGAGCCGTTTAATTTCCGGAATTCGACCGCCCTGTTGCTTCGAAATCGCGGTGATCAACGGACCGTCTTCGTGCGAATCCATCTCAATCAGATTCGGTGCGTAGCCAGCTTGGTACAGGAGGCGGCACGTTTCGCCGAACAGGGTGACAACATCAACTCCCTTTCGTATCGCTGGTCGCGGTGCGAGTGCTACCGAAGGCATTCCGCCGACCTGGTATTTCCCTTCATCACCATCGCGAATTGGCTCCGTCATCAGGAAGGCACTATCCGCAGCGAGGTGAACCTTCTTCTGGATGCCGATCTCGCGAAGAACAGTCAAAGATCCCGGATCACGAACGGTAATAAGATCTGCCGCCGTGAATGCTGCAAAAGCTTGCCGGCGCGCCAGCCAGGACTTCAACGGCCCGACACCCTGACCCAAGAAGATCACTTTCTTGCCGTGCTTCTTCGCGATCTTGACGATGCCGTTGTAATAGACCGTGCTCTTTGCACTCGTAACGTCCTGAAAAATCGATCCGCCTGGAAAAATGACCGCGTCCGAATCCTTGATCACACTCTCGGTCATTCGTACATCGCGGCGATCAATCGCCCGAATACCGAAATTTTGATTAGACTCCGACGGACTACCGCTCATGATCGTGTAGTCATGGTCGCCAAGGCGATCCATCACGCCCAACATGACGGCGTCGTCGCCCAAATTCCCGCAACCCAAGTATCCAGCCAAAACAATTCTAGCCATTCGCAATCTCCATCTGTTTCACCAAGAATTTCTGGATACCCAACCAGATCACCTGACCAATTAGTCCACCAAGCACAATCCCCTCCACATTGCGAATCACCGAAATCATTACCGGTGTGTGCAAGTGGCACATCGTATTCACTACGTCGGTCAAGCCCACTACTCCGAGCATTAGCAGCAGCGCCACCCAACCACGCAGCTTTCCTAATTGGGCAGGGTCGTAACTGGCTTTATGCAACACGGCAAGCGCGACAAACAGCGCCGGGAACGCCAGAAGAAACTCCTTCGAGCGTGGTCGAACCGGAAGCACTTGCTCAAGCAAGCCACGGAAGGCAAGTTCTCCACCGCTTACGGTGTTCGGACTGTCGTTGCCCGTTCGAAGAATCATCAGGCCGATGACCGCCATGATCACCAGACCGGTCACAGCCGCACCCCAAGTGATTGGATCCTTGAGCGCGTCCTTCAGATTGTTCAGCTTCGCGAATCCCAAAATTCCAAGAACCAGAACCGGGAGAAACACCGAAATCTTGACTCCAGGGAACGTTTCGGCCCGGATGTAGTACTCAACACCGTTAAGCAGTCCCGCAACACAGGCGCCCGAAACCATTGCCAACAAAGAGGTAGCAATCAAGGAAATCCAAGGGGCCAACTTCGATTCAAGCATGAAGTAGAAGGCACCGAAGGGGAACACTAGCGAAGCCAGCAGAGCCGCAAGTTGAAGCGCCGTTCCTTCCCGGGTCGAGCCCAAGACAATCGCGATACCACCTAATGCTCCGAGGATCAACCCTCGTTTTTCGCCAAACATCCTCACGCCAACCCAAAGCGCGCCGAGACCACTCAGGAGGCCAATGGCAATCTTGATCGCCTTTGAAACGCCTGGCTCTTGGTAGGGTTGCGGGCTCCCCACAGTCAATCCCTCTTTACCGAGCTGACCGACGATCTTGGAAATGAACTCTCCGAACGTGGTGACGGGTGCATCGGATGCGTTGCTGATTCCACGAAGAAGTAGCACGCGCATATTCCGCTCTCGTGCTGCTTTCCTGAACCGTTCAATTGCGCTATCAAGGCTGAGTTTATCGAGCTCTGCGGCCTGAGCCGAGTGCAACCGAACAGTCTGCGCGCCGACCTTACCAAGCATCTCAACATCCCCGCCAAGTTTCGCAAACTCGGGTGACGCGTAAAGGATGCCGGTCAATTTAAGAGTCGACACGGTTGCTTCCATTGCATCCCGACGACCCAGCACTTGCTCGCCTTGAGCAAGGAAAACAGAAGCCCCCATCTCTTTAGCCCAAACGAGGGTTGCCGTTACCGCAGCCGAGGTCACGCCCTGTGGGTTTGAGCAGCGTGCAATGATTCCGAGGCCGTTATCCTTAGCCAATTTGGTCACATGAGGATCCAGGCCAATCGCCGTCGACCGCAACGAGCTGGTATCAACGGGAGGCAGTGCAAGCCGACGGTCACGTGGGACGACCGACTTCACCAAATCACCGAAGCGAATTCTCATGCCTTTGGTGACTCGGTTGACGGTCTCCTCATCGGCGAACAGCAAGGATCGCACTTGATCAGCCGAGTCTAGAGTGACGCCGGTCAGTTCTGCTCGACCATCGGTGATGAGCTCACCAATCGTTTCCTCTTGGACGACCAAACCGTTCAGACCGGCGGCTTTCAGCGTTTTGAGACCCTCCTCAAAAGTCATTCCTTGAGCGGCGGCGTACGATTGAATCGTATCCACCTCAGCCGCGATCATCACGTCATGGTTGGCGGTCTCTGCGGAAATGCGCTTCGAGATCGAAACGGACGCGACCACAGCGGTCAGGATCGCCAGAACGACGATCGACAGATATGAATCAAAAAACTTCTTCATGACGCATCATCGTCAAGCTCGATCAATTCGGGGTGCTCACGCAGAATTGCTGTCCTTCCCCCGATGACAAGCACAGTCAACATACCCGCTAAAAAGCCTCCTGCGTGCGCCCAGGTAGCCACCCCTTCTTGAGGAACAAATATCTGATAAAGGAACCAAGCTCCAAGCAGTAACCATGCCCGCATCTCGTACTCAAGCCAGCCAAGCAGAGAAATGATGATCCGATTCGAGGGGAACAGCAAGAAAAAGCACCCTAAGACTCCACCAATCGCGCCACTCGCCCCAAGTGTCGGCACGTTCCGGAACGGCGCGGCATAGATGTGGCAGGCCGAAGCAAAAATTCCCCATGCCAAGTAGTACAACGGGAAGCGCCAAGCCCCCACCGCTTGCTCAACCGGAGGACCAAACACGCCGAGAAACATCATGTTTGTCAGCAAGTGCATTAAGCCTCCGTGCAAGAACATTGACGTAAACAGCGTGACAATCGGGAAACGGTCACTGCCGCCACTGATCGCCGAGATCACCTCGGGAGCTCTCAGAGACAGGTCACCGTAAACGATGCTCGCACCAAACAACCCTCCACGCCGATCGGCGATGTAGACAAGCACGTTGAGCAAAATGAGAGTCCAGGTGATCACCGGAACTGGCTCTTTGTGCTGGTCGACGGATTGGGGCACAGCAAAATTGTACTGCTAGCGGTCACCAGGAATGACGATTCCCTTCATGATCACCCGCTGGGCAAACAGGAAAACCAAAAGCGTCGGCAGTGCGGCAAGCGCAAGCGCTGCCATAACAACCGCTTTAGGCGCCGTCGTTTGGAGCTGGTACACCCACACCATGAGCGTCCACATCTTCTGATCTTGGGCAACCAAGAACGCGAACATGAACGTGCTGTAACTCGCCATGAACGCCATAAGCGCCAAGTAGCCTAACACCGGCTTGGTCAACGGAAGCGCGATTCGAGCCAACAAGGTCGTCTCGGGAGCGCCATCAAGCTGCCCAGCCTCAAACAGTTCGGTTGGTAGTGAGTCGAAGAACCCTTTGAGCAGGAAGATCATATATCCGCTCGCCATACCAGGGAGAACCAAGGCGGCGAAGGTGTTCAACAGGTGAAGATCCTTAAGCAATAGGAAGGAAGGAATCATTGCAACCTCAGCGGGAAACGCCATGGTCGCGAGCAAGAATAGCAAAATCTTTCCCGACGCCTTGATCGGATATCGCGAAAGCGCATAGGCGGCAAGCGGATTCACCACCAGTTGCGTCAAGATCGCCAGTCCGCAGAAGATGATCGTATTCAGTACAGCTCGGCCGTTAATCAGGATGTAGTCGAGGACGTATCGGAAGTTTCGACCCGCAAACTCTCGCTTGATCTCTCCTGCATGAGCGGAAGCAAACGCCTTCTCTGCCGCAAGAATGGGCATTGACTCAGAGTGGCTCGCACTCCAAGCTTCTTCGGCCGTCCCATTCTTATAGCGCTCTGGGAGCTGCTTCAGATAATCGTCGCCTGATGGCTTGGTTGAGATCGTCTCAAAACTCTTTGCCCCGCCGCTCAGTTCCGCTGGCACATCTTCGATTCGGTTCTTATAGGTGGTCCGCAGGTACTCCTGCCAGAGGCGTGTCGTCCTCACCGGAATCCGATATTCGGCAGGCAAAGTCTGCTTGAACTCTAGCCAATCTTGGTAACGCTGGGCAGCAAGGGGCTTCCAGGTTGCCCGCTCCAATTGCTCGGTCGGGGGCTGGACGGTCTGAAATGCGACATTCTCCTCGATGTAGGCCTTATTGAGTTCTTCGATGGATTCAAAGCGTGAGCGCAGCCATTGCTGATACCGCTGAGTAACCCGGCTCGTCACCTGGTTTGGAGCCAGCCGAAATCCCGCCATCCACTGGTCAGGAGGTAGGGACATCAGGAACCGCTCATACTCTTCAACATCGCCTTCTGAACCGATCCGGGTCGATCCAATCAGCTCGACGTTGCCCGAATACTTATCATCGACATACTTGTTCAAGAGCTCGGTGGAGTCCGCGACATAAGCAGGAATGACCGACGTGTCGTTCTGGTCAGTCGGACCCTTCAGTCCCGTACTCACCATCAGCAGGAATGGGTAGACCGTCGTGAGTGCGCCAGTGGTGAGAAGTAAGTAGAGGAAGGCCATTGCCAAGCGCGCGCGAGGGCGTTTACGTCCAACTTGACTGACCAGACTCATGCGAATATCTTACCGACTACTCGAAGTTTTTGCGAAAAACCTCACAACCTGGTAAAGATACGTGGGAACGCGCCGAAGACATTTCTAGATGTCATTTCGAATCAATACGAATATGCCGGGCATGATCGCCCACCGGAACGCTTCAACGAGCGGATCGAGCCTCCAAGACTCGATCACTCGCCTCAGTTCGGGAATGCGAATCAACACGGCTGGTGACGATCCAGCCGGACTGATCGCGTCCGAGTCTCTGAGATCACAGATCGCCTCGATTGATTCGGCAAGCCGAAATAATCAGGATGCGATTAACTTCTCGAAGACAGCTGAGGCCGCTCTCGCTGAGGTTAACAAACTGCTTTCCGACGCTCGTGCCCTTGCGATCACTGCCGGAAACAGCGCAACTCTATCAGCTTCGCAGATTCAAGCCGGTCAGGATCAGCTCATTTCGATTGCGACCTCGATCACCCGTATTGCACTGAACACTCAGTTTGGGACCCGACGACTTCTTGACGGTTCCTCTGGAGTCCAAGCTCAAATCAGTGACGCCCAGAAAATCCAGGGGATGTCTTTCGCCGGGAACTTCGCAGGATCACCGATCACCACGAACGGCCTTGTCAGCGTCTCTGTTTCGACTCAGGCAACTCGAGCAACCTTCACGTCGTCAACTCTCACCGGCGGAGTGATTCTGAATGCAGGCAGCATCAACATCAACGGAACCAACTTCAGCTTTCCAGCCGGAACCACCGCCAGTGCTGTTGCTGCTTCTATCAACGCTTCATCAAACCAAACTGGCGTCACAGCGAACTTCAACTCAGGTTCAAACCTGCTGACTCTCTCCAGTTCAAAGTTCGGTGGTTCACAGGCGATCAACTTTACTGATCCAAGTGGAGTCATCTCTGCCGCAGGAACCAATGTTTCGCCAACCGGAACAAACGCTGTGGCAACCGCCACGATCAGCTTGAACGGCGCGACCCGAACCGCAATCTTCACCGGTGGAAAAAACTCCATGGACGGGCTCGCGCTCAGCGACGCTGACGGCAACGTGATCCGAGTTACCGAAATTGGAAACACCACCCTTGGTGCAGTCACCACGATTGGTCAGGTCGCGGCCGGTGTCGCCAACTTCCAAATTGGGGCGAATCTGAACCAGACCGCCCAGCTTTCTCTGCCCAACCTCACTGCTTCCAATCTTGGAAACGATATCTTGGGCACCGTCAACCTCTCAACCATCGATCTTTCCAGCGCGACGGGAGCGTCACAAGCCATCCAAGTCATCGACCGAGCAATTGAGCAAGTCTCGGCAGCTCGAGGTCGAATTGGACAGTTCACCAAGTACATCCTGGAATCAAACAACCGCTCACTCGCCGCGGCCAAGGAAAACATGGCTGCGACCGAAAGCGCTATACGAGACGTTGACATGGCGTCAGAAATGACCCAGTTCACCAAGTATCAAGTGATGCAACAGGCAGGCACCGCAATTCTCGCACAAGCCAACAACCTGCCCCAAAACGTCCTCAGCCTCATCCGAGGCAACTAAGCTCCTTACTGAGGAGCTTTAGGTGGAGCCATGCGCAATGGCTCCATTTTTTTGCGTGACTTGACCGAACTTCCGACTTGCTGCCCAAAGAGATCGTATGGCTCCGCCTCGGTAACCTCGACGTCGACCAGATCACCGGGACGTGCCTCACCCTTAAAGAAGACCAAACCGTCAATATCCGGTGCGTCGCGGTGCGAGCGACCGATCAACCAGCCGTCCTGCTGGGCTTCGACAAGAACCTTCAGCGATCGCCCGATCCAACCCTCGTTCACCTCAAGTGAAATCTCCTGCTGAAGACTCATCAACTGGTGGTACCTGTCTTCCTTAACCTTCTGGCTTACTTGACCGGGCATGTCATGGCTCGGGGTTCCCGGCTCTTGTGAGAACAGGAATGCGCCCACACGGTCGAGCCTTGCAGCCTCAGTGAAGTCGAGAAGATACTGGAACTCCTTGCCAGTTTCACCCGGGAAGCCGACAATAAAAGTCGTTCGAATAGCAACATCAGGCATCGCTGCGCGAACCTTCTCGATGATCTTAAGATATCGTTCGCCATCCCACGGGCGCTTCATACGTCGCAGAGTATCAGGGTGCGCGTGTTGCAACGGAATATCGATGTACTTCGCCACCTTCGGAAGAGTCGCCATTGCCTCGATGACTTCGTCGGTGAGGCGGTTGGGATAGAAGTAGAGAATTCGAATCCAGTCCAGAGCCTCGATGGAATTCAATTCGCGCAAAAGTCGAGGAAGAGTGAATTCTTTATACAGGTCATACCCGTACTGCGTGACGTCTTGGGCGATCAGGTTGATCTCACGAGTGCCCTGTCGCGCTAAGTGATTTGCTTCGGCAAGAACTCGCTCAATTGGCTTGCTCTCATGTTTCCCCCGGAACGATGGAATGGTGCAGAACGTGCACTTATGGTCGCATCCCTCGCTGACCTTAAGATAAGCACTCCACGGCTGACCAGAGCGGGCACGAGTCGGAATATCCGCCCAGCGGTGGTGAGGAGCCGCGACATCGATTGTCGGCTCGGAGCGTGTTAGCGTGTCTCGAACGATTTCATCAAATCGCCCCATCTGACCGACGCCCACATAGGCATCCGCACCAGGAGCGAGTCGCATCAATTCAGGTCCAAGCCGCTGCGCCAAACATCCGGCAACAATGACTTTCGAAGCGCGGCCAGCATTCTTTTCGGCAACGGCGTCCAAAATCGCCTGGATTGACTCTTGCTTCGAGGCTTCAAGGAATCCACAAGTGTTGATGACGATTGCATCAGTGGTCGCCGAGGTCCCATCAACGGAATAGCCGGAGGCTTGAAGCACTCCGGCTATTTCTTCGCTATCAACGTCGTTCTTTGCGCACCCGAGGGTGACGATTCTAACTTTAGCTTCGGGCACGCTTGATAGTTTACTTGCGTCGTCGCTTCAGAGCGACAAGTCCGATTGCCAGAACTGCAAGTGATGCAGGTTCTGGAACTGCTTGGACGGTGGTCAACGAGAAATCTCCGCCTGGAGCAGGATCGAAGGTGAAGACGATTCCGTCAACATCGGAGAGCAGTCCCGCGTAGCTCGTGAAGTCAAGATTGACCGCAACAGGGCTGCCAGGAGCAACTCCGCCTGGTGCCGTGGTGCTGACCGTGTAGCTGTTAGCGCCACCGTTGGTGTAGACAGTCGCCGTCAATGGCTGGACAACGTCGTTGCTGTCAAAGACGAGTTGAAGAATTGGCTCAAGGGAAAGATCCAGGTTAAGCTGGTTCGAAGCTGGCGTCAGAGACGCATTTGCGAATCCATAACCGAGCTTTGAGGTGATATCAACCTGCGACTCAGTGCCGACTGCGTAAATACCAGCGGAAGTGACAACTCGAGCACGAGCATCTCCTAAAAGAGGATTGGCCGTGATCGTGGTTGAGAGGAACCGATTGCCACCGACCGCACCACCAGACGACACCCAAGCGTCAACCGTTCCAGCACTGAAGTAGCCACTGTTATAGGTTCCGGTAGAGAAATCGTCAAGGATATATCCGTGTGACAACGAAGCAAGAGCAAGCGCAGAAAAAATAAAAGTCTTTCGAGCCATAAAACACCACCGACCTGACGACATTGCCAGGTCAACAGATTAAGTATAGCTAGGTTCACCCGAGATAACTCCCAGGACTGTCCCAATCTCGAGAATCTTAACCCAATATTCTCGGAGTGAAGTCCGTATTAGGTTTGACTGATCGGCAATACTCCGCCATCAACTTCGCACAGTTCTCTACATCAGTGAGGCTTAAGACCTCAACTGGCGTGTGCATGTACCGTAGCGCGACGCCCAAAATGCCCACCGCCATGCCTGCGCGATTGAGCTGCATTGCATTGCCATCGGTTCCAGTTCCGCCAGCAGTTACATCGACCTGGTAAGGAATGCTGTTTGCATCTCCAGCCTCTCGAATCATCTTGAAGACGATCGGATTGGCATTAGCACCTCGCATTACCGAGGGTCCTTTTCCGAGGTCTAGCTGTCCGTGCTTGGTCTTAGATACTGAAGGATAGTCAATCGCATGGTTTACATCCACTGCGAGACCTGACTGGGCGTTGATCCAGTACGCACTCGTCTTGGCACCGCGAAGTCCGATCTCCTCTTGCACGGTCGCAACCGCATAGACTCCAACTCCCGCATCTAAGCCCCCTTCCTCTTTCAGAAGTCGAAGAGCCTCGGCGACGATGAACGATCCCATCTTGTTGTCGAATCCTCGAGCCGTTGCTCGGTCACCTAAGAGGTGCTGGAATTCGTATTGGAAGGTAACGCAATCGCCTAGTTGGACATACTTCTCAGCCTCCGCCTTTGACGACGCACCGATATCGATCCACATATCCTCGATTTCAGGCTTCTTCTTTCGCTCATCGTCTTTGAGAAGGTGGATCGCTTTGCGACCGATCACACCCGCGATTCGCTCGGTTCCATGTACCCAAACTGCTTGACCAACAGGAATCGCCGAATCATGTCCACCGATGGTGCTGAAGTACAGCAGGCCGTCATCACCGATGTAATGGATTAGAAAACCAATCTCGTCCATGTGCCCGGCGAGCATGATTTTCATCTCTGCGTCGGGGTTAAGAATCGCTGCGACGTTGCCGTGGACGTCTGTCACAAGCTTGTCCGCATAAGCACCGGTGTACTTCCGATAAACCTCCGCCGCACGCTCTTCAAAGCCGGATGGTGAAGGAGTATTGACGATTTCTTTTAAGAACGAGAGGGACTCGGGACGCATTTGGTTTAAGGTTACCGCTTTGCGTTTGCCTGATTTTTTGCCCGAAGAACAATCGCCACGGAGTTCATCGCCAAGAGGCAGACCATCAAAACCAGAATTGCGCTCGCTGCGACCTTATGGAACTCTTCTTGGCTCTCGTTCGCCCAGTCAAAAATCTTGATTGGGAGAACTGTGTAGCTGTCCTTCAAGCCCTTTGGCAAGCTACTGACGTAGCTTGCTGCTCCAACGACGATCAACGGCGCAGTCTCGCCGATGGCTCGGCTAATCGAGAGGATGATTCCGGTCAGAATTCCAGGCGCTGCGTTAGGAAGGACCTGACGTCGAATTGCTTGCCACTGCGAACTACCAAGAGCAAGCGAACCTTCACGGTAGCTTTTAGGAACCGCACGAAGTGCCTCTTGGGTCACGATAATGACCGTGGGAAGAATCAGCAGCGTCATCGTCAGGGCGCCAGCAATAATGCTCTGGCCAAGACCCATCACCACGATGAACAACACTCGCCCAAGCAGACCGTAAACGATCGATGGAACACCGCTCAGGTTCGCAATGTTCAACTGAATCAGGTTGGTCAGCCCGGTTTTCTTCTTGTTGAATTCTTCAAGGTAGATCGCCGCGCCAACGCCAATCGGCACCGAAATGCAGGTCGTCAAAACCATCACGTAGGCCGAACCAACGATGGCTGGCCAGAGCCCAGTTCGCTTTGCTCGGTTCGACAAGTCGTCCGTGATGAACTTCCAGCTGAGCTTGCCGATGCCATCGACAAAGATCTTGCTCAAGAAAATGACGAGAAGGATGACGCCAGCAATTGCCGCCAATTGGCAGACAACTTGGAAGATTTTGTCTTTCCTCTTGCGCGACGCAAGATTCTTGGCGAGAGCTGGGTCAATCGTCATTGGTAGTTCAGCTTAAACTTAGCGACAAGTCGTCGGGCGATGATGTTCATGATCATCGTAAAGGTGAACAGAAGGAGGCCGACCGCGAAGATCGAATAGTGCTTCATTGATCCGTAAACCAAGTCGCCCTTCGAAGTCGAAACCATGTACGCCGTCATCGTCTGGATGCCTTTTGTCGGATCCAGCGAGATCACCGGATTCGATCCCGCAGCCAAGGTAACCGCCATCGTTTCGCCGAGGGCACGGCTGAGGGCAAGAATGAACGAAGCGATCACTCCTGAGAATGCCGCCGGAACAACGATTTTAGAAATCGTCTCGGCCTTTGTTGCACCAAGTCCCTGGGCACCTTCACGAAGCGCTTTCGGAACTGAGGAAATTGCGTCTTCACAGAGCGAGGAGACGAGAGGCAGAATCATGACCCCAACAACAATCGCGCCTGCGAGTGCGTTCGAAGTTTGAATCGAAGGAAAAATGTTTTTGAGTGCGGGGGTAACAACGAACAAGCCAAAGTATCCGTAAACAACCGTCGGAATACCGGCGAGCAGCTCGAGCGCGGGTTTTAGTACAGCGCGAACTTTTGGACGGGCATATTCAGCGAGGTAAATAGCGCTGAGCAACCCTAGCGGCAGGGCAATTAGCCCAGCCCCGAATGTAATCATCATCGTTCCGGTCACCAGCGGCAAAACGCCATAGGTTCCTGGCTCTGGAGTTGGACGCCAATCACGTCCGGTAAAGAACTCCTTAAGATTCACTTGCCCAAAGAACGGGAGAGCCTGGCTGAGGAGGACGTAGACAATGCCCACAGTTGTGACTACAGAAAGAAGAGCACAAATTAGACAGAACCATCGCGCAATCCCCTCAGGCAAAGACCGCGAAAGTCTCCGTTCGCGATTGAACGGAGACTCTGGCGGCGTCGGTTGCCCGGGTTGGACAACCGCCTTATCAACGGGGGTCGTGATCACTTCTTGCCGTAGACGTCAGTTAGCTTTTGGCCAGGCTTGAAATCTTTCATCTTCGTACCCGATTCGGCAGCCTCAAAGTGGGCTTTGATCGCATCCCGAACATCCTGCGGAAGCTGGACATAGGAGGAATCCTTGACTGCAGTGTTGCCAGCTTCGCCGAGAGCGAACTCAACGAACTTCTTGACTTCAGGTCGCTCAAGTGACTTCTTGTTCACGTAGATGAACAGTGGGCGACTAAGCGGGGTGTAGGTGCCGTCTGCGATGGTTGCTTCAGTTGGAGCGACTCCACCAACGGTGAGAGCAGTGACCTTGTCCTTGTTCTCGATGTAGTAGTTGTAACCAACGAAAGCAATCGCTCCCTTCTCACCGCCAACAGCAGTGACAATCGCGGTGTACTCCTGGTTTGGCTGGTATTCCTTGCGAATTTCGTTCTTCTTACCGTTAATGGCCTCGGTGAAGTACTCGTAGGTGCCGTGGTTGTCGGTAGGACCGAAGAAAGTGACCTTCTCCTTAGGGAAGCTTGGGTTGATCTGATCCCAGGTGGTGATCGTGCTGTCCTTGCTCCAAGCCTTTTTAAGCTCTTCGACAGTCACGTTCTTAGCCCAGGTGTTGCCAGGGTTTACGATGACGCTAACGCCGTCGTAAGCAACAGGAATTTCGATGAACTCAATCTTCTTCTCGGTGAGGGTCTTGATTTCATCATCCTTGATCGGTCGCGAAGCGGTCGCGATATCAAGGTTTCCTTCAGCAAACTTTTTGAATCCGGAACCGGTTCCAGCCTTGTTCACAACCAGATCAACTCCGGCATTTTCCTTCTTGAAGTCTTCAGCAAGAACAGAAACGATTGGGAAGACGGTGGTGCTTCCGTCGATAGAAATCGTGGATCCGGCAGCTGGCTTAGCTTCTCCGGTCGTGGTAGCTGTTGGGGTGGAACTGGCTCCTTCAGGAGTCGTGCCCTTGTCGCCACAACCAATCAATGCGATGGCCGCGAGAAGTCCAGAAATCACCCATGTGCGCGTGTTGCTCATGTCGGTGTAAAGGTACCAATCGTTCGTTAACCCTTTGTTAAGAATGTTAAAATTGTTAAGGAAACTCAGGATTAGGGGTTTTGGGTATCCTTATTAGCCTAACTCGGCGGGTGTAGCTCAGGGGTTAGAGCGTCTGACTGTGACTCAGAAGGCCGTGGGTTCAAGACCCATCATCCGCCCCATTTTCAAAAATTTCAGGACACTCAGGATGATCGGGCTTCATAAAGCGAAACGCATCCTTGAAAAGCTCGAGTCCTCAGCCTCCGGTGTTCACGCCGTTCTTCTCTACGGCCCTGAAGGTAGCGGAAAAGGTCTAATGGCAACCGCGCTGACCGAACACTGGCTTGGCAATCAACGAGCTATCGATGCTTTCCGACGCGGCGCAAACCCCGATGTCCACCAGATTGAGCCAATGGGGGCGAGCCGCATCATTCGTCGGCACCAAATCACTCCACCTACTCCGCCTAACGAAACGGCAGTACCTCACCTCGTCGATTTCCTTCGCACGTCGCCCCTCTACTCGCAAAACAAGGTTGCACAGATTGTTGACGCAGAACGCATGAACGATACGGCAACGAACGCTCTTCTCAAGCCCCTTGAAGAGCCAGCTCCGTACGCAAAGCTGATCCTAACCACAACCTCTATCAGCCAAATTCGGCAAACCATTCTTTCTCGTTGCCTCGTCGTCGCTTGCGAACTACCGTCAAATGAGGAACTCAAGCTGGCATTCCCCGACGCCTCCAACGAGTTCATCACAATGGCAGGATCATCTCCGGGACAATTACACCGGATTGCAAACAATCCCGAGTTCTACGAGAAAGTTTCTCGGTTTGCCCGGGACTTGGCCCGGAGCAACGAAACTCACCTGCTCAAACTCTCGGACGGATTCAAGGGGCTCGCTGAAGAACTCGACGCAACTCTGAAGATCGGCGCCCGGGCAGCGAACGCCAAGGTGGTCGAGCTCGTCGCAACGATGATCTCCCAGCAATCTCCAGATCGGGCGGACATCATCCAAGCTCTTGCCGATGCGCACCGAAAGATCATTGGCAACGCAGCGTCGAACCTGGTATTTGATGCAGTTTTGGCGCGATTTCTCATAAAATGAACTTTCTGGAACTGTTCCGGATAGTCATCGCGTAATCCACTCTGAACAATCATGCTCTCGCTGCTCAAATCCAAAACCGAAGCGACCTCTGCAAGTGTAGAGTTCGAGCAGCTGATGCGAGGGGCTTACCGCCAGGCATACTCAGTCGCTTACCGACTTACTGGCGATTCCGTCGACGCCGAAGATTTACTTCAAGAGGCATTCGTCCGCGCATACCGATTCTTCCACCGCTACGATCGCTCACTTCCCTTCCTAAGCTGGATGTACCGAATCATCAGCAACGCACACATCGATATGGTGCGTCGGCGCAATAAGCTGAGACCCAGTTCGCTGGACCACGGCGGCAAAGACGGTGATCAAGCTCTCGAGATTGCGGACCTCAGCTTCTGCCCTGGCGTCGATCTTCTGAACGCTTCATTTTCGGACAGTGTTCAAAAGGCACTCAACGCGATGAATCCCGAATTCAGAATGGCAGTAGTGCTCTCCGATGTCGAAGGAATGTCGTATGAAGAAATCGCGGCAATTATGGAAACGTCGATCGGCACCGTCCGCTCCAGAATCCATCGTGGCCGCACTCAACTTCGCGGGTTCCTTCTGAAGCTCCAACCCGAAACCTATGGGAGGATGCTATGAGCCGCTGCGAAAAGATTAATCCGCTACTCTCTGCGTATTCCGACCGTGAGCTCAGCACCACCGAGTCACTCCTCGTCCGACAACACGTTTACGAGTGCGAATCATGCGCAGCTGAGCTAAAGACCCTCGAGGGCATTCGTGGGCTCATGCTTGAGATGCCGGCCGCACCGGAACCCCGCCTCAGCTTTGACCAGTTGGTTGCGGCAACGCGGCCCCGACCCGTCCGGCGGGTACCACTGATTCTCACCTTGGCTTGCGTGGCGGTTGTTGCATCGCTTCTGGTTCCTGCCATGATGAAGGCCGAAAAGATTGCCTCGCAACCTTCGATTGACCAAGAGCTACGGCGTGAAGTCGCACGCGATCAAATGATTGACGCCGAAGCCGACCCTACTTCAGGAGCACCTCTTGTCCACCTTGCTGGCTACTCCCGCTAAGGTTGCGCTGCTTGCGATCGCGGCAGTAGCTACAGTTGCTTCAGCGCAAAACGCCGATGCAGGCCGAGATCTGCTTTATCGCAGTATCCGCGGGGAGAACCGTGCAAACATCGTGGCAATTCTGGTGCAGCACAACCAAGACGGCGACGAAGATTCGGTGAAGTTCAAACTCACGCGCTCAATCGATGGAAAATCTCGACAATCGGTTATTGCGCCCCTCAGACTGCAAGGCAAAGAAAGCGTTGACGACGGAACCAAGAGCTACACATTTCTTCCCGACGAGAAAATGATGATCGTTCAGCCTTCCGCCAACGTGCGAGAAGATGCCGACTTCCGCATCCCGCTCATCACCAAGAACTACATCCTCAGCGCAAAGAGTGGCGGAAAAATCGCCAACAGGTCGGTCACACAGATCACCGCTATGGCAAGAGAGGCAAAGCTGGGCGGCGTTCGCTTCTGGCTCGACAACGAAACTGCACATGTGATGAAGAAATCGGGATTCGACTACGAAGCCGAGGAGTGGACGACAGACTACGAAGTGCTTCGGGCCGATTTCCCCCCGAAAATCGATCCCGCCATCTTTAAGATCAGCCCCATCGGTGGCTTTGAAACCCTTGAATATGGCGCTCGCACAAAGCTCACCTCTCTCAAGGAAGCCGAGAAGGCAATTGGCTTCGTACCAACCGCACCCAAAGACCTCCCGTTCGGATTCCAGATCCAATCGATGCAGACGAACTCGAAATCAAGCTGGAAGTCGCTCTCGATGCGCCTGACCGATGGGCTCCAGAAGGTCACCGTCTATCAATGGAAGCCTTCGAAGAACGAAACCATCAGCTCGGGGACAAGCAGCACTGTCGAGACCGTGAACGGCATCAAGTATATGGTCGTGACCGAGCTTGATCCATGGGTGCGCAAGTCAGTACTCAAAGCGTTCGTTCGAACCGCGATGAACCACAACTATGTGGCATTCACTTTCGATACGCTCTAACCGGAAACCTTTCCGGTTCACCAAGCGTTTCAACACTCATACAACCATGAACACATTCAAACCTTGGACAGCATATGCGGTTCTCGCAGGCGGTGCACTCTTGGGATTCGCAACCGTCGTTGGCATCAACGGAGGATTCCGACCCGCCTCTGCGATGGCGCAGACTCGACCCGCCCTTCAAACTGTTGGCGTGACCAGCGGTGACAATCCGGTCACGCTCAAAGCCCTCAACGATATGGGTGTTAACCTCGCAGACTACGTCAAGCCCGCGGTTGTCCACGTCAAAACCGTAACCCAACGAAGCCAGGATAGTGAAGGCAAGCGTATCCCGATCTCCGGGAGCGAAGGCTCAGGATTCGTTTACCGAGCTGACGGCTACATCATCACAAATGACCACGTCGTTTCCGGCGCCAAGGAAGTCACGATCATTCTTAACGACGGTCGTGAACTGACGGGAAAAGTCACGTCTGCCCCCGAGTGGGACGTTGCAGTTGTCAAAGTAGACGCCAAGGGTCTTGAAACCCTGGGCATGGCGGACAGCAAGCAAGTGAAGGTCGGTCAAATGACGGTTGCAATCGGCTCACCATTTGGACTGGAAAACTCCGTAACCTTTGGACACGTTTCGGCGCTGGGTCGAGAGAATATGATTCCGGATTACCTGAAGGGTGGCGAAACACGGTTCTACCCTGATCTGATTCAAACCGACGCGGCAATCAACCAGGGCAACTCTGGTGGACCGCTAGTCGATATCGACGGTCGCGTCATCGGCATGATCAGTTCAATTGCCTCGCGAAACGGCGGATCAAACGGCATTGGATTCGCGATTCCCAGCAACCAGGTTCGCTTCCTCGCCGATCAGCTCATCGCAAAGGGCAAGATCACCCGATCAATGATCGGCGTTGTGCCACGGAACCTCAAGCCAATCGAATCGAAGGAGCTTGGCATCAAGGCCGGAGCGTTGGCCGATGACGTCTCCCCTGGCTCTCCAGCCGAGAAGGCAGGAATCAAGAAGGGGGACATCATCGTCGCTGTCCAGGGCGAAGCGATCGAAACCCAAATGGATCTTCGAAACTCGATGCTCAAGAACGCTCCCGGCACGACAGTCAAGATCGAATACATTCGAAGTGGAAAGAAGAGTGCAGTGGACGTAAAGCTCGAAGAGTTCAAGAAGCCCTCAGTTCCAACTGCGCCGAGTGGTTCGATTGATGACCTTGGCGACATTTTCGGCGGAGACGGCAAGATGCCCAACATCGACGAACTGCAAAAGCGGCTCAAGGGCAGCCCTGATGTCCAGCAAGACGTCGAGCCACTGAGAGAAGGTAAAGCTCGGCTCGGAGTGAGCATCGAAAACATCTCCGAAGAGTCGCGGAAGCAATACAAGATTCCAAGCACCCTGCAAGGCGTCCAGATCAGTTCGATCGAATCTGGTTCAGTCGCTTCAAAAATGGGTCTGCAGATTGGCGATGTTCTTGTCGCCATTGGGGACAAAAAGATCACATCGATCAACGACGTCACCAGCGCAATGGAGGGCGTTCGAGTCGGAGATAAGCGTCAAATCAAAATAGAACGTTATTCTCAAAATGGGCACGTTTTGATCGATCAAACGGTCACATTCCGGTGAAAATCGCCCGTTTCTACCAAAGAATCACCCCTCCGAGGCAGAAACGGACGAAAAACATCCTTGACTTTTGCAGAGATTGTGATATTCTCTCTCTGGCAACAAATTGAACCTAAAACAAGTTGGAGCTTTCTCTTGGAGGAGCGCTCTGACAAACGGGGAAAACAATGCAGTTCTACAATCTTAAGACTCGTTCACACGTCGACGTACCGGATGCAGATGTCCGCAAGATCAAGATGGTCCGCAAGACCAAAACCGGAGAGCAGACTCGCTACGCGTTCACTGCAAATCACGGCGGAACCAAGCTGTTCAAGTTCGTGAACGAAGCCACCTACAAGGCTTCCAGCGCACAAGAAGCCTAAACGACCTAGGTCAAAAGACCAAAAAAGTGGGACAACATTTGTTGTCCCACTTTTTTTTTGAACGAGTCGCATGCGGTAACGTCTCTACTAACACTCATGGCACTAACGGATCGAGAGAGAGTTGCCCATTTGCTGCGCCGCTTTGGTTTTGGTGCAAGTGAAGCGGAGATCGAATACTACGCAAAAGATGGCTGGAAATCTGCCGTCGAAAAGCTCCTGAATCCCGAGGCCGTCGATGAGCAACTCGAGTTCCCTGTCGAGAACATGGAGAACGACAAGGGCAACATACAAGTGCAACAAGTAGCCGGCTGGTGGGTGGGCTGGATGCTCATGACTCGCCGCCCTCTTGTACACAAGATGGCAAGTTTTTGGCACAACCATTTCGCCACCAGTGGCGATAAGGTCACACAGCCTTATCTCATGGCCGCCCAAAACGAGATCTTTGTCTCCAAGGGCCTTGGCAAGTTTGAGGAACTGCTGACGGATGTCTCGAAGGATCCTGCCATGCTGATCTGGCTTGACGGTCAGCTCAACATCAAAGGCAAAGCAAACGAAAACTTCGCCCGAGAAATCATGGAGCTCTTCACGCTTGGCGTAGGCAACTATTCAGAAAAGGATGTCCAGGAAGCCGCACGAGCATTCACGGGATGGAGCTTTGCAAGGCAAAACGGTGGCGGCAGAAAAGGTCGCGCAGAATACGCCTTCAAACCCGTGCTGCACGACAACGGAAACAAGACCGTCCTTGGTAAGTCCGGAAACCTGACCGGAGAGGACGTCATTGCCCACGTCTGCAGCATGCCCCGAACCGCAGAGTTCATCACCGAAAAGATTTGGAAGTGGTTTGTTGCCGACAATCCGTCCCCGGCTACTCTTAAGCCGTTCATCAAAGCGTTTTACGAATCAAAGCTGGACATCAAAGTCCTTCTGCGCTCGATCATGCTCAGCGAAGAGTTCTATTCACCCAAAGTGGTGCGCCGTCTGATTAAAAACCCACTCGATTTCACTGTCACCACCCTTCGAGCTATGGGAATTGGCGAGAACATTCGCACTCGGATTGCCGCCGAAGCGGATGGCGACAAGAAGCGCGCAACTCTCGGTCCCGCACAAGGAGCTTACGTCACCATGAAGTCCATGGGAATGTGGATCCTCTTCCCGCCCGATGTCTCCGGCTGGAAGCCCGGTGAGAACTGGATTACATCCGCGACCATGGTTGAACGCATTCAATGGGCGAACAAGCTCATGGGACTTGGCAATGCACGCGGAGCCGCTGGCGGGAACCTCAAGTATCCGATCTACAACCTGTTGGCCGCAGACCCCACAACGTTTGGCATCGCCAAGAAGCTCTGCAGCATTTACGACGCACCACTTGAAGGTGCAAAGCTAGCGAAACTTGCGGAGGCCGCAGAGAAGGAAATGGCGGGTCAGGGACTCACTCCTCAAAACGCAAACAAGGTTGCCGCTTCAATCATGAAGCTGATCTTCGGGTCGCCAGAATTCCAATTCTGTTAACGAGACGTTAGGGCGGTGTAAGATGCATTGATGCAAATTCTCGCCGCCCTAGCCCTCGCAATCCAAGGTCCCTCGATCAAGGAGCGCGTAGCCGACCATATTTACTTTAAGCAAGGCGGCGCGGCGTTCACATACGATGTGTTTAAGCCTCAAAAGCCCAACGGCATCGCCGTGATTTGGATGGTCAGCGGCGGTTGGGTCAGCGATCACAACAGCATTAACGTCCAAATGGCGGAGCTAGCCTGTTCAAAGGGCGTGACCCTGTTCCAAGTCGTCCACGGTGCTCAGCCTCGTTACAAAATGGGCGAGATTCTTGAGCAGGTTCACCGAGCCGTAAAGGACATCCGCGTGAACGCAAAGCAGTGGGGCGTTCAGCCAAACAAGTTCGGAGTTTCTGGCGGCAGCGCTGGCGGACACCTCTCGCTGATGATCGGCACACAAGGAGGAGTTCCGGTTGGCCCAGATGCACTGCTTAAAACTTCAAGCGAAGTTCAATCCGTCGCAGTCTTCTATCCACCGACAGACTTCATGAACTGGGGTAAGGAAGGTGTCGCCGCATTCAAGAACCCGCTCCTAGTCAATGCCTACGGTGCGACCTTTAACATCGACCTAAAGGCGGGTGAGGAAAAGCTCTCAGCAGTCGGTAAACAATTCAGCCCAATGACCTACCTCACCGCGAAGATGCCACCAACCCTGCTCATTCACGGCGACAAGGATTTGCTCGTTCCAATTCAGCAGAGCCGATTCTTCCAGTCAAAACTGAATGAGCTTGGCGTGATGAATAATCTCATCGTCGTCCCGGGCGAGGGCCACGGCTGGAAAGACATGGTGCCTCAGCTCAACCAAATCCTGGATTGGCACATCAAGAATCTTTCTTGATGTTTGGGTATAATAGATGTCCTAAGCGGGTGTAGCTTAGTGGTAAAGCTCCAGCCTTCCAAGCTGGCTATGCGGGTTCGATTCCCGCCACCCGCTCCAAATTCCCCGGAGTTTTCGATCTTCCAAGATCCTTCCTTTAAACTCGCGGCGTTCCAGCTTAAGCAACAAAAAAGCTCTCCTTGTTTTCGCAAGGAGAGCTTTTCGTTTGATTGAGGCACGCTACTTGATCAGACCAAGCGGTGCGAACTTTTGACCAAGAACGATTTCGCTATCGCCTCCCATCCAGTTGTCCAGGGCTGCTGCATACACTTCTCGGAAGTCGATCTTGTACTTCAAGTCGCCATCCTGAAGATCTGTAAGATTTGGTGAGCCGCCGTATACGCCGCCCTTAACCTTCGATCCTATGACGAACATCGACGAAGCCGCCCCGTGGTCGGTTCCCTGCGAAGCGTTCTCATTGACTCGACGTCCAAACTCGGAGAAGACGAGCACGATGACCTTATCCGCCTTGCCAATTGCTTCCATTTCCGACTGGAACGCCGTGACCGCATTGCTGAAGTTCTCCATCAGCTTGCCGTGAGCATCAATCTGACGTGCGTGGGTATCAAAACCACCAGCCGAGAAGTACACAACTCGGGTCGCTGGCGAAGCTCCGATCAGCTGAGAAATCTGTTTGAACCCTTTACCAAACGCGTCGTCGCCGTAGGTTTGCTTAGGTGTAAACGTCGAAAGCTGCTTGGAGAGGACGGACATGGCGTCCAAAGCGGACTTGTTCGCTTGCTGCACGACACGCGTTGGAGAGTCCATCATCGCGTCGGTACCTTGAATCTCTCGAAGCATTCGCTCCGAGTCTTTATCACCAAGCATGTTCTGAACGTCTGCCAAAGAAGCAAAGCACGGAATAGACGCCTTCTCACCGGCAAGTGCGAGTGGCTTTTCGGTCGAGAGACCTAGCGTCATGACTGGGTTGACCGCACCGGCCTTCAGCTTGTTATCAACATGGCGACCAAGCCAGCCATGCTTCAGCTTGTCGTCGGGCGATGCCGACTGCCAGATGTCCATTGACTTAAAGTGCGAACGGTTTGGCTTTGGGTACCCGACGTTCTGGATGACCGCGACCTTGCCCTGCTTGTAAAGACCATGAACCCCTTTCATGTTGGGGTGGAAGCCGAGCTGTTCATTAATCTTCAGTACCGCATCTTCTTTGTGAGCAAGCGTTGGGCGTGCCTTGTAGTACAGGGAATCAGCGTAAGGGACGACGGTATTCAGTCCGTCGTTTCCGCCTGAAAGCTGGCAAACAACCAGGACAGTGTCAGCCGAGATCTTGCCCCCCTGAGCCACCCGGGCGACGTCCGCCTCGGCAATTGTTGACAGCCAACGTGGGGCCGCCAAACCGACGGCAATCATGCCGCCGTGCTTCATCAAATCTCTTCGGCTTAAGAAATCGCTCATTTAATTTACAACCTTGTCCTATTTTAGGATGTTTTTGGAATCCTTGAGCCAAGAAACGACGTTGAATTTGAAATGTTCAGAGATTGGTAATCTGAACACAGCTCGATGCAGTTCACTGTGCCTAAAGCCTCACTCCTCCCTGCACTACTTCTTTCAGCAGTAGTTGGAGGGACGTTTGCGACTTTACGAAACTACGGTCCAGAAAGCACAGTCAGGTCGCTTCACACTGCTGTAAAGGCAATGTATGAGGAGCAGCTCTCAGGAAAAGGAATCTCTGCTCAACGCTGGGCAGAGATCCGCTCCCTGATGGTTGAGGATCCGGGTGAATCACCGCGCGATCTTAATGGCAACCCGAATGCCATGAGAGCCATCAATGGCCTGTACACCGAGTTCAGAAACTCGGCCCGTTACAGCCTTGCCAAAATGGATCGGTTCCCTCGGGAAGTCAGGGTTGCAGTGGTCTATTCGCACGAGAATGGGCAGCGTTATCCCATCGTTTACGTCGTCGAAAAGCCCAGCGGCTCGCGACAATGGAAACTGAACGCGACGAAAACAATCCAAGCCAACTTTTTGAATTAGGTTTAATGAAAGAAATGCGAATTCGTGGTGCCATCAATTACCTGTTGCTCGGACTAGTTCTGATGCTCGTATTAGTCATCGGTGCGTTTGCTCTCGCCAAAGAAGAGCCGGCATCAGTCGCCGCACAATTCATGTCTGCGCTTGCGAAACATAACCCCGAAAAGCTGACGGAACTCAGCTATATCGGAAAAACCGATCCCGCAGAATTGGAATCCTCACGCGAGAATCTGCGCAAAGACTGGGACTTCTGCGTCAATACGGCTGGCAAGTACTACACCTTCAGTTGGCGGATCGTCGGGTCGCGCAAATCCAGCGAAGACTCAGCTTCGGTAACACTACAGATCATGCGTAACCTCGCAAGCGGTAGCTCCTACGACGAAAAATACGAGCTTCCCATGGAAAAGGAAGGCGGACGATGGAAAGTCGTTCCCGGCGGAATCTCCTCAGAAATGTTCCCCGGACTTCCTCGCTAAACAAGCAATCGTTTGTTCTCCACGCCTTAGCGACATGCAAGGGTTCTAATCCTTCATAATCTCTTGCATGTCCGCTAACGGATCATTCGGCTTCAGCACTGACCTCGCACATTTCGGCGAGGATGAAAAGCACCTCGGAGCCGTAATCCCCCCGATTTATCAAAACTCGCTGTTCGTATTTCCAACGATGGAGGAGTTGTTGGACACCATGTACAACAACCCGGGCGGACCACCCCACCACTACAGCAGAGTTAGCAACCCTACTCTCGACCTGCTCGAAACCAAACTCGCGCATTTTGAAGGCGGTGAAAAGTGTAAAGTCTTCGCGGCTGGCATGACGGCGGTTTCCGTCGCAATCATGAGCGCGGTCAAGCAAGGCGCCCACGTCGTCGCCGTCGACGGCATCTATGGTCCTGCAAACGGACTTCTCAACACGTACCTGGCCCGGTTCGGCGTTGAATGCACCATGGTCGATGGACGCGATACTCAAGCCGTCATCGACGCTTGCCGAGACAACACCACCCTGATCTACCTCGAAAGTCCAACCTCACTTACGTTCCGAGTCCAGGACATCTCGGCGATCACGAAGTTCGCGCGAGAGCGGGGCATTACAACGATGATCGACAGCACCTATAACACTCCGATCCACATGCGACCGCTAGATCTCGGCGTTGATGTTGTCATTCACTCGCTCACCAAGTACTACGGCGGTCATAGCAACGCCACCGGTGGCGCGGTCATCGGTTCAGCAGCCTACATCGATAAGCTCATCCGCAGCGAAGTCGTCATGATGGGATCACTTCTAGGCCCGTTCCAATCCTGGCTGTTCACCCAAGGTTCACGAACTCTCAAACTGAGATTGAAGCAACACGAAGCAACGGCAAACCACATTGCTGGGTGGCTCGAGCAAGAACCAGAAATCAAGGTTGTCCACCACCTTGGTCTGGAGAGTTACGCACAGCGCGATCTCGTCAAGTCGATGATGAAGGGCACCTCAGGCCTGTTCTCGTTTGAAACCAAGCAGGATGACAAGGCGAAGGTCATGGACTTCTGCAACCGTCTCCAACTCTTCGGACGTGGAATCTCTTGGGGTGGCTTCGAGAGCCTCGTGGTCGCTTCGCACGTTAAGCCGTGCGACTACGACTCTCCACGCTGGTTCATTCGCCTCTTCTGCGGGCTCGAGGACGCCGAAGACCTTCAAGCCGACATCGCTCAAGCACTCGTTGCACTACGATAAAGTCAAAGCGTCACTCTCAAATAGTTTGAGAGTGACGCTTTGATTTGGGTTTTGAGTCGGTCGCTACTCTTGTCGAGCGATTGAAAATCCTTGACCGTCCGGCAACTCAACTCGGTCTCCGGGATACAGCTTTCTGCCCCGTCGATTATCTTCTTCGCCGTTGACCAACGGGACAACTTCGGCAAGATAGCCCTTTGCCTCTGCGCCGTTAGAGATGACGTTGGCGAGTTTAAGCAGTTGACCGAGAGTGATGAACTCACTCCATATTGGAATTTCTTTCATAAAGGTTTGGCCCAGGCCTGATCGTAAGCACCCCGGGAAAGAGACTTCGCATGGAAGTCTGCAAACAATGTGACATATCGGTAGTCGCGAGTCAGCCCGAAGAACGTATTTCCGTCGTCATTAGCTTCCAAAGCTCGCCCCACCCCGTGCCAGTGACCAGCCGCGTCGAACATCATGTTGATCTCGGCCGGAGTCTGGAGCGATGTTTGGGAATGGTGGTTAAAAGCGATCTCAGTTCGGAAGAGATAACTGCTCTTGTACATCCCAAACAGCGAGGGGTTCGTCACAAAAACGTCAGGAAAATGGTTGTCGAGCACCTTGGTGCCCTGATCGGCTGGACAGCGGAAAATCTCTTTGCTTTTGCTGTACGGCATCAGAACTTCATGCATCTCTGGCATCGCCGCGATCAGCGCCTGAAACTCGGGTTGACCGTCCCAAATGTTTGGACGATACTTGTCGCTAGCATCCACGGCGAACGGGAATAAGTCGTCATGATCCGCCATGTACAACGCATGTGCGGATCCGATTTGCTTTAGATTGCTAATACAAACCGACTGCTTTGCCGCGGCCTTGGCGCGTGCAAAAACTGGGAAGATGATCGCCGCGAGAATAGCGATGATCGCAATCACCACAAGCAACTCGATCAATGTAAAGGCGCGACGCACAACAAACATATTACGGTCAAACGCACCAAAAACGGTGCGTGTTCCCGCAAGACACCTCGCGACGTTTGAAAGTGGCAAAAAGTTGCTCCAATATGCCATGATTAAGGTTCGCGCCCGTGTGTCTGGGCGCACCTGGAGCGACCCTTGGCAAAGCCGACCGTATTGAAACCTGAAGAAGCAACCGCACGACTCTACGCAGATCGCTTGATCCTAGAAAAGCTCACCGAGATGGAAGCCGCCGTCAAGCTTGGCGAACTCGCCGACAAGCTCGCTGACTCCGGAATTGGCCTTGCCGCAGTCCGCTCGTTGATGTCCTCCAACTCAGACGTTTTTGCTTACCACGAGCGACGCTGGATTCCTGCATCCCGACTAACCGCCGAAGGTCGCCCAGTCTCCGAGATTATCCGAGCTGTGCTCGATTCGTTCGGTGCTCCAGTTTCTCTCGACACGCTTATCGAAGAAGTTGCGCGAATCCGACACACCTCCGTTGAAGTTGAAGATGCAGTCGTTCGACGACTCGTAGCCCGAGACGGATCGTTCGCCCTTCTCGGCGACAACTCGGTCGCCCTCGTAAAGTGGGGCTTCATTGCTCACGACGAAGTTCTTTCACGCGCTCTTGCCATCAACGGCATCACTCCAGAAGAGTTCGCCGCGATCTCAGACAAGCTCAAGGATGTCGACTTCAATTCTGCCGAATGGGCGACAGCTGCTCTCAAGCACTCACCGATTAACCTCAAGGAAATTCTTGCTTACGCCTACAGCAAGCTGAACAACGACGATCCTCGTTCAGTCCTTCACTACCACGCTGGAGACCTCTTCAAGGAGCTCTTCGCGGTTCCGGGATACGTCTACAACAGCGATGGAACCTTCCTTAACGCTGACGAAGCAAAGGGCCTGATCTCAACCGCCCTCAAACTCGCTCTGAGGCTCACCCCGTCTATCGACGTAGACGACGCTGCCCCAATCGAGCTCAAACCAGAAGATATCGCCAAGCTCATCAACAAGGTCAAGTCTTCCGAAGCATCGGTCACCGCGACCAAGATGCTCGAAGAGTTCTTCGAAATCACCCCAGGAACCAAGACCTTCCCAGACGACATGGTCAACGTGATGAACGCCCTCAAGGCCGATTCCTCCGTGGCGTGGGTTGGTGGAGATCGATTCCAAAAGGCCGGTCAGCACCCCGACTACATCAACGAAGTTCCTGAGCCATTCCAATTCGTCGCTTCTGGCGTCGTGGATGCGGAAGGCGAAGAAGTTGACGTTGAGCTCACCGACGAAGGTCTTAACACCTCGCTCCGAAAGCTTCTCCAGCACCCGCTTGCTCTGGACGTCCTCGACGAGGATCCACAGCCAGCCCTCAAAACTCAACCAGAGAGCATCCGACTCGTTCTCAAGTCGATCCACCGCGAACTCGGCACCTTCCCGTTGGCACAATTCCCAACAGGTTGGATCGACGATGCGCCAAAGATTCAAGAAGCAATCTTCATCGACCCAGCAGGTCGAGAGCTTCAAGTTTGGATCAACCAAGAAGCACGACTCATGTACGGTCTCATTGACTGGTGGCTCGACCAATCCGTAGAAAGCGGAGCGGTCTACACGCTCACCAAGACTCCTGAGCCAAACGTCTTCGAGTTCGCTTACTTGGATCAGCCAGACCCAGTCGTCTACATCAGCACCCAGCGAATGGAAGAACTCCGAACCCTCGGAGCCGAGTTCGAAGGAAAGAGCACTCTTGACCTCCTCATCCAAGTGATGAGCCACTGGCCAAAGGGCGCCGACTACCTCACCGTTCTCGCTGAGATCAACGTTGCTCGACGCACCTCGCGACGACTCGTTGCATCGCTCCTCTCCAGCTACCAGTGCTTCTATCAGCGCTCCGGTTCGCCAGTCTGGCACTTTGACAGCAAGAAGGTCGAGCAAGGCTTCGACAAGAGCAAGAAGAAGTTCATCAAGAAGTAAGCAACTGCTTACCACCAACAGAAATGCCTCGGTGTTCACCAGAACTCCGAGGCATTTCTGTTTTTGCGCGATGCCTAACTCAGAGGCGACAGCAAAAGCTTACGGAACTCGACCTCTGCCCCTTCCGCCTGAAGCGCGATCTGACCCTTTCGAGCCGTACAATTTGAACCCTCGTTCACGACCACCCCGTTGACCCAAACCTTAACGCTTGCCCCCAAGCACTCGATCTTCATCGTATTCCATTCGCCCAAAGGCTTTTCCGTCCCGTCGGTTAGATTTTTCACCCGGCGTCCCTTCCCTTCCGTGACGCCCCAATTCGACTTGGGTCCACGACGGGCGACCATATCGGGAACTGTTACATCCTCGCCGATGCACCAGAAATCGCCCGCGTCTCCGCTCTGCATCTGGACCTCAAGCGACTGCGGGAACATTCCGTACAACATCCTCGGCTTTGATGCATGAACCAAAACTCCACAGTTTCCCGGCTTAGCCGCAAAGCGATACTCAATCTCCAACCGATAGTTCTCATACAGCCGATCGGTAATCAAGTGACCACCGGGCGTGCCCAGGCTCACCAACATGCCGTCTCGAACGATAAACGGCATCCGCGCGGACTTGTTCGCGTCCATCTCTGGAACGTCCGCATGCCAACCTGTAAGGTCCTTGCCGTTGAATAGAGAGAACTTCCCTTGAGGGATCAGCAACAAGGCAGCGGCAAGAAGAATCGTCATGCCCTCATTCTATCAGAAGAGCCGGGTCAGCCCCGACCAGCCTACGAGCCGATTCGGAAGAAGTCGAAATCAGCATGACCACCCACCTGCTTCGTCGCAAAGTTGAATAGCCCAAAGCGGCACCCCATAAAATGACTCAGCTCGTACCTTAAGTGGATCGGCGCCCCAATGGGTGTCCAGGATTTACCATCCACAGAGTACGAGAACGAGCAGAGATCAGCCTGCTTCGCAAAGTCACACGACATCCGCAGTTGAACCACAGATCCTTTGACAGGTACCGCCGCCAAAACTTCTGGTTTGCCCGAAGTTGCCGACACCATGACGAGTTCGCGCATATCGCCCGTCCGGCGAACCCCAATGTAACCGTACTTGCCCATCAAGGCGAGCAGCCCCGCCGTGTCGCCATCCTTCAGCCCCGAGAAGTCCAATCGAACCGTCCCTGTGCACGTCGGCCCAAACGTCCGCTGAGTCAGCGTGTTTCGAGCCTGGGTCACCACGTCGTCTACGCGGCCCGTTGCTAACCGCACCCAGCCTGGTCGCGCGGTAAGCGACCACAGCGCCGGATCAGGGTTATGATTCCACTGCCACTCCAGTCCAAGCTTCTTCGCCCGGAATTCATCGGATCGAACAATCCCTTTCAAGTCGGTTTGACCAGGGAGGAGTGAAGCCTCAGAAGGTATTTTTGCACCAGTTCCAACCACTGGCCAACCTTCCTCCCAATGGAAAGGCAACATGTACGGAATGCGACCAACCGCACCCCGATCACCAAACAAATATGTATACCAACGTCCATCCTGCGTATCGACAATCCCGCCTTGCGCGATTCCCTGATCAGCAAGAAACACCCTTCCCTCATAGGGACCAAGGAGTGAATCCGCGCGGTGGACCACTTGCGTCCGGATTCCGCCTCTCGGCCAGACGATGTTGAACAAGTAGTACTTGCCTCCCACCTTGAACAGTTGGGACCCCTCGCCCATCAGCCCTGCCTTTGCCCCAGTTGGCGCTGCCACGTCCTGAATCAGCACTTGATCGACTCCGCCCGGGTTCAGGCCACTGAGGTCATCCTTCAGTTCCTGAATCCGAATCTTTCCGACGCCGTGAATCAGATAAGCCTTACCGCCATCAAAAACCAATGAGTGGTCATGCACCGCCGGCGCAAACTCGGTCTTCTTCCACGGCCCCCGGTCGGGCGTCTTCGTTGAAAAGATGTACGTCTTACCCGTCGTGTTGCTAAATGTCGAGCAATAAAACGTTCCATTGTGGAATCGGAGTGAACTCGCCCAAGTCCCCCTTCCGTATTCGTTCTTCCCATCCAACAAGTCCTGGCGGGGACTACTGCCCAGATCATCGTAGCAGTAACTCACCGTACGCCAATTCACCAGATCGCGCGACTTCATAATCGGCACCCCTGGGTTCATGTGCATCGTGGTGCTGCTCATGTAATAGTCCCGCCCCACCCGGACCACCGAAATATCTGGCACATCCGCCCAAATCGTCGGGGTGGGAGTGACAGGTTTCTGGCTCATAGTCGCGTAGGCGAGAAGTGTTAGCATTCTCACCAGCGAGTTTACATAACCACCCAAGAATGAAAAGGCTGTTGATAACAAAAACGCCCCGAGGTTCGATGAACCTCGGGGCGAATCTAGTCAAACGGAGGTCAGATTACTGACCGACGCCGACGAGCTTGAACGCAGTAACCGTCGTTCCCTTGGCTTCTTGAGCCAAGAACTGGGCGACCGTCATACCGGCGTCCTTGTAGAAAGGCTGCTCGAGAAGAACGGCTTCCTTGATGAACTCCTTGTTAACGCGGCCCTTCGCAATGTTTTCTGCGATGTTTGCAGGCTTGCCTTCGTTGAGAGCTCGTTGATACTGAGTGTCGTACTCCTTATCCAAGAGCTCCTTCGAAAGATCTTCCTTTGAAACAACCTGTGGCTTGATCGCGGCGATGTGCACAGCGATCTGGCGAATTGCTTCGCTACCAGCGTTGTCGCCCGTCGAGATGACGTACGATCCGATGGTTCCATCGTGGTGTCGGTAGAAGGAGATAGGAGCGTCGGAGGTGATCTTCTCAGCCAACTTGACTTCGCAGTTCTCGCGGAACATGGCAACCACGTCAACCGCGAATTCCTTCTTCGCATCCTCGCTCAAGGATCCTTCGGCAAGTGCCTTAGCTGCCAGTTCGGCAACCTTAGCTTGGAAGTTCTCGTTGTTCGAAACGAAGTCGGTTTCCGACTCGATAACGGCAACGCCGAGTTCGCAACCGCACTCGCTAGCTACGAATGCAACTGCGCCTGCGTTGGTCGCTCGTCCAGCCTTCTTTCCAGCCGAAGCTTTGCCCTTCTCGCGAAGGACCTGTTTGGCTTTCTCAAAATCACCGTCTGCTTCATCAAGAGCGGCTTTGCACTCCATCATCGGCGCGTCGGTTTCTTCGCGGAGCTTCTTAACGTCTTGTGCTGTATAAGCCATTCTTACTTGCCTTCCTTATCGGCACCAAATGCCTTCAGGAGCTCGTCGTCAACCTGGATCGGAGCTTCGCCGAGTTCAGCCAGCTCTTCGTCGGTGACGTCTTCGCTGATGAATCCTTCGGTGACAGCATCGCTGAGAGGTCGAGCCTCGAGGATTGCTTCGCTCATCTTCTGGGTAACAAGTCGGATCGCTCGGATCGCGTCGTCGTTTCCAGGAATGATGACGTCAGCCATCTCTGGGTCGCAGTTGGTGTCAACGATAGCTACGACAGGAATGTTAAGCTTTCGTGCTTCTGCAACCGCAATCGCTTCCTTGTTGAGGTCAACAACGAACATAACTGCAGGCATTCCCGTCATGTTTCGAATTCCGCCGAGGAACTTCTGCAGTTCGTCTCGCTCGGTTCGTCGCTGAAGGGCTTCCTTCTTAGGAAGTCGCTCGAAGTAGCCGTCGGCTTCCATTCGGTCGAGTTCCTTGAGTCGCTGGATTCGGAGAGAAATCGTCTTCCAGTTGGTCAAGGTTCCGCCGAGCCATCGCTCGGAGACGAAGTACTGACCGCTTCGCTCTGCTGCTTCCTTAACAGCTGCTTGTGCTTGCTTCTTGGTACCAACGAAGAGGACGGTTCCGCCGTCTTCAACGATCTTCTTAACGAAGTTGAGGGCATCCTCAAACATCTTAATCGTTTGGTGAAGGTCAAGGATGTAAATGCCGTTTCGGGCGCCGTAGATGTATCGCTTCATCTTGGGGTTCCAGCGGCGGGTTTGGTGCCCAAAGTGCACGCCGGATTCCAAGAGCTCTTTCATGCTCAGTTCAACTGCCATATGTGTTTCCAGGTTTCATCCTCCGAAGCCGCCTCCCGATGCGTCGGGCCCCTGTTGCGTTTTGTCGATCCCGTTCAATACGAGAACCTGGCGCAAGGCGAACTTCGTGTGAAATTCAAAGCGAAGTATACCTAAGCCAACCTAGCAGTGCCGAACTGATCGAATACCAGTTTCCTCGCGCAGGTCCTCCCCGGTTGGTTCGCCCCCACGAACGAAAATTTGATCGTGCCAATCGCCCTCGCCAAACTACTGTAATCCCCAAAACTAGGAACCTTTGCTAGCACAAACGGGTTCGATTATCTGAGAACATGACTTCATTGATCCGTGACGCGCATCAATTGAGGTTTCGCTTTGATATTCCCGATACAATTACGTGGACTGAAAGATTTGAACGACTCTGGCTGGGAAGCTCCGGAAGGGAGAAATGTTGATCAACCGCAACTCGAACTCGTCGAGGGGTCCAATCTCGCGTCAACCGAAGCTGAGCCTGTTGCGCCCGAGCGAGCCATCATCCCCGACGCCTTCGAGCAAGTCCTTGCCAGAATCGAAGCCGACGAAGCCCCAATCGAAGGTCCTTCGGCAGAGCCAATCTACAAAAGTCGCCCACTGATCGCCGCCATTTGCGTGATCGGCGGACTCGCACTCGGCCGCTTCACCACTGAGCCCCAAATCATCACCAAAGTTGTCGAAAAGCTCGTTCCATCCGTTGCTTCGGCAAAGCCCAACGTGCCCACACTAGCCGTCGCAAACCCATTCCGAACACTCGCGACCACCGGAGAATTCGACCCATGGCAGCCTCTCAATGGCGGCTTCCCTCTTCCTCCAACCCAGACCCAGGGCAAGCTTCTTGAGCGATCCGGCGGATTCAATCCTGAGGACTACAATGCACCTTCATCTCTCAATGGTCAAGTAGGAGGAATGATTCCATTCGATCCTGGCGCACCGCAGAAACCCGGCGAAGCCCTTCCTAACGCGGCTGGAACTGGAGTTGATCCGACCACCGCCCCAGGAACTTCAGCCCAGACCGGAGCAGGAACCGACGTTCCTACGTCAAAAGTCGTCGGTGAGCGCTATGTCGCGCTTACTCTTTCTGGCCCCGAGCCATCTGCTGGCCAAAGTCGAATTCTCAGCATTGCCTCGGCGAACGGCGGAAGCGGCCGCGGCTTTGTCCACATGACCGAAGAAGGAACCGTTGAAGCCCACGGAGTTCTCATCATCGTCCCTGCAAGTGCTTCGGATAAGGTTCAGAGCGCCATTGAAGCCCTCGGCGGAGCCGCGATCGAGATGAACAACCAGGGCAACGCGAGCGCGTTCCAAGGCTCAATCTCAGGCATCTTCAATACCCGCCTCAAGCAGCTCCGCGAAAAGCGAGTCGAGCTCCTCAAGGACTTTGAGGAAGCGGCTCAGCCCGTGAAGCAAGTTATTGAAGCGATCGACATCGAGTCGCGAGCGGTTTCCGCAACCAGACTCCCCGGTTCGCTCTCTGGAAAATCCGTATTCCGAATCCTGCTGAAGTAAGGCTTGGCATTCAGCTAAAGTCTCACCATGCATCTTCACGGCGTCGACTTCACTTCTGCTCCCAGCAGCAAGAAGCCGATTGTCATCGCCTCTACCTTTGATTCGGCTGAAACTGCGACGGAGGTTACTTATCTGAGCTCGCTAACCGAGTTCGAGAATTGGCTCAACACTGCCGAAGGGGTGATCGGGATCGACTCACCCTTCGGCTATCCCACAGAGCTCTGTCAGGCACTCTTCCCCGAGATGACTTGGGTCGAACTTGCCAAAGAGCTCGGAAAAATCAAACCCGAACAGTCGCTACGCATCCTAGAAGAACGGGTGGCAACGTTTCGTGATGCTCGCCCGTTGGGCTCCAAAGAGCCCAAGCGCTCGACGGATCGCCACTCAAACGCGTTCAGCGCTATGAAGTTCGGACGTCCTCCGGTCGGACGCATGGCGGCAAGACTCCTTCCGATCCTGGAACGCAGTTCTCACTCGATCCTGCCGGTTCGGACGACTGATTCTTCGACAGTCGTCGTCGAAGTCTTCCCAGGAAAACTGGTCCGAGACGCCATCGGGCGACAGAGCTACAAGGGCGATAAGGGGACTCACGACATGCGTGCTCGGATCATCGAGATCCTCAACATTCAAGCCGAAGCAGAGATCATCTCCAAGGCGATCCAGGACAAAGAGGGAGACGTGCTCGACTCTCTCGTTGCCCTAAAACAGATCCAGAGTTGGATCGCCAACGGTCGCCAAATGCCGACCGTTAACGAGGCAACCCTGGAGGGCTGGATTATCTAGCGACCGCCCAGCCCGGAAAGTGTCACGCCCTCAATGAAGTACCGCTGCGCGAAGGCGAACAGCGCAATCACCGGAATGACCGTCAGTGTCGAGAACGCCATCAGAAGCCCAGGTTCCCCGCTCCGGTCACCCTTAAACAGAGCAAGCGAGTAGCTTAACGGCATGTTCTCTGGCGAGTTGATGTAGATCAGCGGCCCCATGAAGTTGTTCCAAGCCCCCATGAACGTCCAGATCGCGATGACTGCAAGAGCCGGCTTGATCTGTGGAATCATGATCGACCAGAACGTCTTCAAGTAAGTACATCCATCAATCTTCGCCGCGTCCTCCAGCTCCATCGGGATCTGAGAGAAGAACTGCCGCAACAGGAAGATGTTAAACGCTGACCCAAAGAATGCCGGAACCCAGAGGGGATACAAGGTATCGATCCAGCCGAGAGTTCGGAAGATCAAGAACTGAGGCAGCAATGTGATCGCGCTTGGCAGCATCATCGTCGCAAGCAAGACCGAGAACATCTTCTCCTTACCCGGGAACTTCATCCGCGAAAACGCATAGGCGACAATGCTCGACCCCAGAATGGTTCCGATGACATTCATGACAACCAGAATCAACGTGTTTTTCACGTAGACCAAGCCGTTGAGAGTCTCCGGGGGCAAGTAACTCAGCGCTTCTGAGTAATTTTCGGTTCGAAGCCCGACGTGACGCACCGGTTCGGTCTGGTCCGGCTTCACCGTCGTCGCCTTCCCTTTCATCGATGGCGGCTCCAAAATCTGGAGAATCCTTGACCCATCGGCAAGGCTGTCAGATTCGAACCCCTTCACGGGTACGTTGCCAACCTTTGTGGTGTAGACCTTCGCCGCCACAGGAACTTCTTTGAGCTCGCTCCGCTCAGCCAAGAACGTAGTCCCCCGAATCGAGATTGGCTTGAATATGTCGATCTTGACCTTGCCCGCTTCTTGGCCAATCTCAAGTCCCTCCACAACTTTGCCCTCATACATGACCTCGTAGTGCTTTTTGGCCTTATCCGGGCTGAGGTACGGCACAGTCTCCGTCACCTTCGGAATCCAGACAATGCCGTTCTTAGAGCTCATGTCCTGGTCTTCCTTAAACGAAGTCACCAGCAAGAACACGAACGGGATGCCGAACACGACCGACCCTGCGAGCAAAGCAAGCTGAGTAATGATTGTCTTTCCGAGACCACATGCGTTAGCCGAATGCGCCGTGACAACCATGGCTCCGACCGCGGCAATCGCCAGTCCCAAGGTCCCCAAAGCCATCGCCAAAGTGAGAGGGATTCCACCTTTCAAAATTTCGATCTTGCTCTCTTGGTCGTATTTGAATAGACCCACGAACACCACAACCGCACCGAACAAGCCCATGGCAGCTTTGAGCTTCCCAAGACGTTCTTCGGGCGAGATCGCTGTGATCGTCTGAGCTGAGCGAGCAAGCATCAATCCCGTACATGCAAAGCCTAGCCAAGCCGTCCAGGGCATCACAAACCATACAAGTGGAAGCTTATAGCCCGTCTTGCTGAAGGGAGCCGTGAGATAGATTCCAATCGCCGCAAAAACTCCGGTGAGGAGCGAATTCAGCCTGAGGTCCGCCCGAGTCCTGCCTGGGTCAGAATCGAGCTGCCCCGTACCAACGAAGAACAGCTGCCCCACCATCTTCAGACCGAAGATGATCGCCAGCCACGAAGCAAGCGTCCCAACCGCGAACCAAGTTCCTACTGGCATTACTTAACCTCCTCGTGAACCCATCGGTTCTTCAGCTTAAACTGGATGAACGTTATGAGTACAACAATGACAAAAACAAGCCATGCAAGTGCTGACGCGTATCCCATTTTGAACAAGCCAAACCCGTTGTTGAACAGCAGATAGACCGGCGTCATCATCGCGTCATCTGGGCCCACCGGGCCATCAAGGGAAGGTCGCATAACGTACACGCGATCAAACTCCTGGAGCGACCCAATGAATCCCATAACCGTATTGAAGAACACCAAAGGTGTTAGCTGAGGGAATGTGATTGACCAGAAGGTCTGCTTCGCATTTGCTCCGTCCAAAGACGCAGCCTCGTAAAGGCTGGTCGGAACACCCTTGAGCCCGGCAAGCCACAACACCATGCCGCTCCCCGCACCCCAAAGACCCATTAGAATCAATGCCGGCTTACACCACTCGGCCGACTGGATCCACCCTGGGGGTTGTACACCGAGCCACGGCGTAAGTGTCACATTCCAATAAGCGTTGATGAGGCCCTTGACCGGTTCCGGGTTGAGAACCCACGACCAGAGCACCGCGCTCGCAATTCCCGGAACGATTGCTGGAAGATAGAAGATTGTTCGATAAACCCGGATTCCGCGTGCGGCCGCATTCAGCAGCAAGGCAATCAGGAGTCCGGTCGTCAAACCAAGCGGAACACCGACCCCTGCCAGGTACGCCGCATTACCAAGCGCCTTGAAGACCATCTTACGATCGCTCCCAAACATGTCCTCATAGTTCTTCAGTCCAACCCATCGAGCCTCGTTCAGAACGTCCCACTGGGTAAACGTGAAGAACAACGAAGCCATCATTGGCCCAATGGTCAGCAGCATGAAACCGATCACCCAAGGTGAGATAAACAGGTAAGCCCACTTCGCTTCCTGACGCTCCAGTCGACCAATCTTCTCTCTCTTAAACTGCCAAACAAAGAAGGCTATAAAACCCAGAAGGCCCAGAACTCCGACAACCCCGGGGAACCGCAAATCGATCTCCGGATAGCGACTTTTGTTATAGAACGCATCCAGATCCCGCTGTACATTCGCCTGCGCCGAGGCGAGCGCACTTTCGCTCGTTTCCTTTCCAAAGCACGCTGCTTCCATGGCCCGGACATGCTCTTGCCAAATCAACTGGCCGACAAAGGTCGCTGGACGGATTCGGCTGAAGTTGGAGATCTCAGTGTGCATCGCAAGCGCCTGCCCGTAGTTACCAAACTTCGGCGCAAAGACTCTCGAGGCCTCTTCGTTGCCCGCTTTGTGCGCCATCTGCCGCGGCATAAACGTCCGATCCCGCTGCTTTTCCCAAGCAGCCTGGGCACGGTATTCAATCATTCGTCCCTCGAACGAGGTCATGAACTTGATGAATCGCCACGCATCAGCCGGATTCCGAGCACCTTTTGGAATCGCGAGTGAAGATCCCCCGACCCAAGTGATGAACCGATCCTTCTCATTCTTGAATCGCCCAACCTTGTTGTAACGATCGTCAGGAACTGGGGGCGGGGCGCACTGGAAGTCAAGCGACGGCGCATAACGTGCGAGGTCGTTCAAAATCCACTCGCCGTCGATTTTCATCGCGACCTGGCCGAGAATGAATGGATCATTTTCTTTACCTTGGAAGCCGCTCTTAAACTTCTCGGACATCTCGTACCCACCGACGATCTTGTAACCCTTGACCATGAAGTCAAGCGCCTCACGAGCTTCAGGAGTGTTCATCGTGCAGGTGCGGCCGTCCTTACTCAAGAACTCAGCGTTGTTCATGAAGGCAAACATGTACAGCCATGAATTACCGAAATTGGGCATAAACCCAGCCCGAACAATCCGACCGTTCTTGTCAAATTTGGTGATCGCCTCGCTGTACTTCAGAAGCTCGGACCACGTTCGGGGCGGTCGTGTCGGATCACACCCATTACGTACAAGATCCGCTTCGCTCTCCTTGAAAATCTTCCGGTTCCAATACAAAACACGGTTGTCAGCTCCGGTCGGAATTGCGAAGGTTTTCCCTTCGTACTGAGCCTCGGCCCAAGTCGCCGGATAATACTGATCCGGAGTCGGGCACAGCGGATCTTTCGCTGCATCTCGCGAGATATAGTCGTCAAGCTGGAGGAACGCACCACGAGAAGCCCAGTCGGAAATCGTAAACCGGTCCTGGCTGATCACGTCTGGAGCGACGTTTCCGACAATGGAAGTCATCAACTTCTGCGGGTCCATCCGGCCCGCGCCCATGCTGAGCAGTTTGATCTTGAGGTCAGGATTTCGCTCCTCAAAGGCTCGCAGAACCGCATCCTGCCCCTTCGAATCCGGACCCATCGAAAGACCCCAGAACACCACCTCTTTGCGGGCTTGCTGAGCGAAACCACTCGCAACTAACCCTAACAGGCACCCAACGACGTAAACGAATCGGCTCTTCATCGAACTCAGAACCATTATTACACTACTTTGCAATTTTGTGAATACGAATTCACAAGTTGATTTCGGTGAGGTTCCTGCCCGCTAGGTATTCTCACAAACCGTATGTCCCAACCTGCAGCAACGAATTCGAAAGCTCCCTCGTTGCTCCCGCTCATCCTTACCGTTTTCCTGGATCTTCTCGGCTTTGCGATGTTCATCCCGGATCTACAGCTTCGTGGTGAGGGTTTGGCAACCGCATTCCTTGGCAAGCCCAGCACGGCTGTCGAGGTCGGACTCATGGTCGGTTTCGGACAGTCCGTCTACTCCATCGCACAACTCCTAACCGGAACCTGGCTGGGACGCCTCAGCGATATCAAAGGACGTCGAATCGTTCTCCTTGGCTCAAGCGCCCTGAGTGTTGTCGCTTACTTCCTCTACGCCCACGCGGACACCATCTGGCTACTCTGGCTATCCCGAGCCTTAAGTGGTATCGCCGCGGCAAATCTAGGTGTCGCCTTCGCTTATGTCGCTGATGTCACGAAGCCGGAAGAACGCGGCCCCAAGCTTGGCCTTCTCGGTGCTGCATTCGGTGTCGGATTCATTATCGGCCCCGCCCTCGGCGCCGGTCTGCTTGCCGTTGGTAAGGACAGTCCGCTTCTCCTTGGCTATACCGCCGCAATCCTCTCTGCGATCAACTTCGTCCTGATTTACTTGCTTGTCAGGGAGTCGAATACTAGCCGTCAAGATGCAGTCAAGAAGTCGCTCGTAACGCTCTTGCGAGAAGCGTTAAATGTGCCTGGCTTAGCCATCCTGCTCGGGATGTTCTTTATGATGAACCTCGCGTTCACTAATCTAGAGACCACATACTTCCGACTCCTTGCCGACCCCAACTGGATCTTCAGAGTCGCCCAAGAACACGTCAAAACTTTTGGCTCGGTCATCCTCCTTGTTGTCGGAATCACTGGCGCAATCACCCAAGGCGGTCTTGCGCGAATCATCATGCCTAAGCTAGGCGAGCTCAAAACCGTCCGCGTTTTCTACACCGCCTTCGTACCCGTCTTTGCCTCGGTCCCGTTCATTCCCCAATACTTCCCCGGAATATTTGGAACGATCGCCCTCGGCTTTACCAACGGCCTCTCGATGCCGAGCATGAACAGCCTAGTCTCACGTCGCGCCCCGCGCGAGATGCAAGGCAGCATCATGGGCCTCACGCAATCTCTCGGCTCGCTCGCCCGAATCATCGGTCCACTCTTTGCCAACTGGCTTTTCCAACACAATCCAAGCTATCCGTACCTATATGGAGCGGCCCTGGCAACGATTCCTGCGGTCCTTGCGTGGGTTGTTCTCAAGCCTTCTGACCCATCAACCGACAACGAACCTTCCGCAGGAATGGTCCACTAGGCTAAGATGGATGAGATGAGCGACGAACTCATGGACGAGGAAAGCACTTCGCAGGGCGGAGCGTCTGGCGGTATTCCGCCTCGTCGACGCGATTGGCTCGGTTCTCTCGTCGGTCTGGCCGTCTTCCTCGGAGGCATTGCTCTGATTGTGATGGTCTTCCGATTGGCGTACGACATGTACCGAATTCCGCCTAAGGTCGCTCTAAAAATCGAGCCAGGAAAGCCCCTCGACGTAGCAACCACGGTGAACGCGCTTGCCGACATTGTCGTCAAAATCGTCTTCCTGCTTTTTATGGCCGGATCAGGTTCAATGGTCGCAAACCGAGGCATCTATCTCTACTCAAAGAGCCGTGGTCGGCACTAAGCGCTAGGCTACTTTGCCTGGTTTTCCACAAGGCACCAGAAAACCTAGAGTGATGTGTTAACATTGCATCACTTCGAAAGCAATTTCGAGTGATTTGGTATTAGCAATGATTACGGCAAACCGATTTTTATTGGGAGTTGTGATTCTAGGCGGGGCATCCCTCAGCCAGGCACAGTCTCTTAGCTACTGGGTTAACAAAACGGGCGATTCATCCTCGCTCACTCCTTCGACCATCTATGTGATGCCGAACTCGACCGTATCCTTGGCTGTTTACGCTAAGACCGCAGGAATGGGCAACCTGATCGGCCTTGATACGATGTTCGGATACGACACCACGTCAACCGTTGGAACAGGCGCAACCCCAGCTGGTAGCGGTCTCACCTTTAACTCGCTGAGCTGGAGCGCACCGTTCTCCACCGGTGATCTCAGCGTTCAACAAGGCGGCGGATTTGGAGCCTCTGGTAGCCGACCCTACGGAACCTACGCAAGTTCAACTTTGCTTACCGGAAACTTCGGATCGATCGACGGGGCAGGATCAAAGGTCTTCGACATCGTCCTAAACGTCGGCGCACTCTCGTTCGGCGACACAAGAACCGTTACCGTGTTCTCAACCCTCAACGGAGCGAGCCCAGCCGATAACTGGAGCTCCTACGCTCTCAACGACTCATTCGCCGCCGCTGGAGCAAATAGCTACAACGTCACCATTGAAGTCGTCCCAGAACCAGCTTCCATCGCTGCCGTCGGTCTCGGGCTCGCAGCCCTTGCTCGACGCAAGAGGAAATCAGCATGAGAATTCGATCCCTTGCAATCCTAGCTTCGCTCTTCATCTCAAGCATCGTTGTCGCAGACCAAACTGTCGTTGCTACGCCAGTAAAGGTCGGAACAAAGACGATTTCACTTGAGCAACTGCGACGCATTTCTGGACTATATCCGGCCCCTAAGGGAGCCAATGAGCGCCGACGGGAGGAGATCGAACGAGATCCTATTCGCCCTGTCAACCCCGCTTCTCCAAAAGGACCACAGTGGCCACCTGCAGTAGGAACCGATTACGACCTTGCCAGAATCCTCGGATCAACGAACAACATCGGTCTTAACGATGGCGGTGTAGTTGGACCTCCAATTCGCAACAAGGGTCCCCTGTTTTCCTTGAGCACAAGCTGGGACGGGCCGAATCTTGGCTCATCAGGATACATTCCTCCAGACAGCTGCGGTGACGCAGGACTGACTTCTGTCATTGTCGCCGCAAACGGTCGAATTCGATCTTACAATCGCTCAGGCACGTTGACGCTGATGAACCTCACTGCGGATGCGTTCTTCTCCCCTCTCAACGCAACATTTGGCGCCAGCACTTCTGGCCTCGGTGTGAGCGACCCTCGTGTCGTCTTCGACCGACTCACCAACCGATGGTTCATGGCTGGTATTCAGACTTCGAACAACTCAGGTGGCATGTCCGTCGGAAACGCGGTTCTCATCGCGTGGAGTTCGGGCGAAGACCTCAGCTCGCCTTCCACCACTTGGACAATGACTGGTTGGGTTCCGGAGACAGGCACATTTGCAGACTACGAAACTCTTGGCGTTGATGCTAATGCCGTTTACACAGGAACGAACAAGTTCAGCACCACCTCGTTTGTCAACTGCAACATGTACGCCTTCCCAAAGGCTTCCCTACTTGCTGGCTCCCCAGCTGTGGCGGACCTTGGAACCACGCTGAACACCACCACGTTCCAGGGCATGTACACCCCACAGCCGTGCACCAACGATGATCCAAGCGCAACAAGTGGCGTTTATGTTGGAGTCGATGGAGCAACCTTTGGAACCTTGTACGCTCGAAGAATCGGATTCACCGCCCCAAGTACGTTCTCAGTAAGTGGAGACATTGCGCTCACCGTAACTGCAACAAACCTGGACTCAGGCACGAAGGCTCGAATCCCGTCGGCAAGCGGAACTGCGAGATTCGCATCGGTTGTTGACGATCGCCTCTTCCAAGCCAGAATCTTTGCGGACTCAGCCGGAAATCGGTCGATCTGGACTGCTCACAACATCAACGTTAACAACGCAGGATCTGCGGTCAGTACTGCTACTTCAGGTACCTCAACGAACCGATACGGCTCACGCTGGTATCAGCTCACAAACCCATTCTCAGGAACTCTGACGGTTACCCAGTCTGGTACCGTTTTCGACTCCACGTCGGGCTCAACAAACTTCAACCACTGGATTCCTTCCGTGGCAATGAACGTACAGGGTCACGCTTTCATGGGTCTCACCCGAGGTGGCGGTAACAACGCAGCGAACACGGGTCAACCATCCGTTGGCGGTGCTCAGCGCCTCGCCTCCGATACTCTTGGAACCATGACCAACCTTGGCACTCTGGTTCAGGGCGCCAACTACTACCTCGCGCAAAACACCACCGGTGGTCAGCGATGGGGTGACTACTCAACCACGTCGGTCGACCCACGAGACGGTATGTCGATCTGGTCCTTCCAAGAGTATTGCAACGCAAACAACTCCTGGACGGTCCGAGCGATCAAGATGCTCTCGGCCGCGCCGACCGCATCCATGACCGCAGCTGGAATCACCCAAGGTGCTACCACCAACGTCACGATCAACGGCACTGGCTTCTTTAACCCAGACGCCAGCTACCCGGATCACCTCAGCATCAACTGTGGCGCCGGAATCACGGTGAACTCGTTCACCTGGACCCCAACCCAGATCGTTGCGAACGTCACTGTGGCCGAGACCGCTGCTGTCGGAACCCGTAACGTCACCGTTACCAACCCTGACGGCCAATCGGTTTCCGTCACCAACGGAATCACCGTCAACCAGCTCGTCAAGAATGTCAGCGGATCGCTTACGCTCTCCAACTTTGTTGGTAGCAGCGCAAACCTTCCGTTCACGCTTGAGCTGCGAGATGCAACATCGAACGCCGTTCTCCAAACTGTCAACCTAACCGGTCTCGGCGCAGGAAACACGTTCGCGTTCACCACGACCCAACTCTCGGGTAGCTACAAGCTCCGAGTCAAGGCAGGTAAGCGATTCCTCGGTGTCGTGAACAACGTCACTCTCAGCCTCAGCGGTGCCAGCGGACTCAGCTACACCCTGACCAACGGAGACGTCGACGGAAACAACACCGTGAACAACACCGACTACACCATCATGCGCGCCGCATGGGGAGCAAACTCGTCCAGCAGCAACTGGAACGACGGAGCCGACCTTAACGGCGACGGAACTGTCGGAAACCTAGACTTTGCTATCCTCCGAGCAAACCTAGGCCTCAGCGGACAGTAACTCCTCCACTGCTCTCAAAATCCCTCTCGCTGACGCGAGAGGGATTTTTTGTTGGAACTCGCGACCTACTTCGCCATCACTGATGCAGCAGTTAACTCATTACTGAAGGAACTAGAGTCCATCGCCAAACGTTCTGTCGAAGAAGAAACAACGATGTTTCCTCGTCTAAAGCCAGCGGGAAGAGTAATCGACATTCGCTACGCCCCAAAACTGGCAATCCCCGGAAACACGATTGCAAAAGTTGAGCAGAATGATTTGCGCACTTCGTGCGTCATAATCTAAGTCACGTAAACGGAACCATGTTCCAGGCACTACCGCTCCTTATCCTGATGATCCTTCAGGGGCTGGGCTCGCACAGCGGTGCGAACACCCAGAGCCTCGATGCCCAGCTGCGCCTTCAAAACCGCTTCTACGCATCGGTCATTAAGCAAGAGCGCGAGCAACAAGAGCAGCAATCTCCAGTTGAGGAAGCTACCCGTCCAAGGGGTGCCGAGACTCAACCCGCCAGCTTCCGCGAGTGCACCAAGCTCAAACAGTCCGGTTTCGCAACTTCGCTACGCTCCCGTGACGGCCCCACGAGCTAATTCAAACCCAAAGCTCGTTTTCCAACGGTTGAATTCCGGCGCACCCCGCCGCCAACCGATACCGCCCCCCAAACAACCCAAATGATCAAATTCCTACGTCAACTTTTCGACACCTCAAAGAAGGATGTCGAGCTCGTCATGCCGCTCGTTGAGCAAATCAACGCCCTCGAAAAAGAAATCGAACCTCTGACCGAAGAGCAACTTAAAGATCGCTGCCACCAACTTCGCCACCGGGCAAAAGGTGGAGAGAAGCTCGACGCACTGGCAGTCGAAACCTTTGCCTGTGTCCGCGAAGTCAGTAAACGAACCTTAGGCATGCGCCACTTTGACGTCCAGCTCATCGGCGGTCTCGTTCTCCACCAAGGTCGAATCGCCGAAATGAAGACTGGTGAAGGAAAGACCCTTGTTGGAGCTGCGCCGCTGGTCCTCAACGCACTCACCGGACGCGGTGCCCACCTCGTTACCGTCAACGACTACCTCGCCCGACGCGACGCCGTCTGGATGGGTCCGATTTACCACTTCTTCGGCCTCAGTGTCGGAATCATCCAAGGTCAAGGCGAAGAGTCCGACGAGCTCGGCGGCAGCTACATCTATGAGCCTGGCTGCGACGAACTCGGAGACCCGCGCTACCTCAACCTCCGCCCCTGCATCCGCCGGGAAGCCTACTCGTGCGACATCACCTACGGAACCAACCACGAATTCGGATTTGACTACCTCCGAGACAACATGGCGTTCAGCGAAGAAGACCTCAGCATGAGTGAGCTCCACTTCGCCATCGTCGACGAAGTTGACTCGATTCTGATCGACGAAGCCCGAACCCCGCACATCATCAGCGGCCCGTCGATGGAGGACGTCACCGTCTACAACCAAATCAACCAGATCGTTATCCAGCTCGAACCCGAGAAGCACTGGACCGCCGATAAGAAGAACCACAACGCCAGCCTTACCGAAGAAGGTATGGACCGCGTTGAAGAGCTGATGGGAATCGACAACATCGCCAGCGATCCCAAACTCTTCCACTACATCAACGCATCCGTCAAAGCCCACGGCCTCTTCACCCGAGATATCGACTACGTCGTCCGAAACCGAGAAGTCGTGATCGTCGATGAAAACACCGGGCGCATGATGTTCGGTCGCCGCTTCAGCGACGGCCTCCACCAGGCACTCGAAGCAAAGGAAGGCGTTCCCGTTCAAAACGAGAGCCAGACCGTTGCAACCATCACCTTCCAAAACCTCTTCCGACTTTACGAGAAGCTCGGCGGTATGACCGGTACGGCAAAGACCGAAGAAGACGAGTTCCGCAAGATCTACGGTCTTGACGTTGTCACCGTCCCCACCCACCGACCAAGCCTCCGTGTTGACCAACCCGACGTCATCTACAAGTCCCACGAAGCTAAGTTCCGCATGATCGCATGGGAAATCCTGCGACTCTACACGAAGCAGCAACCCGCCCTCGTTGGAACCCGATCCATCGAAATGTCCGAGCTGGTCTCCACCCGACTCCAAGCCGACTTCCTCCAAAAGCTGATCGTCACCCGACGACTGCAAACCATGGTCGAAGTAACCAAAGAGATCAAGGGAGACAACGCGAAGGATGCCCGACGATTCTTCGAAACCGAACTCGGCGAGCTCAACATGAGCGAAGTCGCCATGCTCCTTGGCAAGCTCAACCTGCCAAGCGACGCGACCAGCAAGGAGTGGACCGATTGGTGTCTCAAGGAGTGGGGAGTTGAAGCCACCAACCTCGAGTTCCTCAACGAGGCCCTCCAGCACGGCATCCCCCACAACGTTCTCAACGCGAAGTTCCACGAGCAAGAAGCGCTCATCATCGCCGAAGCTGGACGAAAGGGCGCCATCACCATCGCCACCAACATGGCCGGTCGTGGTGTCGACATCCTCCTCGGCGGACGCGTGGAAGACGACCTCGTCCGAATGGCGCGAGACCAAGTCAAAACCGCACAAGACGGTATCGACGAGTACGGCGACACCTACAAGTCCTACAGACGTGGTGGTCACGAGCGCGCTGCGCCTCCGCTCCCGCTCAGCGACCAAGAGCGCCGAACTCAAGCCGAAGAGGTTCGCGCCCTTGGCGGCCTCTTCATCCTCGGAACGGAGCGACACGAGTCGCGCCGAATCGATAACCAGCTGCGAGGCCGCGCTGGACGTCAAGGCGACCCCGGTGAGTCCAAGTACTTCGTCTCGCTCGAAGACCACCTCTGGAAGATCTTTAACCCGAACATGATGGATAACCCCATGCTCAAGGCATGGCCTCCAATGGAAGAAGTCACCGCAGGCTTCCTCAGCAAGATGATCGCGAAGACCCAGGAGCGAATCGAGAACCACTTCTTCGAAGCCCGAAAGAACGTCCTCGAGTACGACGACGTCCTCAACGCCCAGCGTGAGCACATCTACGGCCTCCGCCGAGAAATCCTGCTCGGAAAGGACATCCGAACCGAGCTCCGAACCTATCTCGACGAAGTTATCGCGGACATCTGCGACAACGCATGGATGATCGAAGAGAACGGCGACCGAGTATTCGACCACTCCGTCCTTTTCGAAGATGTCAACGAGATCTTCCCGCTCGTCGATTACGCAACCATCGGCGATCTCGAGAAGTTCGAGCCAGGTCAGCCAGTCGTCGAAGAAGTCCAGCGCATCGCCCAAGCCGCCTACGACGCTAAGATCGCCGAAGCCGGCGAAGCGATGATCGAAGCTGAAAAGTACGTCATGCTCCGCTCCGTCAACGACCTCTGGATGCAACACCTCCAGATGATCGAATACATCCGCGAAGGCATCGGCCTTCGAGGTTACGGCCAGGTCGACCCGCTCGTCGCTTACAAGCGCGAGACCTACGACACCTTCCAGGGAACTCTGAAGCGCATCCGAGAGCAAGCCTCGAAGATGATCTTCCACATCCGAATCCAGCCCGAAATCACCGCCGAGATGATGATGGGACTCGATACAGATGCACCGGAAATGGCGATGCAGGAACTCCCTGCCGAAACATCAACCGCCGAACCCGGCACCCTTCCTTGGCCCGAAGGAATCGACCCCAAGAAAGTCGGTCGAAACGACGCCTGCCCATGCGGCAGCGGCCTGAAGTTCAAGAGCTGCCACTACTCCGTGGTTAAGTAATCCTAAATCCCCTCTCCATTCATGGAGAGGGGGACTTAGGGGATGAGGACGGCTAGTCACCGACCTGGAGTCAAAAAAAAACCATGATTGACCAATCAAAGGCCCTGGACTTGCTACCCGGATTTCTAGTAATGGCTCTGGTTTGGTGGTTTCTCAATAGCCAAACAATCTCGTACGGAGTTAGGCTGCTGAACTGGCAGATCAACGATAGTCTTCAGCGTAGTGCCGGAATGGACGGTAACCGGAGGCTAGAGCCAACTGAAGAAACCGCCGCAGTCCAAAGTAGGGTTGCACGCGCGTTCGGGCTCGGCTCTCTCGGCTCCATCTATTGGTGGGAAGTCGGCGAAGACAGTTGGAAGAGCATTCTAGCCGTAGGGTGGGCTCTTCTAAGCCTGCTCGTTTGGTTAAAGGTGCGTCTGAGCACCTAGCTCCGAAGCCCCGCTCTTTTGATACCTCGGGGTCCGTGACCCCGTAGGCTAAAACGTCCAGACCCCAAACATGCCGAAAGTAAATCCGCAGTACAGCAGAAAAGCTCCTCCCTCCTGTAGTCGGGCTAGATTGAGTTTCCGCATTTTCAGCAACGAACAGCGACCAACGATAAACGAACAACGATGTGTGGTTGACAAACCCCCACCATCGTCGCCTAGTAGTTGAATGCTCTTCATCGAAGACAATAACGCCCCCGACTTCTGGTCCCGCGACCATTACGCCGACGATCCAAACCACCCCCTCTACAACTTCCAACTAGAAGGCGAGCAAGCCCCGACTCCCAGCGAACAACGACAAACGACAAACGAAAAGCGAACGAAATACTCCTCCTTCCACCAAGTCAAAGCCCCCCGCCACAACCTAACCAAACCCGAAGAAGACATCTTTCCCAAAAACAGCCTCATCGTCCTCGCCGGACAGCCCAAGATCGGAAAGACCACCATCGCAATTGCTCTAGCAAAAGCAATAGCCACCGGAAAACCGTTCGCTGGACAAAAGACCAAGAAGCAACCCGTCGGCTACATCAGCTTCGACGACTCACCCAGAGAAATCAGCGAAGCCTTCGCCAAGCACAAAGACATCACCGACAAAACCCCCATCTTCCTCACCTCCGAACTGGAGCCCATCAACACCAGGTCCGCCCATATCGAAATCGAAGACTTCCTCATCCAGCACCGAGGAGACGCCACCGTCATCATTGACTCCTTCCATGCTGCTCTCCTCGACGCCCGTACCAACGACGCCCGCGCAATGAGAAAACTCCTTAACCCTCTAAAGCAAATCTCAGAAAGAGCCGGAAGAATCATCCTCATCCACCACACCAACGCCTACGGCACAAGAATCGCCGACCACACCCAACTCCAAGCCGCCGTCAGCCAAACCATCCTAATGACTTACGAGCAAAGAGCCAAATGCCGAATCATCAAATGGCAATCCCAAGGTCGAGGTGCCGGAGCCACGCGAACTTCCTACATTGCCAGCCCCGACGAAACGACGTTCCACTCCCACTCCTTTGACCCACGACAGGGTTTGGATCGCCGCGACAAGAGCACCCGGCCGCTTCTCCGAGCCTTGACCAGCGCACCTAAGACCGTCGCCCAACTCGTTATCGAAACTCGCCTGACGCCAACCCGAGTCCACAAGCGTCTGCGCAAGCTGATCGAACTCGGGCACGTATCCAAGCGGCATGGCACCTACGAACTCATAAAGTCCAACAAGCGGTGAAGTGCGAGATGATGGCTGACGATGAGCAGAGCGAATGATCTCAAGTTGACTACCCAACCCCACCCAACATTTCTGAATTTTGAGTCAAAGTTTGAGCGTGACGACCCAACCAAAAGCGTGGCAGTTCTCTCCCAAGGTTCAGGCACTACCCCGGATTCTGCTTGCGAATTCGCTGGCTGCTCTGCTTCGGAGTCAGCTTGCTGTTATCGCTCGCTGGTGCCTGGTTTTGGTTCGGCGCAGCGTCGCGAAGCTTATCGAGAGCGGCCTTAATATCTTTCTTGGATGGTCGTGACATGATGGGTTCCTAAAGAAAAAGCGACGAACCAAGGGGTTCGTCGCTTCAAAGAGTTTCGAGACGGAAAGATTAAGAAGTCTTGAGCTTCGCAGATCCCTTCTTGATCGCGCGATTCTTCTTCTTGACTTTCTTGACAGATGCTTGCATCTTCACTTTAACCAGAGACTTTGCCATATGGGCGGAGTATACCCAACAACCTTTCGAAATGCGAAGTCCTCGCGGACCATCCAAATACCTCGTATAATGGCAACATGAAGAAGGTACTGGCAACGATCGCCGTGATCGTCCTGGGAATTGGCGCGATTGTTGTCGCGACCCTATCTTCTAGCGGCAGGTCAGGGGCAAACGGGATTGTCGCAAGTAGGATTGTCATTGCCGACCGATCTTCGCGCACGGCGTATGACTCCGAGGGAATCAAAGTCGTAGCCAATGACGATTGGTTCCGTTGGAGTACTCCTGATAAATCCTCTCGTCTGCTCTGCGCCACCGTGCTTCAGCCCAACCTAAGCGATCGCAAATATCGTGTGCGGTTCATGGATGGAACTACCACTCACGGTGCCGAGATTTCCCGACGAATGACGATGCGCGGAACCGAGGTGGATATTCTCGCCGACTTCCCAATAGAAAAGAGCGACGCACCGATCAAGATGGCAATTGAAGGCACCGACGGAAAGTGGGAAACGATCTACTCTGGAGCAAAAGGACAGAACACCGAATTCGCAACTTGGGGCACAACAGCGTACGGGGAACCTTACTTTGAGGTCAGGAATGCACTACAACCCGGGTCTGGCTCTGGAAGGTATGGGTTCAGAGTTTCGAGCAACCTGGTCGAGGGCAACGATAACCTGAGTCTATCCGGAGACGGGACATTGACGATTTACGATGGGACACTCCTGAGAAAGATGTCATGGATCAAAATCGAGCGGTCTGAGTACAAGAGCATTGAGTCACGTTGGGTCGCCTTCGGGAAAAAGGGACAAGCGCAAGATTTTCTTGATCCTGTAAGCAAGCCAGAAGTCGTCGCGATTTTCTCTGGGAGGCCCGAACCCAGCTCGTTAAAGAATGAGATGAATAGCTTTTACGACCGAGATGAGACGGGATGGACCGTTGATGGTCTTCCGACTTCGCCGAGGTGCAACCCGCATATTGCCTGGAACGCTGGCGGAGACTCACTACCCGCCTGGGTACTCGTAAGACTTCCCCGCTCAATGGCAGGAGTCCCTGTCCACTTAATGACCGAGGACGGAATCTCTGCGGTCACGATGTCCGTACCCATTGATCCAGGCGTCGAAGGATCACCCACTTGGCTCTACAGCGTGCGATCAAAGTACATCAAGCCGCGTGCCAACTTCAAACTGCGCTACGTGTCCGGAGCCCCTCAAAAGGTCTCGACACTGGCTAATCAGCGCCAGTGTAAGTATCAACAACTCAATCCCGGAGAGTTCTGCGTCGATAAGCTCGATAGCAGATCAAAGCTTATCGCAACCAACGTTCCCCCGCAATATCGAAACATGTCGACCAGCCTAAAGGCATTTGACGAGCACGGAACCCTCATCGCCCAAGGATCGTTTATCTCGTCCGATACAATTTGCGGCGCGGCGATTTACCCAATGTACACTAACGCCAAAGTTGCTAAAGTCGAGCTGTATGCTCAACCATATCAGTGGTTCGAACTGAAAGACATCCCGCTCGTCAAGCCAAAACGGCCAGCAACGCCTCAACTTCAAGCATCGCGGTATTGAGCGCCGCAATAGCGTGATCAACCTGCTCAGCGCTGATGATGAGCGGCGGTTCCCACCGAAGAACTCTCGGATTGTTGAGGGCGTAAGCGACGCATACTCCTTCTTTCATGAGCGTCGCAACCGCAACTTCGCCGACCTCGTCCTCTGTAAACTCGATGCCGATCATCAGCCCTCGGCCGCGAACGTCACCCAAGATCGCCGGGAACCGAGATTGGATTTCCTTGAATCCGTTGAGCATCCGCTCACCCATCGCTCGCGAATTCTCAATCAGCTCCGGCGTGAGCTGGGAAAGCGCTGCCAGACCGGCGGCGCAAGCCAGCGGATTCCCGCCAAACGTCGACGTGTGAATCATCGGATTCTCGCCGTAAACCTTGTTGTAAATGTCCTCGGTGTAAACCGCCACGCCCAGCGGCATCACTCCACCGCCGATCGCCTTAGCCAGGGTCATGATGTCTGGCGTCACGCCTTCGTGATTACACGCAAAAGCCGCCCCGGTTCGGCCCAAGCCGCTCTGAACCTCGTCCAAAATCAGCAACGCACCATGTCGATCGCAAGCCTCTCTGGCCGCACGTAGGTATCCATCCGGAGGAACGATAATCCCTCCCTCTCCCTGAACGGGTTCCAAAATTACGCACGCCGTTTGATCATCAATCGCCGCCACCAAGGCGTCGATATCGCCGTAGTCAACAAACTCAACTCCTGGCATCAACGGAAGAAACTTCTTGCGATACTTCTCGCGCCCGGTGGTCGCCAGCGCACCCAGCGTCTTGCCATGATAGCTACCATTGCTCGAAACAATCTTCGACCGCCCCGTTGCGCCCTTTGAAAGCTTCAGCGCGGCTTCAACCGCCTCGGCTCCTGAGTTACAGAAGAACGAAAACTGCAAGTTCCCCGGTGTGATCTCAGCGAGCTTCTCCGCAAGGTCAGCCTGTTGCTTAGTGAAAAATGCCTTCCCACTCAACGCAATCTGATCGAGCTGAGCCTTGACCGCCTCGATCACGACTGGGTTGCGGTGCCCAAACGTAAAGGTTCCGTAACCACCCAAGCAGTCCAAAAACTGCCGACCCTCGTGGTCGTAGATATAACACCCCTCCGCCCGCATCTCGACTCCAAATCCCGCGAAGCCCATCAGCTTGGCAAGATTCGGGTTGATGTACTTCGTGTACTTCTCGTAAACGTCGGTATACAGGGCGTCGGCGCTCATATTCTGAGTATACGGGCAAGGCGAACGGTCGGGTTCACACGATGCGATCAACAAGCGGTTCGTTTGCCAAGAATCGCTTGAAGTTCGCCACAAAATGATCGAGCAAACACTGCGACTCTTCCTGCAAACCGCCCGCGATGTGTGGCGTAATCCAACACATTGGCGCACTCCAGAGCGGATGAGTCTCTGGCAAAGGTTCCGGCGAAACCACATCAAGTAGAGCCGCACCTAGGCCTGTGTCGAGTGCAGTCAGCAGAGCATCCTGATCAACGGTATCGCCGCGCCCAATGTTAACAAACGTCGCGCCGGGCTTCATTGAGAAGAACTGCTCAGCGCCAAACATTCGGTCCGTCGACGCGTTCAGCGGAAGAATATTGACTACGTGATCGGCCCAGCCCAGTTGGCTCGAAAGCTCAGAGATCCGATAGCAAGGGATCCTTTCGACACCCTTAGGCTCGCGGCGAAGCCCACGCACCGTGCACCGGAACGGCTCCAACAGCTCAGCCAGCCGCTCGCCAATCGCTCCATATCCTACGATCAAAACATTCTGACCCTCAAGGATTCGGGTCTGGGGCCGCAGCTCCTGATACGTCCAAGTCCCGGCGTGCAGCGAAGGACCTAGCCGGCGATTGTGAGCGAGGATAAACGCCAATGCGTGCTCTGCACAAGGCGAGTCATAGACGCTACTGGAGTTAGCAAACGCGATGTTGCGTTGCTTCAGGAAGTTCAAAATTTCCGGCGTGTCGTATCGCGTATAGCCCGCGCTGGTGATGTGCATCAGCTTCGTCGCGTTCGATGCAAGCAGGTCTTCCACCGCCGGCTGCCCGAATAGAATCGCGGCATCTTGGGCACGAGGATCTCCTGCGCCAGCCGTAAGATTATTCACCCCGCTGGAGTCAATCACAAGCTCAAACGGCTCGATTTGCTGACGGAGCCATGCCTCTTCGGAGGCAGAGAGGACGACGTTAGTCCAGACGGTAGGCACAATCCTAGTCTACTGCAGGTAGATTCATCCCATGACCGCCCGCGAACTGATCGAAAAGCAACTCGACGAAACCGGATTCCAGTTCAATGCCTGCCTGAGTGAGCTCACCGAAGAAAACTTTGAGGCTAAGCCGATCGACGTGCTTATGTCGCTGAAAGAGACGGTTGAACACTGCATGGAGGCACTTCAGGCGGTGATCACCGGAGTAGCCGGCGGCAAACACAGCTGGGGCACCTACCAAGCCCCCGCCCTACCTATGCCCCAACTAATTGAATCCTTTAACACGCTACGCGGCCAAGCCATCGAAGCCGGTTTGTCAGTCTTCGACGAAGACGCCCACTGGCTCAACGACTACCTAATCCTCCACGAAACCTATCACGTCGGCCAAATGGCCGCTGTCCGCCACGCTATCGGCGACGGCTGGACAAGCTACGCAATCTACCGCTGAGACTTCCAAACCGAGCTGAGTTTGGCCACCGTCAGACTGTTGACCTTGGATGACGTACCGTCCACCGAGACGCCAAACGAGGTCTTCTTCGGGTCCGGGTAAATGTAATGTGCGCCAAATTCCTCACCGCCAAAAGCATAAGCCTCAACCGTCATCCGGTCCAGCAGCAACCGTAGTTGCACCTTGCCGTGGCGCGGTGCCAGACCCTCAAGCGTCGTCACTTCAACCGGTTTACCGTCCCCATTCACTCCTAGGTGAGTCAGCTTTTGATCTCTCACGTTGTAGGTCAAAACGGTTCTAGGAAGTTCGATCATGATCTCAGTTGAATCGCCAACCACAAGCTCCAAAGAGACATCAACAAGGTCGAGATTCGTGATGGATGGCTGAACATTTCGCCCAGGGGACAACTCCCAATCCTTGACGACCGTTCGCTGAGTAGCCAACTTGCTCACCTCTGCGATTGGATAGCTGAACAGTCGAACCCCCGACGAAGTTGTTCTTAAGGTCAACTCATTCGGAATACTCATCTGCTGGTTGAACGGCACCCCAAACGAGCGCGCCGCGTTAAATGGCCCTCGCATCCACCCAATCTGCACGATCCGCCCTCCCGGCGCGTTCGTAAACGTCTGAGCAGCATAGTAGTTCCCTTTCACTACGTGCAGAGGCGCAGACTCTGACACAAACTTCTTCCCGTCAAAATGCCCCACTTCGTAGGTGAAACCTGCATCCGCTATCACGCACTTGGTGTTGTTTCGGTTTCCATCGACCGGCAAAAAGAAGATGTCAGGACACTCATACGGCCAGGGCGCAACGAAGTCTGATGCGAAGGTCCAATCGGTCAAATTCTTGGAGGTAAAGAACCGGAAGCGACCCGGATTCTGCGCCATCCAGACGACCATCACATACTGCTTTGAAGCCGCGTCCCAAAACACACGGGGATCGCGTTCCCCGTTATCAAACCCCTGATGAGCAACCACTGCTCGCCCTTCGTTCCAATAGGTAAATGACTTCCCACCGTCGGTGCTGTACGCCATCGCCTGATAGAATTTAGGCTCCGAAGCATAGGTAAAGAACGCACAAATCGTCTTGGTTTTGCCCACCTGCTTCCCAAGCAGATTCTGGTGATCAATGACCGCAGAGCCTGAAAAAATTGTTCCGCTCCGCCCATCGACCGAATACGGCAACAGCGAGTGGTCCAGTTGCTCCCAGTGTAGCATGTCCTTGCTCACCGCATGGCCCCAAGTCATGTTCCCCCAATCAGTACCGTTCGGATTGTGCTGGAAAAACAGGTGATACTGCTTCCCATCAAACACCATCCCATTCGGATCGTTGATCCAGTTCTTCTTGCTACTAAAGTGGAACTGGGGCCGATTAGGCTGATTGTAGTCGACGTCTGGGTAGCCCGATTGCGAGATGCCGGGCGTAAGTTTGAATCCTGTTTGGTCTTCCATAGAAACCAAACCCCCGGTCAGCAAGCCACACACAAGAAGTCCGACGGTCATTCGGACATTCTACAATGAGGTTTAAGCCGTTACGGCGAACTGCTCAACATGTTTGAGACAGCAAGCACGAACTCGTGCTCGAATCCGGTTGATGTACTTCGCCCGCTCGGTAACACTTACCGCACCCCGCGCATCAAGCAAGTTGAACACGTGCGAGCATTTAAGCGCAAGATCGAGCGCCGGGTAAACGAGAGCCTTCGGACCAGCGCCTGATGGAGGAGTTCCCTCTGCCTGCTGAGCAGTCAGAATCCCTTGCTTTTCATCCCAGAAGACTTCGGTCTCAATAACTCGCTTTGACTCTTCTTCGTACATGTCGAACATCTTGAAGAGCATGTCGGTGGAGGCGACTTCGAAGTTATAGACGTTGTCTTGAAGCTCTAACTGGTAGTCGACATCCCTATACGAGAGATCGTCACTCCACTGAAGATCCTTCCAGAACGACTGCTGATTGTTCAGCATCAGACACAAGCGCTCTGGACCGTAGGTGATTTCCGCACAAACCGGATTGCACTCAATTCCGCCCATCTGCTGGAAGAAGGTGAACTGAGTAACTTCAGCGCCGTTAATCCAGACTTCCCAGCCGACTCCGCTGGCTCCGGCCGCTTGGCTCTCCCAGTCGTCCTCAACAAACCGAATGTCGTTCTTACTCGTATCGATTCCAATCGCGTCGAGCGAGCCGAGGTACAGATCAACAATGTTCTCCGGCGACGGCTTCATGATGACCTGGTATTGGTAGTACCGCTGACTTCGCTGCGGGTTCAACGTGTAGCGACCATCTGCTGGTCGGCGACTTGGCTGAATATAGGCAACGTTCCAAGCTTCTGGACCCAAGACTCGAAGGGTCGTCGCTGGGTGCATGGTTCCCGCTCCGACTTCTACATCGTAAGGTTGCAGGATCGCACACCCCTGGGCGGCCCAATATTCGTCGAGTCGTCGGATGAGCTCCTGAAAGGTCATGCATCAATTATGGCAGAGGAACAATTTCTGCCACATGCCCTACTGAGGACAACCCATGCTGTCCACGTCTAAGCTGTCAACGAATACAAGGGCTAGGTGGGAGAGCAGAGCGGGCCTGTCTCTACGTATGCAGAGATCATCCGCACCAAACCCCGTACGCCTACCTGGACTCTCCTGGCAACATTGCGGAACCCCAGATGTGGAGAGACAGCGCACCGCTGTTAATCGTGTTGCATGAGCGTATTGGGGGATTCAGCTCGAAAATTGCAGTCATTAAGGATTGCGCTGGTGGTGGCGACATTGTGCCTCGGACTTTCGACGCCTGCAACAGCCGCCGGAAAGTACAAGAGCATCGACCGCCTCAAAGCAGGGCTTCAAAGCGTGCGATCGGCTCGTGCGGAGGCTGTGAGCCGTTTACAACAGCTCAAAAAAGAGCACGGAATCTTGCTCACGAAGATACAAGCGAACGCAGGCGACTCACTTCGCTTCACCGATTCCGTTAATGTTGAGGTGCGCGAATTGGCAAGCATGGTATTGCTCCCAACCCCGCCCACCGTACAGATCCTCAGAGAACGTCTCAACCTTCAGCTCACGAACGGCGAACTCATCACCCTAGCAAAGATTTTCCTCCCCAAACGAACCGTCATCACAACCGCAGACATTCAAGATGCAATCACGCAACTGAAGTCTATCGAAGCCTTCCGAAAGCTTGTCGGAATCAAAAAGGCCTCAGATTCGCCAGCTCAGAAATTTGCCAATAGCACCCCGAATCAGGAACGCCTGCAAAAGATCAAAGAGCAAATCGAATTCCTGAAGATGAAAGTTGCCAAGTGCGACCAGGATGAGCAGCATATTCGAGCCGAAATTCAGATTGTCTCCAGTCTTTCCAATCAAGATGATGAGCAACCGTCGCGTCTGCCGATCCTTCTGCGTCCAACCGACACCCGACAGACCAGCCCGTTCGGGATGCGCATGCACCCGATCGCTAACGAAGAGCGATTGCATAAAGGAATTGACTTCTCCGGGCCGCTCGGAACGCGTGTGAACGCCGCAGCAATGGGCAAGGTCACTTTCGCCGGACCACTAGGCACCTTCGGAAATCTGGTCATCATCGAGCACCGACCCGGGTTCGAAACGGCCTATGCCCACCTATCCCAGATCAACGTGGAAGTTGGCGATCGAATCGGTGCAGGTTACAAGATTGGTGAAGTTGGCTCAACGGGACAATCCACCGGTCCCCATCTGCACTTCGAAGTGCGAATCAACGGCATCCAGGTCGATCCGGCCGACTACCTCTAGGACTCTGCTTCCACCAAAGTAGAATAGAAGCGTGGCAAAGACGCTTTTTGACAAGGTTTGGGATCGACACGTTGTTTCCGATCTTCCCGGCGGAGGGACGCTGATCTACATCGATCGACACCTTGTCCACGAGGTCACCTCTCCCCAAGCGTTTGATGGTTTGCGCGAGCAAGGCCGAAAGGTTCGCCGCCCGGACCTGACCTTCGCAACCGTCGACCACAACGTGCCAACCGATGGCCGGGCCATCGACGAATCCTCGCTTAGCGGAAAGCAACTCGCCGCCCTTGCACGAAATGCAAAAGAGTTCGGAGTTCCCCTGTTCGGTTACGGCCACGCCAAGCAAGGAATCGTCCACGTTATCGGGCCCCAACTCGGCATCACCTTGCCCGGCCTCACCATCGTCTGTGGCGACAGTCACACTTCCACCCATGGAGCCTTTGGTGCCCTTGCCTTCGGAATCGGAACCACCGAAGTTGAGCACGTCCTCGCAACTCAAACCTTGCGAACGCCCGGTAAGGGCAAGTCCCTTGGAATCCGTATTGACGGAGAGCTTGGACTCGGAGTTACCGCAAAAGATGTCGTCCTCGCAATCATCCGCAAGCTTGGCGCCAGCGGCGGCACCGGCTATGTTGCCGAATACTACGGTGATGCAATCTCCAAACTACCGATGAGCGGTCGCATGACGATCTGCAACATGTCGATCGAAATGGGAGCGCGAGCTGGCCTGATTGCCCCCGACCAGATCACGTTCGACTACATCGCCGCTGAAAATCGACCATTCGCCCCCAAAGGAGCGGACTTCGATGCGATGGTTGCCTCATGTGCCGACCTCAAAACCGACGATGCTTCCGCCTTCGATCGGCACGAAGTTTTGGATGCCAGCGGCCTGAAACCCCAAGTCACCTGGGGAACCACTCCCGCAATGACCGTTGATGTAGACGGCGTGATTCCAGAACCGCGAGATGCTGCCGAAGAGCGCGCACTCAAATACATGGGACTCAAGCCAGGCGACGCAATGGGCGACCAACGCGTCAATACCGTCTTCATCGGCTCGTGCACCAACTCGCGTATCGAAGATCTTCGCGAGGCGGCCGCTGTGATCCAGGGGCGAAAAGTCGCCGAAGGAGTTAGGGCGATGGTCGTTCCCGGCAGCGAAGCTGTGAAGGCGCAAGCCGAAGCCGAAGGGCTTGGTGATGTTTTCAAGGCGGCCGGATTTGAGTGGCACATGGCCGGTTGCTCTATGTGCCTCGGCATGAACGGAGACATCCTCCGTCCGGGCGAACGATCCGCGTCGACTTCCAACCGACCTTACGAGGGTCGCCAAGGGCCCGGGTCACGAACTCACTTGGTCTCGCCAAGCACCGCCGCCGCAACTGCGATCAAGGGTGCCTTTGCCGATCCGAGAGAGTTAGTCTAAGAGAGTTGATGTCATGGGAACGACGCCAGAAACTGCCGAAGCAATCCGCAACGCGCTTTCTGGGGTCGAAGAAGTTGTGATCAAGCCGATGTTCGGCGAATACGGAATTTGGGTGGAGGGCAAATTGGTCGGCCTGATCTGCGACGACTTGTTCTTCCTCAAGGCGAGTAAAGGTGCACTTCCCCACACCGTCGGGTTTGACGAAGCACCCCCTTATCCCGGTGCGAAGCCGAGCATCATCGTTCCGGAGGAACGTTGGAAGGATCAAGATTGGCTGATGACGGTCGTTTCTGATTCGGCGTCAACCCTGCCTGCTCCAAAGCCGAAGAAGCCGAAACCTTGATTTAGGAGTTGGCGTCAAACTAGATAGACCCATGCGAAAAGGACTTTGCATCATTCTTTGCCTCATTCCTTTCCTTGCCTTCGGACAAAAGAAGGACGAGGGAAACATCGTCGACAAAGGCATTGATTGGGCAGTAGGAATGTGGAACCGGGCGCAGAAAGAAGGCAAACCGTTTGCCGAGAAGACGATCAAGCAGGCACCCAGCTACTACAAAGGAATTCAAACTTCGCTGACTGACTTTGCCAGACGCGTCGAAAAGGGAGACATCGCAAAGACAATCGAAGACAAAAAGAAGCTCGTCTCCGAGCTGTGGCGGATGCGCTCAGCAATCAACTTAATGTCGCTCCTGGACCCGGGAGTCCTCAAACAGCTGACGGGAATCGACACATCGAAGTTCAGCGAGATGCAAAAGACCCTTCAAAAAACCGAATCTAAGCTCGCGAAAGCGGGTGTGAAAGCAAAAGCCTGATATCCCCAAGATTCTTCGGGTACAATCAGCAGTTCATTCCGAGACGAATGAAGGCCGCAAAATGAAGCGAACTTTTCAGCCAAATAACCGCAAACGGAGCAAAACCCACGGTTTCCGCATCCGCATGAAGACCACCGATGGTCAGAACGTCCTCGCGCGACGCCGAGCTAAGGGTCGCCACAAACTCAGCGCATAAAAGGTCCAAACAAGAACCGGTTCGACAAAGTATTTAACGAAGGTCGCCGCTACCGTGGCGACTTTTTAACGTTAATTATCCACGAAGGATCCGGACTTGTTGGGATTGCCACAAGCCGTAAACTGGGCGAAAAACCGCAGCGCAACTACCAAAAACGCAGAGTCAAAGCTATCCTCCAATCACTCTCCATCAACCCGCATCAAGACTGGGTGGTTGTGATCGGAATCAAAGCAAAAGACGCCGACTTTGCAACGCTCAGCGCGGATATGGCGAAATTACTTGTGAGGGTATGGGACGACGCCTCGGCATCTTTATGATCCGGTGTTATCAACGCAGTTCAGCGTGGATGCCACCAACATGCAGGTACACCCCGAGTTGCTCTCACTACACCCTTCAAGCAATTGAAAAATACGGGCTTCTGAAAGGAAGCTGGATGGGAGCAAAGCGAATCGCTCGATGCGGACCTTGGCACCCTGGCGGACATGACCCCGTTCCATAAAGGTCAAAAGAAAGTTTTATGGCTAAAGCTCAACCTGGTAAGAAACTTCCCCCGACATTTTGGGTGCTCTGGCTTGGCTCACTCGTTCTGCTCATCGTGATGCAGAAGAACCAACCACAAGACAAGTCCACCTATCAGGACACGTTTAAACTGCTGCAAACCGCAAACGTTGAGACGAAAGACGTCACCGCCGCCAACCTCAAGTCCAAATACGAAGGGCTACTCGACAAAGCCGTCAACGAAAAGGGTCTCTCCGCAGACGAAGCGACCAACAAGAAGCACGAAGCTGCTGTACTCGTCGCAAACACCCAATTCCGTGCGGGATTGATGCGTAATGACACCCAACGCATCCGAACTGCTTACAACACGCTCTGGCCATTCCAGAAATCACTGAAGGACACCCCTGCTTGGAAAGACGCGAAGTTCACCGCTGCGCCAGATTCTCGCTATCCCGAAGTCCCGCAAACATCTAGCGGCCAAGAACTTTTTGAGAAGACGAGCGAAGTCATCAGCGCCCGAAATAAGAAAGAGCTGATCTGGGGATTCATGCCCGGCGGCTACCAAGCCATTGATGCCTTAGTCCACATGACTGGAGCCGTGCCAAGTTTCAGTTACGCGTTTGGTGCTTTCCTTCTTGCGCTCGTTGTCCGACTCATCGTCTTCCCGTTCACCCAAAAAACCATCATGCACTCCCGCATGATGTCCCAGCTTGCTCCGCTTACAAAGGACCTAAAGGAGAAATACGGAACCGATGCCCAGCAGCTCCAGCTGAAAACGATGGAGTTGTATAAGGAATATGGGCTCAACCCCATGGCCGGTTGTGCTCCTGCGTTCGTGCAGATGCCCCTCTTCCTTACGGTCTACCAAGCAATGCTTCTGTACCAATTCGAGTTCCAAAAGGGCACCTTCCTATGGATCAACGATGCGACGAGCAAAGCGACCAACGGCTTTATCGCTCCGAACCTCGGTTCGCAAGACGCGATTCTCATCATCATCTACGGAATCTCGATGATCATTTCCCAGTTCCTCACCCCGGTGAGCGACCCAAGCCAAGTTAAACAGATGCGGCTGATGGGAGTTGGCATCTCCGTAATGTTCACGTTCTTCATGTTCACCGGTGCATTCCCGGTGGTCAGCGGCTTCGTCCTGTACTGGACGTTTACCAACATCCTGGCGACCTTCCAGTCGCTTCGGGCCTACCGCCTGCCGCTTCCTCCTTTGCAAAAGGTGAACACGATTCACGGGGGAACAATTCCTCCAAACGACTCTCCGTTCGGGAAGTGGCTCAAGAACATGACGCCACCACCAGGCGGAACTCCGGGAGATGCAAAGAACATCCCCAACAAGGGCAAAACCGACATCAAAACGTCAACGAAGACCGGTAAGCCGCAACAACACAAACCCAAAAAGTAGGATCAACAATGCCATCCATTGAACTGACCGTTAAAAATCTCGACGAAGCCGCCGCTACCGCTGCCGAACAACTAGGTGTCTCCGCCGATCAAGTAAAGATCACCGTGATCGAAGAGTCCAAGAAGCTCTTCGGAAAAGTCTCTTACAAGGTAAAGGCCGAAGCTCCTGACGCAGCCGCTCCTGCTGCAGAAAAGAAGCCAGCAAAGGCCCCTGCAAAGGCAAAGAAGGCTGAAGCTGCTCCTGCTGAAGAAGCCCCTGCTGCTCCAGCCGCTGAAGAGAAGAAAGCTGCTGCTCCGAAGAAGCTCGGCGCCAAGAAGAAGGCTGACGAAGCTCCTGCGGCACCAGCCGCCGAGGCCCCAGCAACCGAAGCCGCTCCAGCTGCTGCCGAGCAAGAAGAAGAGACCGGTCCAGAGATCAGCGCAACTCCAGAAGATGCCGCTAAGCTCGGTGAGATCCTTGAACTCCTCGCCCAGAAGTCGGGACTCGATGCTGAAATCGTGGTCGGAGAACTGCAAGGCAAGTACATCAACCTTTCGATCGATGGTAAGGAAGCTGGTTACCTCGTCGGAAAGAACGGCGAAGTCCTCAACTCTCTCCAGTACCTGATCAACCTCGTCGCCAAGCAACAGCTCGGTAACGGAGTCCGCGTCACCCTCGACGGCAACGACTACCGCAAGAAGCGCGCTGAGTCGCTCACCGCCCTTGCCGAGAAGATCGCTGACAAGGTCAAGGAACGCGGCGAAGAAGCTGTTCTCGAAGCACTCCCAGCATTCGAGCGACGAGTCATCCACAAGGCTCTCCAAGAGATCGAAGGCGTCACGACCTACAGCGAAGGCGAAGAGCCAGATCGTCGAGTCGTCATTGCTCCAATCGACTGATCGGGCAACTAATTCAAAAAAAATGAGGGCGAGCATTCAACTGCTCGCCCTCATTTTGTTTATGCCATCTTGACCGGCAAGATTCGAACCCTGCGGTTTGGATCCTCACCGACTGCTTCGGACGCCAGGCGCCGAGACTCGATGATCTGGAACTGCGCTTTCCGCACCGTCGCCGATTGCGGTGCTAACTCGAACGGCTTATTGCTCGCCAGCACAGTGTCAATCCCGGCCTGGACCTCGGCAAGCGCCTTCTCATCCATCTTGAGCTGCTGCGGAGACCCAGCGTCTCCCGGATTCTTGATCAACTCCTCAAGCGCCGAGGCGATATTCGCAAATGTGTTCGACCGAACTACGACCGTCCGAACGTTCTTCCCCGCCATCTCCTTGATCTTACGTGGCTTATTCTGATACGTCGATCGAATCGCCATCACGGCATCTGCACCCTCGATGTCCGAAGTCACAATCGCCGGAGCGCGCTTTTCTCGAATCGCTCGTTCAAGTCGGGTTCGAGCGATCCCATAGGGAAAGATCTTCACGACAACCGTTGACTCAGGTGGCCGCGCGATCTCTACTTCCTTGGGAGCAACCGGCCCATCCGGATGGTTCAACTTCGCCCGAGAAGCTCGCGCCAAGGCTGGGAACCGCTGGTTAAACGCTGGATCAGCGAGATCAGCCGTCTGCTCTTCCTGAACGACCTCAACCTCACCCTGCCCAGTTCGAACTCGAATTTCGGGACGAGGTGGAACGCCACGAAGGATCATATCCACCGTCTTCTGAACGTTGTGGTGAACAGCTAAGCGGTCATAGTCCAAAAGCTCGATGACCACGTCAAATGTCGGAGGAGCCTTTCGCTCCAAAACCGTCTTCTGAGTCCCCCGTCGTTGCGCTTCTGCATCGGAAAGGGTGACCGCCTGTATGCCACCAATCAAATCCGCCAACGAAGGGTTGAGCATCAAGTTCTCAAGCGTCTGTCCGTGGGCGGTCCCGATCAACTGGACACCCCGCTCGGCAATCGTCCGCGCGGCGTGAGCCTCTGCCTCATTACCGATCTCATCGATGATGATCACCTCGGGCATATGGTTTTCCACTGCCTCAATCATGATCTTGTACTGCTCTTCCGCAATCCGGACCTGCATCCGACGAGCAAAGCCAATCCCCGGATGAGGAACGTCTCCGTCACCGGCGATTTCGTTAGATGTATCGACTATCACGACTCGCTTCATGACCTCATCGGCCAACACCCGAGCCACTTCACGTAGCTTGGTAGTCTTGCCCACGCCGGGCTTTCCAAGAATAAGAATCGACTGGCCAGAACGAACGATGTCATCAATGATGTCAATCGTCCCTTCTAGCGCACGCCCAACGCGGCAGGTCAATCCAACTATTTTGTGATGGCGGTTCCGAATCGCCGAAATGCGGTGCAGGGTTCGTTCGATTCCGGCTCGATTGTCCGTCCCAAACTCGCCGAGCTGTTTGGACACAAATTCCATATCGTGCTCGCCGACCATGATGTCCGGGAACCGCTCCACACGATCCACGAATCGCGCCTCAGCCGGGCGCCCATAGTCGAGCACCACCTCAATTAAGCCGTGAACCCCGTTATCCTCGATGCGTTGCCGCACGATGCTGGGGAGAACATTGAGAAATTCGACGATACCATCCGAATGTCGAGCCATTTTGATTCAATGCATCGAAGGCCCCTCTAACACTGTTGGTGGAGGAGCCTTCGATAGTTACTTTGACGCACTTTGCGGAGCATTTGCACCGCGAGGTTAAGAGATTTTTAGATTGTTGGTTTGATTTCCGTGAGAGTGATCGTCGTCTCCTTCGTTTGGCCAGCATGCCAGAACTTTACTTTGACCTTCTCGCCAACGTTCTTCGGCAAAATGACCTTGTTGAGATCAAACGTGGACTCGATCTTCTGACCATCGACCTCCAATAGGAAATCATTCGTCGTCATCCCGGCAGCCGCCGCTGGACCACTTACCTGGTTGAGCAGCAGACCGTAGTTCGGAAAGTCCTCGCGCTTTATGTAGTCGGCAACGTACTGGCGAGCATAGGGATTATCTAACTGTCCAGCAAGGTTGCCGACGTAACTAACGCCGAGGCCCGCATAACGTGGAGCACCGTACTTGACGATATCGTTCACGATCTTCTTGGCGCGGTCGATTGGGATTGCAAATCCAATTCCAACCGACTGACCGGTACTGGACGCGATTGCCGAGTTAATCCCGATCAATTGTCCCTGAGCATTACACAGCGCACCACCCGAGTTACCCGGATTGATCGCGGCGTCGGTCTGGATTCCCTCAACAATGCCATTTTCTCCAATTGGCAAGTTGCGTTTCTTTGAGCTGACAACTCCGACCGACACAGTGTTGTCAAATCCGAGCGGATTACCGACCGCCATCACCCACTCACCAACCTCTAAGCTCGTGCTTGAACCCAGATCAACTGGCTGGAGGTTCGGTGCCTCAATCTTCAAGACCGCTAGGTCACTCCGAGGATCGGTACCAAGAATCTTGGCTTCGACTTTTCGACCATCAAACAATCGAACCTGAACGCGAGGTGAAACTGCCTGACCTCTTCGACCCATTGATTGAGCCTCAACGACGTGGTTGTTCGTGACGATGATCCCATCCTTGCTAACAATCACTCCGCTTCCCGTACCGGTTTCGCGCTCACTAGCCTGCTGGTCAAAGAATCCGCGCACCTTATCAAAGCGGTCCACCGAGACAACACTCGGCATCACACGCTTTGCTGCCTCGCGGAAGTCAAACGCCGGGGCAGCCAATGGATCTGCCTTAGCAGGGCGAATCGATCCGAAGAAGGGCTTCGACTCGGCAAAGATATCGTCTGGCTTATTCCGAGCCGTCACCATTCGGTCAACCTGGAGGGCGCCAAGAACACCCACAAAGCAAGCGGCGAGAGTTGCAATGAACGTGGTTCGTTTCATGATTGTATAAACGTCAACCTGTTCTAAAAGTTCCTCGGTAGGACTTACGGACAAAGTGGTCTGCCAATCCGATGTTGTAACATGTCGGTGTGGACCAACCTGCGGAAGCCAAAACCCGGCGGTTTGAGTTTCTGGATGCCGCCAGGGCAATTGCGGTAGTCCTCGTCCTGTTTCAACACAACGGCTTCCCAGGAACAACCATTTCTGGATTCCCAATTGACACAGTGATCAACCTGGGCCGAGTTGGAGTCATCCTCTTTTTCTGCATCAGCGGGTTCATCATCCCGTTTAGCATCGAAAAGACGAAGTCAGTAAAGTCTTTCCTTGTGAGTCGTTTCTTCCGACTCTATCCGGCGTACTGGATCAGCCTACTCCTCTTCGTGGCGTTCTACAATCTAGGGGTTCAGGTCGATCTATTCCAAGCGAATACTTCCCCGCTCCAGTGGGTCGCAAATGCAACGATGCTCCAACTCTATGTCGGAGTGCCGAACGTCATCGCCGTAGCTTGGACTCTCAGCATCGAGTGGTGCATCTACATCGGAGCATGCATCGTAATTGTCATGGGGGAACGATTTAATCCCCGAAAAGCGACTTGGGTTGCGAGCTTTGCAATCGGAGTTTTGGCCATTGCAACTCCCCTGATCATTCATAAACGCTTCCCCGGGGCGCTGCCTCAAGGGTTACTCTCTGCGTTGCTGGGCTACGCCTTCTTACAACTCTATAAAGATCGACTGCGTGCATCAGAGGTTGCACTTTTTGCGATCGTCAATACCGCACTCCAAGCGGGTTCGGCTTACGTAAACTTCAAGCTCTACACGAAAAGCAACCAGGAGATGGGGGTAGAAGCAATGCTGGTAAGCGTGGTCGTGGGTGAATTGCTTTTTGCAGTTTTCTACCTGTTCCGAACAAGATCGTTCCCCAAGTGGCTGACTTGGATCGGCATGGTGAGCTACAGCATGTATCTCTTCCATGGGCTTGTCCCGTTGCCATACATAGGAGTACTTCACCCTCTCGCAAGTCGGTCAATCCAATTCTGCGGGATATTCATCATCTCGGCGATCGGTTTTCGTTTTGTGGAGCAACCGTTTCACAAGATCGGCACCAGGTTCCGTCGAGAAATGGATGCCCGAGCAGACAAGGCTAATCGAGGATCGTTGGACGCCTAGTCGCCGCCTCGTATCCAAGGAAGTACACTTCTATATTGATGGAGGGCAAATTGACGTCTTTAGTGGGCAATACGAGCACAGAGATTCAGGCTTTGCTCGGCGATCGACCCAATGCCAAACTCCGTGGCAAGCAGATCGGTGGACATCTTTACAAGCGAGCCGTCGATTCCTTCGACGCTATGCTTGACCTCCCTGCAGACCTGAGAGCCGACCTCAATCAAAACTTTGCTGTTCAGCCGCTCGAAGTTGCAACTCATAAAACTTCGACTGATGGCGTTGACAAGCTCCTTGTTCACAATGGGGATCACCAAGTTTACGAATGCGTCCTGCTTCCTTACGAAGGACGTGTCTCGTGCTGCCTCAGCAGCCAGGTCGGCTGTCCCATGGGGTGCGCCTTCTGCGCAACCGGTCTGGGAGGATTCGACCGGAACCTCACCGCTGGCGAAATTGTTGGTCAATATTTGATGCTCCAGCGGCTCACCGAAAAGCGAATCTCGCATGTGGTCTTCATGGGCATGGGTGAACCGCTGCTCAACCTAAAGAACCTCCTGAAAGCGATGCGAATCCTGCACGATGAGGTTGGACTCAGCTACCGGCACATAACCGTCTCCACCGTCGGGCTCGTCCCCCAAATCCGAGAGCTGGCCAAGGAAAATCTGCCGATCCACCTCGCGCTCAGCCTACACTCCCCACTCGATGAAGTCCGCGACCGACTCATGCCGGTCAACCACAAGTGGCCGGTCAAGGAAGTCGTCGGTGCGATGCGCGACTACCAAGAATCCACCGGTAGAAAGGTCACCTTCGAGTACCTCCTCATCAACGGAGTGAACGACACGCCAGAACAGGCCCGCGCACTTGTTCCTCTCCTTAAGGGGATGCCTAACGTCGTCAACCTCATTCCGTTCAACTGGGTCGATACCGGCCAAGGGTTCTCGAGACCATCCAACGACCGCATTCGGACATTCAGAGGAATCCTCCAAAACGCAGGGGTCAACGTCACACAGCGCGTCGAACGAGGACACGATATCGCAGCCGCATGCGGTCAGCTCGCCGGGCAACACAAAGGGAAATTCGCAAAGCGCGAGCAGGGGGAGCAATTAAAACCGCTGCCGCTTGTGCCTTGAGCCTACTTTTGATAGCCTGCGGCTCCCCAAAGCCGAAGTCAAACGAGTTGGAAACGAAGCCCAAGGCTAAGCCCACCGAGCCAATCGCCGTCGCGACAGCCTCTGGCGAGACGACGCACCTGAGCGAAAAGAACGAAAAGATGTGGCGCATCTCCTGGAAAGCCGCAGAAGTCGTCGCGTCAGGCGATGTCAAAGTCGGAACAATGGCAGGAGTGTCCGGCGAAACGTTTGAAGTGATCACTGTGAAAGGCCGGACGGAACAATACATTAGCAGCACATTTGAGGCAGAATCCGCCGAAGCTGATAACAAGGCCAACCGTCTGATTCTCAGGGGGAGCGTCAAGATATCAGCGACCAACGGGACGATGCTGGCTGAGCGGGTGGAGTACGACGCCAAGCGCGGACTTTACAAAGCGACGGGGAAAGTCACTTTCGAAAGCGCTTCCGGGTTCATCGGCCCGATGGCTGCACTTTACGCTTCCTCACACACCGACAAGGCAGGAAAGGCAATACTAGATAAGGTCGGAACATCGGAGAACTTCTTTAAGTAATGAAAGCACTCACTCTGGTCGCAGGATTTGGCATCGCCGGTATCGTCTTGGCCCAAGGCGGATTCACGTATCGTAGCCCAAAAGAAAATCCGAATCTCATCATTTCCGGAAAAAGCGGATGGGTTGAGCTCGACAAGAAATTTGAAGTGACCGGTGGCGTTAAACTCGAATCGAAGCCAGACAAATTCACACTGCTGGGCGACAGAATCTCGGGTGATCTCGTCAAAGAGAACAAGCAGACCGTCGCAGACCACATCCAAGTCCGCGGCACGGTTTTGTTCACCCAACAGCAGCAGAATGGCGACGTCAAAATCTCTGGCAAGGAAGCAGACTACAACCTCCTGAATGCCGACCTAGCGCGGGCCGTCCTGCGCGGCGGAGTAAAACTTGACTTCACCGGCACCGACGCAAAGGCGGGCAGCACCGACATCACTGCAAGCGCGGTCGAAGCCACTTTCAAGCGTAAAACCGCTAAGGACGAAGACTCCCTCGTGTCTGCCAACATGACCGGACCGGTCAGCTACACCGGAGTAGGTTCCTCAGAAAAGGGGAAATCAACCATTTCCGCCAAAGCTGATCTAATGACCTACGAGCTTAAGGAAGACGGAGCCGAGCTGAAGCTCGCTGGAAACCTTTACTTCAGCCAAAAAGGACCGAGCGACGAAGAATCCGCAGATGTTTCAGGAGCTCAGAGTGTCATCCTCACCCTTAACAAAGCGAAAGAAGTAGTTCGAGTCCGCATGTCGAGCGAG
>CAIYMO010000020.1 GCA_903927345.1 uncultured Armatimonadota bacterium | reverse complement strand
TAACCGTGATCTGCGGACCTTTAAGACCGACCTCAACACAACTTCGAGGCTGATTCAATTGATTCCGGATGGGGTTCTGCGCGTTTCGGAGTCGGCTCTGGAGACTGCGGAGGATGTTCGATCGGTTCATTCGATGGGTGCGGATGCAGTTTTGATCGGAACGGCGTTTTGTGCTTCGCCCGACATCGAGAGCAAAGTTCGAGAGGTTATGGGTCGGTGACGCGGGTCAAGATCTGCGGTTTGACCAACGAAAGAGACGCCCGAATGGCGATTGAGTTTGGCGCGGATGCCATCGGGTTTGTGCACGAGCCGTCGTCTCCGCGTTGCATTTCGGAGACGGATACCTCTTGGTTGCAGAAGTTGCCGCCGGTGCCGATCAAGGTCGCGGTTTTTGGCCGTGTGACTTCTCCGGCGTTTCGGGGAATCTTCGACCTGGTGCAGGGGGCGGAGTGGGAGGACTACCCGGAGCCTTCGACGAAGCGGATTCATACGCTGCGGGTTCGGGCGGGTCAGCGTCCTTCTGATTTTGTTCAACAGACCGTGAACGCGTCGGCGCTGCTTTTGGATGCCTATAAGGATGGAGTTTATGGCGGCACGGGGCTGACGCTGGACTGGGGGTTTGCGGCGGAGTTTGTGGCTCTGGCGGACCGTCCGGTGATCTTGGCGGGCGGGTTGACGCCGGATAATGTGGCGGATGCGGTTCGGCGGGTTCGGCCGTTTATGGTGGATGTCTCCTCGGGGGTTGAAGAGTCGGTGGGACGGAAGGATTTGGGGAAGGTTCGGGCGTTTATCGAGGCGGCTCGAGAGGCATAAATTGGGGCGAAACCCGGACTCTGAACATCGAGGCGCATCTGGGGAAAGACTGCTTCTGCTCAGGCAGACACACGGATTGCAGAAAACTCTTTGGGATAGCGGGCAAGTGATTGCACGCGGGAAATCTGAACGAACTCGAGTCAGCATATTCCCGATCATAAAAAGCCGATGGATTCACTCTTGGCAGTCCGGGGAGAGTTCTTCGAGTGTCGAAATCAATTACGAAGCTGGGTGGTTTCTTTCTGAAAACATGTTCGCTCACCAATGGAAGAAGGTGCAGGTTCGCTCAGAATTGCCAGCGCTTCTTAACTTCTCAGCAGATACCGATCCGCTGGCAGCATTGCGAAGCTATGGTCTCAAGTTCGCGCTGATTGGCTCAAGAGAGCAGATTGAGGATGAGATGGGGACTCCACTTCTGACTAGAGTTCCGGTTTGGAAAGACGGTGAGATCGCCCAGGGGATCATTGACCGGTTTTTATGGAATCCGAAGCTGGCTGTAGCGGATGTTCCTTGCTTGATTGAGCTACTGCGGTTTGCATCCGGAGAGGTTTGGAAAGGATATCGTTTGCCTTGAGCTAGCATAATATTCACGTGCCAACTCTTCTGACGAACTTCCTTTGGTGGGCAGATATGTCACCGCGGTCGATGCTGGTTGATGCGGGGAGGGTGTTGGTGGCTCCGACGGCTGAGACGTTGGCCGCGGGGGAGGTTGTGGACTGTGGTGGGCAGGTTTTGTTGCCGAAGTTCATTGACGCGCACTGCCACATCTTGCCGACGGGATTGGATTTGCTGAAGCTGGATTTGACAGCGTGCCAGAGTCAGGAAGAGGTTTTGGAGGCGGTTCGGGACCGAGTCGCGATCACGGAGGGTTGGGTGCTGGCGGTGCAGTATGACCAGACGAAGTACCCCGGCGGCAGGCACATCACGCGGGACGAGCTTGACGCGATTTCATGTTCGCGGCCGATCTTGCTTCGGCACTATAACGGACACGCCAGTGTGGGGAACTCGGCGGCTTTGGAAGCGGCTGGAGTTTCTGAGTCGACGTCGGATCCGGCGGGGGGCAAGTATGGACGGGGAGCCGATGGCAGGCTGAACGGGTTGCTGCTCGAGACTGCCCATGAATTTGTTTGGGAGCGGACTCCAAAGGTCAGCCGGGAGGAGATGGTTGAGGCGATTCTTGCCGCGGGTGAAAAGATGGCGGACTTGGGAATCGGAATGGCTGCCGACATGATGACCGGACGCTTTAACCTGGAAGATGAGGTGTGGGCGTACCGCGAGGCGGCTCGGCGGGGATGCCGAATCAAGACGCGTCTGTATGTTCAATGGCGGGAAGTGTTTGGTCCGAAGGGGGTTGGGCTGCAGCGTCTGCGGGAGTTGGAGGCGTCTTTGGATGAGCCTGAGCAGACTCGGATTTGCGGGATTAAACTGTTCGCGGATGGTGCGATTGGGTCGGCTACGGCGGCGATTTATGGGTCATATTCGGGGCGGGAAGCGAATGGGCCGAAGGTGACTCGGCATGGTCGTGCCACAGGGCTTGCGGGGACGAGTGGGCAGCTGATTTACTCGCCGGAGAAGCTGACTGATATGACCAAGGTTGCCAGCGATGCGGGATATCAGGTGGCGATCCATGCGATTGGGGACTATGCGTCGGACTTGGTTTTGGACGCGTTTGAGGCGACGGGGTGTGCGGACCGGCACCGGCTCGAGCATGCGATGATTCTATCGGACGAACAGATTGAGCGAGTGCAGAAGTTGAATCCGTTTGTGACGTTCCAGTCTGAGTTTTTGATGCGGTTTGGGCATGCGTATCGGCTTCAGCTGGGTGAAGATCGGACGGCGAAGCTGAAGCGGTCGCGAAGCGTTTTGGACGCAGGGATTCGGCTGAGTTATAACTCGGATCGGCCGATTGTTCCAGGTGATCCGCTTGATGGGATTCGGACTGCGGTGCATCGACCCGATGGATTTGATGCGGGTGAGAATGTCACGCTGGCTGAGGCAGTTCGGGCGTACACCGTGGCAGGTGCCGCGGTGTGCGGAGACGAAACGCTGGGCAGTTTGGGCGCTGGGGAGCCAGCGGACTATCAGCTGATGAGTCTGTCTAGCTGGTCCGCTCTGCTTTAAGCTCTTGGTAGCGACGGTCGTCCTCGAGGCACTCGGGCGACCATTTGACTTCCTCGTAGAAGCTGGTGATGAGGCCTTTGACGACTGGTCTCATTTCCTGATTCATCTCGTAGGAAAGCCATCGGCCGTCTTGCTTTGGCTTGAGGATGTTGGCTTCTCGGAGCTTGAGGAGGCGAAGATCTACGGTGTGCCGGTCTAGGTCGAGTACCGTCTGCAAGTCCTGGATGGTTGCGGGGGTGCGGTAGGTGACTCGCATGATGCGAATGGCGATGGGGTCTGCGAAACACTTGCCAAACGTCAGGATTCGATCCATTTGAATAGTCTACGGCTTGTGGCTTTCGGATGTCGCCGGGTCTTTGGATCTCAAGGTTGAAATGAGTCGAATATCCCGATCAGATGAGTCGAAAGCGATATGGTACAATCTTGCGGCTCCCGAGAGGTTGACGCTGGTTTTGCCGCCATGCGTGTTTTCACGGTGGGCGAAGGAACTATCAAATGGCAGGAATTCGAGTCCGAATCAGACTGCGCTCGTACGATCACCGATCGATCGACACCAGCGCAGAGAAAATCGTTGAAACAGCAAAGCGCACCGGCGCACGAGTTAAGGGTCCAGTACCCCTACCAACTCACCTCCGACGCTTCTGCGTTATCCGTGGACCGCACATCGACAAGGAGTCGATGGAGCACTTCGAACTTCGAACCCACAACCGACTGATCGATATCATCGAGCCAAACAACAAGACGATCGACGCGCTGATGCGCCTCGACCTTCCAAGCGGCGTCGATATCGAAATCAAGATGTAGTTCTGGCTTCGCCAGAACAATTAAGAGTCTCCCTTCGGGGGGACTTTTTTATTGCCTTATGCAACCTAGGGCAGCAGCACTGGGTAAAAAAGTGTGCATCATGGACGGTTTCATTATTTGCCCGAGTTGCAAAGCCCAAGTACCTGCTGGATTTGGACAATGTCAGTTCTGTCAGGCTTCGCTGGCAAATGTAGCGCGACCCATGCAGGATAAGAAGGGGATGTTTGCTTACGAGGACGGACATACCCAGAGCTATTTCGGAAAGCCGAAATGGATTGAACCAGCGTACGTTGTTGTTTGTTGCTACTTCATCGTGATGGGCTTGATTAACATCGCCCAGGTCTTGATCGAAGTCAGCAAGATCAAGGAGGCGGAGATTGCCAGCACCTTGACCTGGGTTGGGGTGGGAATCTACTCGTTCCAAGTTTTGTTCGGTATCGCACTTTTGGCAAAAGCCGAGTGGGTTCGAAATTTGACGACCTACATCTGTGGGATTCGAATCCTTTACGGATTGATGAAACTCCTGCCAGCACTCGCTTTGACCGCGACGGGCTTCTGGGGATTTCTTGTGTTCCTGGGAATCTTGTTTGACCTGATCACGAACGCGATGATGATCTATCTCATCGGCGAAACTGATCGAAAGTGAGAACTGACGCTCCTCCGACTCGGCAGTGCCCCAAGTGTGGCCAGACCGTGTTTGCTTCTTCGGTGCGATGTCAGTTCTGCCAGGCCCTTCTGGACCCGACAGTGCGGCTTCCGCATCAGGCAAATCAAGGCAGCACCTTCGAGATGAATCGGAATGAGAAGCTGTTTTTGGCTTGTTCGGTTGTGGTGATGCTAATGGGGGTTGTTCGGCTCGTGGTTGGCACGGGGCTGGGGAATTCGCCGAGTTGGGGCACGATGGGGCTCGGGGTGGGTTGGGTTGCTTTTGCGGTTCTGATGACGTTCCGGAACCAGTTCATCCGAGACCATATTTGCTGGTTTGCCGGGTTCGGGTTGGTCTTTGACGTGCTTGGGATTTTGAACTACCAATTCTTCCGAGTGTTCTATCATCCAGGGGTTGCGCTTGGGGTTTTGATTTGCAGTTTGATTGAGGGAAGCGCGTTTAGCTTCCTGATCGTGAAGCGTGATGAGTGGCTTTAGGGTCAAGCTCGGTGGGTTCGCTGGGTGATATGCTTAGGGGGAAATGTCAAATTTAGTCGAGTCCGTGAAGGGCTACTTCTCAGAAGAGCTTGTTGGACGGTTGGTGCCTTTTCTCGGCGTTGAAGCGGAAAAGGTTCAGTCAATCGTTGATGCGGGGATTGGTGCGTTGGCTTCCGAGTTTCCGAGTTTCTCGGAGAATGGCGGGCTTGCCGCGTTCACGGGTCTGACGACGAGTGCGGACTTCGATGGAAAGTGGCAACCTGAAGGAGGGCTCATCTCGCTGGCTGGGCAAGGCAAGTCAGTTTTGGATACGTTGCTGGGCGATCGTAAGGACGACGTGGTTGCTCAGGTCGCAGCCGAGTCGGGTGCCAAGGGTGAGGCAGTTGAGAAAGCACTTTGTATCGTGTCGCCCGCACTCATGATTGCGGCGGCTGGCATGGCCGTCGAAAAGCCGGTTGAAGCTCCGAAAGCTCCGCAGAAGAAGCGCATTACGGTGGGGAATTTGGAGGAGGTTCAAGAAGCGGTGGTTGCCACCGCAGAAGCTCCGGCACCTGCGCCGTTGAACATTCCGATCGCAGAGCCTGAGTCGCCTGTGGCTACTACACCATCCGTTTCGGCTGCTCCGGCAACGGCTAAGGCGCCGACACGATTGTTGCCTGCTATTGCGGCGGTGATCTGCACGGTGGTGCTTGGCGCTACCGTTTTGATGAAGGGATGCGGAGCGGCTCCGGCCGAGACTCAGCCTGCGGCTCAATCAACGAGCCAACCCACCACCCAGCCTGCCTCGGCGGAACCGAAGCTTGAAGATCCCCCGTTTCCGGTGAGTCCGGATGTCAACGGAACGGCCAAGTAGTTCCGCGCACATAAGAAAACGCCCCAACTATTCGCTGGGGCGTTTTTGTTTTTGGGGTTAGGCGTGTGCCAGTTCGACGATCAT
>CAIYMO010000019.1 GCA_903927345.1 uncultured Armatimonadota bacterium | reverse complement strand
TTGTCGGCGCAAATGCGTCCGTAGCCCTCCGTCGCGTTTCGCGTCGTATTTCGGGGAATCGCTCCTAAACGGGCAACGTTGCTCCTCCGATTCCCCCAAACAAACGCGCTCTTCACACCATCCGCCGACGGATACCTCCTCAAAGACTTTTTCAACATGCTCAAATACGACACGATCAAATCACTCGATACCGAGTACGTCACACCTACCTATAACCGACAGCCGGCTCTCTTCGTTCAGGGCTCTGGGGCCATCCTCTGGGATAACCGGGGAAATGAGTATCTCGACTTCCTCGCAGGCATCGCTGTTAACAGCCTTGGGCACTGCCATCCCGCTTTGGTAGCCGCGATTACCCGTCAGGCGCAACAGCTGATTCATACATCCAATGTCTTGCTCACCGCACCTCAGGCTCAGCTCGCCGAGAAGCTCTGCAAGATTTCGGGAATGGATAAAGTCTTCTTCACCCCTTGTGGAGCGACCGCCAATGAAACCGGCCTTAAGATCGCCAAGAAGCACGGCAACTCCAAGCGCCCTGACGGTGACTACGAAATCATTACGCTTCACAAGTCCTTCCATGGACGAACTATTGGAGCGATCTCTGCGACCGGACAGCGACGCTATCAGCGACCGTTCGAGCCTTTGATGCCGGGAATTCGCCACATCGAAGCGAATAACCTCGATGAGCTCCGAGAGGCGTTCAGCCATAAAACGGCCGCGATCCTGCTTGAGCCGATCATGGGCGAGGGTGGAGTATTAGCTCTGACTACTGAGTTCCTGAAGGAAGCCGAGCGACTTTGCCGCGACAACGATGCTCTGTTCATGCTCGACGAAGTTCAGAGCGGCGTGGGGCGAACTGGGGCTTGGTTCTGCTTCCAGCACCACGGCATTCGACCGGACGTCATGCTCCTTGCGAAGGGCCTGGGCGGTGGTCAGCCGATTGGAGCCTGTCTTACGGCCGGTAAAGCAGCTTCGATTCTCGAAGCTGGCGATCATGGGTCAACCTTTGGCGGCTCGCCGATCTCGGCGGCCTGTGCGCTGGCGGTTATCGATACTCTTGAGCACACCGACATCATGGACCAGGTGAAGGTCACCGGAAAGCTCCTGACCGAGGGTCTGAAGCAACTCAAAGGGGTTGTCGGGACGACGGGAATGGGCCTGATGGTCGGGGCAACGCTGGAGAAGCCGGTCGCACGCGATATCGTCCGCGAGTGCTTCGATAAGAAACTGATCATCAACGCGACGGATGAGCACACCCTCCGCTTCGTTCCACCACTGATTATCTCGCCCGAGCAGGTTCAGCAATGTCTTGCGATTGTCGCTGAGGTGATGGGAGTTGAAGCTCCGAAGCCGGTTTCCCTGGGCACGACCCCGCGAGTCACGCGAAAGCCTTACGGTGATCTACTTTCGATCGACGACCTCATGGATTCGCAGATCGACGATGTTTTGGACCTTGCGGCGTACCTGAAGCAGCGACGCAAACTTGCTCCCGCTGCCATCACTCCGGTCGAGGGTCGAAGCGTGGCGATGGTCTTCGAAAAGTCATCACTTCGAACTCGAGTTTCCTTTGAAACCGCGCTTTATGAGCTCGGCGCTCATCCCATCTACCTGACCAAGGCGGATATCGGAATTGGCTCGCGAGAGGCGATGAAGGACGTTGCGCAAAACCTTTCGCGTTGGTGCAACATGGTGGTCGCGCGGCTCTATTGGCAGAAGGACCTTCAGGTTCTTGCTGATAACAGCGATGTTCCCGTGATCAACGCGCTCACTGAGTGGGAGCATCCTTGCCAGGCACTTGCCGACATGCTCACCGTTAAGGAGAAGTTTGGCGATGAGAAGGTGAAGATCACCTATGTCGGCGATGCGAACAACGTCTCGAGATCCTTGGCTAAGCTGGCGACCCGAATGGGTTATCCGGTGACGATTTGTGGTCCTGAGAACTTCCGACTTGATCCGCTGCCCGGTTTGCACCAGACGGCTTCGCTTGAGGAAGGTCTTGCTGATGCGAAGGTCGTTTACACCGACGTCTGGGTCTCGATGGGCGACGAGCACGAGCAGGAGCATCGCATGAAGATCTTCCAGCCGTTCCAGGTGAACGAGCGGGTGATGGCGATGGCAGATCCGAACGCGATCTTCCTCCACTGCTTGCCGGCACGGCGCGGACTCGAGGTCACCGACGGGGTTATGGATTCCTCGCAAAGCTGCGTTAATGACCAGGCCGAGAACCGACTTCACGCCCAGAAGGCACTCCTTCAGCGGGTGCTAGGACTCTAAAATGCTGACTCCCCTCCGATGGCACGACGGCGCGCTGGAAATGTTGGACCAGCGCATCCTCCCGACCCGGGTGGAATGGATTCGATATACATCTGCCGCAGGTGTGGCGGAGGGGATTCGGGAGATGGTTGTTCGGGGTGCGCCGGCGATCGGGATTGCGGCGGCTTATGGGATGGCGATTGCCGCTCAGAATGGCGAAGACTTGGTTGAAGCCGACAAGGTTCTGCGGGCATCTCGTCCGACTGCCGTCAACCTATTTTGGGCGCTAGACAAGATTCAGGCCCTGGAAAGCGGTGATGCAGCGCTGATTCTCGCTACGGCGAAAGAGATCGAGCAGGACGACCTTGAAATGAACCTGTCGATTGGTCGCCATGGGGCGGAGCTGATTCCTCAGGGGGCGAACATTCTGACGATCTGCAACACGGGCGCACTTGCAACGGCTGGACACGGCACCGCGCTTGGCGTCATCCGCTCGGCTCACGCCGAAGGAAAGGGGATCCATGTTTGGTCATGCGAGACTCGGCCACGCCAGCAAGGGCTTCGACTTACCGCTTTTGAGCTTGTTCACGACAAGATCCCGTTCCACAGCATTAGCGATGGAATGGCAGCATCGCTCATGCGCGCCGGGAAGGTTGATTTCGTCATTGCCGGTGCCGACCGGATTGCAGCGAACGGCGATACGGCAAACAAGATCGGGACCTATATGCTTGCGGTTCTTGCGAAGCATCACGGAATTCCTTTTGCGATCGCGGCTCCATCTTCAACCTTTGACCCGACCCTTGCCAATGGCGATTTGATTCCGATTGAGGAGCGCACCGGCACCGAGATCACCCACATCGAAGGTGTCCAAGTTGCCCCTGATAACTGCCCAGTCTTCAATCCTGGTTTCGACGTCACGCCGGGCGAGCTGATCTCCTACATCATCACCGAGAAAGGCGTCTTCAAGCCGCCCTACAGCTTCAGGTAAAACCCGGGCATGGCTCTGCATCACGTCAACTACTATTCTCAGGCCCTCGGGAAGGCGATGGGAGCGTACGTGATTCACCCCGATGCTTCGGTGCCTCGGCCTTACCACTGCATGCTCTTGTTGCATGGGTACAGCGACGACTATACGATTTGGCAACGTCGGACAAGCATTGAGCGATACGTGGACGGAAAGCCCCTGATCGTCGTGATGCCGGACGGTGGGCACGGGTTCTATGTGAACGCTCAGCAGGGCTACCAGTACCTTGACGCGATTGCTGACGAGCTTCCTGACTACCTACGTCATTGGTACAACATCGACGGTGGCTGGTGCACGGCAGGGTTATCGATGGGCGGTTACGGAGCCCTTCGGGTTGCTCTGGCGCATCCCGGCTTCTTCCGATCTGCGGTTTCGCACTCGGGAGCGTTGATGATCGGGCATAACTATCCGGCGCCGGATGAGGGTTACAACCGCTCGGACGCCTGGACAAAGCAACAGACTCTCATCTTTGGTGAGGTTAAAGCGCCGGGTGGACCAAACGATCTGTTGGCACTAGCGAAAGCCGCCGATCCTAAGCCAGCGATTCGGATTGATGTCGGCACCGAGGACTTCCTTTTGGAGCAGAACCGGGGCATGCACAAGATGCTGACCGAGGCGGGAGTTGCGCACGAATACGAAGAATTCCCAGGCGCGCACACCTGGGAATATTGGGATCAGCACATCCAGCAAGCGATTGCGTTTAACTTGCGGAACTTGGCTTGAGCGGCATATCTGCAAGCTCAAACTGGTTTCATACGTGACACTCTGATTAGCTTATTTACTCCGCCAATTGCCAAAAGTGGGCAGGCGCTAGGGTTGGCTAGCGCCTGCTCGGGGTTAACGTACGATCAGCAACGTCGCCCTTGCAGAAGCCGACTTCGTTGTTGCATCGCCTGAGAAACGAGCTTCCAAAGGAAGTCGCGATTTTGGAAGACTAGCCGACAGCCTGAATGGAACCCGCGCGAAGCCTCTCGAGTTTGTCCTTGCCTTTGCAATGACCTTGCCTTGAAGGATAAACGAGACCTCTCGGTTCACCAACACTTCATTTGTTTCAACTGTCCGCAGAGTAGCCTGCAACATTACGTTTCGGTTGCGGGACCCCGTCAGTGGAGCAACCGACGCCGCAACGGAGTTCTGACCGACAACGATGTTGCGAAACAGATATGTACTCCCGCCGAGCGAAGCCATGACCGTTACACGCTTCGTTGGGACAGATGGAACTTTGTAGCTCATTCGCGCTGTTCCCGATGCGTCCGTCTTCACACTCCCTAGAGAGAGGTTATTTACTCGAAATTCCATGGGCTTCCCGACCACTGGCGAGTTGCCCCGCTTAGCTGTTGCCGCCAGCATTACAGTCTGGCCCGCAGATCGCGAATAGTTGTCCATCGTAATGGTGTCGATGGTGTTCAGTCTCCACAATACTGGAATTGGGTTTAGCCCATCTGTTTTGTCGTAACCAACGATGAGACCACTCTCGTTAGCAGCCGTCGCAATAGCCTCACGACCGCTGTCAAGTGGAAGGCGGACTGCACCGTTGTTGTCCCAATAGGTTGGGACCTTGTAGCCGTCCAAGTCCTCGTACGCGCCGAAGTACATGCCATTTGCGTTAACTCCGTATGCGATGCTGTTTCCAACTCCGAACGGTCGTTGCAACTCTCGATACTCACCATCTTGCCATGCGATTGCAACATTGATGAAGTAGTTAGTGCCATCTGGAAGCGTCTGCCGTTGAATCTGGTAGCCAGAAGTTCGACCGGCTCCTGATTTGTTGATCCCAAGAACGCCGACATAATCGGCTCCAAAATTCGTTGGGAGGGACGTGGGAACATCATTCGTCCACTGAGTAGGGATCTGATCTCCGGTATTGTCCAACCCTACCGACAAGCCAGATATGCGGCCCTGTTCATCAATGGAGATCGCGTATCCACCCTTAGCGTAGAATCCGTCAAGAACTTTGAGTTGACCCTTTCTCCAAACCGCGGGAGCCGTGAATTCGTTCGTGTTGACCCATCCAACTATGTCGCCTTGTTCATTAATGTCGACAGCGACTCCGCCAAGACCCAGCGTTGGAAGGTATGAGGCGACACCGTTCACCCACATGATTGGATTTGGAACGCCGTCAACAGAAAATTGACCAGAACCGACGATTACCCCATTGTCGTTAATCGCCGTGGCACTGCTGTAGGTTGGGCCGTTCAGAGGCAAAACTGCCGAACCCGTCCATTGAACCGCCCTGCCACCTGAATTGTAGTTGAACGTGTAACCAATGATTTTTCCATTGTTGTTAACATCAACCGGATACGTGAAGTTGCCTGGAATGGAAGGTAGTGGCTCTGGGTTCTGCGCCATTGCAGAAGTTGGCAAAAGGGCGATGACAGACGCCATCACCCCTACTAGTGTCAATTTAGTGCTCATTTGATCTCCGAGTGGGTCACGCTTTTGTGACTTGTCTGAACGGTTATACGTGCATATTTGGAGAAAGTCAAAAATTCCTGGCCTCAAGTTGGGACCTATTCGCCCTTCTGGTCCCAGATGCTTGGTAGAGATTGACAATAATCAATAGAGAGACAAGCACAATGCCAAAACTAAGCTGGGTCGGATGTGACGATGTAGAGGCTGCGGCCAAAATAGTTGGTCCAAGAATCAAGAGTTTGCGCCAGGCGCGTGGACTTACTATTCGAGGGCTGGCAGAACGAGTTGGTGTAAGCAAAAACACCCTCCTCCGATTAGAGCAGGGATTCCCTGTCGCAGAGCCAACACTCGTGCGACTTTGCAACGCTCTGCAGACGATTCCTCCGAACCTGATGGTATCTGACGAAAATTGGAACTTGCCCTACCGCGTCCATCGCGGAGCCAGTGGATCATGGCGGGTTGCCTTTCGTAAAGAATCCGCACCTAAACGCATTCGAGACTTTGAACCCATCGAGCCAGAGGCTGAACGTATTCGTTTGGGAAATTTAGGTTTTGTAAGCGGATTTCTTCACAACCTAGATAGCGGAATCCGAAATGGAAAACTGCAGTCAGCAGTTGTCGAGCTCTACGGGAATCAAGAGCGAGCAGGATTCCGACACTCAGGTGAGGAAATGGTCTACTGCTTGCAGGGACGACTAAAATTCACGATCTCATCCCACCAGCTAATTCTGGAGCCTGGCGACTCGGTCACCTTTTGGAGCCGGTATCGCCATCGTTACGAGTCTGATTTAGACTCTGCCTTCGGTATCGAACCTACTCGAATGCTTATGGTTTGGATTGAAGATGAAGAGGAAGCACTTTCGATCAAACGAGACGAAGAGTGTGAGATCGGTTACGCACAAGAGGGAGCGTGATGACCGACCACTTAGTAGCTGGGCCTCAGCTCTTCCCAGTTTAGTGGGAAGCCGTTGGTTGATGTTCTTAGAAGTCTCCCTCCCAGCCCTTGGACCTCTAGGGGCTGGGAGGGAATCACTTAGTAGCTCGTTGTGTAGAGCCTAGCTGTCAATGGTGAACCGCCAGAGGCCTTATCGAGGGCGGCGGCAATCGTTACCGAGTTTGAAGCAAGTGTGATGGTGCCGGTGTCAATTGCAACAGTGCCTGGAGTACCAGCGGGCGTGATGCGCACTCGGTAGTTGCCAGCAGCAACCGTAAGCGCAGTGCTCACGCCTTTGAATGGAACGTTTGCCACCGTGGGGGTAGACGGAAGTGTCGCGGTTGGAGCCGTGACATAGATGTCGACATTGCCGGTGCTGGGAGAGGCATGAACCAGTCTGACCCGCGCTTGACCGGCCCCTGGACCCTGATCTGGTTCGGTGACCACGAGGGGTTCAATTTGCGCAAGGTTGTTCACGGCCAAGATAGTCGTGTAGTTACCCGTTGCCAGGATCGGACTGGCATTGATCACATCAGTGGTGCCTCCAGTTGCCCGTACCCGAACCTGCGTAGTACCGGCGGGAATCGTTTTGACACCCTCGCTGAAGTAAGCGACATTGGAAAATGCCACTGCACTACCAACGACAACGTCAACGTTTGGTGCGTTTGGTGAGGCATGGACGACACGGAGCTTGGTCTCAGTGATGGTGCTAACGCCACTGCCTCCGCATCCGAAAAGTGAGAGAGCAGTAACTCCGAGTGTTAGGGAAAGAGGAGAGATCTTCATTGGTTTCTCGTTGTGGCGCATCCGCCATGGGTAACTTACCAACGGAACTTCAGACAAGTTGCCGAGCTCAAAATCTTAGGAATCTTATGTTGGGACAAGTGCATAACCTTGGTGCATTTTTCTTTTACAAAAGCGGATGTCTTGGTTAAAAATGAATCGAGAGATTCATTAAGCTGAGTGGCCAGAGTCGCCAAAAGTGCGCGCCCATGCACAGGAGGATCAGTACGGAGGCAGGAGCCGACGCAGCCCAAATGCCAGGATGATCGGTAGTTGGCGTGCGTGCCAGCTCGCCATTCTCCACCACGGGATACGGCTTAGATCGCCCTCACCGACATGATGAAGATCCGACAGAGATGGGGACCAGACGGCTTGGTAGTGAGAGGTATCGGAACAGCCCAGGATTCCCCCGACAATTGCCGCAACCGAATCCGTGTCGCCTCCGAGCTGGATAGCGACGTGGATTCCTTCGATTACTGAGGGCGATTTTGAGCAGATGTCGATCACGGAATTCACAGTTTCCACCACGTATCCCGAGGGACCTCGTTCGTTTCTTGGGTACTCAATTGGCCACTCGGGAAACTCGGCTTTAACCCAATCGATTAGAGTGCTTAGCTCGCCTTTTGCCGCAAGAGAAGCGGCTAAGGAAACGACTTGCGCACCCAGAACGGCATCCGTGTGCATATGAGTCACCTTGGCACCGGCCTCTGTAAACTGAATTCGCTTCTTGCGGTCGTCGGCGAACCAATGTCCGATGATTGCGCTCCGCATTGCCGCTCCGTTACCCCCAGAATCGACACCAGCCCGACTTGGTGAGACTCCCAATACAAGCTTGCTACACGCGAGAATCGTGGACTTATCGATGCCGGGCGGAATTGCTAAGAACCAAGTTCGAAGTCGTTTCCAAGTTCGATCTGGAACTTGTTGACATCGCCTTGGCAGGCGTGAAGGCTTTGCAAAACGAAAATGCTCTGGAGCGTGTCGTCGCTGACAAACGAGCGTCCGAACCAAAGTCGCGGACGGATATCTCCCCTGAGAAGCCTCTTTGCGCGGTCCGGAGTCAGTCCCTCATAGGGGAGCCCAAGAGAGTCACCGATTGTGGTGCCAAGGAGAGACTCGAACAAGCGACTTCTCATCTTGGTTATGTTACTCATCACATCCTGCTAACGCCCGGTAATCTATCTGCCAAATGCCGACCCTACCGCGCATCACCGGAACGTTTCTTGATGAGATTACGCACGACATTCCCAGCCAGAACTGGACGGAGCGGCATTGGCGGCGGGAGTTTGAGCTTTACAGCAAGATCGGGCTGGATACGCTGGTCATCATTCGGGCGGGATATAAGAATAAGTGCATCTACCCGTCGCAGGTGATTCCTTCGCTGTTGCCGGTTTATGACGACATCGGCGAGATGTTCTACTCGTTTGCCGACGAGTTTGGGCTGAAGTTGTACTTCGGGACATACGACAGCGGGTTCTACTGGTGGCGACGGACGTGGTGGAAGGAAGTTGAGATCAACAAGGCGTTTATTGATGAGGCGTACGCTCGCTACGGCCACCATAAGAGCTTTGCCGGTTGGTACTTGACGCATGAGACGGGCAAGAATGATGCCCACATCATCGAGATTCACAACCACATCGGTCAGCACTGTAAGGGCAAGGCTGACCTTCCGGTTCTGATTTCTCCTTATCCGCAGGGGGCGAAGCAGAGCGGGGAGAATGCGCTTGCGCTCGAAGAGAGTTTTGACCACTGGGATCGCGTTTTTGCCGAGACGAACAAGAGCTTTGATCTTTGCGCTTTCCAGGATGGGCAGGTTCACTACGAAGAGCTTCCGAAGTTCATTGAGGGCATTGCCGCGCTAGGGAAGAAGTACGGCATCACCATCTGGTCGAACCTGGAGACCTTCGACCGGGATATGCCGATCAAGTTCCCGCCGGCGGACTGGCGATACCTGCGATTCAAGCTTGAGACGGCTGCCCAGATTGCGGAGAAGATCATCACGTTCGAGTTCCCCCACTTCGTTTCGCCGTTTAGCTGCTACCCATCGGCGCATAACCTGTTTGAGCGGTATATGACCTATCAAGGAGCCGAATGGGGCGAGGGATTTGCCGAAGAAATCCTTGGCTGGGTGAAGTCGCAACGGGACTAAACGTGATAGAGTGACGGTATGAAGAAGACCGTTTCAGCCTTCCTCGCCGGACTCGTTGTCGCGTCCGTGCCATACGTCATGCTCGCCAGGGCCGATGCTCAGGGCGCAGGTCCTCAGCAACGGGGTCAAGGACAGTTTCAGGGTGGACCTGGGCAACTGCCTCCCGGGCAAGGCGGAGCGATTCAGGACCGGCCAAATATGGGCGGAATGCCACAGGGCGTTCCTCCGATCACGACCCTCACTCTGGACAACGATTACATCTACGCCGGGGCCGGGAACTGGCTTTACAAGATTTACAAGAGCGACATGACCGTCACAAAGCGGATTGCTCTTGTTCCTCAGCAACGCCCAGACCGCGCGGTTGGCGGTAAGTAATTGCTCAACTGGCCCCTTCGTCGCCCCTATGACTTTCATGCTGGCTACGAAGGAGTCCTTGGAACCTCTCTCGATATCCATCTGCGCACGGACTCCAAGGCGATTGCTGATGCAGCTAACCGCATGATCCTTGACGAGATTGATCGCCTTGAACTCATCTTCTCAGCCTTCAGAGCAGACAGCGAGTTCAGTCGGTTCCAAGCCACCCATGAAGAGTGGATCGAAGTTTCTCTGGAACTTGCAACTGTTTTGAAGGCGGCAGAGGAGTGGCGGGAACGATCAGGTGGTCGATTTTTGCCTATTGCATCTCGCTCGCATCAGCCGCAAGTCGCTGGTACTCCACTTTGGGAGGTATCGGGGAACTTGGCACGCAGGCTGACAACCATGACCGGGAGTCTGAACGCGATAGCAAAGGGCTTCATTGTTGATCAGTGTATTGATCGGGCTCAGTCATTAATGGGAGTACAACGCGTGGTGATCAACATTGGCGGGGATCTTCGCCACTCAGGACAGGGCGGGGCGACCGTGACTGTGACTGATCCATTTTCGGATGCGGAGAACCAGTCTCGGGCAAGCGATACTGTGATTCGGAATGCTGCTGTTGCAACCAGTGGGGGCCAACGCAGGGGTCAAATGATCGATGGTCAGTGGCACTCCCACATCATCGATCCCCGCTCAGGTAAGTCTGCTTTGTTTGTCAGTTCTGTCACAGTCGTTGCACAAAGTGCGATGTTGGCGGATGTTTGGTCCACCGTTTTGAGTGTGGCCAGTAACAAAAAGGAGCTCGAAAGTGAACCTGGGATCGCTTATTTCGTAACACTTTCCAGCGGGCAGAATTTATCCAATGCTGAATGGACTCTGCTGTCGCAATCGGGACAACGATAATTGCATGAAAGAGCATCAACAGATTTCTCGACGGACCCTCCTCTCTGCCTTGAGCGCGGTTGGGATCGGACTCCCCGCGGCAAGACTTCTTGCTGGTGAACCAGTTCGCGCGAGCCAGTTTGACCCCAAGTTCGAGCTCTTGATTTCCTACACGATTGCAACCCAACAAGGGTTCCGCACCCACAGACCCTACGTTGCGGTATGGCTTGAAGACAAAGATGGCAAGTCGGTCAGGACACTCAATCTGTATGTTCAAACGGGACGTCGTGGCCCTCGCTGGATCCCCGATCTTCGTCGGTGGTTCCGACGTGAAGAAGACCGAAAAAAGGTGGCAGGGGGCGATTTGGTCGCGACTGTATCGGCTCCGACCCGGGACGCTGGAAAGTACTCAGTGGCTTGGGACGGAAAGAATGACAAAGGAGAGCTGGTGGCTCAGGGCGATTACACCGTTTGTATCGAGGCAGCTCGTGAGCACGGCACTTACCAGTTGATTACTCAGCCCGTAAAGATCGGCACGAAGGTGTTTAAGCAGATATTGACGGGCAACGTAGAGATTTCGGAAGCACAAATTGAGTTCAGAAAGCGAGCCAAAGCGTAGTCGCCCAGCTAAGCAGCGAGTTCATCTCGCTCTTCGATGGCTTCACGTTTATCTGTCCATGTTCAGCTTCATCACGTTGCTGTTCTTCGCCGTGACCGGCGTCACCCTGAACCACCCCGAGTGGCTTGGTTCGTCGGGCAAAGAGGGTGTCACGGTTAACGGAACCCTGAAGCCGGAAGCGATTGACGGTGAAAAAGTTGACTGGCTTAAAGTTGTGGAACAGTTGCGCGCCGAACACTCGGTGCGAGGTGTGGCCGTCGAGATGCGGGTGGATTCAGGAGAAGGTTCGTTTGCCTTTCGGTCGCCGGGCTGCATTGCCGAGTGCTTCTTTGATCTGAAGACCGGCAAGTACGAGTTGAAGACCGACACGCCCAGCGCCCTCGCAACCGTGAACGACCTTCACCGGGGACGAGATGCAGGGCGAGCTTGGTTTTGGTTCATTGATGTTTCAGGCTATTTCCTGACGCTGGTCTCGTTAACTGGACTTGGAATCTTGTTCTATCTGAAGAAGTCGCGGGTCGCCGGCCTTGTTTTGGCGGGAATTGGGTTGCTCGTCTTCGGCAGCCTGGCTTGGCTTGCGGTGCGCTAGAGGCGGACTAGTTTCCAGTCATAATAGAGAGGTTCGCGGCTCCGTAGCTCAGGGGATAGAGCGCCTCCGTCCTAAGGAGGGCGTCGGGGGTTCGAGTCCCTCCGGGGCCGCCAAGATTTGAACCTAAAATCGCCTTTTTTGGCCAGTTCCAGTCGATTTCGAGCCACAGGTCTCTCAATAAGTCTCTCAAAAGATTAAGAGACTTATTGAGAGACGGGCCGTCAATTTGACTCTAAAAAGGGTCTTGAGCACCCTCCGTGGTACGGAGGGCGTTACCTTTCTCGGCAACTAGTGGACTGCCCGCAGCTGGATTGAGTCGACACGAACAACTCTTTGCTCGCGAGGAACAGACATCTGTTCAGCCGCTTGGGTCCAGAGCCAAGGTCCAGGGAGTCCTTCGACGCCATACGGACCCAAGAGGTTTCGGAGATTGCCCCTAACGAGCACCTTCAATTCGTGTGTTCCATCGGACACATCCCCAAGGGGAAGCCAGCCGCCATTCCCCCAATACCTGCTAACGGTAGTGCCGTCGAGAGCTATTTCAGCCGAGGAATATCCGTGACCACGAATCTCCAGTTCGACCGCCCCAACAGCGGGGTTCGAAAAGTTTCCTAAGTACTCAACAGTCCACGGATAGTTTGGAAGACCCTGAGCCCCCCAACTCTCATAAGCTAAAGCACAAGGAGCATTCAAGACACCATCGTACACGGCGAAATCACCCATCACCCACACTGGGGCGAGTTCATGGTGGATTTGGAGTGTGTCTGCTCGAAGCGAGATCTTGTTAGTTCCTCGCCTCGACGTCTGCGGGTTCGAAAGACGCATTTCTTCGTCAAAAAACGGATCTGTCTCGAAGGTGACGGGACTGCCATTGAGAAGAACGGCATAGAGCCACGGGCGCTCGACACAGATTTGGATGTCACATTCGATCTCAGAGGAAAACGTGTAGGTGGCGAAGAATCCCGGTGCAGCAGGAAGATTAGAATCCACAAAATCTCGCTTGAACTGCACTCCCCATTCCCATGGGTCTCCGGGAAGTCCAAATTCTCGCCACAGATTTCTGTTTTGCACAATCGTCGCAGTTCGGTCGAAACTTGTCTCTCCGACGACCAAAGCGCAGGCGTCAATAGGCAGCACGTTCGGCATGACCCTGGCGACTGACCTGAGGTCGAACGATACATCGGAGCATTTACCCGTAGCTAACCGCTCTGATTCATCGCTTTCAATCCAGAGTCGATGCTCGCCAGGGTCGAGGCTAATCGACTGATTTGCGGTCACCTGGTGTGAGGTTCCGGCTACGGTATCGAATTCAAGCAAAGAGGCTGATTCGAATTCGATGTTCACAACCAATCGCTGTGACCAAGGATTTGCGATGAAGTATGCGTATCTGTTGTCGATTCGCCGACGGGCGACTTGCAAACCTAGAGGCACTTTGCCGCCCTCGGGACCCCGGATCATAGGCGACTCGACTGGGAACAACTGGGTTGAGCTAACTAAGGTTGCAATCTTTTGGAGTCTGCGAGCAGGTTCATCGGACCGCACACCGTCTAGCCTTATTGGCAGCTCGGGAAAGACGACAACTCTCCCGCCTTGCAAACTGTATCTCTCGAGCAAGTCCAATGTCTCGGTGCGAATGGTCTCCAACTGCGGGGGTATCACAACGGTGGTGTAGCTGAGATTTCCGACTTCTAAACTCTCATTTTTGGTCTGTCCATAAGCTTCTAATATCCACTCGTCCCCAAGGTGAAAATCCAAGTATCCATCGGCTAGCGCGTTAAGAAACGCGGCGTATTGGGATCGCAGTTCAGCCGTCCTAGGAGGAAGTTCCTCGTCTCGCCCGACCGCGGCGCAATCCGGTGTCCAATTGAGCCATCCAGTCGCGGTCGGATGCAGGACGAGAGTATCTGCTGTGGTAACACCCTGATTCAAAATCGAAGCAACTCTTGCCTGATGGATGTTCAAGGGCTCCAGGTCATCCCAAAACGGAGCGTGGTCGCTAATCGTTTGCGGCCAGTCATACTTTCGAGCGCCGGACATTGTCTGGTAACTCATGTGCGGAACGAGCAGGTTAATTCCGCCGGCAAGGAGATAATCACCTTGGCGCTTGAGGTCGTGCAGAGTTGTTTCATATCCGCCACCGCCGTAGGCCTCGCACATAACAGTTGATTTGCCCAGTTGGGCGGCCAGACTTTTTACCTCGAGAAGCGTGATGAGCCATCTGCCGTGGTTATCGCGATTAGTCAAGTCAATTTGGAACCCAAGCAGATCAATCCCGGGCACGTGAAAACTCGACATCGCGAGCATCGTGTTTGCTTGATATCGAGGGCACGGCCACTCGTGTTCGTGTAAGTGGCCAGTAAGCCGCATGCCAAAGGCATTGCAGGCGTCGGCTACAGGCTCCACAAAATTCGATTGGAACAATCGCATCAGGGTCGCTTGGAAATCGTAGCGAATCTTCGGACTACTCGAACCAACATCGACGAACAACGATGGTAGGTTTGAGCGCAGACTGTAGCCATGCTCCTCTTGAAAAGCATGCTCAATCGCCTCCGACCAAGGGAGAGCACCGCGCGAATAATCCATCACTGCTGGTTCGTCCGTGAACGAAAACAGTCCGCTTGTTTGAACTTCCTCTGCGTACCGCTGGTGAGTAGCTTTTGTAAATGCGGAGGCCGATTCGCGGTTCAGCAAATCGACGTAGGTGTTTCCGGCGTACCATCCCGACTTCTCTGTCGGCTCCAAAACGATCTTGAAGAGGCTCTGATCGTGTTCAAACTCCGAGATTAGAGTGCCAGTTGGTGCGATGTCATCGGCTGACATGCACACCAGTCGATGGAGCCTCAAATCCGGCCTTGCTGCCAAGACGTGTCCTCCAGCGAATCCGCTAGGGAATGAGTTTTCATCGTAGATGTGAACGTATATTGTTTGCACCTTCAACAAAAACCCTAAACATTCACCGTTGTTTATGCCGTTGTTTACCGTGAACGTGTACCCTCGATGTTCAGAGTCGAGCTTCCAAGGGTGTACCGATTCTTAGGAATCTGAGTCCTCGCGCGCGCGCGCACCTTGTCGCAAAATCCATTTGAGGGCGTCCGTTTCCTGCTTCAAATAAACGGACACAGCGTGGCGTTTCTTGCTTCAATAAAACGTCGTGTCCTCTTCGATCCAACGTGCGATACTTGAGGTTATGAAGCTAACCAGCAAACTCTCTCTCTTCTCATTCACGGCGACAATCCTAGCGTGTGGTGGTGGAGGCGGATCAGTTGCCAATCCTTACACTGGAAACTACTCAGGGGCAGTTGATTACTTCTCAACTACCAACACTGGGTCTACTCCAAGCAACTCAGGAGCGGGTACAGGTTCAATCTTAGCTGACGGCACATTGAGGATGGAGTCTTCGATTCCAAGCATAACCATGGCTCCAGACGTTGTTGATGCAACGGTTGACGCGCTAGGAACCCTGACTTCAGCTCGACTAACATTCGTGAATGGCAGTGGCGGAACTGTCACGCTGAATGGTACAGGCTCGGTCACAGTCGCTGGATCACAGACGCGGATAGAAACAAGGTTCCCCCAAGTTGGTAGCCCTACCATTGCACGTCGATACATCTTTCTTGTCAACAAGATCTGATCGGGGTTTATCACGGGGTTTTGTTCGCAGTGTGCGCGTGCGCGTGCGTGCGCGTATTTCGCCCGAAATGGCTTCCTACCGTGTTTATCACGATGTTTTCGAGCTGGACACCCTCGTCGGTGAGGGCATCCAATCAAAGAACAGTAAGTCCAAGCTCGGTCGCGATCTCCTGAGCAAATCGCCAAAGTTCAAACCATTTCTCACTCAGGTATTCGGTGATCAACCCGGGTCTCGGATGGATGAAGGCTCCGCCAAATCCACGATCTCGAAAGTCAGAAAGAGTCTTGGAGATGCGTTCGACCGTCATTTCACCGTTCCAAGCCCACAGCGGTAAGGGCCTGAATTCTGGTGCTATGGGAAGGTCGAGCGGGTCCGAGTTCATGCGTCTGTTGGAGTCCTCAGCGGAAAGGATAACACCCAATAATCAAATTTACTTGAAAATTGTTTCCCACTTTCTTCAATTTTCAAAAATTGTTGTATAGTGTTGATGAACCGCTTCATCAGTGGTCGGAGAAAAATGCGAGTAACACTCAAGGATGTCGCTAGAGAGGCTGAGACTTCGGTCGCGGCTGCCTCCGCGACTTTGAGTGGTAAGCCATCCGGCAACATGCGCATTAGTGAGGCAACTCGTCAGCGAGTCATCGAAGTGGCAGCCAGACTTGGCTATGTGCCAAACCCAATTGCCCGTAGCCTCACAACGGGGCGAACCGGCGTCCTGGGGCTAGTTTTTCCTTACGTTGATGCTTTCGTTGATCGCAACCCTTTCTGCTCAATGCTTATGAATGGCGTCTTTACCGAAGCGATTCAAGACAGCTACAACATGATGCTGTACACAGTTCGGGATGGATTCTGGGCCGGAAAGCACAAAATAGATCCTAGGGTTGACGGCTTAGTCCTCGCGCTGCCAGCTTCCGATGAGCCGCTACTCCTCAGGTGCCGCGAGTCAAGTTTCCCATGCGTCGCAATCGTGTGTGCACCGCAACCAGATCCGGTTATGACTGTCAATGCCGACGACTATCAGGGTGGTCTGCTAGCGACCAAACACCTATTGGATCTTGGTCACAAACGGATCATGATGCTCCACGGTGGTGATCTCGTCTCGACGAATCAACCGCGGCTTGATGGCTACCGGAAGGCGATGCAAGACGCAGGGATGCAAGTTACGCCTGATTTGGTCGTTCGTGCTGGCTTTGATTGGCGACCTGGGTTTGAAGCAATGACCACTGTGCTCGAGAGACCGCAATCTGAGTGGCCAACCGCAATCTTTGCCGTAAACGATCTTTGCGCGGCCGGTGCGATTCGAGCGATCAAAGCCAAAGGATTGTCAGTTCCCGAAGACTTCGCCATCGTCGGATTCGACGACACTTGGTTCTCAACCACAACCCAGCCAATGCTGACAAGCGTAAGGATGCCCATCAAGGAAATGGGAGCCCTCGCGGCGCGTATGTTGGCCAGCGAAGTCAATGGAAAGCCTCCGACCGAGCGACACCCCGTCTTACCTGTATCCCTCACTATTCGTAACTCCTGCGGCGCAAGCACGCAGGTCCCGGCCCTAGAATTCCCCGAATCCTAACAAACGTCCATTCAGGAACTAATACTCATGACTCAAAGAAGAGAAAAAACGCTCAACCTCGGCTTCACGCTGATCGAGCTCCTCGTCGTCATCGCAATCATTGCGATTCTCGCGGCCATCCTTTTCCCGGTCTTCGCTCAAGCTAAGCTCGCGGCAAAAAAGACGGCCGATCTTTCAAACATGAAGCAGACGTCTACTGGCATTCTGATCTACATGTCGGATGCGGATGATCTTTTCCCGCTTGCATCCTTTGACTCATTGCCATTCAGTCAGGCTAACTCGTATCGATGGAGCTCAACCCAATGCATTGGTCCATACACCAAGAACACGCAGATGTTCACGACCCCTGGCGATCCAGTCAACTTTACCTTGCCAAGCGCAATGGTGCTGAACCCCGTTGACCGCAAGGCAAGGGCAGCAAACAACTCGTACATGGCTAATGCGATGAGCACTCTGTACTTTGCTGCAGGCTACTTCCCTCCCACGGTAACTGCGGCAAACGCTAGAGGCGTCTTTGGGGCCGGACCATACTACACGGGCGATCTGAGCGAAGTGAACTCAGCATCACAGACTTCGATCCAGAACGTCGCAGACGTCATCATGTTCTCCGGAGGAGCCGTCCAAAACATGGGTCAGCTTTACGTTGGATGCACTGGTAGTGCTGGTCCAAACACTGAAGTTACCCGTTGCGGCTACGAGGAGCTGATAGCTCCTTACGATGTTCTCAATCTTGCTCTCGGAACCTATTACGGCTTTCCGGATCCGGTTTTGAAGTCGGCTTGGACGCGATTTAGTGGCGGAAGCAACTATGCGTTTACCGATGGACATGCAAAGTCCTTGCGGCCAGGAAACCTGCTCCAGGGAGTCTATTTGGACCCACGTAAGTTCTTGATCAACCCAGGTTCATAGTCAAGATGAGTAAACCAAGCCTATTGAAAAAGTGGACGATCCTAGCCTGCCTGACCACCTTCTCGGTGGCAGGCCTGCTGGGATGTGGAGAAGGGCCACAGCCTGAGGACAAGAAAGTCGACCAGGCGCAATCGGAGATTGCGACGCTGGGCGCAGCGGCAAAAGCCGCTGGCGGAGACTACAGCAAACTGAGCCAGGCAGACAAAGATAAGTTCCTTGCCAGAGTGCAAGGAAACGAGGCTCAGGCCGCCCAGATGGTTAGTCAGATGGGTGGTGGTGGCGGTCCCCGCGGTCCGGGAGCTAAGTAAAGTCCGATGGCCGCTCCGTTGAGCGGCCACTATTCATATGATTTCAACAAGCCTACTATTAGCAGGGTCTCTTTTCGGTAGTCATTTCACTGGGCCGGACCATTTTTTTGGCGTTCTGAATGCCAACGGGCGGTCAGCCTTCATCACGCCGACGGGTCTCAAATTCTGGTCATTTGGCGTCTGCTGCGTTGACCAAGGAACACCTCGCGACAAATACGACCCCAAGAATCCCAGTTACAGAGCTTGGGCGCTATTTGATAATGAGCGCGAATGGGCTTTGGATAGCGTCACGAAGCTTCGGTCCTGGGGCTTCAACACACTTGGCGGTTGGTCCGATTACACCGCGTTGGCTAAACTTCCAACCGAGAAGAGGATGCCTTACACAGTCGTTCTCCATCTAGGTGCCTATTATCGAGCACCCTGGGATGACCTCTTCTCCGAAGCGGCGAAAGTTGAGATTTTCAAAGCTGCGAAGGCTCAGATCGAGCCGATCAAAAATGATCCTTATCTGATCGGATACTTCTCTGACAATGAGTTAGGTTGGTGGGACGACACTGTTTTTCTGAACTATGTGCAAAAACTTCCGGCTGGCTCGGCCGGCCGGAAAGCTGCCCACGCGATGCTCCGCCGGCTCTACGGGTCATTTGAAAACTTCAAAAAAGAGTGGATCACGACCAATACCAGTTGGGAGAACTTTGCATCGGAGCCGAACCTGTTTCTTAGACCCGGAAGCGGTGGAATCCGGGCGATTAATGCGTGGATGAGCACGATCGGCGACTACTACTACCGAACTGTCAATCGTGCAATTCACACGTACGACAAACGACACCTTCTCCTCGGCGACCGCTATCAGCAGTACTACAACGTCGCTTTGGCCAAGTCTTCGTCAAAGTGGATCGACGTTGCGTCCACCAACATGGGAGCCGACTGGACCGATGGTTCCTTTAGCCACTTTTATCTCGACACGCTCAATAAGATCACGAAAAAGCCTATTTTGATCACCGAGTTCTACATGTGTGCGATGGAGAACCGGAGTGGAAACAAGAACTCAAGCGCCGGATTTCCGACGGTTCAGACGCAGAAGGAGCGAGCCACCGCCTTTGGTGAAAACGTTCGGCGACTGGGGGCACTTCCGTACATTCTGGGTGCGCATTGGTTCCAATACACTGACGAGCCCGAGCATGGCCGCGGAGACGGGGAGAACTTCAACATGGGAATGCTTGATACGAAAGGAGTTCCTTACGAAGAAATCACCTCTATAGCAAAGTCGGTAAAGATCCCCGAAGTTCTCAACACTCCTCCCACGTCAAGGCGACAATCTGGATTGGTGCCCTCAGCGGGGTTTGATCCTCTAGCAACGCCGTCTCTCAAGGGATGGCCCCGCGATAGGTCGCTGGTCTTGCCAACATCAGGCGATGCATTCGCGGATATGTATATAATCCAAGACAAAGAAGCCGTGTACGTCTCGCTCTACGCGATGGACTACGCGGACCAGTCTCTTTATCAAGGTGGTGTGATTCCGGAGTCGGAGCGGCAGCACTGGAAGTTGAAGGTCGGACCAAAGGTTATTGATGTTCGATTTGGTGGAGATAAGGGTAAGGGTAAGCCGTTGCCATTGACGCTGATTGGTAGCGGAATCCAATCGGTCGAGAAGCCAGATTTGAAGCACACGATAATCTTAAGGGTTCCCAAAAGTGTTCTTCGAAGCAACTCCGGACTGCTTGCGATTGAATCGCAGCTATCTTCACACTCGGCTGCCGAGGTGATGCGGTGGAAAGCGAATCTCCATTTATCGTCGCCAGATTCCCGACAGGAGTCTCGACAGAAGTGATTTCTTCGGTGCTCTTCCTTCTGGTGAACCAAACGATGACCCCACCTGCCAAAGTCAACTATCTCATCAACCCAGGATTCGACAACGAGTTAGTCGGTTGGGAAGTTAAGGGCGATGTCTCGGTAAGTTCTGAAGAGCGTGTAAAAGGCAAATCCTCGGTCAGGATCGGAAAAGCTGGCGGGAGCCTGTCACAAACCTACAAGGTTCCTGGAGAGCGGATCTTATGGATTTCGGCTAGTTTTCACTCCAGTGCGGCGAAGACTAACGCCCGTATCTCTGCTACTTGCTTGGATAGATCGGGCAAGGTGCTATTGAGCCTAACAGCGGAGCCAAATTCTAACCCAACTGCGGGAATTTACTTCAAAACTCACTCTTATACGGACCGACTGATCGTGAAGATCGAGAATGTTCAAGGGTCTGCTGTAACGGTTGATGATGCGCAACTTAACGACGAAGATAAGACCATCATCCGGCACAATCCGGAAGTCAGTCTCGACGAAGCAATGAAGCCCTTCTGGGAGGGCCATCGGATATTTAATGAATCTGTGCTGCTTCTATCAAGCAGCGGTGAATCAGCTTCGGGACGGCTACTCTTCGCTCCCACGAAAATCATCTCAGTTACTGATCCAACTCACCGCATCAAGTTCACTCGTGGCGTCGATTTTGACGTGAAAGGGAATCAGCTCGTTGCGCGAGGGAACTCCAAGATCCAAACGATGAGCGACAAGGAGTTTGCAACCGGAGAGTTTCCTTGGACGAGGTTTGATGGCAGGCACGTGTTTGTCACCTACGAGCACAAAAGCCTGTGGTCCAGACCTTATCCACGCAGCCAGGGTGAGTTCCTCCCAAGAACGGTTGCGAAACTCAAGGCACGAAAGCAGCTCAGGCTTGCCGCCTTCGGCGACAGCATCACGCTAGGAATAAACGTATCCGGATTTCTGAATACCCCTCCATATCTGCCTCCGTGGCCGTCCCTTGTGGCGCACAAGCTAGGAAACGTTAAGCTATTTAATGTTGCTCTCGGCGGTGCCTCCTCCCAGTGGGCAAAGGACAACGCTAAGGATTTAGTCGGTTCTTTGAAGCCAGATCTCGTTCTGATTGCTTTTGGTATGAATGACTTCTGGTCGCTCACGCCAAAGCTATTCATTGCAAACATCAAAAATGCGATTGATGCCATCAGATCGGTTCATCCGGCCACTGAATTCTTGCTCATTTCCTCGATGAAGTTCGATCCTGACTACACTAAAGAGGAACCGTACGTTGGCAACCTGGCAGGGTATGCGAGTGAGCTCCGTGCCTTATCTGGCAAGGGAGTCGCATTCTTCGATATGACCGAGCTGAGCCAGGCGCTCTACTCGGCAAAAAGTAGTAAAGACCTGACGACCGACCCGATGCACCCCGACGACTTCCTTGCTCGTTGTTATGCGCAAGGCGTTGTTGCGACAATTCAACCCAACTAGCCATGTTCAAATTCCTTAATCCAAAGCTTCCTGTGATCTGGCATGGTGGCGACTATAACCCTGAACAGTGGGACCCTTCAGTCTGGGATGAGGATATGGCCCTTATGCAGGAGTCGAGGTTTAAGGTTGCGACGATCGGAGTCTTTTCTTGGGCAAAACTAGAGCCCCATGAGGGTGAGTTTGACTTTTCCTGGCTTGACGAAGTGATCGAGAAGCTTTCGGCGGCGGATCGCTACTTCATACTCGCCACCCCAAGTGCCGCTGCACCCGCGTGGATGACCCAAAAGTATCCCGAAATCCTTCGAACTGGTTCTGACCGTGTCCGTCGACTCCACGGGAACCGGGTCAATTACAATCTCTGCTCGCCCGTCTATCGCCAGAAGTCTGCGCTAATCGCAAGGAAATTGGCTGAGCGGTACGGCGATCATCCCCGACTCCTAGCCTGGCACCTTTCCAATGAATACGGCGGGGAAGACTTCAGCCCGGAGACAATTTCGGCGTTCCGTGATTGGCTCAAGGCGAAGTACGGGACAATTGAGGCACTCAATTCGGCCTACTGGACGACCTTCTGGAGTCATTGCTACTCTGGCTGGGATCAACTCGATGCTCCGGGAGGTCCTCATGGGGAAGTTTCAATTCAGGGCCTAACCGTCGATTGGAGAAGATTTATTACCGACGCAACGGTCGACTTTATGCTGAACGAGGCGGCTCCATTGAGGGAGCTCTCCCCGGACATACCGCATACAACAAACCTCATGGGCACCTTTCCTGGTTTGGACTACCGAAAGTTCAATGCCAACCTAGACTTTGCCAGTTGGGACAGCTACCCAGGCTTTGGAGGATCTCTCGACCAGACTTCGGTTTGGATCTCCGTAGCCTTCAAGCACGATCTGACTCGCGGCCTGTCGAAAAACGGAAAATGGATGTTGATGGAATGCACCCCGAACTCCAGCAACTGGTACGAAACAATGACTGCTAAACGCCCTGGAGTTCACAAGTTTGAGGCATTGCAAGCCGTTGCTCACGGTGCGGATGGCGTCCAGTACTTCCAGTGGCGACAGTCACGCGGCAGTCAAGAGCAATTTCATGGTGCGGTTGTGAACCATGGGACCACTAACAATGGACGAATCTTTGGAGAGGTCAAGCAAGCAGGTGCCGCATTGGATGCACTCTCGAACATTGCGAGTACAGCAAAGCGAGCCGAAGTAGCAATCATTTACGACTGGTCGAGTCGTTGGGCACTCGACGCTGCCGTCGGTCCAGTTCAACGGGACAAGGGATACGAGCAAACTTGCATCGATCACTACCGGGCGTTTTGGGAGGCGGGAGTCTCAGTTGATGTGATTGGGCCAGATTCACCCCTTGAAGGATACAAACTGGTGGTCGCGCCCATGCTTTACAGTCTCTCCGAATCCACCTCAACGAACCTGTCCGAGTACGTTCGAGCCGGAGGGACTCTTGTCTCCACATACTTGACTGCCTGGACTGACGAGAATAGTCTCGTTTTCGAATCGGGATATCTCGCTCCGCTTCGGAAAGTGTTCGGAGTTTGGAGCGAAGAAATTGATGCGTTACCTGTTGGTCAGCAAGTTTCGATATGCACAGGCTTTGATTCCAAAGCCGAGCGATACTCGGTAGTTGATTTTTGTGAGTTGATTCACCCGACCACTTCCAAAGCAATCGCGTGGTATGACGATGAGTTTTATGCGGGAAGGCCGGCGGCTACTGTCAACAACTACGGGACAGGCCGGGCGTACTATGTCGGCTCGAGAAACGATCAGCGCTTTACAAATCAGTTAATGACATCAATCATGGACGACCTTGGAATAGAACATCTGGCAGGAGAACTTCCGGAGGGTGTTACCCGCCAAGTCCGGTACGGCGATGAATTCGAGTATCACTTTTATCTGAACGCGACATCACTCTCGAGAGAGGTTGAGACGGTCGGTTGGGGAACCGTACGACTCCAGCCTTGGCAGGTTGAGATCCTCGAACGTAAAATATCCGCCGGAGATGAAGAGCCAGTTCTTCTTGCGGCGACCGAAGGCTAATTCATGACAACGAGAATGCTCCTAGGAATGGTCTCTCTGACGGCAATAGTTGGCTTTACAGCGTATGCCGGTGACCAGATTGTCTCCCGAAGCGATCGATCCGATCGAGTCACGGTCATCTACTGGGAGAAATGGACTGGATCTGAGGGCGAGGAAATGCAAAAGGTGGTGCAGGCCTTCAATCGCTCTCAGGACAAAATCTTCGTTAAGTATTTGTCCATTTCGGGCATCGACCAAAAAACCATCCTTGCCACTGCAGGCGGAAATCCACCGGATATAGCGGGGATTTGGGAGAGTCAGGTTTTTCAGTTTGCCGATGCCAATGCGCTCACCGATCTTTCGGAACCAGCCGCACGTGCCGGACTCTCCCGTGACTATTACATTCCGAACTACTACGACTCTCTCTCCAACAATGGAAAACTTTGGGCGCTTCCATGCACGCCGGCGTCTGTTGCCCTGTACGTACGATCTGATCTGGTTCCACCAGAAGTCTCAACTCCAGAGACTTTCCCAAAGACGATCGAGGCGATGGACGCACTTGCTTTGAAAATCTCAAAGGTACGTAAGGATGGAAGCCTTGAGTTTGCAGGCTTTCTCCCATCGAACCCCGGCTGGTGGAACTGGTCTTGGGGATCACTGTTTGGCGGAGATGTGTTCAAGGGCGGATCGCCAAACATCAACAGTCAAGAGTCCATCCGGGCCCTCCAGTGGATTGAGAGTTACTCCAAGAAGTTCGGTGCAAGTTCCGTCCAAAACTTTCAAAGCGGGTTTGGGAATTTCTCTTCTCCTCAAGATCCTTTTATGGAGGGAAAGGTTGCGTTCGAGTTGAACGGAACTTGGAAGGCGAACTACATCAAGATTTACCAGCCGAATATCAAGTGGTTCGCTGTCCCGTTCCCATACCCAAGCGATCGACCGGACCTTGCGGGTCATAGCATCCTTTCGCAAGACGTCCTCGTTATTCCAAAGGGTGCTAAGCACGCCAGGGAGGCATTCGAGTTCATCCGATTTGTGCAGAGGCAAGACGTGATGGAGGGTCTTTGCTCGGCACATGGCAAGAATTCTCCGCTTGCGAAAGTGAGCGATAGATTTTTTGCCAATCACCCGAACAAAGCGATCAGGCTGTTTGATCAGCTTGCCCGCTCCAAGCAGGCTCTTTATCCGCCTCACACCGGTTTCTTCACTCAGCTCTCGGGCGAACTGAACAACTCGTTCCAAGAAGTCAACTCCGGATCAAAGTCACCGAAAACTTCACTCAAGGAGGCCCAAGGACGGATTGACGGACTATGGAAGACCTATCAACAGCAGGTGCTCTCCAAATGAATCGTCGAACGGAAGCCAGGATTGGAATTCTGTTCGCTATGCCTTGGATTTTGGGATTCACGCTACTGATGCTTTATCCCTTGGTTTCCTCGTTTATCACAAGCTTCACGAGCTTCTCCGTTCTAAAACCTCCAACATTCATTGGCCCTCAAAACTATGTTGAGTTGGCCAGAGACCAGGTCTTTAAAGACTCCGTAGTGAACACGCTGCTTTATACCATCGGTGCGGTTCCATTGAGCACCGTAGCGGCGATCGCCTTGGCGATGTTGCTTAACACAAAGGTCAAAGGAATGGCGTTCTATCGGACGCTTTTCTTCCTGCCAACTCTCGTACCCATGGTTGCCCAAGCAACCCTGTTTCTGTGGGTTTTCAATGGAGACTATGGTTTGCTGAATGCGGGGCTTCGAGGTGTTGGCGTAAATCCTCCCAACTGGCTCGGCGATCCAAGTTGGGCCAAGTGGACACTGATCCTCATTTCGGCTTGGGGATGCGGTCATGCAATGATCATTTACTTGGCTGGACTTCAGGATGTCCCCCAGTCGCTCTACGAAGCCGCCGAAATAGATGGAGCGGGGTCTTGGGCCAAAACGAAGAACATTACGATCCCGATGATCTCCCCTGTGATTCTCTTCAACGTGATCATGGGCATCATCGGTTCAATCCAAGTTTTTGCGATCCCCCAAGTCATGTTCCCCGGCGGGGCGCCCGCTCGAAGCACTTACATGTTTGCCATGTACCTGTATGACAATGCCTTCCGATTTCAGCGGATGGGGTACGCCAGCGCGATGGGCTGGGTCATGTTCCTTTTCATTCTTCTTCTGACCCTCGGAGCCCTAAAATACTCCGACAAACATGTGCACTATGAAACCAGCTAAGGTCGCGATCACGCATGTTGTTTTGACCCTGGTAGCGCTGATGTTCGTGTTGCCTTTCTTGTGGATGCTCACGACCTCGTTGAAGCCCATTTCCGAGACGATGACATCGCCGCCACGGTGGATTCCGTCGGTTTTTCAGGTTCACAACTACCCCGATGCTATTCTCTACGGCCGCGAGCAGGTTGGGTACATCCCTTTTTTGGTGTATGCCCGCAACACGATCGTCATCACCATCTTGACGATCATTGGCGCGGTCGTGTCCAACTCGCTTGTGGCGTATGCTTTTGCAAGGCTCAATTGGCCCGGAAGAGATCTCTTTTTCGGTGTTACCCTCGCGACAATGATGGTTCCATTCCCGGTGACGATGGTTCCAAGCTTTGCACTGTTCAAGTGGCTGGGTTGGGTCGGCACATTTAAGCCATTGTGGGTTCCGGCCTATCTCGGAAGTGCCTTTTCGATTTTTCTACTGCGACAATTCTTCCTCAAGATTCCCAAGGAATTGAGCGAGGCAGCAAAAATCGACGGCGCAAGCGAGTTCCAAACGTTTACCGACATCATTCTTCCTCTCGCGAAGCCGGCGCTTGTAGTGGTGGCGCTCTTTGCTTTAATGGGTTCCTGGAATGACTTCCTAGGTCCTCTTATCTATCTCGTCGACCAGAGCTCGTTCACACTCTCTCTAGGCTTGCAGGCCTATCAAACGCAACACGGCGGCACTCCGTGGAACCTGCTCATGGCCGCCTCAGTGCTCGTAATCCTGCCCATTATCCTCGTGTTTATCTTTGCTCAGAAGGCGTTCATCCAGGGAATCGCGACAAGCGGGGGTAAGTGAACCCGCAGATTGGTCTCTCAATAGGTCTCTCAATAGCCAGCGAAATCAGGAGACGTCCAGAGACATCGGTGGATTCAAATCAGATTCTTGCAACCTATATTTCTTCAGTCCTAAGGAGGGCGTCGGGGGTTCGAGTCCCTCCGGGGCCGCCACGCACTGTTTATTATTCGTTTCAGCTGAACTGGAGTCCAGTATTACTTCGCGAACAGGCTTCGATAGAATTTCCAGTTCTCTTCGCCCAGTGCGTTGAGGAGGGCCAATGTATCGTGGCCGACATTCGGTAGCGTCACATAGGCGTGGTTTACACCCAGTTCGGTCAGACTGGATGAGAACTTGCGGTTCGCTGGCAAGGTGAAATCATTTTCGCCAATGCATATGCGAATCGAGATTCCAGATTTGAGTTTCGATGCGTTTTTCTCAGCTAGGGTCCATGGACTTTGAGCCTTGAACTCCTCTATCTTGCCACCAAAAACGGACTGCAGAATTCTCTCCCGTTCATTCGGATTCGATGCCGCACGCGGACCATCGAACTCAAAATCAAGAGGGCCTGCTGCGAGCATCGAAACACCAGCAAATAGGTGGGGATACTTGAAACCCAAACGTCCAGCACCATAACCCCCCATACTAAATCCCTCAACGATTCGTCCTTCTCGTTTGGCTATCGTTCGAAACCTCGAATCCACTTCGGGGATGATTTCCTTGATCACGATGGTCTCGATGGGCATCTTGCCATCTGTTGAGTCACACCACATTCCGTTTGCAAAGCTGTTCGGAAAAACGATGATCATCGGAAGAACCTTCCCAGCTTCCATGGCGGAATCAAAAAAGGAGCTGACTGGGCTAATGCCTGGCAGCCCTCCACCCGAGCCATGTAGCCAATAAAGAACTGGGAATTGTTTATGTTTGTCCGTTTCGTAGGTCGGTGGCAGGTACAAGTGATAGCTGACCTTGGCTTTTGCGGCCTTGCTCTGAAACGTGTACTGCCGGACCCGAGGTGCAGTTACCACACGAGTGACCCACTCAACCGGGGCCTGCCGCGTTAGGGCACTTTGAGCGAACATTACACAAACAAACATCTGGGCTGTTTACCTTGTCATTTAGGCCGAACTGGTTTGATGCTCTCTCGCAATCTTAGGTCTTTAGCTGACTAAGAATCTACTTCCTACTTTTGACCGAGATTCTTCTTCAGGAAGTCGATGAGTTTTGCAGAAGTCATGCGAACCTCCCCTTCATCGACGGTGCCGTTTCGCTCAATGCCACGCCTCTCTGCGCTACCCTCAGAGCGCCCCCAATAGAATCCATGTGGCGACTTGTCGACTGTGAAAATTTCGACGTTCTGGCGCTGGCTCTTCATTCGAGCGTAGAGTGGCTCGACCAGGACGTGGGGAACGCTCTCGTCGGCTAGGCTCGTGAGAAGTAGCAACGGCGACTTGATCTTTGTCGATTGATGATGGGCCGAGTGCGCCTGCAAGAATTCCTGTGCTTTCTGCTCCGATCCTTCTCGTCGGAGAATCTGGTTGTACAGTGCTTTGCCTTGTGCGGTTAGGCGCGAGCGGACGTCTGGCTTGATGAGCGAAAACGGGGGACTTACCTCATCGGCCTGCATGAAGGTGACAGGATCCACCATCCACGGTGAACCTGCGGAGACACATTTGATCTCGGATCCCATTTGGATGGCGGCTTGAAGCACCTTGTAACCGCCGTGACTCCCGCCGACCAATGCGACACGAGTCTTATCGACTTTGGGGAGCCCCATACCGAACCGAATCCCCGCAATCACATCGTCATCACCGAGATTCATAAAGCCATTGCGGTAACTTACGGCAAGAATCGCCCACTGTTCCTTGTTGAGATCATTCACGATTGACGAAACACGGTTCGGCGCAGCCATCGTCCGTAGGTACCCGTATGGCTTCTCCGTATTACCGCCATGTACGGTGACGACTAACGGATACGGCCCGTCTCCGTTCGGGATCGACAATACAGCCTTCGATTCTCGACCATCGATCGACTTGAAAACAAGCTCAGAAATGTCTCGCTTTATAGGAGCTGACTGCAGAGAGACTAGGCACATCGCGATGAGAAGATTGCTCATGCCAGCGATGACGGCTTTTTCCGATCAAAGTTCATTGCGACAATTTCGAGTTTCACAATTGGTCTCTCAACAGCCAGCGAAAATGAGAGACGTCCAGAGAAGTTGGTAGATTCAATTCAGAGTTTTTCAACCTATTTTTCTTCAGTCCTAAGGAGGGCGTCGGGGGTTCGAGTCCCTCCGGGGCCGCCAAGATTTTGCAGTCGATCGGCTTCTGATCAGCGACTAGCCCGCCATGCGGAGCTTGACGGAGTGGTTGCAGCCTTGGTCATCGGGGATTGGGCTGATTTTGTGAGTTTCTACGTCCCAGTGCGAACCGAACAGAACGACGTCGTCGCCTGCCTCGGGCACTACGAAGAACGGCAGAATCATCTCCTTTCGTGACGTTGGAGAATCCAACGACACCCGAACTCGCTTGGCGGTTTGCTTCACATTACTAGGAACGCCGTAAGGGGTTGGGAAGTTCGCCGTTTGGCGAAAGACCTAAACAGGGGAACTGGTGGAGGCGGGGAGAATTGAACTCCCTGAAATTCTGATTTTAGATTCCACTTTAAACCTAAAATCTTCTTCTTTGGCACTCAGAATTACGAATAAACACTCTCTGCGTTCAATTATTTCAACTCTCTAGGCCGCATCTGAGATGAGAATTAGAAAGAGATTTTCACCCACAACCAGTGGAGCCATTAAATGGAATCTCTATCTGAAATTTTAGGGTCCTTGTAACGCCCGATCACCCGAGCGTGACCGAGGACTCCTCTTCAGCTTTGTCTCCCGCTCCTTTTCGCAGAACCAATCTACATTTCCTTGAAGGGGAAACTGCCCTTCCGAATCAGCGTCCCGTATTGCTCAAAGTGAATTTGAACGTGGGCGTCGCTTGAGGGAGTACAGGACAAATCGAGTGCGAAACCTAGGATGATCATCTCCACAAACTACAGAGGCTTTGGTTAAGACCAATTAAGTTGGTGCATTGCGAATTTAGGATGATATCCATATACTTATCTAATGACCTTCGAGGGCGCAAAAACGTGTGTTTCTCTCGAGGAATTCAAGCAGAAGCAAAAACAAGTAGAGGCTTGTCTGGCTGACATTCGCCAGGCTGCACATGATCTAGGCGCACCCCAAGTAACGACAGTAATCGACGCAGCACTTAGTTCGATGCAAGAGGAAAAATTCCGACTTGTTGTCGTTGGAGAATTCAGCCACGGAAAGAGCACGCTCATCAATGCACTCCTGGGAGATCGGGTGCTACCTTCCAGTGTTCAGCCGACGACGGCGATACTGTCGGTGATTTCGGGTAACGATGTTCCGAAGTTCAAACTTCTCTACCGCGACAACCGCAAACCATCTGAAATCAGCCAGGAAGAATTCATCGCTCTGGTCGCACCTCCAGACCCCGACCGCAATTCACTGGAGCAGGTCACGGAGTATGATTCACAAGTCGCGGAGCTAAAAAAGATCGCACAGGCAGAAATCGGGTTCCCCTCTCCGCTGCTGATCAGTGGTGTAGAGCTTGTTGACACTCCAGGCACGAATGACCTTGATCCTGTAAGAGAGCAGATCACATACGAGTTTATTCCACAGGCTGATGCAGTCGTAATTGTCCTTTCCGCGAAGCGAATTCTGGCCCAATCTGAAGTGGACTTCATCCGAGATCGAATTCTTAAAGCGGATATTCAACGACTCTTCTTTGCCATAAACTTTGCCGACTTTCTCAAGACAGATGTAGATCGTTCCAAAGTCGTAGAATACGCCCGATCGCAGTTGAGGCCGATTGTAGGCGAACCAAGACTGTTTCTCGTTTGCGCCAAAGATGCCTTGTACCATCGTAGAGGCGCCCAGACTTCGTCGTTGAGGAAACCGTTGCCCTTCACCGAGACTGGATTCCGAGAACTTGAAGAAGCACTCTCAAACTTCTTAAATGGTGACCGAGGAGCAGTAAAGCTTGGCAAGCCTATTGCCATCGGAGTAAGACTCGCCAAGGAACTTTCAAGCGGACCGTTAGCGGTTCGTAAAGCAGGGGTTGGTTTATCGGCGGAGGCTCTGCAGCAAAGAATCCAGTCACTGAAGCCGCACATAGTGACTGCTCAGTTGCAAAAGAACGAGGTGCTGGATGGCCTCAAAAGCCGATTCGCGAACGAAGGCTCCGCAATTGCGTTCGAACTCCGTAAAGGTTTGGAGAACATTGCACTGGCGGGGGTTGCAGCGGTTGACACGCATCAAGGAGAACTGACTGGTGAAGCGATCCTGCAAAGCGTTGAACGCGCTGTAGCACCCTTGCAAACCCGACTGGTCGAGCACATAAAGTCTAGGCAAGAGTCCACGCTTTCAGATGAATACGCCCGTGCCCGCAGGAGAATTGAGGCGGCATGGGGAGACTTGCAGACTACAGTCGATCAGACATTTTCGATCTCTCAGAATATGTCTCTGACAATTGACAACTCGAGAGAGCCATCCAAAGACGACGATAATGTCGTTTTCGGAGGGGGCATCTTTGCAGGCTTACTGATGGCTGCCATGCATGTAGCCTTCCCTATTGCCATTGTGGTCGGCCTCCTGACGACAATCGGCCTTGGAGCAGGCATTGAGCAACGTCGACGCGAAGCCATCTTGGGTAAGGCCCGTTTCCAAATAGACAATCGCCTACGGGACGGAATTCCTCAAGCGATCACAAAATTTGAATTGGATTGGAAAAGGCTAACTGACAACATCATCAGTTCAGTTGACTCAGCCTTTAGCGTCCGACTAAATTCTCTTCAGTCCCAATTGAACCAGCTCGAAAATCAAAAGCAATCTGAGTTGGAGAATGCACGCCTTCAGGCAGAGTGGTGTGAGACAATGAATCTCAGTTTGCAGAGAGCAACGCGAGTTTTGGAGGCCATGCGATGAATCAAGAATCCACCACCCTGATCGACGTATCGGACATCGTTTCACGACTGCGCGAACACGAGACCGAAGTCGGAGAGGTAGGACAAGATGCTCTAACAAAATTCGAGCAATTCGCTTTATCTTCGACTTTTGTTGTTGCGGTTGTGGGCGAGTTCAAACGCGGGAAGTCGACTCTACTGAATGGTCTTTTGGGGCAGAGCCTCCTTCCCACAGATGTAACTCCCACAACAGCAACAATCAACATTTTGAGGTTTTCCGAAGAGCCTCTACTCCGTATTCACTGGAGCAACGGAACAGTTGAAGAACGGATGCTATCCTCCGAAGCACTATGGAAGTTTACGGCTGAGTCAGGCTTCGATCCTGATAGCTTGGATTATCTGGAAATTGGCATTAACTCCCCCTTATTGAAGGATGGGATCGTCTTGGTAGATACGCCAGGGGTCAATGATCTGAGCCAGCATAGGTCCGATGTTGCGTATCGCTTCCTTCCTAGGAGTGACGCTTTAATTTTTGTCCTGAGTGCCACCAATCCAGTAACAGCATCCGAACGAGACTTCTTGGAAACCTCGATCTTATCCGAGGGCTTCGACAAGATTGCCTTCTGCGCGAATTTTGCTGATCAGCTCGACGAGGATGACATCGAGTCGGTCAGCCAAGTAATACAGAACAGGCTCGGCACTTTCTGGCCACAGGTCAATCTAAATGTCGTGTTCACTGCAGCTTCGGAAGCCGCTGACGGCGAAGATGGCTACGAACGTTCGGGCATCGCTCAGGTTGAACATTTCCTCTCAACGCTATCATCGAGTACAGAAAGAAATCGCACGCGATCTCGTCGGGTTGCAAGTCGTGCGGTAACTACGGCGAACTTGTTTATTGGCGAGTTTGATCGCCGCATTAACGTGTCTGGGCAATCAATCGAAGCATTGGAGCAGCAGCAAAAGCATATTGAGGCTGCGCTTATGAGCAAGTCCAAGAGTATCCAAGGACTCGATGAGTGGATCGGAGACCGTGAGGCAGAAATCCTGGCGATGACTCGAAAGTCACTTCGGAGTTTTCAAGATGAGACTCAGGAGGCCTTAATTGAATCTATCGAGTCCTACACTGGTACAGACTTTAAGTTGTTTGTCGAAAAGACGATTCCCAACCGACTTCGACAGTACTGCAAGATTTGGATCGAAAGCCATGCCGCTCCGCTCGCAAGCTTGCTAACTCAAATAGACCGTCAAGTTGTCATCTCCCTAAGTCGAGAGTTTGAACAATTGGTAGGCGGACTTAGACCTGAAGGAGATTTCCAACTGTCTCAAGTAGAAGATTCGCTAAATCTCCAAGCAGACGACGTCTCGAAGACTTCACTTCGAACTGGCCTGATCGCTGGTGGTGCAGCCACGCTACTGATGCTCATGGGGGCGGGCATGTTTGTCCCAGTAATCGGTATGGCAGGTCTTCCGTTTTTGTCCAAAGCAATGACCGAACAGCACTTGCAGCAAGCGAAGCAAAAGTTGCGACCCAAACTTACTGAGGCATTGGAGGAAGTCATGGGAGGCTTCAGCACTCGAGTCTTAGACACGGTCTCAGAGAACATCCATGAGTTAAGGGACACAGCGGTGAATCGTTTCGACGAGCTGTTAGCCGAGCTTAGTGGACGCGTTTCCGAAGAGTTGGCACGCCGACGCACCTCTCAAACGGAATCGAAGCAGGTTATCGCTGAGCTAGAAGCGAGAAAACAAAAGCTTCAAGAACTGATAAATGAATTACGATTGATGAATACCGAGGCAGAAACACATGCATGATCACATCCATTCCTACACAGATCACAGCGATCTTTCAACCCATCATGTCGATGGAGAGCTGACCAGTATTGGCATTAAGGGCCTCTTTGGAGGCAAAACATATCTCAGCCCAGATGGACACATGATTGGAAGAACTGAGCCAAATGTTTTGGGTGGCAAGGATACATTTCATGAGGCGAGGCTTGTTGACCACAACGTCCCTTACAAAAATGGCGTCATCGACCCCTTGCACCCCGAGCATTCGTATACAACAATCAAGGGACTCGGAGGAACACAAGTCCTACACGCGGATGGCTCAGAAGTCCACTATCAAGACCTTGGACACGGCTTCGCATCGGTGATGAATTTCTCTGATCCACTGATGCATATCTCCTCTTACAAAGTTCCGCCGATCAACTTGTGACCTACATGATCTGGATTCTGGCAGCCTTAGCGCTAGGCATTCTGGGATATGGCCTCAAGCACTTTTTTTCTCATCTCAATAAGGAAAATCTGACTAGAGCAAAGTCGGCAACGCTAACCAAGCGGCGTGTCAATTCAGAGCACTTTCCCAATCTACAGGGCCAGCTTATAGAACTGGCGTCGGTCCTCTCCAGCCGCAAAGAACTCTCACAAGTTGTAGCGGAGATCGAGGAGCTGATAGTGGATTTGGCTAAGCCGCTACTCGTCGTTGTCATGGGGCAGTTCAATACTGGAAAAAGCACCTTTATCAATTGCCTGTTGAAGGAGAGGCGTCTGGTGTCAGATGTTCGACCAGCAACCGCAGCGGTGACAGCCCTATCCTACGGAGCAACACCAATGCTAACTGTTCACGACTTGGATGGGACTGAAACAGCATTTCCAATCGAGGCATTAGCGGAAGTTTCCGCCGAAGGTAGCGACTGGGGTAAGAAGCTCAGGGAGAGGCTGTCCTACCTCGAAGTTCAATTACCTGTCGCCCTGCTCAAGAAGGCCACGCTAATCGATACGCCTGGACTGAACTCAACGCATGAATCACACACAAGCGCGACGACTGAGTTTTCAAGGCGTGCAGACATGGTGATATGGTTACTCGCCGCTGGGCAGGCGGGCACTGCCTCAGAGGACCAGGACCTAAGGCGACTTGCTCGGGATTTGAATCCAATAGTGGTTGTTAATCAGATTGATCAGTTAGATGAAGAGGAGGAACCTATAAGCGTCGCTCTCTCACGGATAGGTAACCGCCTGAGCCTTAGCAAACCGCCTTTCGGCATCTCTGCTTCTCTAGCACTCTCAGCTATGGAAAGAGGAATTTCATCAGAAATCGAAGAGAGCGGTTGGAAAGCGTTTGAGTCGGCGTTGCTCGACTTACTTGCTAGTCAAGCAACTGAAATTCGAAGCTCAAGAGTGAAAACCCGCCTTGAAGACACCTTTCTTCTTGCTCAGCTAGAAATCGAAGAGTTGCTACGTGAGAGGGCTACGGCATTAACGGATGCTCAAGGAGGGGAAACGATGCTCGATGCATACAAACTAGGCATCAAGACGTTAAAACGGCTGGAAACCAACTGGAGAGACTTTCTGAAGCAGTTAGCTGCCGAAATGAAAGCGATGAATAACGGAGACATTACTCTCTACATTCGAGGAAGAATCGCTGAGAAGTCAATGCATTCGAAGATTTCTCCTGACTGCGACCCCAGCGGAAAATGGAGCAAGCAGTGGTCGGTCCTAATGAGTCACCTTGAGAGTTTGCAGCCAGAACTAAGTTCTGCATTGCATGAGTACCATACTTTCAAAAGCAAAGAGACAGAGCACAAGAAGAACCAGGCCTCCCATGATGCTCACGTCAGAGAGTTTGCCAAGAAGGGGATGATAGAGCAAACGTTCTCCGTCACTGAACGAGAACGAATGCGAGCTACGGAGCGAAGGCTAGAAGGGAAGGCTAAGAAAATAGCGACAGAGGCACAGACTGTTGATCTTGCGGTTAATGCTATCGCCAGCCGTTTGACTCGGCTGGCGGGGGAATTTGAGCAACTTGCAGAAGGGATTCTGCAGGCTACGACTCAAGTGTTGGCGGACAAAACTAGAGCGTTGGAAAACCATGAGCAGACTGCTCTGAATGCAAAGCGTCGACTTGATGAGTTGTCCTGGCTCGATGACATAGAACTAATGCTTGGTCAAGTGCGCGACATGTGCGAAAAGGCGATAGTGACTGACCTCGAGCAATCGTCCGCGCAAAGACCTGTTGGAGCGTAGGACGAGGCAATCCAACTGGAGAACTTATCGCAACCACGCGAGTCTACGCTGCTCTTGATACTTTGGCCTTTCGGACTCCGAATCGGCTAGATTGACCGACTCGGTCTCGTAAGACTGCTTTCTCACCCGCTATCACGAGCGAATTTTAGAGTTCTGACCTAATTCTCATTCAGATATCCTTCGCTGTGAGAAGGTTACGATAACTCTTACTGAACGAATTTTTTTTAACGCGTACAGTCAGATTCCGCCCTCAAGAACTGAATTAGAATTCAGAACGATGGAGTCATGATGCTGATTGTTCGGACAATCAATCGTGCAAACAGGTGGCTCTGATCCTAGACTGTGATCCAGCTCTTCACAATCATAATGGCGATCAACGTGTGTGTGGTCATGGGTGTTTTCGTTTACACACGAAAGGATTGAGAGCTGCTCGTACTCGCCGCTGAATGAAAGTGTTTCATATGCTGGCAGAGGTGACGATACCCAGTCCACTCTTAATCTCCAGAGCATTTCCAAAGTCTGCCCTAGTTCATTAATGTGAACAGCCACCCATTTTGGTGTGCACTTCCCAACCCCTTAGCCGCAAAGCGCTGGGCAAAACTTTCCCTCTAATTCGTCGGGCCAAATCACTACAATGAGGGTGAAAGCCTACGATCAGATTACTGACCGAATCATACAAGCGATCGAGTCCGAAGGTGTTGTCCCTTGGAGGAAGCCCTGGCGCACTGAATCCCCGAGAAATATTCGCGGCAATGCGTACCGCGGTATCAATCGGCTCGTGTTAGCGGTCCAACCATTTTGTGATCCACGCTGGATGACATTCAAGCAGATTAGTGCGGCAGGAGGTCGCGTCAAGAAGGGTGAGAAGGGCACTCCAATTCTGCTCTGGAAGGAAGTGCAAAAATTGTCCGATGAAGCGGAACGAGGCTACTTACTGGCCCGCTCTTACTGCGTCTTTAACTGTGATCAGACAGAGGGTCTCGAGCTAGAACCTGCGCTTCCGTCCTGTGATTCCGAAGAGCGCTCGAGTGTGGCCGCTCTGATTTCCTCGCTCCCATCTGCCCCTAAACTGCGTATTGGCGCTGAAGCCTGCTACTCGCCCGTCCACGATTTAATCCTCATGCCAAGAATCGAGAGCTTTGAGTCGTACCCGAGCTACGAGCAAACTTTGGCCCATGAGCTGATTCATGCTACAGGCCATACTTCGAGACTCAACCGACTCGAAGTTACGGACCCAATCAGATTTGGCAGTGCACAATACGCTCGAGAAGAGTTGGTGGCCGAGTTGGGTGCGTGCTTTTTGTGTACCGAACTAAGAGTCGCTTGTGAATTCGAGCAGAGTGCAGCTTACGTACAGGGATGGCTCGTTGCCCTTCGAAACGACAAATCACTAATCGTCCGAGCTGCGGCAGCCGCTCAAAGTGCTACCGATTACCTCTTGGTAAACAGTTCCAAGGAGTTGGCGACTTAAGGAGTCTGAGATGAGTAATAAATACACAGAGATCAGATTTGCTATAAATGCCGCGAGGGCGCAACGAACTCAACTCAACCGTGAGTTTTTTGAGGCTGAGCAAAAGCTGTCGGCAGTGTCACACCGCCGAACAGGACTAAGGGATGCGGCAATTTTGCGTGAAGAGCTAGACGTTGCAGAGGCAACGATTCGCGAGCTGGAATCAAGCGTTATAACCTACCAACAGTCTAGGAGTCGTGCTGAGCATCTTCGCGGAGAGATCGTGGCGTGGAGGGACTTTCAGTCGGATTTGGACTCGGTCGAGCAGATTATTCGCAGCCTTCGGCAGCGTGAGAGCGACCTGGATAGGCTCATCCAACTTCTGGAGGATTTGGCGAGTGAGGAGTTAGAGGGTCTTTAAACTGTGAGACACCATCACCGCGTCGTTCTACTTCTAACCAGATTGCGCTAAGTTCCACATCGAGAGCATGAGCGATTTTTGCTACCACTCCAAGTGTCGGATTCTTGGTCCCGCGCTCCACGTGGGTCATGTACGTACGATGAATGCCCGCGCGATAAGCGAACTCCTCTTGTGAATAGCCTCGCTCGACGCGCATGTCGCGGATCACGACTCCAAACCAGTAGGCAAGGTTCTTCTCAGGCACATCAACATGCTGGGAAACATTGCATCCTATCGTCTACATTCTATAAACTGGTGACCGTGAGGCACATATCTTTTTTGGCGGCTACTTCACTGACGATCACAATGTTGGGAATTAGCGGTTGTAAGAAAATGGGCTACTACGAGGGTCTCGCGGAAGGGTGCAACAGTTCAGCCAAACCACAAGTTTTGCCCCTCGACTTTCGTCAGAGAATGACTGTGATGGCTAAGCAATTGGATTCGGGCATTACCTGCAACCCAACCGATACGTATTGCCAGGAGACAGTTGCTCAAGGCAAATCCATGATCGAAAACTGGGCGAGGATGTGCAGATAACTTGATTGACCAGCACTGAACAGCCTTTTCGCGGTCGCAAATTGTGTAACTAAATGTCATCAAAATTCTGCAATCAATGTGGCAACCAGTTTGAACTGGATGCGAAATTCTGTGATCAATGCGGTTCAAGAAGAGCTGAGGAACTCAAAGCTGCAAGTCAGGTAGGAGTTCTAAAACTTACGCAGTTTCGTTTTGATGAGTCGATCACGTTGGAGTACAGGGCACTACTTGCTAACTTGGAGTTTCGTTTTTTACTCATAGATCAGGCGACATTTAGTCCAGCTCAGTGGGATTCAGCGCCCTCAAGGAAGCTGATGTCCCTACTCGTAACGGGTGGCGAGCTAGAACTGAAACCATTGAGTTTTAGAAACCGTTTTTTGCACATCTGTCCGAGCGCTGACTTTGCCAACGCAAGCGTGCGTGCAATCGCTCAGATGCGTTTCGCGAAGGAGCCATTTATGAAGAGGGCGATCGGGTACGAATCCTGGCTTTCGAATGGTGGTGCTCAAGTTGTTGCAGCCATGCTGGGTGATTGGAAACTCGTGTTTGATCTTGAAAACTACCTTTGCGCGGAGCTGTCGGTAGATGCGATTCTAAGCACAACTGGAATCCGAATTGTGGAGGGTTCTCGCAGTGCGTAGTGAAACTCCTCGATTCTGCTCTGGATGCGGATTCGCTCTTGCGCAGGGCAGTAGGTTCTGTGGGAACTGCGGTCAGAAGATTCCTGAGAGAAAAGGTGCGCTCGAACCCCCGAGTCAATCCGACAGCGACCCGAAGATTGACCCAGCATCTGGAAGAAATCTGGGTGAAAGGGGACAGGTTGATGAAGCATCGAGTGCACCCGACACGAATGATCAGAAATTGAAGCCAGATTATCAGGGGGAGTCAGCGGACCCCAAAATGGCGACTAGCAGCGGCCAGTCTCGCTCGCCAAATCAAACAGTCCGCACAGGCAAGCGCTTAGTCCCGTGCCCAGACTGTGGGCAACCTAAAAATGAGGGCGAGACTTGTAAAGCTTGTTCGGTGAGGACCGCAGATAGAAAGCGTCTCGCTGCGGAGAGGCTTGCGAAAGAAGAGGCGCGACTCAAAGCAGAAAGTGAGCGATGGACTTGGGATGAAGTCTCGGGATGCCTCTGGACTGGATGTGGTTGGATCGCAGTGGCCATCATCGTCGTTCCATTTTTGTTTAGTATTGGCCCGTTCGTCGCTCTTGTAGCCATTTGTGCCCTAGTTGTCGCTTTGATTTTTGCGGCTGTCTTCAAGAAGTAGCCCAAAACTTTCCCTCTCTTTAAAGGAGGCGTTTTCGCTATAACTACCAATGAACAGACTTGATCTGATTCCTCAGCGGTGTGTCTTAGATGATCTGTGCTCCAGATTTGAATCGGTAATTCGAATAGGGCCGCTCACGCCTTCACGGGAGGCCAACAAGCGAATGGTTCGAAAATCCATCCGACTGCAACTGAGAACTCATCTTTCCAATCCGATCGTGGTCCAGGGGATGAGGGAAAACATCCCACTGATCTCAAATCAGCGTCTCGAGGATCAAGACATCGACTACTGGCGAAGACTGGCAGAAATGGAGCACTGGGAGAATGATTGCACTGACATCGATGCAGACGACGCCGTTCTCTTCGCAAAGTTTGAAGAGATCGCCAGTCAGTCGATTCTTGCTGCTCTTCGCGGAGGATAACCGAGTTGCAAAAACATCAGTATTAGAAACTTTCCCACTCTGAGACTCATTACGACAGGCCCAAGCGGGCCGACCTGTCTCACCAACTAGTCTCAATCGCACACCTAAGCAAATTCCCCCTTAGGAGTTTTTGAGACTCACCTTTGATAAACATATGGCAGTTATTGGGTACGCAAGGATATCACGTTCAGAGCAATCGGTCGACCTACAATGCGATGCGCTCCTCGCCGCAGGATGCACGCGCATCTTCACGGATGAAATGAGCGGTGCACGTTCAGATCGACCAGGTCTGAAGCAAGCTCTTGACTATGTTCGAGACGGAGACACGATGTGTATTTGGAGGCTCGACAGAATGGGTCGGAGTGTCGCCAATCTAATCGAAGTCGTTGCTGAACTGGAGCGACGCGGTGTGGCGCTTAAGTCTCTAAACGAGGAAATCGACACTAGCAGCCCCAGTGGCAGGCTCGTTTTTCACGTATTTTCGGCAATAGCTGAATTTGAAAGAAACTTGATTCGGGAAAGGGTCTCCGCTGGGCTAGAATCGGCTCGAAAACGGGGTCGAATCGGAGGAAGACCGAGTGCCGTAACCGCTGCTAAAGCAAGATCAATAAGGGCCATGCGCGCGCAGGGGCTGAGCACCTCGGAAATATTGGAGTCAGCGCAGATCAGTCGCGCGACGCTCTTTCGATTTCTCCGAGCAGACGCGGCGAAGTGTAGTCAGGAGGGAGTTAAGTAAGTGGGACTCCTCTTGTTCATTTTGGGCTTGCTGGGGATTTGCTGGATGACGTACGCGGTGATGCCTACATCACGAAAGCACTGGGCACTCGTGGCACCCATGATCGCGATTGGCATTGTCGCGCTTGGTGCGATCTGCCTCGAGGCCTTTCTCGGATGGCTACTCCTATCAGCGTTTACTGGAAGACCTGTTGAGTGCGCGATAGGAGTGATTCTCCTCCACGCACTAGTCGCTGTCGCAATTTGGAGGTCAAACAGGTGATCTCTCTAATATTTACCGTCGTGCTTGTGTGTGTTTGTGCGGGCGCTTTGATTGTAGCGTGGATCGGTGAGATCGAAGATCGATTTTAAGGCTTGCGAGTTTCGGCACCCGATTCCGCTGAATCGTTTTTGAGGTTCGTTGCAGGTCGAGGTGGTTGTTCCGACGAAGTAGACCATATGACAAAGTCAAATCAAGATGAGGCAAACGAGCTAGAGCTTCAGCTTCAGGAACTACAAAAAAGGCGACAATGGACCGTTGATTCGATGCAGTCTGTTAGAGTTGCCTACGCAACCAATGCAAACCCTCGACTAAGCCGCGAAATGGAACAGTTGAAGCGTGATTACGATGCCCTAACCGAAGACATCGAAGCGACCTTGCTGCAAATCGCAGAGTGCGAGGAAGCTGACTGGAGTCCTTGGTAATAGCAGCGCAATTTGATGTTTATCCCACTCTAAATGGCCTGCATTGAAGGTCAATGATTTGATCGGATGTAGCAGATAATTTCAGCCATAACTTTGCAGTCAATCTCATTGTAACTCTCGATCTCGCGCATCAGCGCTCGACCAATCTCACCGTCCCGATCGGGGGTGCGTACATCTTGAACGATGCAACCTCGCTGGTCTGCCTCGCGATAACACCACCATGCCCCGACCATCGCGCCGAGTCCATCGGTTGGCCCATCCTGCCACGATGTTGCAATTTTCCCTTGGCTGTACAGCGCTTTCCCAATTGCTTTTAGCCCGAATCCGAGCGCCCCTTTTACTGCGAGACAAGATGTCCCAGTTGGTTTGACAACCAGATTCAGGAAGTCGAACCAGTTAACAGGCTTGATCTCTGGGTGCCTCTGGGCAGCGCTATTATATGCCGTTGTGAGGGTGCTGGTCTCGGCTGGGGACCAGTGAAACACGACAGGCTCGTTAGAATGTTCTGGCGATTTGGAACTCACCTCGTCCATGTATTCGAGCCACTGGATGAGAATTTCTCCTTCGGACTCAGCAGCGAGTCTTTTTGCCGTGAATACCCTGAACCGCCACACGCCTGACTCATCAAAGTGGCCACATCCAATCATGAATATTAGGGCCTGACCGTTCTTTGCGGGGAGCTGCGAAAAATCGTCATCAAGATCGGAGCAGGTTTCAAAGTCTACAAAAAACTCGAGCCTAGTAGGGACATCCCAGAGTTCGCGAGCGGATTCGACCCTTTCAGGAGTGACTAGCGTCTCGCTCTTGGGCCTGTTAACCTCAAGAATCTGAGCCAATTTAGCTCCTTTGTCCTTGTGGCAACTCGCCGTACGGTCCCAAAGATGGCCCGTTGGGTCGAGGCGCAGCACCTCTTCCAAATCGAAATTTGGGTGCTTCCAATCTGTAAGTAGATTCTGTTCCGCGGCCGCATCTCGCAAATCCTTGCCCACATACCAGAGCATCGTGAGTTCGCCGTTTGCTTCGGCAATCCGTTTTTTGGCCTGGTGCCACGGCGCGTCCTCGATATGCTTCATATTAGGGCGCAGGAGCGGATTCGATGGTGGCGTGCAACTCCAATTTTCACCTGCTGTCCTTAGCCTCCTAAGCCACTCCACCGCCTCGAAACCACGCTTGAGCCAATCGATATCGGGTCCGCGATGCTGAGCCTGACTAATCGAGACCTTCGCTAACCTTTCGAAACATGAATGGCCCCTGTCATCACCTTTTCTCCAACCTCGACCGAGTAAGAATCCTGCTGGTGGACGAAACCCTTGGAGTTCTCCCAAAAGGTAGTTGTTTAGTGCGAGTTGAGCCTTATACGCAGGGCTTGATCCTTCATTTCCTAACTCCCATCTTGCATTAAGAGCAAGTGTCGTAAATTTGATGTCAACTACAAAGTAGGGCTTGGCAGTAGGCCCTAGTGAAGTACCCACATCGTCCAAAACTGGCAGCTCCAAAGCATCAAAAAGCGCCTGAAGTACATCTGATCGCACAAGGAGGTCGGGCGCTCCATATATTTGAAGATTCTCATCTCTCAGAACGCCTTGATAAACAATGGGTACTTGAGCCTGTAGTAGGTCTGCCGTGCGCTCAGCACAGGTCACTGATTCAATATCGCCTGGCTGCTCCGCCACCTGAATTGAAGGCTCAAAGCCGAGAGATTCAAGTTTATTGTCAATGAGTTTGATAACTGCGGCTTCGAACTCAGCGCCTTTGCTCGTCAGGAATGCCGTAAAGCAAGTTTCGGGCAAATAGCCACTATCGGGAGCATCGTCGCGATCAAAGCCATGTTGACTGCCATACAGATCGAGCCAGTCGAGGAGGGGGTCTCCGAGTGTGTAGTTTCGAACTCGTGATGTGCCGACCCAAGGAACGTTTTTACTATTGGATTTAGCGGTCTGTTGAGGATTCTGCATGACTCTGAGGACTAGCTGGCAAGGTTCAAACTTGGCAACTTTACATCAAATTTCGATTTAGACGTAGATAAATAGTCTACGGCAAATTTTCAATAATTTGAGGACCATGTAGATAGATGAGTTAATGATGTCACAAAAATATCCTAATAATTTGCACCGCGCGTATTCGAGTTGTCGATTACTGTCTGTCACGCCAAGAGCGAGAATCACACCCTGTTTTCCGAGAGCAGGTGAGGTCTGTGGTCTCGTTCCGTTACCACATGAGAGGTCTAGCCTTGTGGTTTGATCCAGAAGCTCCCCGTCGGGAGTTTGATCCGAACCTCTTTGGCTTCAACCCATACGGTTTTGCGCACTACGCTGATCCCGATCGCTATGCTGAGCTATTCAGTATCAAAGCGCCGAGACTAGATGTTTATCGGCGGCTGCTTCCAAATACGTATGAAGCGGCTGAGGGCATGTTCAGCCGAATCCATCAGAGAAGGGAATGGGGTTTGCAAATCAGTCCCAAGGCGTGGGCGTTTGAGACTGCGGGCAAGGCCAGGCCTCTGAAAAAAGGCATCCGATACTCCGAAACAATCAGCCTGCTTGATATCCTGAAGCATCTCACTGGGCGTAGCGGCTACGCGAGAGGCACCTCGGACAAGCCAATTCCGAGCTATAAGCGCCAGTCTGATGGAAGTTACCGACCAAACTTTATCCCAGCGATACGATTTGACATCGACATTGACAGGGCCTTTCGCTTCGAGCGCTCCGATTGGTTAGTCTCCGAGCTTGAGTCGCAGCGCAGAGTGATTGAGGCAACGGGCCTGCCTTATAGAGTTTTCCGCACGGGATCAAGAGGCGTCCAACTGGTTGTCCCGTTGCCACTAGCGGTGCCGCCGATTCTCGCCTCGCTGTATTCTGTGGGCCTCAAGGAGGCGCTGGCAGCTCGAGGAACCTCCTGGGCGCAGGTAGATAAAGACAATCTGTCGGGCCTTTTACGCCTACCTGGAGGTGTACATGCAAAGACTGGCGATCTAGGTCTGTGGGTAGACGTGGCAGGTGGGAAGCTATTCGATCTTGACGATCAAGTGTCCAAGATGACGTCGGGATTGGCTTGGACCCAGCAGGATTCCACTAGTTTCGAGACACGAGAGTATGAAGACGCAGCGAACCAAATCATCAAACATCTTAGAGCACGTGGATACGATCTGCATCGACTCGTGGATAGGGATGTGGCGTTGCAGACGATTGAACGGATGCCTTCCAATCTGATATCAAAATCTATCGAGGCGGCCATTGCCGAAGGAAAGGTAATTCGCGAAGAGTTTGAAGTGTCCAATCGGCGGAGACCATCAGTCTCTCCTTCCGAGACTGATCCAATTCCATCGGTTCTGTCGAAGATTAAACCTGAAATAATCTCTACCTCCTCGGCATACTCTCGAGGCGGAACTGACTGGGCTAGTGCCGTATGGGATCAAGCCTATCAGCCAGGAGAACACTGGCAATGGATCAGTATGGGAGGGAAAATGGGAATCCTTGCGGCTCACATTCTTTTTGGAGCTGATGGTGCAGAAGAAGCTCTTTTGGAGCTATCGCGACGGATCGGAGCTGTAGATCAGGACGAGCTGATTGCTCGAGAGCATGCGATCCGATCACTCGTCAAATCGTTTGACTTCGACAACAATCAAGAGCGAAGATCAATCCCAAAATCAGAAGCAGCAATTGTGCTCGGCGAAACTGACGACGAAGTTGAGGCCATCGCATCCGACGTCGTCGCTAACCTCCTCGATCATCATCCTAAGCCACGATGGAGTGTTACGCTAGCAAGTCGGTTGGTAGTGATTTTACTGATTGGGATGAGGGATTCGGAGACAGGGCGATACAGAGTTAGCTTTGGCGATCTCGCTGAGCAGATAAATCAGAGGTGGCCAGATGCCAACTGCAATCGGCAACGAGTTTCACAGATGATTCCAAGGATCACATTGGGAAAGGAATGTATCGTGGGAGCCTTTCAGCGTTTTCGAGGAAAGCGATGGGACTCAATCCCCGATGAGTACGCGCTAACCATGATGCATAAGCATACGGAGTTGTTCAGGATTTCTAAAGCTAAGTACAACGCATTTGTCGCAGCGCGTGAAGCAGAGCTTGATGCGATGAGCCATTCATCACGTCCGCAAACAACTGAGTGTGATCTGTCTGATTGGTGTCGCTTACCAGAAAACACTTAACATAAGGTGTAACGGTTCAGAGCGATTTTCTTTCAGGCTGGTGTAGATTCTCACAGACTTATCTCACAGTGCGAGGACAGTCGCTTCCATGCGACTTTGAGTTGGACTCTTTGTTGCGTGGCCCAATTTCTGATACTTGCTGGGTCACCGTGCGCGCCGCGCGGGAAACCGCTCGGTAAACGAGCTATGACTTGTATGGCGCAGGAGGATGATGCGAGCAACTCGAATAGACAAGCATGGCAACACACGATCCCAAAATGATCGGCGAAGATTCTGCTGAGTTAGCACTGCTAGAGAAGCGCATTCGACAAGAGGAAGAGCGTATTGAGGCACTTTCATCGCACCCGAACTTTCTGGCCGACGAAACCACATTGCGACGCTGGCTCGCCGCGAGAGGAAGGCTCCGTGAGCTTATGAGAGAGGCTGTATTGCTTCAAGCGATGCAACTTTGAACAAGTTGGAATTCCTGCTACGTAATCCCCACCCAGGCCACAAGGCCCGTTCCAGGACAGTTGCCTCCTTAGTTCAGGGGGCAGGAGCCAATTCACATCGGCCCCTATCACCCTCGCTTCGATACTGCACTGAACGACTCAGGAAAGGCTCCAATCTTAATCTTCCTCAAACTCAAACGAGTCGAATTTTAATGTTCGACAGTTCTCGCTAACGGCTCTGAGCACGTCCTCTGAATAGCCTGATTGCGCTTCTGCGATCACCTCGACCATAATCGTGACTTTGCTGCCAACCACCTTGGCTAGCTGAGCTGCGATTTCTCGGGAGACTTCGCCAGCCTTTTCCCGAAAGTCATCATGCTGAAGAGTTATTGATCCGTGGAATCGCTTTTTCGAGCCAGTTGTGGGGTTGGGAGGAGTTGCTCCTTTCTCAACATTTCCACTGCCCCAGAAATTGTCAAAGCCTGTCCTTCCTCCAGTGTTCGTGTTCGCAGGAACGTTTACTTCGATTGTCGGTTCTGGCTTCGCAAGAAGCGCGTCGATGATCGGTTGAGCCACGCCTGGTTTAACCAACCACCCCGTTGGGACGCGACCGCCATCAAACATGGCAAACCGTAGGCGCTCATAAGACTGGGTCTCAGGGTCGTAGTTGTCTGCGTAAGCAAAGCCGCTATCCAAATCAAGAGGATTTGCCCCTTTAACGATTGCGTCAACGAGGGCGGATTCATTGAGAAGTCTTGGCAGGTACACGTACTTTGCAAAGTCGTCCTGAAGCTGCGCCACACTGACATGCTTATCATCTCGCCACAGCGGGACTCGGTCAACATCCGTTCGAAGAACGTTCGCTCCTAGGGTGCGGGTGATATGCTGCTCTGCTTCGAGTTTCTTGATAAGTCTTACGGTGAGTTGGGTGATATCGCCTGCGACTTTAATCGATTCCCACTGGAGAATTCCCCGTGGTTCGTGTTGATACGGGACAAGTGCGTAAGCAGTGACTTCCCCGAGCTTCACTCCAACATCGCTGTTCGTGCGAGTTCTGCTCGCCTCCGCGGTTGCCTTGTTTGAGTTATCCAGGTCAATGCGCTTCTCGATCACATCATCAATGATCGAGGTCCAAGCCAGATACTGCCGCACGGAGGAATCCAGCTCGCTAAATCTCCCCGCGTCGAGTGCCAAAAAGACAACTCTGTTGCGGTTAGCTCTTGGCGCCGAGCCACGATACTCGTAGATTTCCTTCGCTTTCGCAAGAGCGGAAGATTCAGATTTTCCATGCTGATGCAAATGGCCAGGTCCAATCACAACAAGACGCAACTCTCGATCATCAGGAATATCAGAGGAGGCCACATCCACGTGGATAGCTCCAAACTCTCCTCTCCGTGAGCCACGGAACATCTCTCTGAGCCGATTAACAATCTCGCGATGTACGTCTTCAGGTTTGAGATGATCTGCGCGGTCTTGAGCCTCCCGAGAGACGGAAGCCTGAGTGTGATACCAGTATCGACTCTGATCAGCATAGAGGTAGGTCGTCTTCTGTCTCAGCTTTCCGAGCGCATCTCCAAAGGTCGCGACAGTCTCCTTAGGCTGGATACTTCCCAGTTTGATCCGCAGCTCATCAATTCCCCGAGTCGCCGCATCTTTGAGCGGTGCGCTACCCAGAAAAACGGTACGTGCTACTCGTCGAGCTGCTGAGAAACGTCCGTAAGTGGAAGTAAACGTGGAGTCAAGCTGCATCGGTGCAGAACTTGGGCCGTCCACATCCTTCTCAATTACCGCCGACCATGATTCGGGCAGATATCGAGTTACCTCAGATTGCACAGTCGGGTCAGAGAGCGGAATAGAGGCTGGCAACACGAGAGCGCCGCCATCATTGTTAACCCATAGCGAGTGGACTACGCTAGCCATCAGCCTCAGGACACCTCGAGTGCGCTGAAACTTCTCGAGTGTGGACCAATCCGAGTACAAGCGATCAAACAGCTCAGGGTGAATAGGATATGCGGCCTGCATTCGCTTCTCGTAGGAACTCTCACGCGACTCGGAAGGAAAGTCGTTTGGATTGTTTCTGTAAAATTCGACGAACTCCCGAATCGTGGCATCTCGAGACGCGATCATATCGCCTGCAACGGGTTGGAAGAGTCGCCTTCGCACAATCTCAAAGGATTCGTCGCTTGTTGCAGGCCGCCAAACCATGTTGGATCGACCGACTGCATCCTGGAGACGCTCGAGCGCGATCTTGCCATTAGTGTCTCCTGCCTGAGCCGTCGAGACCACAATGCCGTCTCGCTCGGACGCAGGGATACTCACGCAGACGAGAACATTTTTCGCTCGTTTGGCTGCCTCACACAGCGCCTGGGCAAACGTGAACTGAGTATCGAAGTCTCCTGCAGGAAGCATGTTTTGGCGGTTGACAAGTTGCCTAGCATAGGCGACCCACTCATCAATCAGGATCAACGAAGGACCCGCCAGAGCGAACAGTTTGTCGAGAAGGTCACCAGGGTTCGTTGAGTTTTCGTCCACATCGCGGACGATTTCGTAGCCCTCTCGGCCAGCGAGTTGCCATGCGATTTCGCCCCACAGTGTCCGCGTCTCGATCCCGTCGGTATGAACGATCGGACTACCAGGCCGAACCGCGGTTCCGACAATGACCGCACGACGAACTCTCGGCGAATCAGTTGCTCCAACTGCTGACAGAACATCCTCCACTCCCGCCAGTTCCGAGGCTTTAGTCTGGCCACTGAACAGGTGATAGAGAGCCAACATCGAGTGGGTCTTACCACCACCAAAGTTGATCTTCAGTTCAACGACAGGGTCACCACCCTCACCTCGAAGGCGACGCATGGCATTAATCAGAAGCTCTCGCAAACCCTCGGTCAGGTAGGTCCGACCAAAGAAGGCATGGGGATCGCGGTACTCGTCGGTTCCACCACCCTGGTGCACCTGCCACAGGTCAGCCGCGAACTCGGCCTGCTGGAACTTACCATCTGCAACATCGCTATGAGGTACGACGACTTCTCTCCAAGGTCGAAGGCCAGGGATGTCAAATCCTAGAGTGGACTGTGAAACCTTTCGTTGTTCCTTCTTCGCACCGCTCTCAAACTGCGCACGCATGACCTCCAGTTTTGATCTCTCGGCCTCTTCAGCCAATGGAGACTGAATGTACTCGCAGAATTTCTGGAGATCAATCAGAGCGTTGATGGTCTCGTCAGCATTGAAAGGCTCCTGATGAGCGACCTTGTTGCGCCACTTGCGAACCTCATGGACGAGGTTTTTAAACTCTTTGCTTCGTGCATCGAGAAGCGGTTCGAACACATCATCCCACTTCGCCAAGATGGTATTACAAAGGCGCTGTATATCCAGCTCACCTTCCCCTGGAGTAACATGCTTGCCCCAGTCGTCGGCATAGACATCTCGCAGCTCTTGTTCGACGTACGTGCGCAACTCACTCTTCAGTGAGTCCAACAGCCGTCCGATCCGTTCCTTGTTACTGAGTGCCATTTTGATTCTGTTGTTCCTGTGCTTTGGCTGCAAAAAACGCCTGCAGCTTTGTCTCGATGTGGGTTATGCAGGCAATGAACGAGTGTCGGAAGTAGTCCAAGTCGCTTGGACTGATTTGGAATCTTTGACCACCCTTGTCCTTGAAGGCCTCACTTGCCTCGGCTAGTTGTACAGAGACTAAACATTGTCGATGTATGACGCAGTTTCTCATGCAGAAATAGACTTCAAGATCGTGAAACCACTGGTCGGAGGGGTCCGTTTTGCCGAGTGCTTTTACCAATTGAGCGAGTCTTTTCCACTGCTCTCGGAACGATGATCTTGTCGTTCTCTCTGCGAACACCACTCCAATGTCCCTCTGAAGCTCTTCGATGGTCGAATATTTATCAGTCAATGCCCGCCTCACCAGTTCACTGGGAATGGAAGTATCTTTGAGGGCCTCCTCGAAGAATGAGCCACTTTCGTGACTCAGTTCGACCACTAGATCAGAAAGATAAGCTTCCCAAAGAGTTTCGAGAAAAATAAACCGAGATTCCAACATCCGCGGGAGAAGTCCCTTGAGCTGCAAGTCGATCTGCTGCTGACTCATTATGAAATTTGAGACGTTCGGATCGAGATTCTTTTTGGGCCACGCCCTTGGGAGAAACCTAAGGAACGTTTCGGTCTTTCGTTGCAATCGCAGCCTGTAGATTGCTTCAGCCATCAATCGAGTTTCTTGCAACCATTCTGTTTGCCTACGAAAAAAAGCCTGACCTGAGAGGCTCATCTCTGGTGTCGCTTGCACTTGAGCCTCCGCGGGGAGAGCCACTTCTTCTAGTTTGATCGTTTCATTCATTTTCAGTCAGTCATGCCCTCGAAGCTTGGAGTTTCGTTTCTCTTCGGACCCGTTCCTGGTCCAGCCGAAACTGAGGCGCCCCACAGGGCGTCGTCGGTTTGGGAGACAGCCTCGATGTCGCTCCAGCTCAAAACTAGGGCGTTGTAGCCGCGGGCTTCGTTGGTCCAGCGCTTGCCGTCGCAGATCGCGTAGAGGCGGTATGCCAGCTCTCGGCCACGGTCAATCTCGACTTCGGGCTTCGTTTCTCGGAAGCGACGCATCATTCTTGCTGCACCAAGCTCGCCGTTGACCTCCAGTTCTCGAACCAGGTACTGAGTTGCTTCCCATACCGTGGTGCGCGGGTCAGTTTCAGGATCGTAATCAACGGGGAGTTCTTCGCGGCTGAGGAGCTTTACTTTGCCTCCGCCCGACTTTACGATTCCTGCTTCGACCATTGTTGTCACAGGAGCGTCTTTGGCGGTCGCCAGGATTTCGGCATCTCCATAGGGACCCTCATCAAATCCTCTTTGCTGGAACCAGGTCACTGCCCAACGAGTTTGGGCGTCGTACCAGCCTTCCTGCTCCGCAAGCGCTTCGTCAAGACCTTGGTTGATGAGCGTCAGCGCCGTGCGGACCCGCATGGGAGTGCCATCGGCCTCAAGAACTGACTTGTAGCGGCTGAAAACGGCCATACCTGGACCGATTGCCGCCTGGGCGAGGTCGACTGGTGCGACGTTGCCCTGGGTGAGCTTGATCAGTGCGGGCTTCAGTTCCTGACGGAGAAGGCTCATAAACTGACGTCGATTGATCGGCTCAGCATTGACTGGTCTTTGTCTGCACACGAGAACAATGCAGGAGGCTAGCGCGTTGGTTCCCGAGGCAACCATGCGATTAGCAAGCTCCGTCCGAGTTGGCCATGTTCCGTTGATCGCGAATCCAGAGTCCACCAATCCCTGGAGCATCGTTTCCCAACCCGTCGAGGCAGTTTCGAAAGCTACATTGTCTTCACTTTCTTCGGTCTCACTCTGTTTGAACGCGTAGTAAATTGTGGTCGGAAACTCGGGCAATCCTTGGTCCCGCATCCTTGCAAAAACTTGCCTCAGACCATTCTCGAAGAATTGTGTCGCTTTCTCTTTGCTCCCTTCATGACGATATGGGGTTGCGATCAACTCATCGGATTTTGGGGTTACCACGGTAGTAAACAAATCTGGATAGACAACACCCAACGAACGTCGCAACCACACATAGAAGTAATCACTCAAATCTGCATAACCGATGTTGTCAAAGTAAGGCGGGTCGGTGCTGAACAGGTAAGGCATTTTCGTCTGTTTCGTTGCGTCCGCCTGCTCTGAGATGCCTTGTCGTGCAGCGGGTGCATGTTTCAGCGCTTTCCATACCCAATCAATGCAGGCCATCCAGTTGCCTGTTGACTCACTCATCGGATTGCACTCTGCGAAGTCCCAAACCATTGGGATCGCTTGTCTACCAAAAGTGTTTCTTATCAGCTCTCGTGAAGAGTGCCAGCTGCAAAGCGAAGACCAATAGTCCGCACCTTTGTCGGCGGCAAACGCTAGATAAGTGCTGATCGCGTTCGCGTAGGCTGCAGCATTAGCATGGTCTTTGCCTGCAGATATGGCGTCGTCTAGTACCCGCTCTCTCACCGCGCTAACTAAGTCACCAAACGTTGTCAATGCCACCAACTGCCGACTCGTGAATAGATCAGAATGCCGAGACATTCCATAGGCTTGAACTCGAAAGCCGAGCGCTTTTTCAGGCAAGTGACTCGTCGGAGGTTCGATCTCTGGCAACTCACGTACGATTTCTTCTTGTACCTTCGAAGGTGGGAGGTAAATTCGACCCCTGACTCCTTCAGCCACAATCGCCATCAATCGATGGTTCATTTGTCCACCCTTCGCAAGAGTGCGAATATGCTCAAAGGACATCGGACTTCCCGTCAGCAAACATTTGCCCCCCTGTCTGCCAATCGTTCCTTCTGAAGCTTTCGATTCTGGATGCGATTTTGGTGTGCGCACTTCAAACTTGTAAGACATGCTCACTGGATCGACAATTGGTTCGATCCAAGCCTCTTTGCCTTTCTTGCTACTCAGATCGAAGGAACGCACCAGAGGAACATGCGCACCCTGAGCTGCTGGGTCAGGACTCGGTACGGTCCTTGCCCATAGCCACGCGATCACGGTTAGCTCATCTCCGACCAACTCTTTGAGTTCAGGACGATTCTCGGCCATTTCAGCAGTGATCACTACCTTGGGATAGAGATGCCCGATTCGACTTTCGGCTTCATCGCGTATCCACTGCCCGTAGTAGCGGACATCCTCGGCGAGCCCTTGAGCTCCCCTAAAAGTGACGTTCATTGGCAAAGATGGAGCGGCCTGTGTGGAAGATGTTCGACTCCAAGCCTCACGGATAGCCTGGTGCAATGTTGTGAACAGTACGTAGCGATCGGTACCAGGTGTCGGGTTCTCTCCCCAGTGACGCTGCTGGCGGAGGAAGAAGATCATCGCCCCTCGCAGTTCATCTAATGTGCCTTGCCAGACTCCAACTTCGTTCCAGGACTCCTCCATTGCCTTTGCCATTTCATGGAGTTCGACGGCGTCTTTTCCGTTGAAGGCGGCCTTGACATCAAAGGTATGGCCGAACTCATTAATGATTTCAAAGTCTTCTGTTTCGGGTGGAAGTGGCTTCGAAAGCCCCAGGTTTGCTTGAGCTAGTGGATTGACAGGCGGTTGACCTGCAAACTTAGGTGGAATCTCGATCATCGCTTTGGTGATGAGCACAGCGACTGGGTTGAGATCGCTGCCGTGGGCCTCTAACCCCAAGCGTTGAGCTTCGAGTGGGATGGAACCACCACCGCAGAATGGATCGAGGACGGGCGGCGGGTTTCCACCTGTCGCTGCATTGATCAAGTCTCGAGCGATGGTGAGAGTGTCCTCATCGTTAGAGTTTTCCCACTGGACCAACCGCTCGATGAACGTAAATAGTCTGTACCGACGCTCTCGAGCGACCTTGATTCGCTCAGCTTCTTCGTCGCTTAGCGCTTCTCCGCTCGTGACATCCAACTCGTCGCTGGCTAGGTTCCGATACTTTCGGTCAAGTGGCAGTTGATCGATCTGATCCAACAGTTCCTGAGGAACGCCCTCTTCACCTGGGTCGTCAATGATTGAGCTGAACAGAACTGCCCTGCAAGTCGCCAGCGGTCGCCGCGCCCACCAAAGGTGCAACGTGCTGGGATGGCCATGCCGAATCGACTTCTCCCGCGCGGAAGCAACATTAATCTCCTCCAGCGGAAGCGCGACCTCGATCAGTTTCTTACGGTAGTTCATAGTATTATCTCGATGAAGTCGGGATTAGCCACGGATAAGCGAGGAATCGCGCCAAGGAATGTGCCGTCAGGAAACAGACTGTAGCTGCCGCCTGAGGTGTCGGACTGAGACGCGCTCTCGGGAAGCAACGTCTCACCAAAGACCTCGTGTATTCGACCTTGCGCAAGGTCTGGGATGCCGAGCAGCACTTCTAGTTCAATTCCGAATCGAGGCATCTCAAACATCCGCCCTAATGCCTCGCGGACTTCATGATCAGCAACATGATCGCTGGGGAACGCAATGGACTTTCTCTCCCCGATGTTAGGGTCGTATCGATAGATCACGAAGCGGTGAGACACTCCACTACCTGAGTCCCCAGAGCGAAGCCTTGCTGCAACGTCGGGAAGCCCCATTGCGACAAACCATGCTGCGTAGTTCTCGCGAAGCAACCGAACTGGTGGGAACTCAATTGTTGGTTGATCGTTGTCACTTTCGGGGTCGACGAAGATCGTCAACGAACCTTCAGGGTCTGTATCGCCAGATTCACGAACATAGGAGGCACAAGCGTATGACTTGGAAATTCCTAAGATCGTTGGCCAGTTGCCGATTTGGGTCAGCCCGTCGTTTAAGGCGGCGCTAACATCAGCAAGCGTGCCCGTACCAGGAAAACTCCCCTTGGATTCAAAAATGGCCCGCGAAGTGGTAGTGCCGCAGATAAAGTCAGGAGCTTTGTTAGGCGGTACAACTCCACCAGCAGGTGGGTTCTTTGCAAGATATGTCACGAAATGCGCATGAAATGGATAGCCCAGTTCGTTGGCCAGAAGCAATGTGAGTCCGTTTCCAACACGCCCGATCAATGTTGTCTGAACGAAGTCAAAGTAGAGGTTGCGGACTCCAGGATTTAGTCGCAGTTCAGTCGAGTTCCAATCAAATACCCGATGGTGCTGAATCAGGAAGCACCATGCCATAAACCACTCGAATCGGTCCCGTTGATAGCAGTCCGCTTTAACGATTGCGTGGGCAAGTTGGATGGCCTTAAATTCGAGTCTGGTGGGATTCGCCGCTGTCAGCGGACGAAACTTGTAGTGCCTTCTCTTTTTGCCAGGTTTCGTAACGAAAGCACTTTTCGGGACCTCGTAGAGCGAAACATGGTTGGGTCCAACCCGATTGAACATAATACTCAGCATAAAATCACCTGTGCGACAGCGGTCGCATGGCACACCACTGGTGCAGCATGCTGAGATGACTTATGCCGAATGGACTTCTCACGCGCTGACGCGGCATTGATCTCTTCCAACGGGAAGACGACTTCGGTGAGTTTCTTACGGTAGTTCATTTGCTCTGCAACCAAGCCTTCAACAAGTAGGGGTTTATTCTTTGTCCCCTCGTGGGAGCCAACTTATTGGTCGTGAGCAAGCCGACGGAGTAGACATCTCCATTGCGACGAATCAAAATGCTTGGTGGCTTTGTTGCAAGACTATTGAATGCAGATGTTGCGTTGAACTGCCCTCCGTACTTGCCGAAGCTGTTAAACAGACCGTTTGACTTGTACTCGTTTCCCGCTCCGTAAGGGTTACCCAACGAATCACTCCCTAGTCCCTTGGAGATGTCTCCCAGCTTTTCTCCGTCTTCGCCGACCACATATGCACCAAGGCGTTGAAGTTCGTCGAAATCACGAAACAGCGCATCTGCCCGATCTTCGATGGACGGAACAGTAAGCTGATGAGCAGCAAACCCCATGAGGGAGAACGCAATCAAGCCTATCAGGCTCAGTTTGAAGATGCGGTTTATTGAGGTGTTTAACATGCATGATCTCCGTTAAATCATCCAATCAGGGTCGTATTTGGGCTGCCATACAGCTCGACCAATGCCGAGAGTGTCGAGGTAGAGCCACCCCCTATCGTACTTGATTTGTGTACGCTGCTTTCGTGAAATCGCTCCGCGACATTGGAGCATCAGTCGAGCATTGAGACTGACACATCCTGACCAGTTTCCTTCAAGTTCGAACCAGTGCCGAAACGTGCCGATTTCGATACAGAAACGATCCTCAGTCGCATACACAAACACTTCCTGCTCCTTCGTCGGCTTACCAAACTTGGCTGCATTGCGGAGGCACAAGCGAAGTTGCTCGGTAGCGACTACTTGGGATAGGGCCTCAGGTGGATCAATAAAGAGTGGGAAGTCGTTGGAATTCATAATGCGTCTTTCGATCTATCCAGATTTGGCATATCGTCACCTAGTTACTCGACTGGCCGTCTGCCTCAACACGGAGTCGATATCCCGTAGCAGCAACAGAAATCCAGCCGTTCGACCTAAGGTGCTTTAACGAATCTCCCTCGAGCACGAAGACATCATTGTTCTCTCCTGGCCCGACAATGCAGCACAGCTCGGGTCGAGTCTCTAGGAGCATCCATGCCTCTGCTTTGATATCAATTCCCTGATTCAGAGTTGTCGAAGTCTCGAGGAAGCGCTTGAGTACCGCGCCCGACAGTGAGAACTTAGTCCACGGAAGGATTGCCCCAGGCTCTCGCTTGACCACCTCGCCTGTTTGAGGATTTGAGTACACGCTCTGGGTATGACTCCATTCAAAGCCTTTCTCGGTTAAGAATGAGTGGAGGGGCCTAAGCTTTGCTGCAGGTTCCTTCTTTTCGGTCCCTTTGTTTGCTGCATCAAGCCCTACGGGTTCGTTTGCCACTTCTTCGGCAGGTGGCTTCACTTCAGGAGTGATACCCTCTGATGTGCTGGCCCCGATCAATTCCATCCGAACTGGCTCAGGCTGGGGGGCGTCGCTCTGGTCCGTCATCACTTTGATAGTGACCTCGGCCACGCTTGGAACGGCAGCTCCAAGAAGGAATTGTGCACCGAATCGCTCTTCGATCCAAACCTGTTCGCGTCCGATGGAATCGCGGATGGCCTCTTTGATCTCTCTGGAGAGGAACCTTGACACGAATGTTTCAGCAAGGTCTTTATGGTGTGCTGCACTGCTGCCAGATACATAGATCACGCCTTCATCGGTCCAAAGGGATTTCTTTACCGCCTCGGGACCAGCTTGCACTCCATCGATCTGGGGGATTACGTTTATCTTGGATGCGGGCACCCAAGAGGACCTCAACATGAGACGAGCCGACTCTTGATCCTGAGCCAGCTCTCCAATGCTCTTCTCTTGAATTCTGAGAATGCATTCGGCGATTGCACCAAGCCAGATCGGCGAATCGGACTGGATCGAATCGGTCGGCCTAACTTCTAGCTCGATTACATCTTCGATGCTTGGCCTATAGGAAGCAAGCTCTAACGCCAGACTGGTGGACACGAACGAAAAATCTGCCGTTGCTGACTTGATTTGATTGAACAAACCACTCACCGAACTTGGAGTAACCGAGTGGTACGTCAGGTGGTCGAGAGGCAGCCATTCGCCGTGGCAACTGAGCCAACAAGTCAGTTGCTGATAGATTTCGCGCGGGAAATGCCCAAGAACGACCTGAACCCTTTTGCGCTCCTGATCGCTCAGCCTAGTGAACGGCTTGATTGATTTGATCCAAGCTTCTTGTGATTCGAAGCTCGCAAATTTTGGAACTTGGACTGCATCCCAAAGCCGAAGTCCACGAAGCTCGGGATGTATCGTTGGTAACCCTTCGAGGTCACCATCGTTTCCTTGGCAAATCTCATTAGCTCGGAACCATCTCCCATCAGTTCCAAAAGCGAGTGCCTTTGTCTGGAATGCGTCCTGCAGTGCTGCCTTGTTTCGGTCGTCTGAAGCCGAGGCTATGGCATCCAGGGCGCGGTAAAGGTCCAACAGGTTTGTAATTGGAGGAGAGGACGAATTTGAAAGTGCCTCTAGCCGAGTTAAGATCGTGGTCGCGTCTTTCGGCTCTCTTCGAACACCAAGTGCGTCTAGAAGTGGAGACATCTCTGGAATATCGAGGTTGCGGAAGACAAACTTCTCGATCTGCAGTAATGGTTCGGTTTGAGGAGTCCTTCGCAGCAGAAGCGATGGTTCCATCGGCATCTGGGATCGCTCCTCGATAAGACACTTCAAGCCTCGCAACCGATGGAGCCACTTTGCAGGAATGCCAGCCTGAAAATCTCGAGCTACAGCGCCATGTACCCGTCCTGCACGAGCCTCGGCGTACTTAGAAATGTCAGATCGAAACGCGAGACCCAACGCTTCAACGACTCGGGACCACACTTCATCGTCTGATTGAGCAAGGTTTTCCCAGTGCGATACCAGCTCTTCGGGCCAATCGTAATCCTCAAGCTCATAAGCAGAAGATCGCTTTTCCCAACCGACAGTCAGCCCTCGCTCGCGAATCGCCTCGTTGATCTGGTCCTGGGAGTAGAGCCGCTGTTTTCCTTGACGTGGAGCTGGGAATCTGCGTATTCCCCCCTGATTGGAGATTAGCCACTCCCAAAACTGTTCTGCCTCTTCTTCGGCCAGTCGGACCGTGTATTCGTCAGAAATCGCAAAGTGGTTTAGCCAAGACGAGGGAAGTAGGTCACTCTCGTCCCGCTTTCGTGGATGCACGGCTTGCGTAACATCTATCCACCCGCCATTTTTTGAGAGCAATCGGAAAGTGGTCAATCTTTCTCGGTCAAGACTGAGTCGATGCCGAGCGGCGAATCGGGTGAGCTCCAGTCTGTTCTCAAGATCGATCGGATCAGAAAACACCTTTCGGCTCGCTTGCTCGAAAGCCTCTTGCATAGATGTTGGCCTTTCGTTTGGCCGCATCTGCTTTGCAGATTGAAGTCGGGCGTCCTCTGGGTTATCCTCAACCAGTTTGTCCAGCCTTTGGAAAAACGGAAGATCAGCAACGTCTAGAAACTTCAGTAAAAGGTCTCGGTCGTCGTCGCTGAGAGACGAGTCTCGCTCGAGAATGAACGCAGCCGCTTTTGACTGGATCAGCTTCGAGGCGCCGCTTATCGGGGTAATCGGGTAGTACCGACGAGAATAACGATCCCATCGATTCTGATCAATCTGATAGACGTATTCCCAAAGATCGATCAGTTTGTCATCATCAAGTGGGTGGGGAAGATCGATTCGTTGGCTTAAGACTCTGGATACACTGTCTTCAGCGTTGCGACCGATAAGATGCCAACCTGCGAGTCGGTCCCGCTGCGTGGCAGTAATTTGGGAACATAGACATTCTTCAGTTGAAGCGCTAAAAATCCTGGTCGCTGTTTCATAGCCCCATATCGAAACTAGCCTGGCTGGCACATCAACTGCCCCGTTTGCTGCCACCAGAGTTCCTGATTCACAAAGCAAGACAGGAACAGACCGCTCGCATTCGAATGCATCCACTATCACCCTTGCCACGGCGGCATCCGAGGATGTCCCAGCTATCTCGGAAACGTCTGGATACAGTTCGTAGGCCTTTGCGCGTTCAGCCATTGAAAGCGACTCATTTTGGAGCCACTGCAACGCAGAATCTCTCGCTAATGCACCCACTCGCCTGAGGAGCCAGTCGTTTGTTGGAGAAGATTCGGGCGCCTTGATCCGATATCTCGAAGGGTCCTGGATGAACGGCCCATTCGAAACGAACGGTAGGTTTGGCTGCACGTTGGTCGGCAGAACTGTATAAAGTCTTCCACTACTGGCACCCAGCACCAACTCCACCTTGCAAGGGGCTGGGTCGAATACTTCGTCACCTCGCTCTTGACGTATTTCTGAGACACATTCGTCAGGAAAGCTTTCGGCGGTCGACCAAATGCGAAGTAGAAGTTCATCGGGCTTCGTGCTTAGATAAACCCACTCTGAGTTCTCTACAGGTCCATCTTTGTCGATAAGCTTCTCGATCAATTGATCGGTGATCTGGAGACTCTTGAGATTGTCGAAAAAGATGAGCGGAAGTGGGCTAGAAAGCCACTCATTGAAACTATCAATGATCGCTTTCTCCTTCTCGATTGACTCAAGAAAAACCGATATTCTGGTGAAATTCTGATCCCTGATGCCCGCCCTCGATATCGGGAGTGTGAAGCGCTTCGCGTTAAACGCAAACGAAAAGGATGGGGTATCAACTTCAACTTCCTGCCCTAAGCTGAACGTTGTCTTAAATCCTATGCCCCGAAATCCAATTGTGTGGAGACTTCGCTTGTTCGAGTAGCCGAATCGACAGAGCGACCTAAAACTATCCTCGTCAAAGTCCTTGCCATTGTATTCAAATATGAACTTTCCATCAGAAACAAATGCGCGTGCCCAGGAGGCGCCAGAATCTTCCGCGTTCTGCAGTAGCTCAGACAACACATGACGAGGACTCTGGACTTGTCTAAATAGCTGCTTCCACGGTGCGGCCAACTCTGGATCAGAGTCCAGTTGGTCCCATCGCTTGGCAGTTTCGGCTTGAACTCTCGAAAAGTACGTTGGAAGCATCGTTGTCGATTACTGGGCGGCTGAAACCAAATCTCGTATCTTGCAAGTGATCGTCGTCATAAAGAATTCGGGTTCCTTCCTGAACGGACGTTGAACGTAGAGTGGCTCGCCAACCGTATCGCCATTGATGATTACAACTGCCAAGTAGTAGTCATCTGGTTTGTTCAGTGCAGTCAAGACTTCATTCTTTGTAACGGTAACTGTATCAGAACCGTGAATCCTTCCCTTCACCTCAATGAATCTGATGGAACCATCGGAGCGTATTGACTCGATATCGTAGCCCCGCTTGTCGGCGCTCACATCTATTGGCGTATGGCCGTTTTGAATCTCAGTTTGCATCACGGCCTGCATTGCCAAAAGCTCGATGCGCTTGGTCTCCTTTGCGTGGTGATCTGGAACCTTGACACCGTCCTGGAGCTGATTAAGCAAACCGATTGGAACAATCAGCGAGCCTGCTACAACTCGCGGTACTCCGCGCTGAAGCTGGCGTTCAAGTCTTAGGTCCGCGGTCCTCTTCTCGAGTCGCTCACGTAGGTCGTCTCGACGCTGTCTTGCTTTGTCAGAGTTGAGCTTAGGCTGCTTCCCAGCCTGCTCCTTAAGGCGAAGCTCTTCAGCCCGATTATCCCAGTAGTTGATTGCAGATGTGAGTCGTTCATGGACGGCAGCGATTGCTTTATCTACCCAGACTTCTCTGTGCGACTTAACATCAGCAAAATGGTTGGGCACAAGTTCGCGTGCGGCATACGATATTGCAGATTCCTCTAATCCCTGTCCCAACCAGGGGCTACTGGCAAGTCCTGACAAGCAGCCAAGTTCCACATCTGAAGCGGGTCTATAGTCAAGATAAGGGGCAGTGCCTGCCTGTCGTGAGTCTCCCTCGCTCGTCAGTTCGACAAAGCCAAACTTCTTTGAGACAATTCGCCTGTTTCCTCCGCCATCTCTTCGCCCGTCAGTAATCTCATGTTCGAGGGCAACCAACGCTCTCGGGGTGTCAGAATCGTCCATCTCGTCAATCAGGATTGCGCCCTGCTTCAAGACGTCGCGATGCCGCTCAATGATCAGGCTTATGACTGCGTCAAGCAGAGGGTGCCCAGGGCATAAAAATGCGGCTAACGGTCTCCCTTGGACTGTTACAAGATCGCGTTCAAAAGTCACCCTCTCATACTTAGGTTGGACAGCATCGCCAGTTCCGATCTCGCGATCTCGTCGACGAACTCCAACGGGAACATGAGTAATCTCGTAACGGCGTCCCTCACGTTCTTTAATGCTTCCACCTAAAAGAACAAATGCCCTGAGGAAGAACGACTCAATAAAGTGAGGTTGTAGTCTGCGAGCATCCGCTCGCTCCATATCTTCTCTGACACGCCTCACTGTGCTTGCATCCATCGCTTCATCCACAAGTGCCCGCGAATTCAGCAAATCCTTGAGAATCTCAGTATCCAGGGCCCCTTCCACTTTCTCAAATAATCGCTTCTTTGTCTCAGGATCATCGCCATATCGGACAGCATCCCTAAGCAGTTGCCACAGTGGTTGATCGCCAAACATGAGCTGCCCAAGCACATCGAAGACTTGTCCTCCGAGAGCAATGCGCTCCTCTTCGATTTTGTCGAGAAGTTTTTTGTAGACGTCTCCTTCTCTTGTCTCTGCAGCGACGAGATTCCACAGGTGACAGACTTCCGTCTGGCCAATTCTGTGGATTCGACCGAATCGTTGCTCAAGCCGATTGGGATTCCACGGCAGATCATAGTTGACCATCAAATGCGCCCTTTGTAGGTTAATGCCCTCCCCAGCAGCATCGGTGGCAATAAGAATAAGCGCGTCCTTATCTTGTGTAAATCTTTGCTGAGCATTTCTGCGCTCTTCCCGCCCCATTGCGCCGTGAATCACCACAACGCATTCAGGTCGACCCAGCGCACTTCCAATCTTCTGCTCGAGGTAGTTCAGCGTGTCTCGATGCTCACTGAAGATAACGAGCTTTCGCCTCGCACCTGCCTCATCAAACATCTCGCGCCTGTCCTGCAGAATGTTGGATAACTCGTCCCATTTTCGGTCGGTGCCGCTGTTCCGTACTTCCTTGGCCAGGTTCTCCAACCGCTTGAGAATCTCAATTTCAGCTTTGAGTTGCTCAATTGTCTGTGAAGCCGAGGCCTCATCAATAACCCTGGCCTCGGTCTGCTCCCGCTCCTCTTCAGGTAGGTCATCGTAACCTTCAGGGTCCTCGTCGTCAAAGTGAACTCCGACCAAGTTGCTTAGATCAATACTCTGCTGATGTCCCCTCCTGATGAGTTCTTCTTCTCGAAGCTTCTTCTCAAGTCGCTCCTTGCGCCTCTTGAGCGACTGGCAAATCGCTTCGGGAGAAGATGCCAAACGCCTTTGCAGTGAAGTCAAAGCAAAGCCGACATTGTTTCTCCCTTGATTCGTCAGCTTTTCTGCGAGATTAAACTGATCTCGGACGTAGTCCGTTACTTCTGAATATAGTTGTGCTTCTCCAGGTGAGAGGCTATAGGCCACGGTGTAAGCAAGTCGTTCTGGGAACAAAGGTGTTTGGTCAAACTTCAGCAGTTGTTCTTTGACCATCCTTCGCATGAGATCACTAGGATCAGCTTGATGCACACCATCACGAGCCACGAACTCGAATCGATCTCCGTCTAGCAAAGCCATGAACAGTTGAAAGTCCGCATCTTTCCCGTTATGAGGAGTCGCTGTGAGCAGCAAAAAGTGACGGGTTATGCTGGAAAGCGTCTGTGCAAGACGATAACGTTTGGTGTATTTCACCTCGCCACCAAAATAAGTAGCGCTCATCTTGTGAGCTTCATCGCAAACGATCAAGTCCCAGTCGCACGCCTTGAGTTTTTCTTGGATCGCTTCATTTCGACTCAGCTTATCGAGGCGGCAGATGATAAGGTTCTTTTCACTAAACCAATTGCCCGTCGGAGCATTCTCGTACTGGTCATTGGTGAGGATTTCAAATCGCAAACCAAACTTGCGCCAGAGTTCGTCCTGCCATTGCTCAACGAGCGAACCTGGGGCGACGATCATACATCGATTTAGATCACCTCTGGCAATCAGTTCTTTGATCAGCAAGCCAGTCATGACCGTCTTACCCGCACCTGGGTCGTCAGCAAGCAGATATCTTAGTGGTTGCCGTGTTAGCATCTCCTCATAAACTGCGGTGATCTGATGCGGAAGCGGAATGACCAGCGAAGTGTTAACTGCAAGGTATGGATCGAAATGGTGAGCCATTTGAATCCGCATTGCTTCCATAGCAAGCCGAAACATTTCTCCGTCTCCAGTAAATGACCACCTAGAGCTAGGCTCAAGAATCTCGATTTCAAACTCTTGGTCTCGGTAAGCAAGCGCACTATCGGCTTTGCCCTTTTGGTCCGTGAAGAACACCTCAACAACGTCACTGCCGTGCCACTTGGTGTCAACGACTGTGACGACGTCGCCTCCTAGAATCCCCTTTGCAAGTGCACCTTTAGTCAGCTCTTCAAGCTTTGCCATAAGTCAATCCTCTACGCAACCAATCCATTTTGACCCCAGCCAGCTCAATGCATCTACCTAAATCACACAGCTTGCGATACTCGGTTCAATATGTTCAGAAGTCACCCGACAATTGTAGCTATTCCCGTTTGAAGACGGTTGTTCCTAATTCGCATTCTCAAGTCTGGTCATCCAAGTCGTAAATCGAAACCTGTTTCAGCAGAAACCGACTCTCCCCTGCCTCCATATCGAGATCGATCTTTGCGATTACCTGCAAGTAATCGGAAGCTTTTTTTACCTTCGATGCATAGCTTCTATAGACATGCAGATGATTATTGCGAGCAGATGCATACACAGTCTTTGAAGTATTCGCATCTCTATGCCGCATAAGATTTCGAATTATAAGGTCGTCGGCCCCAAGCGCCAACAAGTCTGCAGCCAGAGTATTGCGCCATACGTGATTCCACCGAACCGCACCCGCATACATTGCAGGCAAGTCAACCTTAGCTACCTCGAACAGATGTTTTATCTGCCTCTGGAAATTGTTGTATAGAAGTCCTTTGAAGTGTCTGTTGTGAACAACGAACTTCTTCTTTTGCAGCAAGCCAGGTTTGTCATAGCACTCGACCTCACACACTTTCGCATACTTCAGCGCCTCGAGAAGCTCTGCAATTACTTCACCGTGTAGCGTTAATGTGGTTGTTGATGTTGGAGTTTTGGGCTCGTCGAGGAAAAATGGACTCGTCGTGAACTTTGCCCAGCCTGGCACTGCTTGGACCTGGCTGTACTTGATCCGAATTGTGTTTAACCTCGCATCAATATCATCTTCGGAAAGGGCAATCACTTCGCTTGCTCTCAGTCCACTCCTAAGAAGTCTTAGCGCCGCCCTCATTGTTGGAGAAGATTGAGTTGCGATGTTTAATCTGTTGATCTCATCTAGCTCTAAAGCAACCCTGTCCAGAGTCTTTGATCCTCGACCATGCCGCCCGACTTTACGAAATGGATTTGTGGAGATCAATTCTTGGTCCACTGCCCAGTTTCCAATCGTGTGCAAGAGACCCTGATAGTGGTCTGCAGTCTGAGCGGCAACAGTTTTCCTGAATTCTGAGAGGTGCGCATCGGCCTGGGCCCTGGTGAGCGACGCGAGAGGAAGGTCTGCAATTCGAGGTTCAAACTTTGCCATTCGCCGAATAGACTTCTCGTAGACTAGCCTGGTCGCGGGTCTGGCCGCCTGCGGCGTCCTGCCGTCTACGCCATAGCGCGTAATCGAATTTAGCTGCATTAACGCCACCTCGCTGACTGTAGGCTTAGAGGGCCCAGCGGGGATACTCGGCTTCGATTCGGGCTCCAGGTCCAACAACTTGGACCTCGCTGCCTCCATACGTGAGCCAGCCTGTGAAGCGGCCTGAACAAGTGCAAACGTATTGGATCGGTTAAATGCGTCGCTTTGCACCTTACGCCTAATCTCTCTTTGACCACCACTAGCATCTGTGACTACAACTCTAAAAGGCTGCACAAACACAACGTATTCGGTCCCATCCACGCGGCGTTTGCGCTCAATATAGCCGTTTAAATCGCCTTCTTTACGCTTTCGACCCACGACAAAAGCCTACCTTTCCAACTCTCTGAGAAAAGGGTTTATCGCTCTCTAGAGTGCCCTCTTGTACAGAAATTAGCCAATTTGAGTTCAAAAAACTGGTGGAGGCGGGGAGAATTGAACTCCCTTCCAAAACCGCCTTCCCAGCATTACCACGAGCGTCTTCTCAGTTTGGATTTTTGTGATGCGCCTCTGCCGAGACCGCCTAGCGCACCCTTAGTCCGATTGTGTTTAGCCGGGTCTACTACGAACAGAAGCTCGCCCTAGCGATCCAGATTTGGCTACACGAGGATCAGTTCTTACTGGCTCAGAACTGGCTCATGCGCGGCACTTAGGCTGCGAATGCAAAGTTATTGTTTGCAGTTATTTTTTACTCGTTTTTTACGTGGCCAACGAGAATCCACGGCTCGCAACGATGAGTCGCTTCGGTCCTGTCGAACCCTGACGCCCCCAGTTGTCTACTTAGTATGACGCTCGATTGGGGTCTGGGGTTCTCGGTTTGACGTTTTCGGTTCCAGTAAACTGGACGAGATGAGCGCGTTGGACATGTTTCGGAAGGTTTCGTTGGCAGAAGGGTGCTCGGCGCTGTTGCTGTTTTTGGTCGCGATGCCCATGAAGTATCTGATGGGGAATCCGGTGCTGATCAAGCCGGTAGGGATGGTTCACGGAATCCTGTTCTTGGTGTTCCTGGTCGCTTTGGTTCGAGTCTGGATTGCGGACAAGTGGCCGCTGAGCAAGCTGATTCTTGGGTTTGTGGCGGGGAATGTGCCGTTCGGGGCATTCTGGTTTGAACGGCGGTTACGTGCTGAAGATGAATAGTCCCGAATTGAGCTTCGAAGAGTGGTTCACCACTCTATCGAACTTCAAATCCCGAGACGAATTGTGGGATTGCGATATCCGCATGAACACTCTGCCCCCAGATGTGATTGCGACCTACCTTGAACGTCTCCTGAGACAATCTCCGGCGCTTTGTGCTGACATGGATCCTGAACAAATAGGTTTTATGATCTGGTTCTTTCAGGGGAGAGCAAGTGAATATTGGAGCGACGTCAGAGGCAAGGGCGTTTCCGATGAACAACAGATATCGACTGTGACGGCTCTCAAAGTCTTCTACACAGAGTTTTTAGACCCGTACTTTGTGAACTCAAGGCACTCAGACATCGGTGAGGCAGGTGACGCGGTTTACATGATGTGGGACATGGATTGCCTGGAGGGGGCCGCCATGTTCCCTGGCTGGGAACACTTGGTCCAACCAATTCTGGATGTTCTTAACGCCGCTCTGTGGTGCAAATCATACGAGTGCCAACGGAGTGCGCTGCATGGACTCGGACATCTCCATAGTTATCATCCTGATCGGGTTGAACGTGAGATTGATCTAGCACTCAAACGTTCTGGACACATAAAACTCTCTCTGTTTGAATATGCAAAAGAAGCTCGACGAGGAAGGGTTCAGTAGTCATCGGAGCGGAAGAGGTTCGGGTGCAACGTGATAGGATGCGGCAATCAATTGGTTTGCAGTCACATCCGCAAGTTCTTCGATTTTGATCAGCACATACGGATATCGTTTGTAGTGGTCGGTCTTGAAGAACTTCGTTCCTTCCATTGCCAGTAGCTCATCATGGAGTTCCCAGGGGACGCGGATGGCGAGCGTGGTGCCTTTGTCGCGAAGCCGCGCGATGTGGCGGCCACGGCGATGCAGGTCAATCTCGTGGCGACCGACTTTCTCTTCCACCTCGGGAAGAGCTAGCGCGATGGCAGCAAAGTCGTCGTAGGTCATCGCCCTGTTCGGGCTGATATTCGCTCCGAGTAGACCGCGGCCGCGACAACGAAGAGCTCGGGGACGTCGAAGTCGGCGAGGATTGCGGCGTCTTTGCCGAGCGACAGCGCCTTGACCGCCATCGACTCGTGCCCGTTGGCGTGAGCTTCTAGCGCGATGTTGGCGTGTTTCGATCGTTTTCCGCTTACAGTGAGAAGGGTGATCATGAGCTGATCGCGCTCCATTCCCGAGCTCATCAGCGCACGGTACGTCTGACTTTCGACGCCGTAGATTCGCGCGACGCCGAGGAGGCAACGGCGGCGCGTGGTCATCGAGACACAGCTCTTGGCTACTTCGAGGATGCGTGGGACGTCTTCCAAGACTCCGTTGACGCCCAGGGCGTAGGCGACTTCGGCGCAACCTTCGTCGTCGTACAGCACCAACGATGCACGGCAGGCATCGGCAGTGTCCTTCAGCTCGAGTTCGCCCGCGGCCTCAGCGGCGGCGATGCGGACAGAAGGGTGCTTGTCAGTAAGCGCATGACCAACGGTTGCCGCGATGCCGGGGGCTTCGAGATTACGGAGGGCTTGGAGCGCGGAGCGACGCAGGTCGGGGTCCGACGGGTTTTCAGCGGCGAGAATCAGCGCGTTGACCGCTGACTGATTCTCTCCAGCGCCCGGAATCTGGGCTACCGCTCGTGCGGCGGCGCGGCGAAGGACCGAGCGAGGTGCTTCTAAAGCCTTGATCAACTCGGGGATTGCAGATGGATCACCAAGATCGCCGAGGGCTTCCACGGTCTCTTCCTCAACGAGGTCTGGGTGCTCGCGAAGTTGGTGAATCAATTCCACCACTGCCGATTGATCTCCCAACCGACCCAAAGCCGAGGCGGCTTGTCGGCGCACCCTTGGAGAGGGGTCATGGAGCGCTTTGATGAGTTCATCGGAAGCGAGTGCGAAGCCTTGTCCGGCGATCTTTTGGATCGCATGCTCTCGCTCTTCGGCGTCGCCACTCTGCGTGAACTTCTTCATCGCCCGGAGTCCTCTGGGCGTTACACTCTTGAGGTTTTCAACAGTCTCGCGGAACGAGCGACTGCCCTCTTCGCGAACCGGGACCAGCAGAATGAGGGCAACGAAGCGGATGCCGACGGCGGCGATAAAGGTCAGCTTGTAGGCAATGTCCGCACTGTGGCCTTCGCGCAGGAAGCTGAGCATCGCAGCACCAAGAAGGGGAGGAACCGCTCCGGCGATTGACTGAATCGCCATTGCCGAGCCGAGATATGTCGATCGCTCGGCAGGGGGCGAGGTCGAAAAGATGATGTTGTACTGGCACAGCGCAACGCCACTGAAGACCATTCCCATAAGGATGTGACAGCTGTAGAGCAGCCCCATATTGAACGCCATGTTTTGCGTCCCGGGCTGAGTAAAGAGCCATGCGGTCGGAGTGAGCAGCATGCCCATTCCCACCAAGCCGAGGATGGGTTTGTTGCCGTATTTATCGGAAAGGAAACCCCAGAACTTGGACATCGAGATGTTTCCTGCGGCGTGGAACAGTCCAAGGAATTGAACCTGCGTTTGGTCGAACTTCAGGGTTTCAAAAGCGTATGCTGCCCAAAGGTTGCCAGCGAAGGACTGCCCGGCGATGAACACGAACAGGAAGAGAATCACGCGGACGAACTGTTTGTTCTTGAATGGCGAAACCAGAGCATGGACGGTCTCCTGCACGTTCGCCTTGATCGGCTCCTCGCGCTGAACATCCGACATTTGGAGGAAGAAGTGCATGCTGACAAAGCTCAGCAAGAGTCCAAGAACGAAGACAGCGGAGTAGCTCTTCTCGCCCAGGTCCGCCCGTTTGAGAGCGTCAACGAGAACGCCTCCCAGAAGCCCTGTTCCGGTACCGATGGCTGCGTTGAGGGAGTTTCGTTTGCCGTAGAAGGCACCTCGTTGGGAGTCGGGAACGAGGCGGGCAAGCCAATCCCCATAGATCGGATTGACCATGTTGACCACCAATGACGCGACGCCGCTGAAGATGAGAATGATGGTGAGCTTCGCGTTAGCGTTCAACGCGATCAATGGAAGAAGGCACAGCGGGATATGAAGTAAACGCCAGATCAGGCCGCCGGGGGAAACGTATTTTTTGAAGCTGACAAAGCTTCGTCCCCACACCGATCCAGGAATCTGAGCTAGGCCGCAGATGGCGGGAATTGCAGTCAGAAGCCCAAGCCAAATATCCGCCGCATGGATCTCTTTGAGATAGCCGACTATAAAGCTGCCGCCGACGAGGGTGATAAAGGCAGTCGCGAAGGCCCCATCAAGATTCGCCGCACGAAGGGTGCGAAGCGATTCCAGGCGGTTTGGTTGACCTTCCATGGGCATGATTTAGGTTACCGGGAACTTAACGCAGATCAGCCGTCAATCGCCAAATCTAAACATCTCGTGGCCCGCTGCGTTAAGATATCTAGATGTTTCCGTCCATTGCTCTTGCGTCAGCGCTCCATCTGACACCGCCTCAACAGGCAAGCGTTTTTACTCCGGAACCAGGCTATCAGCGACCAAAGAACCGGATTGCGGGCGATAAAGCGATGCGGATCATCTTCTTGCGAACATCGTTTGAAAATGACCCCGATCCAACGGTCTCTCGTCATTCCGACGCCGAGATGCGCGAGGTCGGCGAGGCGCTGACCAGCTTCTTCAAAATCCAGTCCTGCGGCACAATGACGGTGAGTAAGTTTGAGATTTCGCCGGTCGTCAAAATCGGAAAAAGTAGCCTCTACGAGCGAACGGACAAAGACGGGAAAGAAGTTCCGGCGAAGCAACGGCGCGCCCCAATCACTGACGCCGTCGCAGCCGCTCAGAGGCAGCTCGGAGTGGATTTCAGGAAGGAGTTCGACATGATCTGCGTGATGCTGAATGCATCTCCAACAGGTGGAAAGATCAGCCCTCCCGGTGTCGCTGCCCTGGCAACTGGTCCGCAGACTTCCATCTTCTTCGGCGCAAAGCACCAATGGCGGGTTTATGCCCATGAGATTGGTCACAACATGGGATTTCCCCACGCGTGGTCGGTACTAGATAAGAAGGGAGAGGAAACGCTCTCGACAGATCGCAACTTTATCGAGTACGGCGATCCCACAACCCCGATGGGCAAAGGAAGCAACTCCTACTCGCTGATTGAACGGTATCGAATGGGATGGATAGGATCGAAAGACACCGATAGCCGATTCGTCAAGGCATTTGAACCAGGCGAGATCAGCTTCATGGCGTATGATCGCCCAGACGCCAGTGGATGCGTCGGTGGCTACATCCAAGGAGATTTTGGTGTGGAGATCAAAGAACTGGTGTCCAAGCGTGACGGCGCAGACAACGGCGGAGACGTCCCCTCAGTGGAAGCTCCGGGCCCGCAACGACTCTGGTTCTCAGTGATCTCGCGCGGAAACCTCGTAAACGGCGAGATGCAAGACTCGCCAAGGCCGCTCCTCCTGGCGCACCTGTCCTCGCTCGTTGCACCCTCGAAAGGTGCGGCCCGGGCGTTCACGACCGTCAGCCTGGACCTCAAACCTGCGCCAGCGACGACTCGGCGCGAGCAGATGGCGGGCAAGGGATTGGCTCCTGGACAGTCGGGAACGATCCGTATGAAGGACGGCAAGTCTGTGATTTTGAAGTTTGTGGGCTACGACTCAAAGTCTCATCAGGCGAAGGTTAGCGCGGTCTTGCAACAATAATCCCTTCAGTTTTTGAACCCGCCAAGTAGTCCGAAAGCCGTTTGTCAAAGGTGACGAGTTTTCGGACGCTGCTGGCGTGGACGAAGTGGGGAACATTCCTTTCGACGATGATCAGTCCCACATGACTGATGTCGATTCCTTCCACTCCGCCGACGAGCCCGACGATGTCTCCCGTCTTCAGATGCTTTTCGGCTTGAGGAAGGGAAGCCACTGGGATGTACCACTTCGCTCGAGCGTTGTTGCTGGCCTCTTGCTCGCGTAACTTTGGGAGCAATGAAGGGCTAGCTTTCAGTGCGGCATAGCGGTCGTGATGGGCGGACATATAGCCAACTTTTCGTGTGAACGGGACTGCGCCGGGAAGCTTTGCGCTGAGGTCAACAATGGTGCCCTTCCGAGCGTTGTCGAAAAACCAGTCGGTTGTGTAGTGAAGCCGGGACAAGTAGCCATTGACCGTTCCTTGCCAGTAGCGGGTCTTGGTGACCGCCGCTTTGAGCTTCTCCTCGGTCGGGCTAGGAGTTCGTGCGAGAGCGAAGACCGTCTCCATGAAGGTGACACAGTCGAGACCGGTGAGGAGGACGGTGCACTTTTCGTCAGTCGGGTTTTGGTCCAGGGTTGCTCCGACGTAGGGAGTGTCGATGAACTTCCGGGCAAAAAATTCCATGCGCTGATCGATTGGTCGTTGGAAGACCTTCGCCTGGTTAGCTTCCATTGTTAATCGTTCAAGTGTTACGGGAGCACCCTGAAACGCCAACAAGACCATTGCAATCGTCGTCATTGGTGCTAATTTACTCGCGAAAGCCCCGGGCAAGCTCACCAGGAAGTGAAATATACGCATACATCAACACGACAGCCTGTCGGTACAATAAGCGACGATGCTCGTTGAGACATATCTGCACGAAGGCTGGGAGTTCATTGAAACAAAGCATGACAAGCCCGGTTCCACTTTGGGCTATAGCAACCCAGAATGGCTAGAGGCAGTCGTACCCGGTCATATTCATCTCGACTTGATGCAGCATGGCATCATTCCCAACCCGCACGAGCGGATGAACGAGTACGGAGTGCAGTGGGTTGACGAGACCGATTGGAGCTACCGAACGACCTTCTACTGGGAAGCTAAGGCGGAATCTCCTAACCGCAAACTGATTTTCGAAGGACTCGATACGATCTGCACGATTTCGCTGAACGGCACCGTCATCGCCGAGCACGACAACATGTTCGTTGCGCTTGAGGTTGACGTTACAAACGCCCTCCAGGAAGGCGATAACGAGCTCCGAATTGACTTCAAGTCCGCCATCAATGTTGGATTGGCCCGACAAGCCGAGTTCTTCCGCAAAGAAGGCTTGCCCGAGTACGTTGAGCGATTTGAAGAGCGATCCTTCGTTCGAAAGATTCAGTGCATGTACGGCTGGGATTGGGGTCCTCGTCTGGTTAGCTGCGGAGTTTGGCGGCCTATTCGGCTCGTAGAGTTCAACAACCGGATCTCGCACCTCAGCGCCACCCAGGAGTGGCACGAGGATGGGTCGGTCACGCTACGTGCGTTCGCCCAAACCGAGGGACCAGGAGATCTTTCCTTCAGCCTCGCCGTCGGTGATGCTGAGCTGACTTCTGCCGATGGAATCTTTAAGATCGAATCGCCAGAACTTTGGTGGCCCAATGGGCTTGGTGATCAGGTTCTGCATGAACTCACGGCGTTTCTCTCGACCGAAGAAGACTTTTCTGATGACTATCGCAGCATCAACATCGGATTCCGCAACATCAAGTTGTTGCGAGAAAAAGACGAGATGGGCGAGTCGTTTGAGTTTGAAGTCAACGGTAAGAAGGTCTATGCGAAGGGATTCAACTGGATTCCTGACTTCTCGTTCCCTTCGGCGATCACGCATCAGCGCTACGAAGAGCGACTGATCCAAGCCCTTGATTTGGGATCAAACATGCTCCGCATTTGGGGTGGAGGCATGTACGAAATGGACGAGTTCTACGACATTTGTGATGAACTCGGAATCATGGTTTGGCAGGACTTCCCGCAGGCTTGCGCTTACTACCCAGATACCGAAGAGTGGCAGACCAAGATTCGCCCTGAAGCGGAGTTCAATGTCAAGCGGCTTCGTCACCATGCAAGTCTTGCGCTCTGGTGTGGCAATAACGAGAATTTGCAGATGTGGCAGCAGAAGTGGAACTGGAAGGGTGGTCCACACCCCCCTCGCTTCTACGGTGAAAACCTTTACGACAAGCTGTTCCCAGCCGTCGTTGCTGAACTCAACCCTGAGACCAGCTACATCCACACATCTCCTTGCGGAGATTCCGAGCCCGACGCGAACGGCGGAAAAATTGGCGACTCGCACTATTGGGACGCCTGGCACGGTCGCGGTGACTGGAAGTATTACCTCGACTCTGAAGCCCGATTCAGCTCCGAGTATGGCTTCGCATCATCGTGTTCCATCGCGCTTTGGGAGGAAACCATCGGCGAAGAGGATTGGGACTATCGCAGCCCGGTCGTCCGCTGGCATGACAAGACTCGTAAGGGTTACGACACGTTCGTTGGCTACGTTGAACTGCACTACCCAAAGAGCCAAACGCTTGAGGACTGGACGTACTACTCCCAGCTCAACCAACGCGATGCGCTTCGAATGGGTGTTGAGCACTTCCGACGTTCGGCCTTCTGCCGAGGATCGTTGATCTGGCAGTTGAACGATATCTGGCCCGTCCAGAGCTGGGCGGTCGTGGACTCTAGCGGACGCTACAAGGCTGCCGCTTACGAGCTACGCCGGCTCTACGCCGAAGGTGTGTTGTCGCTCGAGCGGAGCAAGGAGAAGGTTCGTATCCACGTTGTGGACGACCGACAAGTTGCGGAAAATCCGGAGCTCGATGGATTCACTTATCGCTTCATCAACACGTTAACTGGCGACTGCATCGGAGCAGACTCACAGAACTACAACGTTAGCCCTGGCGATCGTTCTGTTGTTCACGAGATTGATCTCACCGGACTAAAAATCACAGAGACCGCTCTCTTTGTCGAAGGAACTCATGGTCAGGCATGGCACCTCCTTGCTGAACCAAAAGAGATGAAGTTTGGTGCGCCCCTGTTGGTGACGGGAAGCAACACTGTTCACTCTGATTTCGTCGATCAGGAAGGCTACTTCGCCCTCAAACTGGAACAGCCGGTCTTCGACCTGATGCTCTCGGTGGACGGCGACACAAGCGTGTTCATCGACAACTTCATCACGGTTGCCGAGGCGGGCGTGCATTACGTCCGGGTAGCTGACCCGATTTCGCACTTTGAGGCAAGATCGTTGGCTGGCGACCACTCGACCCGAATGACGCGATCCCCATTAGAGTAGGATCGTCTATAGCCAATCTGAAGCGCCGGGATTAATTCCCGGCGCGAAGTTCTATTGTTTGGACCGATTCGGACGGCAAATTGATGGTCATCATCTTTGCTTCAAGCACTGGCTTCGCCCCTTTTTGGTAAAGCACGCCTCGCTTCGGCTCTGTGATCCATGTGTCAATCTTGGTCCCAACCGTCTTAAAATCTGCGAAGCTGATCGTCTTCGTCTTGGCTGTTTTGGTAAGGTTTGCGACGACCACCACCAATTTCTTTGAACGAGAGTCGTGGGCAAAGACCATCGTGGGGTCACTGCTCGGAATGATTCGCATTCCTTTTCGGATGTGCCGACTGAACTGAGCAAGAGCGAAGTACTTGGGGGTCACCTCGTTGAGTTTCCCGATTGTCATTTCGGCATCGATCAGCCCCCAGTTACTGCCGTCGAGTGGCTGCCAGTAGCTCCAGGCCACGGGCTGCAGATCGTGGATATCCTTCAGGATGCTGCCCACCAGGATGAGACTGGTCGTATCATTTTCACCATGCTCCGAGAGCCATACTGGGAGGTTCCCAACGGTCTGGCGCAGCTTTGCCCGTGGACTGATTAGGCCCTGATATCCGTGCACGTTTACTTGCTTGACCAAGGACTTGGCAACCGCGTCGTAGCCTTTCCACGCAGTAATCGCGTGCGTCATGTAGGTCTCATCCGATGCGGCGATCGGGAGAGATTTCAGGTTGCGCTTGTCGAGTTCGGTCCGTAAAAGAGGCAGGAGTCGGCACTGAGCCTCGACGGAAAAGTGGCACCCTTCCTGCTTGCAATCGGCATCCCACCAATCTGAAAGAGGCTCGTTAAACGGGTCAACCGTCGTGAACGAGATTCCCCATTTCTCCTTGGAGTGCCTGGCAACTTCGGCCAGATAGATCGCAAAGTCATCGTAGCACTCCTCGCGGAGGTTGTCATCGGATGCCTTGAGCGCTCCCGATGGGTTGTCGTTCTTGCACATCCACCAAACTGGCGAATTGGAGAAGAGCTCAAACTTGTCGGCTCCCCTTCGCTTTGCCTTTCGCATCATCTCGACTTGATTGAGATCGGTATTCCAATCCCATCCATCAGATTCCGGAGCTGGCTTAGTGGGATCAAGCCAGAATGCCTCCATCTGGCGGTAGGGAAGGATGATTTTGGAGGTGACCATTCGTCGGCCTCCCACTACATTCCAAGAACAAGCTCCTGCGTTGTAGCGGACGATGTTCATCCCAAGACCCGGGATAACCTCGGAGCCGATTTGCACTTCCTTGGTTGTGAAGAGAGCGTCAGCGAGATCTTCCCGCTGCCCAAAGACCTTGCCCATCCAGCAAAGCGAGGTACCCCACCCTTGCCAAGGCTCTGATGTTTTATCAAGGGAGAGGCTGACCGTTTGGGTTTGCAGTGCGCACATTAGGAGAGTGGAGATCATAGGCAACCCGTCGGGTTATTAACCAACAATGCCTGCTTATCGTGGAATGTCAAAATTTCCAGCTATAAACTCTGAAAAAATATTATTGCATCCTCGAAAAACCGTTGCTATAATATTTTAGCAAGACGAGGTGGTCTATGGCAAACAAAATTGAGGGAAGAAAGAGAACGACTCTGGCAAACGTTGCAGAACTTGCCGGTGTTTCCGTTTCGACTGCGTCCTCGATCTTGAACGGCCGAAGCGAGGAACTCCGCATCGCTGACGACACCCAGCGACGCGTCCAAGATGCGGCCTTGCAGTTGGACTACACACCCAACCTTCTGGTCCGCTCTCTCAAGAGCGGACGAACGAACGTCATCTCCTTCTACAACGCCTTCCGAATGCGCACCCTCGGGGACCTCTTCATGGACCGTCTTGCAGCGATGATCGAGGTTGCTGCTGGAGAGGCCGGGTACGACGTTTTGGTTCACACGAACTTCAATCGCTCACCGGAGGCCACCTATCAATTCTTGAATGGCGGAACTGCCGATGCGGTCATTCTCTTCGCACCTTTTGCGGACGACCCTTTGCTTCACCTTCTGCGAGGGTCTCGACTGCCTACCGTTCTGATCTACTCATCGGACCCGAGCGGAGTGCTTCCTTCGGTTTCAGACGATCCGGTTGAAGGGCTCGGGATGGTTGCGAAGCGTCTCCACGAGCTCGGTCACACCAAAATTCTTCCGCTCATTGAAGTCGGCCCCACAGTCCGTGACGCCGAGATTCGAATCCAGGCGCTTCGGACCGCGCTGCTAGGATTCGGAATCGAGCTACTTGAACCCGCGGCCGTTGAGGCCGACCCGGCTCGGTTGGCCGAAGACCTACCCAGTCTGTGGGAAGCGGCGAATCGTCCGACGGCTATTTTCTGCTGGAGAGACTTCCTGGCTTACTCCCTTCTTCAGGCGTGCAACGAACTTGACTGGTCAATTCCCAATAAGTTCTCCGTTGTGGGCTATGACGGAATCCACTGGCCGTCGGCAACCTCGCACGAAGCCGCGTCAGTCTTGGCCGACACCGAAGAACTTGCAACCGCGACACTTGCCCTGATCAATCAACTTGTTGATGGCAAGCAACCTGAGAACAAAGTTCTCAAGGTCAAAACCGAGCTCATCCCCGGAACCACGCTTGGTCCAGCACCGATTTATTCCCGCTCATCTTAGTCATTCATACACTTGGAAAAACAATGAAGTACACCAATCGCCCTCATCAATCCAAAGCGTTTACGCTGATTGAATTACTCGTCGTCATCGCGATCATCGCGATCTTGGCTGCGATCCTCTTCCCAGTTTTTGCTCAGGCAAAAATGGCGGCAAAGAAGGCTGCAGACCTCTCGAACGTCAAGCAGACCAGCCTCGGCATTTACATGTATGGCGCTGATGCAGACGACACCTACCCATTCTGCTGGGGCTGGGATTCCGAATGGAAGCCTTGGCACCAACAGGTCAACCCGTATATCAAGAACTTTGATCTTTGGAAGTCACCTGTTGACAACTGGGGTCGCGGTACCGAAGGTAGCGGCGGCGAGTGCATCCCTGGTCGAAACACCCGTGGTGTCACCTACAGCATGAACTACACCTGGCCAGCGTTCCCAAGCTTGAGTGGCGACTGGTGGGGTGCAAGCTCCGAACAGTGCCAAATGTCGGTCACTTGTGACTCAGGCGGATCGAGCCAAACGGCAGTTCCATCGGTTGCAACGACAATCGCGATTGCTCCTCGTCCAAACTGGTATCACCAGTACTGCCAAGGCTGGGCAACTGAAGTCTTCTTCAACTATGGCGAGTTCAACATGACCGGCGGCGGCGCAACCATGTTCGGCAAGGGAACCAACTATGGCTTTGCTGATGGTCACGCTAAGTTCTTCGTGAAGAGCCAGACCTTGACTGCTCAGGGCGGCCAAGCTGGACAAGTGAAGCCTGCGAACTGGCCCAACGATCCGGTCAACTGGCCATGGCCAGCCGGAATGTGGGATAAGCGACAATAATGAAGGGCGAAGTCAAAACTCCCGTCATTATTGCGGTCGTCACAATCGCGGTCGTGGTTCTCGGCTACTTCTTGCTGAAAACCATGAACGGTGCTGGAAATCTTGACCAAGGTCAAGTTCAGTACACCCCGGGCAAGCCGCCTTGGGAAGAGACCGACGCGAGCAAAAAGGGTCCAGGAGCTTCTCCGGGAACCCCAGGCCAGCAACCCGGTAGCGCAACGACGCCACCACCTGCACCGAATGGTTCGGCGCCGGTCCCTCCGGGGATGTCGGCTCCAACGCTCGGCAACAAGTAATGGATCAAACAGGGCTGAGGTAACTCAGCCCTGTTTTGTTTTGAATTACGAGCCGAGTTGGCTCAGAAGATCAACAGCACCGTCGCGGACGGATTTGCCTTGCAAAGCAACCGCGTAATCAATCATCGGCAGAGAGCCTGGGGCGATGCTTCCAGCAATCACTGCAGTGCGTTTCCGTTTGCTTTGGGCAAGCGAGATGATTCGTCCGGTGGCTTTGCCCATCATCGACTGCGAGTCGAAGGCTCCTTCTCCGGTGACCACTAGGTCGGCCCAGCGCAGTTTGTCTTCGAGGTCGCCGAGGTCGGCGATGAGGTCGAAGCCGGAGCCGAGGTGGGCTTGGCCGGTAAGGGATAGCCCGGCACCCAGTCCGCCGGCGGCACCGCTGCCGGGGAAGGAGAGGTTCATTCCGAGTTGGTCTCGGGCGATGAGCCAGAAGGCGGCGAGACGGGCTTCGAGGAGTTCGACGTCGCGGGGGGTCGCACCTTTTTGGGGAGCGAAGATCACTGCCGCGCCTTGGTCGCCGAGGAGCGGGTTGTTGACATCGGTCATCAGGTTCAGCCCAGGGGGCTGGGCTCCGCCGACTACCATTTGATTCAGGCGCGTTAAGTCTTGACCGATGTCTCTTCCGGCGTCGTCGACGAAGTTCCAACCGAGGGCGCGAAGGGCTCCGGAGCCGGCGTCGGTGGAGGCGGTGCCGCCTAGGCCGAGGTAGATGTCTTCGGCTCCGGCCTTTTGGGCGGCGAGGATTAGCTCGCCTACGCCGAAGGTGGTTGCTTCGAGCGGTCGTAGGGGTTGGGTGGCTCTTGCTAGGCCGCAGGCTTGGGCGACTTCGATGTAGGCGATGTTGTTGCTGGCGTCCCAGAGCCAGTCGGCGTTGACTCGTTGCTCGGGGTAGGGTCCGGTGACGAGATGGGTTCGGCGGGAGAGTTCGGGGATTAGGAAGTGGATCGCATCGAGGAAGCCGTCGCCGCCGTCGCTTAGAGCGAGGGTTTGGACTTGGTGCTTATCGCCCAGGACTCCGGCCCAGATCTGGGCGACTTCGACGGAGTTGTGGGTTCCTTTGAAGGCGTTGGGAGCGATGAAGATGTTCACTTCTTGATCGGCTGCGCGGGCTTGGCTGCGGGGGTGGTTGCTTTGGGGGCGGGCGACCAGAGCGATGCTTCGAGGACCGTTGTAGGGAGGGAGGTGTCGCTGAGCTTGGCGATCCTTGCGGTCAGGGTTCCGTCTTTTTTGATCTCGAGGAGGCCGACGTGCGGGAGTTTGTCTTGTCCCATTCCGCCGCCGACGGCGAGGGAGATTGGACCGCTGTCGACGACTTTCTTCGCGAGCGGTGCGACGGCGGATGACGAGACCCAGGCGACAACCTTGGTTGCTTTGCCGAGAGCGCCGGAGTCGGCGATGACGGGGGTGTCGTCCTTTTCGCCGAGAGCGGCGAGGGAGCGCCAGCCGACGACGACGGTGTTTTCTTTGGCGGCTTCGACGGCACCTTTGAGCCAGAGTCCGGGGAGTGAGCCGGGCTTGTCGGTTTTGAGCGGGGTGTCGGTGTTGACGATCACGAACCGGACTCCCTCGGCGACGAACTGTGATGAGAGCGATGTTTGCGCGGCTTTGAGACCGTCGGGGTTTACGCCGCCGTCTTTGGGACCGTTGGAGAGAATCTTGGCGACTCCGAGGGTTTTGACGACTTTATCCCAGCCTTCAGCGCTGGTTCCGACCACCGGGACAACGGAGATTTTGGCGTCCTCGAGAGGCTTCTTCCACCATTCGGCGTTGGTGGCGGTTGCTCCGAGGAGGAAGACCCGCTTGGGGATGATCGGGAGGCGTTTCAGGCCGGCGACGACTCGGCTGACTCCGCTGGCTTCCTTGATTTCGGCCGCGTTGACGAAGGCGCTGACGGTGAGGATTTCGTTTGCATAGCCAGAGACTCCGGGCGCAATTGGAGTCTCGGCGTACGTTGACGACCGGTTGTATGCTTGGGCTCCGTCGGTGGTGTTTGTTCCGCCACATCCGGGGAGGATTATTGGGGCGAGAACAACAACCGGGAGCCAGTGGAACCGTCGCATCACTCTTAGTTTAACGTGGCTTTAGGCTTTTCGTTATTGGTTTTTCGTGGGTCGGGAAGATGCGGGTTGGCGCAGTGGGCGCAATTAGGTTCAACGGGTTCTGGATTTCCGGGAAAGTCCGCGACAGTTGGCGCAACACTTTGAACCCGAAGTGCGCAGTTGCGCGGACGGCGGTTTTGTCGTGGATCTTGGCGGTCATGGCGGAAGTGGTCGGCGGCAGTCCGTGTGTAGAGTAGGAGGGGCGTGTTAGGTTCAATGGGTCTGCAGAGTTTGACTAACGATGGGTGCGAAGCGGGGCGGTTTTGATCGCTTGACTTGGTGTGTGTGTCTTTGAGTACGCATCGCGAAATGTTCATCAATTACTGGGCGAAGTTTCAGGGACTTTGTCAACCTGGTTCACACGAAGGGCGAGCGATTTAGCCTCTTCCCGCTATCTGGCAAGAGTCGCTTTGAGGACACTCGCATCGACCTGTCAGAGATGTGATTGCCAGTTACGATTGAGGTCTAACGTCCTTGCAATGATACTGGCGATATTTTATACTTGCCAGTATGAAGCAAATCATTGTTCTTCTGGCGATGGCGATGGTAGGAGCGAAGTCTCTCGGTGCGCCGGTCATGACGAGATTTGATCCGAAAGTCCACGGATTCCAGTTCGCAAATATGTTTTCGGACGACCAGATCGACATCATCGACAAACGGTCCGACGGCTTCTGTGCGGGAATGTCTCACAACGCCCTCGACTACTTCAGAGCAAACATGCCAGTTCCAAAGGGGTGGTGGCTGCCGTCCAGAGGAACCCCACTGGAAAGACAGATTTTGGCTCGTCATAAGCAGGCAAATTTGATGGCACTCGACCGGATGACCGAACTGGAATTCAACCCCGGAGGCGAGCGAGACACTGAGTTCTACGAGTGGGGAATCTCATCGCGAATCCCAGAACTCAGGGCTTCCATCGATGCCGGAATGCCCATACCTATTATTTTGCGCGGCGATGGAAATGCACACCATGAAGTTCTTGCCATAGGCTACGACATGGGACGTTACACCGGAAACAAAACGGGGCCAGTCACAGACTTCACCATCTTTGCTTACGATCCTAACGACCCTGGCGAAGTCACTCAGATCAAGCCCAATCCGGCCGGTAGAAACTTTCTCTACGCCGCACCAGAGAGTGCGAAAAACTCTGGAATCAAATGGAGAACCTGGTTCTGCAATACAAGATACTTTTTTGCGATGCCCGCGGATCTCGAACAGCATAACTTTCCGGCGACAGGGCAATTAGCCGGATTGGTCTTGTCGTTCGATACCGGAGCCGATGATCTGCGCGGCGGAAAGGACGGAGGAGATAGTTACATCGACCTCAAAGTGACGATGACCAACGGAACCTCGAACACGATGGTCCGAGCGAGTTTGGGGCAACGGTGGATTGCTAACGATCAACAAGAAGTTTTCTTCCCCCTGAGTAATAGTCCAAATGCCGGGACTATCTCGTCTGTCGAAGTCACCCACGTCACGAAGGGCGGACTGAGCCCGGACAACTGGACGATGAAGAATCTCACTGTCCGTGAGGTAGGAAAAGCTCTCGATGGAAGACGAATCGACAACAAGATCATCAAATATGGTCAGCACCGATTCGACGGAAGGAATCGAGTGTTAACCGTCTTTTCCAAAGCCAAAGTTCCCAGCGACAAGGCGGCAGCTCTGGTGTGTACATTCCGGACCGACGGAGACGACTTGCGAGGAGGCTCGAATAATCTTGGAGTCGTCGTTAAGTTTTCCAACGGAATGAGTGAAAAGTTCGACGCGGTGAATCAGCGCATCCAGTGGACCGATTATTCGACAAATACGATTAGGCTGAATTTAGCTGCTCCAAGAAATCCCATTGAAATCGTTTCTCTTGAGTTTGCCCTTGGAAACGACGGCAAACTCTCTACTTCCCCAGACAACTGGACGATGGGAATGGTCGAAGTCAAAGCCGTTCTTGGTAGTGAAGAACGACGTATTGGATTTTGGGGTCAAAACCGGTTCACCGCAGAGCGTCCCCGACTGCTAGTTCCGTTGCAAACTCGAGATGCAGCCGATTCGTCAAATCTGCTTCATCTGGTCTTCAATACTGGTGGCGATGATCTTCGAGGTGGAAACGACAACTTGAAGGTCAAAGTTAACTTGAAGTCGGGTCGATCACAAGAGTTCCTTTCTGTAAACCAAGGCGTTCAGTGGAACAACAACCGGCGCTCGGACGTGATGCTAAAGTTGTCCAGTGCGATCCGAAAGGAGGACATTTTGAGCATTGACCTCGAAATTGACCGAGGCGGCGACAACTGGAGTATGGCGAGCAGCGAAGGCTACCTGTGGTCCGCTGGTCGATGGATCGAAGTGTATAAGCAAGACGCAGTGCGCTTTAGCGGGTCTAACCCAAAACTGGTGATAAGACCCAACTAAAAAAGATTCTTCCGCCAGGCGGTTCACTCACGGGGGCCGCTTGGTACAACCTGAGCTTTATCGGGTTCTGGATTTCTGGGAAAGTCCGCGACAGTTGGCGCAACACTTTGAACCCGAAATGTGCTGTTGCGCGGACGGCGGTTTTGGGGTCAACGGTGTTTGCGTTTCCGATAGGTTTATGCATTCATGGCTGGCGGTGGTGCGGGGCTTTGAGTTTTTGTTGTGAATTTCTCATCACTAATTAGGCGATGTTTCAGGGGTTTAGTCAACCGTTTCCTGCCAAAACTGAGTCTCTAAGCCTCCACAGTGCGACTGTGGAGGCATCAGAAAGAACCCGGTAATCTGACGAGTAGTCGAAAGGTACTGGTGCGGAATAGTTGGGCAATGAAGGCACGTCCCGGAATTGTCGTCACCTTGGTCGCTGCGGCCAGTGTAAGCGCCTACAGTCTCTGTTTGGCAGGCGCACCTAACAAGGCAGGTGCAAAGTTTACGCTGACCAAAGCTGAGAAGATGGTTCGCCAAATAATGAGCGATGCTCACCGAGAAAAGCGATCATTCACACAGTCCGAAGCCAAAAAGCTGGTTGAAATTGCAAGTCGTCCCGTACATGAAGCCCATGAGGCTGCCGTCGCCCTGCTAACACTCGGCACTCCGGAGCAGCAGTTGAAAGCTCGAGAACAAGCATTTAGAATCGCTTTGACGAAGACCAATAATCAGCGCCTCTACGCAATATTGTCGCTCTACTACGCGAAGGATCTGCGCTGGAAGACCATCGCACAATCAATTCCTGAATCAGACTCCGGGTACGAGTGCACGGTAGCTCTCCTCAACGACTGCAACTAACTTTCAAGAACCCACACCTTGGCCGGGTAACAGGTTCAGTTGCACTTCTTAGCAATTTGGCCTTAGTATCTCGCTCAAAAAAAGCCACATCCTTCAGTCCTTCCTCGACTGCGCGGTGACGATGGGGACGTAGCCTCGTTCGAGGCCTTTGGGTGGGGTGACGAGGAGGGCGGGGTCGAGGGAGACTAGTTTGCCTTGGGATGGGGGCGGCATGAAGGTTTGGTTCGGGGTCCATTTGGCGTGGATTTTCTCGACCAGAGCCTGGAGTTGTTGCTTCTTCTCGGCGCTCCAGTTGTACTGCTGGAAGGAGGGCTGGTCGACGAATCGGTACCACGAGTAGGTCACTACGGAGCCATCGACAAGCTTTACTTTGTAGGGTCCGGCTTTGGATCCGGGTTCTGTCCAGGCTCCTTTGGTCGGGGATGTGTAGGCGGCTCCGGGCTTGGCGAGGCGAAATTCGGCGCCGTGGAGCTCGGTTTCCTTGGGCACCTCGTTTTCGGGCACAGCGACGCGCTTATCGCCGACTTGCTTGTAGTACTGGGGGAATTTGCCACGCTGGGCGACCCGGGAGTTGGACCATTGGAGACCCCAGACATTGCCTTCGAAGACCTTGGTGTCGAACGCCATTTCCACGCCTTCGAGGCGCTGGCCGGCTTGGTCG
>CAIYMO010000018.1 GCA_903927345.1 uncultured Armatimonadota bacterium | reverse complement strand
GTTCGTTAAGGCTTTAGCAAACTCGTTCAGTTGGCTCACCACGCCTGTTTTCTGTGCGTAGTAGCCGCCGCGCAGGGCTTTATGGAGTGCGATGAGATCATTGGCCGTTTGGTTGAAGCGATCTTCTCGACGGAGGAGCTCGATGCGGGAGACCACAAACTGATTGAGCTCTCCAATCGAGCGCAGTGCTTCATGATCGGGTGTCTTGGCGGCCAATTGCTCGGCGAAGTTCTTGATATCGACGTACGCTTGATAGAATTGCTTGCGATCTTTAGCCAGTGTTTCCGGACTAGCGTTGCTTCGTGTGCCTGGTTTAGCGGGGAATTTGCGCAGGGCATAGTACATCGCCAATGACGCCAGTGGGTTGGTATCGACCGAGGTCATCAGGCTATGCGGTTCATGCTTCAGCAATTGATCGCGCGTGATCGCTTCGGCGGCTGAGCCATCTTGTTCGGCAGCTTCCAGTCCCCGCCAGCGGAGAGCTCGATGACGGGCGGAACCCATGATGTCTTCACCGATATTGCTCACCGATGAGGCCCGGGCTCCTTCATATTGCTGTTGGTTGGCTTGTGCAGCTGCAGCGGCTCGATCCCGCGGAGTCGCGTCGGGGCCTGAAGGTAACTCGATGCCATCCTCGTCACTGGCTGTAGCCTCTGGAGGGCTTGACGACGGCGGTTCCGGAGGTTGTGGCTTTGCGGGTGGATTCGGAGGTTCGGTCGGCTTGGAATCGGCCAGCGGTACTTCAGCGGGCTTGGCCCGTTCTCCAGTGGGCGGAGTCGGTTTGTCAGGTTTCGTTTCGGGAGATTTTTGATCCGACTCGGTTGGGGATTGGCCCTTTCCGCCAAAGGCTTGATCGAAGGTTTGGCCTGCGAATTTTCCCGACTGCATCCGCCCATCGTTGTCGATCAGCACCGGATGCCCACCATGCTTTTCACCATCAGGACCTTCCTCGGCACCAATCGTCACCCAGCGAAAGGTTTGTTGGCCCGGAGAATCTTTAGGTCGCTTCTTGGCATAGCGATCCAGATCGATCAGTGAAACGAGTGGTAACTCGAGCGCTGTGGTAAAACTTGCTTGGATTAGGTGCGAGATGGAAGTCGACATGATTTATCTCACAAGACATGAGATCAAAAGGGCTTCCATGCCCACACAATGCATCCAGCAAATCGATTAGACCTTCGTAGCGGCTTTCACTTTCGGCAACGCATAGATCACCGTCATTCGCGTTCGGCCCGTGGTTCCAGTCGCTCCGACGGTGGTGACTTTGCCAATGATGTTGCGAGCGGTGGCGGAGTAGCGCGGCGAGACGTGCGAGTTCAAGAGGTACGCGCCACCTTTACCACCGGCGATCGCCAGACTGATGGTTTCACCGGCTAACAAATCGGTGGCTTTGAGGTTGACTCCCGTGAAATAGCCATCATCATCCGTGGCATCACCGACGATCATGGTGGCGGAGGTGGTGGCTGCCCACAGAGCAACGGCGCTAACGATGACATCGATCAACGTAGCGCCAGGGGGAAGATTGATCGTTCCGGTGTAGACACCCGCCCCGTTGGTTTCGGTAAAGGCGACTTCTTCAGCGACGACACCGGCGACGGGATGCCAGCCGCCATGGAGTTCGTCAAAGATCTCGAGTACTCCGCTATCGTTGTTGAAGTAACGAGTTCCGTTGACGGCACCGAGTGGCCGTTGTGATGCGGGCCCCGAGACGGCAAGTCCATGTTCAGTGAGTAGATCGGCCATAGTTGGGTGGTACTCCTAAAAATTTCAGGTGAGTTGAGGTGATTGGGTGACCGGACGGCCGTAGGCACGCAAGACAGACTCGGTAAACGATTGACCGAAGTCGGCTTTTTGTTTGGCGGCTTGATTCATCGCTTCGATGCCTTGCACCACTTGAGGGCTGAAGATGGCTGGTTCGGCTTCTGTAGGAATCGAGATACCGATCATGTCAGCCACGTCACTGGCTTTGATCTTGAGCCCCATTTGCCAAGCTTGACTGAGCCCTTCGAGTTTCTCCTTGACGTTCGGTTCATCAGTGTCGATGACAAACCGCAAGAAGTGCCCGGCGGACTTCGGAAAATTCCAGAGTTGGAGCGGTCTGAGGAAATCGGTGGTGAGCGTTTCTTCCAGGTTGCGAGCATCGTATTGGCAGATATCTGCAAAGGTTGCGAGATGTGCGTCAGCAACACCCGAGCCGAGCCCTGTCGCGTCCGCTTCGCTGGTGAGCGTTTGACCGATGATGTAGCGTTTAATTTTGTGGCCGAAGTACTCTTTGATCACGTTGAGAAGTGCGTCGATCCCGGCTAGACCTGGTTCGATATGACGCACGCCATACAAATCCGCATTTTCGCCTGGGAAAACAGGCACCATCACGACCGATCGTCCACCGCCGACATGATTCAGGGCCGCTTCTTCCGTGCGAAGTTTGGCTTGAGCGTTGTTGGCGGGGTACGTCCAGATTTCCACACCTAGAGCACTTCGATCCAGGAACTCGAGCGCCCGCTGTAGGCACTCGACCATGGCATACCACGTCCAATAGATCCGCGAGCGAATGCCGACACCGTGGATTCGACCCGCAGCACGAGGATCATCGTAGGGAGCATCTTCGATGAGATGTTTATGGACAACAATCGTTTTACGTTCGCTAGGTGAGAGCCAATAGACCCAACCTTGTTCCGTCGGTTCAATCTTGCGCCGGCCCCCGATCAGTTTCGGTGGAAAACTGGAGGCACTACCGACACGGATACC
>CAIYMO010000017.1 GCA_903927345.1 uncultured Armatimonadota bacterium | reverse complement strand
GCCCATGCCGCCCATGCCGCCGCCCATGCCGCCCATGCCGCCGCCCATGCCGCCCATGCCGCCGCCCATGCCGCCCATGCCGCCGCCCATGCCGCCCATGCCGCCGCCCATGCCACCCATGCCGCCCATTCGGCTAAGGCTCATAGGTTCAGGGCTGCTGGTCCAAGCTTGACCGGTTTGACCGATCAACATCGCCATCAACATCGGATCCATGGATCGAATGTAAATCTTTCGCGTAATCTTTGGAGGCGTTGTCGCTGTCGTTTGCGGATCGACTTCAGGACCCGTTGGGATATCAACTGGTCGTGGCACGATCACAAAGACACCTGCCTCGTATCGGAAGGTTGCGTTGACTTGATTGAGAAGGTTCTGGAGAACCAGCTCAAATCGAGCATTCTTAAGGTTGATCGTTACAGTTCCTTGAACTTCAGGAAGGATGCTGTAGTTTGCGTCCACCTGTCGGAAAAGGGTCTTGAGCGCCTCTCGGATGTCGGCCTGCTGATACTCAGCAGACTGAATCACCTTGTCGAGGATGTTGTCTTGCGCTTTCGCGCTCGACACACCGCCGATCGTCATTACTGCCAAAGCAGCCATCAATATCATGTTCCTCAGTCGGGTTTTCATGTTTTCCTCAGTTATTGGACGTTTCTTTTCTTGTTTCGAATCGGTTTTTCTTTGACTCTTTATTTATCGCCAGGTGCGGCTAGCCCGCCACCCTTCGCGCCGGCTCCGTTCGCTCCGGATGGAGCTCCCATTGGACCACCGCCCATACCTGGGGGTGCGACTTCGAGTCTGACTGTAATTTCGTTGGGCTGGATGTTACCGCTGCGACGCAATGTAACGCCATCCCTATTAATAGCAACGACAGTCCAATTTGTATCCGGAATTTTTGAGCCTGGTCGGATGATAGTTGACCGACCATTCTCTTCCAAGATTGCATAGACTGCATCACCGATGACAATGCCAGATATTCGGCGATAGGGTTGCTCTTCTTGAGTAACCACATCTTCTGCTTTATCTTCTGGCAATTCAAATGAATTAGCAAAGTGACCTGATTCCGAAAGGAATCGCTCGGAGGCCTGAAGCTCATCAAAACGAAGCTCATCTGAAGAAAGTGCAAACGGGTTTGAACGGTATCCGTAACGAGCGGTCGAAGCAATCAGACCTTTGAGTCGGTCAGGACTCATTGATTTCGAGACATCCTTATCAATTCCCGCAAGAGCAGTTGGCTTTACAGCCTCGATCTTCTTGATGGTAGTTGGTAGGGGATCTTCCAGATTTGCGGTCTGATCCGCACATCCGAACAAGCTAGCTCCGATGAACACCAAAGCCAATCCAGAAATTGCGTTTGAAGCAAAATTTTTCATGCTAATTACCTTGCACCTCGTCCACCGCCAGCACTAGCAGCACCCATCATCGCAGGACCCATTGGGGCTCCGCCACCTGGACCACCAGGCCCACCAGGACCCGCTCCGCCGCCTGGAGCCGATGCCCCACCAGCGTCTGGCACTGGGCCGTTGATTCCATCGTATCGAATGTAACCAACAAGAGAAAGATCGTAAGTACCAGTCAACCTTGGAGCCGTTCCTGTGAGCGCCAGGTTGTGAGCTACCGCAAGATATCTTGGCATTGAAGACCACGCACGGACGTTTGCCAGAATTTGCTCGTAGGTTCCTTGAACAGTTACTTGACCCAAGTCATAGATGACAACCGGGAATGGTGCAGAAGGATAGTTGTAGTAGCTTGCAAGAACACTGTTAGGTGCATCTTGGTCCGTCACTCCTGGAATCCTTGGGCCGGAGATAACTTTAACCCCTCCAGTCTTCAGCTGATTATTGAGAGCGATCTGAACGCTATCACGGAACTTCTTGGTGTCCAAGAGCAACTGGTACTGATTAACGTTTAAGTTAATTCCTCCATCGTTGACGCTCTGAAGAGGAGTCTTTGTCTCAACATAGGGCAACCAAGCCGCCTGCGCTAGCTGAATTGCCTTTGCAGCAGCCTCTTTCTTCTTCACCGCCGAACTCACCTTATTAACTTCGGCAACATATGCAGTGTAAACAGAGACCTTATTTGCGATTGATTCTTGAGTTGGAGCCCAGAACCGGAAGTAACCCGCAGCCAAGACGATCAGAGAGAACGAAATAAAGATCAGCCAGATCGTTCGAGCGTAAAGTGATTTCAACATGATCAGTCTTGTCCTCCTGGAGCAGTCAAACCAGTTCCCGTCGCCGGAGGGGTTACAGCACCAGCAGCAGCCACCTTGTTTCCGGTTGCGCTACCAAGCGCAGTAATCGTTGCGCGTGGATTCGGAACTCGAAGATCCTTCGGAACAGTTACAACAACTGAGATCAGAGACTCGCCGGGACGAACAGTCTTTGTCGTGCCAGGCTCGGTGATTCCGAAGTTTCCGGAGTTCAGATATCCAGTTGGAACTGATTGATCCGTGAAGTACTGAAGTCGCTCAAGAGGCTCATCTGGAATTGGAGCCTCAGACTCTTTGCGTGGCCGACCTTGCTGATCGATCTCACTCAGTGCAGGAACCACTACATCTTCAGCCTGGAATCCAGCTCGAGAGACAGTGGTAGCTCCAGGAATTCGAAGAAGCGCCAACATCAAGTCAGCATATTCTTGAGCATTCTTAACCGTTCCGGTCAAGTTAAGGGTTGAAGTCTTATCGTCAACCGCACTCGCAGACATCTGTGTAATGCGGAAGAAAGCTGGGATGTAGGTCTTCACTCCGTCATAGAAATCTGGATAGATCCGACTCGACGCCAACATTGCTTTAGCCAGGGAGGCATTCACAACCGCCTGCTTAACTTCTGGAGCCGACATCATCGTGTCCGCCTCAGTTGCAACCTTAACAACCTTGTCGTAGTTGGGCTTGATTTCAGCCAACTTATCGTTAACCTTCGTTAACTGATCTCCGGAGACCTTCGCCATTGCAAAAGCTGCAACCAGCGAGCCGGCAAACATCAGAAACCCGCCGACAAAGGCAAATTTTGCCCTTCCCGACGTGTCAACTGTCTTTGGTAAAAGATTTAGCTTCACTGATTCCCCTCAATAGACAATATGCAAACCGTTGCCAATCGCGACGGCCAATTCCTGTCGATGCTCATCAACGTATTCCATTCCAACCTTTTTGGCTGCGAATCCTAGACCGTTGAAGGCGTCGTACATTTCGACTGAAATGTTGAGCGATCTGCCCAAGTAGCCAGATAAGCCTCGCAACTTGGAACCCCCACCACACAACACAACTCGGGATACATTACCACCTCGACTGGAGTAATAGTCGATAGATCGCTGAAGTTCTCCGACTAAATCTTCGAGAATCCCCTGGACCGCTCCGAAGTCAGCATCACTCGATTGAGTTGACGCAGGCATCATCATTGTCGAGTTAACATCCGCAACCGGAGCTGGCGATGTGGAAAATGGATCGTTGGCGTAAGTTGGAGCCGATGAAACCGCAGGCTCCACAGGCAAACCAGTGATAGGATCAATCGCTAGATCATCCATCGGGCTCATCGAGGCAGTCGCACCAGACATTGGATCGACCGGAGCGTACGCATCAACAGAGAATCCTCCATCGAATGACTGGGTAGCTCCACCGAACGGATTAGCAAATCCTTGATTCGCAGCCGCTTCCGCTGGAATCGAGAAGTGATTAACCTTGAAGTCTTCTGCTTCTTGAACCCCGATCTGCTTAGCATCAGCCAAAGAACGAGTCACCATTTCTCCGCCACCCGGAACTGGACGTGGGAGAACTAGGTTGCCTTGATCGTAAATATTGATCGAAGTGGTTGAGTGACCAATATCGACGATGCAGACGCCGTACTCGTTTGCCCATTGAGGGAAACTGCTCTTCATCGATCGAGCAAGACCAAGAGGCTCGACGTCAATTGCGTATGGCTTTCGGCCAGCCTTCTTAATGCAGTCGACGATTGTGTCGATCGCGGACTGAGGAGCCATCGCCATGACGACTTCCATTTCAGCTGAATTCTGGTCACCGCCCTCAATCACCTTGTAATCCGATTGGATGGTGGTTTCTGCAAAAGGAATGTTCTTGCTGATTTCCCACTCCATGTGAGACTTCAGCTCCTTATCGACGTCCATTCGAGGAACAGGAAGAACTCGAACCAGGACGGACTGCTGACCAGCGATGGTCACGACTGCAGATGTGCTGGTTGCTCCAGCTGCCTTGAGCGCCTCTGCGAGCGCCTTGCCGACTTCGTCACTGTTGTAGACGCCGCTGTAATCAACGGATCCTTCAGGAGTCGGGACGACGCCGATTGCGGTCACAGTTGCACCGTTGCCAGAAGACTTAACTTCTGCAACCTTGATGCTGTGACTTCCGATGTCGATTCCAAGCACGCTACTGAGCTTTTTTGCCATAAACTAGCACCTACCACTACGGGGGCGGTTCATGTTATCACTCTGATGCCAGAGTTGTCAACGAACTTTTCCCCCTTCTGATTTGATTGTACATGGGTGGGGCATTGTTACAGCAAAAGACCCCCAGATTTCATCAAATCTGGGGGTCTTTTTAGCGTTTATTTGGTTAGTTTGGCAGGTGTGGAGTGATCTTTCTCGCCATTGTCTGGAAGAACAGACTTGGCGCACCCTTTCGCATGCTCGACCAGATCATCCAGACGAGTTCTCTGCGGTTCGCAGCGTCACCTCTAGGGTCCAGGAACAGGGCCATGTTGGCTTCGTTCAAGGCGCTCTCCATGGGGACAAACTCCTCGGTGGTTTCACCGACCAGGGACACTGGTCGAGTGATGTCGATGGCGTTGACGCCGGAGCCGATCTGGATCCTGACAATCCGGTTGTCATCCAAGTGCGTAAAGTAGATTCTTCCCGCCGCCGCATCCAGCTGGTAAGAGCCAACATTTCCGCTGACGCTAACTGCCTCGCCGAGGGTTCCGTCTGCATTGACCACAACTGCCCGACCGAGTCTGACTCCATGGCGGTAGCTTGACATTACTGGTCGAGAGGTTTGACCTCCCGAGGTTGCGCCACGGATCGCGGTCAGGAGCAACCGATCAGCCAGCGTGTTGACGCTATTTGATGGCTCGTTTGCGCCGCTTGGGGTGAACCAGAGCGCAGGAGTAGCTGTTGTATTGCTTGGGGCTAGCCGACCGTCGAACAGAGTTGACGGAGCGCTGTAGCCAGACGAGCTAGTACCACTGAGTCGCAGCTGCGACGGGACGTAGCTGAGAACCATCTGGGTCGATTTCGGCAATTGCGAACTCGTGAACCGAATAAGTCCAAGCGCAGGGTCGACGATCACTCGTCCACCGAAGATCGTTGGATAGCTTTGGAGGCCAGTTTCTCGATCGAGGGTCTGCACTGGAGTGTCGGTTGGGTTACCAACGGCGTCGGCGAAGACTGAGACACCTGCCGCACTTCGGAGGGTAAACGATCCTGACCAGTTCGTTCCGCGAGCTCTGAAGCCGTTGAACTTGCTGTCAAAGGTGATTGACTCGACCAAGCTGCCACCGACTGTATTCGGTTGACCGAAGAACGTCGCGGTGTTTTGGACTGCTAGAGTCGTCGGATCTACCGCCAGCTTCGTCGTAAAGACTTCAGTGACCGAGCTTCCGCGTAGTCGACCGCTGAAGGTGAGAATTACCTCAGCATTTCCTGCTCCGTTGACATGGAGTGTCGCGCTTGGTTCGCTCACGCTTTCAAAGCCCTTTCCGAATCGGAGCTGCGTCGGGACGCTGAAGGTTCCGCCGAGTGTGTAGAGCACTTGATAGATATTCGACGTTCCGTTGCTGCTTCCTGCGTAGAACGCGCTGACCGCGGTGCCGGTTTGGACGACCGAGGGTCGACCCTTTGCCATCATCGGGTCGGCGTCGAGAACTACTGGTGCTGATGCAGTGCCCGTGAGATCAAGCTCACTCATCATCAACCGGCTGTCAGCGACGAGGCCAGAGGCGGTTTGTCGCTTCGTTTCTCCTACCATCGCCAGGGCCAGTCGGTTCATCGGCGCGCCGAGAATGTCCTTGTCACCACCAGTCGGCAAAGAAGGATGCGACAGTCGGTTTTCCGAGGCGATGATTGAACCGCCCAGGGTTGCACCGGTTCCGGGAACACCAGTCGTTAGAGTTGCCTGGAATGTCGTATTCGTGATGTACGAAGCGGGGATGCTACCAGTGAAGGCAGACCATCGGCGATTCGTTGGATCATCTGGCGTGAACTTGTTCAGGTCTCGAAGCCACGAATCTTCTCCGCGTGCATCAGGCGCTCCCATCACTCCACCATTGAGGCGCGAGATGAAGATGCCGAACGACTTGTTGTTTGGATTCGGGTTACCAACACCTGGGTAGGCGATCGGGCGGTTCGAAGCAAACGCCATGGTGAGCGATCCATCGTTTCGGCGGACGCCGGTTGGTTGGATATCAGACCACTGGGCCGGAGTGACTGCGTTGACTGCGGTTGCGCCGCTAATCATCGTGTCCGTGAACTTACTGCGATCTCCCGTGAGCTGAGTCTCCTTGATCGTAAAGCTGACCTGGAAGGTCGGATCGCTATACGCTTCAAAGAGGTTGAGGCTTCCAGATGTCGTGTATCCAAGCGAGATGCTCTCGTCGTTGAATCCACCGACGCCTGACTGACCAATATCCTCGGTGAGTCGCATCATCTGCGAGTATCGTCCAACCGGGGTACCGATTGGAGGAGTGATCGCAATGCGAGCGTCTCGGGCGAGTGTTGGGAATGCTGGTTGGAGCAGTCCGCCGGCCGCTGGAAGGTTCGGATTGATTCGTGAACTTGGGTTAACCTGCAGCTGTCGACCTCGCTTGTCGCCAACACGAGGCTTTTGGACCACAACATAATTGAGGCCGCTTGCACCGAGTTCGGGAGCGAAGTGAGAGTCGAGATCGCTGTGGATATCCGTCGCGGAATCGAGCCAGACCTGATCGTTATTGCCCAATGACAAAACCTGCCATGGCCAGTAGCGAGTGATCGAGCCTCCTGCCACTTCCGCAGTTCCCTTTGCAACGCGCACGTTGAGCAAGTTCACGTTGCCTTCGTTGTAGGCAGTGAACGGCTTGAACATGTCGCTGTACTCAGGAGCCGAAGGATTGAAGACCGAAGCAAGGTTTAGAGTTCGGTAAGGAGCGGTCGCAGTGTAAGTAAGACGTGTGTCGTAGCCTGCACCTGCGGCCAGCGATCCGAGTTCGACGTTTGGCGTACCAACGACGATTCGAGTATCTGGGGCAACAGCTGCTGCGAGGTTGAAGGAGCGGTTTGCTTCTTTCGACGATCCAGTGAACTGGTTGTTGTTGTCGCTGTCGATGAAGACCGTAAACCTTCCAGCGTAACCAGCAAACCAGCTGGTGCTACCAGATTGATTGGGAAGCGAAACGTTTCCAAGGTTCGTCGGCTGATACTTTGGAACTTCAACTTGGAACTCGAAGATCGTCGGGATCAGGTTTCGCGAGGATGCCGATGTCTCGGTGACCGGAGCTCCGGATCCGTCGCGAGGGCCTTTCAGGGAGACGCCGGAGAACACAGGGTTCTCGACGTTGCCGTTTGGATCCTTTCGAACTCGAACGTTTTCGCGTCGGACGTCTGGGTAGTCCAAGCTGAGGTTAGGATAGCGAACAGGCAAATCTTCGAAGTTAGTAAAGAGAGCCGCAACTGAAGCGGGCATCGAACCGAATGGCTTAACCACTGATCCAGCACCGCCCTGCCATCGCAGATCTCGTCGATCAACTCGAACGCCGTCGATACCTTGGCCTTCGCCTCGTTGGAGAGTGACCAAGCTTCGGTCGGTGACTTCAATGCTGACCTTCTTGCTTCCGCCGTGGGATGCAATTCCAACAGAGGAGCCGAATTGAGAACCATTGACGAGACCGATGCCTGTGACGTTGAGGTTCTTTGAACCATTGGCCAAGGCGTCTTCCCGAGTTGGATCAATGGTATAGCCCAACTGATCTGTGGCGCCAGTCGCAACGCGAATTGCGAGCGGGTTTGCAACTTGATAGTTAAGGTTGGTCACCGCTGGATTGAGGCTGATCGACTGCATCGTGCCGTTTCGGTTTGTTGCACTCGTTTTCAGCTGAATTCTAATAGAACCGGGCCCTGGAACCTGCGAGGTGTTGCCACCTGCGGTGAGTGGGATTTGGTAGATGGCATAACCGCCATCTCCGTCCGATTCTGTCTTATCAGCAAAGAGTCGTGCTTCAGCAGCGATCGGGCGACCTGGACGACCATCGGACGTGACGGTTGCTTCCACAATTGGAGGTGGAACATCGTCTCCGTTGGTGTCGGTGGTTCGGACCGGGAAGTTGTAGACGATCAGATAGATTGTCTCTCCCCATTCGAAGGCTTCGCCATGGGTGCTGCGGAACGGCGCGATGACCTTTCCGTAGGGCTTCGTATAAGCCGCAGCGTTATCAATGACGTTAGTGTACGGTTCGAGTCCCTTAGCTCCGCCAGGTAGCGCTTTTCGGAGTCGAATATAACCTTCACGACTCAGGAATGCACATTCAGCGTTTCGGTAATCCTCGTACAATGGGTCTCGATTGTTATCGGGAACGTTGTCGTATCCTGGCGGGATCAATCCTGGAGGAAGTGATCCGCCTGGGTTTGCGTAGTCCGACCAAGCAAACAGGAATCCGTTTGCAGAAGCTCCGAACAGCCACTTGTTAGAAACCGTCATCGATGAGTGGACGGCATCGTTCATGGTGTAACCCCATGCAATGCGGTTTCCGAATCGAGTTTCCTCATCAAGTCGGCAGAAGAGGGCCGCGAATCGGCCTCCAGCGGTTGGGACGAAGATCACTGGGAAGTTGGACAGAGTTCCAGTCGCAGAATCCTCAGTTTGGATGTTCGAGTAGATGATCGATCCGACACCACCAGATTGCAGCTCGTTTGTTCTCCAGAGAACAGATCCGGTGTTTGCGTCGATGCCGTAAACGTAGCCGTTCTCGTTCATCGCGAAGAGCATGTTCGGAGTCGTCATCGCGAGGACTGATCCGGGGAGGCTGGTGATTTCGGCTTGCGACACGTATGCCGCACCGGAATACCAGTCAAGCCGAGTTGGCGCGGTTGCCGAAAGCGTATCCGATACGTCGGTCCAGATTGGAAGGCCCGTGTCGACATTGAGCGCGACGATCGTTCCCGGATTGTCATCGAGCATTTCGGTGCCGAAGAACAGTCGGTTATTGGTTGCGTCGTAGACGGGTGCGCCGGAGATTGCACCCAGGGTTTCTGCATTTTCGGCAGGATATTGCCAAAGGACGTTCGTCTTCAGCTCATTGTTTCCACCGTAGTTGAAGTCACCTGCCGCGTCAAGACAGTACATACGACCTTGTTCGGTTCCGACGAACACGACAGGCCTGCTCGTGGATCCTACGGTTGCAGTTGCCTGCACCACGGACGTTATTGCACCCAAGCGAGTAGATAGCTCGACAGTAGCCGGGAATGTTTCTGGGTAGGTCCAACTTCTGAAGGTGGTGCCGTGAATGTTCGCAGCGTTGTTGAAGTCGCCTCGCCCTTCCATGGCAATGCTGAAGACTCGGCCATTGGTGCTTCCAATAACCAAGAAGTCTCGCTGAACGATGGTCGGCGTCGGGGTGGTTGGCTGAGTGACGTTCAGGCGATGAACGACCGCTGTACTGAGGTCAAAGTTTGCGGGCATGGTTGCCGACAGGACATCGGACTCTCCGTCAAACTTCTGGAACGAACCCGAGATATTTGGGTCGTTCGCATCCTGCCCCTGCTCGAGGTTAGGATCAGCAGCCGGGGTTCGCTCGCTAGGATAGGTCCAGTAGCAAGTCGTCGTTCCGTCTCCGTTACCAGCAGCATCGAGACAGTGAATTCTTCCCTGCTCGTCTGCCGCAATCACGACATTCGTTTCGACGGGAGCACCGCCAGGTGTGAGTCGAACAAAAGCTCGAGCATGAACCGGCGAAGACTTGAACTCAGAGGTCGCTGCTCCGACGAATCGGAATTGGTCGACGTAGACCAGCTTTCCGGTGTCGGCTGCTGAGTCAGATCGGTTTTCCATCACGACCGTGATCGGAAGAGTGGTGCTGTGCGAGTATCGCTTGTCGCCGATACGAACCCATCCGGCGGCGTCGGCAAGGTTGATCAAGAATCGACCTTGAGAAACTCCACCGATGAATACTTCGTATTGAGCTTGCTTGGCATAGCTGACTGCAGGCGAAGCTACATCTCCACCGACATACATTTGGATCTCATAAGATCCGTCTGGAATGTCTGTTGCAGGGGAAACAGTCACGGCTTCGGTCGCGGAACCAATGCTCGCCGCAGTTCCTAGGTACGAGCCACCACGAGCATTCGGGTTGTCAGCAAGGGTTGCATAGCCAGCACTTGCAACGAAGTTTGGTGTCGTATCGTCAAAGGCCAAAGTTCGCGAGTTTGACTCAAGCGGGCTGTACTTCCAGCGAACATTCCCGGTGTTGAAGTCATGGCTCGTTAGAACGCCCTTTGCCACCGTAAACGGCTTCGACTTGTAATCGGTCAGGGACGGAATCGTCGTCGGGTCAACGAGTCGCTCGTTGCGCGCACCCGTTACTCGGACATCGGCAGAACCAAAGCCGGCTGAAGTTGGAGTTGCCATGTAGCCATCAGTTTCGGTTGAGAACTGGCAGGCGTCGGCGAGGATACTGAATCGGTTATCTGGATTGGCGAGGTTGACGACTTGCATCAACTGATCGCTATCGTTTCGTGGGATGGTGTTGAAAAGCGTGACCTTGAGCGGGTTCAACAACGTGCCGCCCGAATATGGGAACACTTGGTTGGTGGGTCCTCCACCATTGCCGAGCCGAACCCAGCCTGCGCCTGAGCGCCAGGTGTCGACGACATCGACATACTTCTGACCAAGTCCGTACGTGATTTCGTAGACTTGGTAGCGCGCCTGAAATACGTTTACGTTGGCGGCGTTTTTGACTGGCCCCTGAGGAATCCATACATAAACGGCATAGTCTTTTGGAGCGAGATCGTTGGCCGGTACGAACGTAGTTCCGACCTGAGTGCTGGTCATCGGCTGGAATGTCCAAGACCATGTGCGTAGGTTTGCGGGAACGGCAGCAATTCGAGGATCTCCGCCTACTCCGGCAGCCGAAGCAGTGGATGATTGCCAAACGTGTGACGGGAATCGCTGAGTGTAGTTTCGAGCCTGGAACCCGGGAGGGTTTGCGGTGTTCGCATTACGCCGGACATAAAGATCCACCGTAAACTGAGCTTCGTGGTCGCTGTCTGGAGTATTCCAAGTGCCTGAAGACGAGACAAATCCGTTTGGAAGTGGATCGTAAGGACCGACGTTGTTTACGGTTTCGTCAAGGTTTGTCGCAGCAGGAGCGCCAGCACCGAAATAGTCGGTGTTGTCAATGCGCGTTCGGAAAGGATTGATTTCGTTGAGGCGTAGCGAATCAACTTCCCTAGCGGACTTCATTGGCGTGAACCATCGGAGGGCGGATGCCAGACGGTTGCCAGAGCCATCGATTCCTTCGACACGAAGGCGTCCGGGGCTTGAGCCGGCGACGTTTCCGTTCACACCTGTACGGCTATTGCCGCCTTTCATATTCGGATGGTCCGATGTGGATTGCCCGAAACTGCTCACCACCAGGGTGAGTCCGATTGCACTGATTAGTCCTTTCATTGTTTGCATGCTTTGCCTCAAGCTGCTAGTTCTTTATCGTCGATCTGCAAAAACAGGGAGTGAGAGTCCACGGGTTCCTTCAACTGGTCCAAACAGGAGCTTGATGCTCTTGAAGTTGAACCCAAGGTTGTGGGCGAATACGGAGAAGCCAGGTTTGTCGATATCTGCAACGACGCCTGATCCGAATGCGCCATCAACTTGTACGACTTCACCTTCGAATGGAGCGTTCCCCAACGTAACGCCGTTGTAGCCATTTACGATGATCACATTGTCGTCATCAATTCGGCGTGCGTAGGTAGGGAAGAACGATGCAGGATTGTTTCCGCTGACTACGCCTGCAGCTGATGCAGGGCGTCGCATTGAGCGGTAGGCCCATGATGGCAACATCCAGCGAGTGTTCAGAGCCACCGGATTTGAGGAGTCCGCAAGCACTTCGTAAACCCCAGTGGAATCGGCAATCATGATCGTGTAGATCGGAGCGCCTACTCCTTGAATGAGCGAAGCCGTCACTGACTGGAGGTTGGTCATAACTCGCTCACGCGCCAGCACGTCCGCAGCTGCATTGGTTGACCAAGTGCCAGTTCCGAAGTCCCATCGCATGGTGTGATCTACCGCTGGAGTGTTGAATGTGTTGAAGACTCTGTAACCGCCAGGAAGGAGGTTATCGAAGATCACGACGCCGCCATTACCCGCCTGGTTTGTTCGGCTGTTGGTGGGAGCGGTGTCACCAATTCCGGTTGAACCCTCTCCCGAATCTCGTCGCGAAGGAGCTCGGCCACCGATACCAGCGACGACAACGAAGCGGTTGCCAACTTGAAGCCGGCTGAAGCTGTTGTAGCCCCAACCTGCGCCGCTGACCTCTGCAGGCGAGTGCCAAAGGAGTGTGCCTTCGCTCAATCGTCCTGTTATTCGTCCCGTTGTAGGGTCTTGGGCGTATCGGTCTACTGCCTCGATGAGTCTGCCATTGCCCTGGTCGGCAACAAGATAGTGCACCCAATACTCTTGCGCTTGAGCGCCGGAGAATCGGTTGTTACCACCGCTGCCTACCGGAGTTTCCTGAGATACCCAAGTCCAAGCATCGCGTGGATTTGAGAACTCAAGAGATTCGTTTGCCTTGTATCCAGTCGGAACAAAGCTGGCGTCAAGAGAAATTTCTGATAGGACTCGGCCGACGACTCCAGATGGGTTCATCCGGAAGACTCGACCTTTATCACTATCAACCACGAGGACATCGCTTGAGCCGGAGATTGGATAGATCCGCGTTGGTCGACCTAACTGCCGTAGGTTCACTGCCGCGGTGTTTCCACCAGTGGCACCAGAGATCACGGCTTTGCTCGAGTCGAACAATGGGTTGCCACTTGGATCCAGAAGTGCGATTCGACCTTCATCCGCAACCCAAGTGTTTGCTCGCTTAAATCCGTAGATCCGCTCATTGTTCCAAGCAGCCAGGATTCCGTCGCCAGCAACCACGCCGAAGCTTGTTGGAGTAAATCCGACCGCGGTGGTTCCAGAGGTTTTGAGGACGCACTGGTTAACTCGAACGACGTAGTCCTCGAACGAAATCTGACCACTATCGGTCGAGTTCCGGGGCGTCTGTGGCCAGACAAACACCTGGCTCGGACGAATTCGGTTCAGAGAGAGTTCGGTTGCGTTGAAGGCGTTCGTCGCACGGACATAGTCCATGGAGATCACTTGTCGCAGATAAGGTCGTGCTTGGTCAGCGATGATCTCGACCGGCTGGAAGGCCGCAGGGTTCGTAGTAAACGTTCCGGTATCGTTTGGTCGCTTTGCAAGACCAGGATCGATATCGGTTCGAAGTCCGAAGACGACTGCTTCCTCTCGGAAGTTCGGGTCACCAGGGAAAACGCCGTTGAGGATGGGAGGGAGGAACGATTTACCGCTGACGAACAGTGTGTTTCCAGTTCCAAGCGCGGTGCTGGTGAGCTGTGTACCGTGAAGAATCGTGTACCACTTGAGCGGGTTCCATCGATCACCTTGTTGGGAAGGATCGATGATCATGTCCTGCATTCCGTCTTGCCGAACGATCACTGGTTGGCTCACGCTGATCGAATCTGTAATCTGGCCTCGCTGAGCGGTGAACAGATTATCGAGTCGGATGATTCCGCCAACTTGCCCTTCTTCTTTCTCTACTCGGATGTTCGCCTGAGGAAGAGACGAGAACGTCGTCGGGTTGGATGGATCTGAAGATCGAGCCAAGTCGGGCTGCACGACGATGGCATTTTGTCCGAGTCGTCGACCAATTCGAATTTCTCGGGTGGACGCATCGTCTGCAAAGCAAAGGATTGCTCCAGCGGGGACGCTGAATCCGCCAAGACTTCGCTTCGCGCCACTCACAGAAACGTAGACTTCGCCGTTTCGAATGACCGGAGCGCCTTGGAACGTGGCGAGGCGATAGCCACCGCCAAGCACAAAGTTCAGGTTGATCGAACCGGCACCGACTGGCACCGAGAGGTTTTGGACAGGATCGTTGTCAGCAAGAACTGACTGAACTGTCGTCGACGTTCCGCCGTTGGAGAAACTGTGTTGAGGGTAGAGGTCCCACTTCCACGGGCAACGGAACTGACCCTTGCCTTCTTCACGAATCGCGAAGAGAGAGCCGTTATAGTCGTTTACATTGAACGCAACTGGAGTCGCGTTCTGCGTACTGACTGTGGCGTACATGGTTCCGGTTGGCGAGAGAGCGATTCCTCCGACAACGGTTCGTTGAAGACCCGATGGTGATGGGAAATTCAATCGACCACGCTCGATTCCGGCGGTTTGACTCGGGAACGCTGCACCCCAGTCGATGGAGTAGTCAACGCGGATTCCGTTGTCTGGATCAACTCCAGCCGGGGGCCAAGCAGCCATTGGGTTCAGCGTTAGCGAAACGGTTCCGTTGCTCTGAGTGATTGCCCCGGTGAAGAGTGAAGCCAGTTGCGAAGCGGTTAGGACAGTACCGTTGGTTCGGACGATAGAAATCCTGAATCCTAGTGGGTCTCCAGTTGCTGCACTGAGATAAACCGGCAAGCCACCCTTGTCTCCGGCGCGCGTAATGATCGAAACAACGCCACCTGACTCTGAGACCGACGCTGGCCGCTCACCCTTGGCTCCTGCCCAGAGCGAGATGACGCCTGCATTCGCGGGAGGCGAAGATTGCTCCTTCAGAGGAGCGTAGATGACCTTGTCAAGTCCACCAGAGTTGTCAAGAATTGGGATGTAGCCAACCGTTGGCGAACCAGAAATTCGCTGAATGTTAGCGGCAGTTCCACCAAACATGAAGTTAGTCGAAGTGACCGGGCTCTGAACAACGCTGAGGGTACGAAGATCAACTTGCCAGATTCGACCGACGTCACTCCCGGCGGAGTTGACGGTGTCGGCAACGTAAGCGATGCCTTCGTGGACGGTTGGAGCTACTGGATACTCTCCAGCAACGGACGATGCAGATCCACCGATTCCGGGAGTTAGAACGGCGTCTGGTACGAGAGCGGTTCCAGCTCGGAGTCGTCGGTTGTTGTCAAAGAGCGAGAAGATCGCGAGTTGACCGTTCTCCGTCGTGACCAAGACGAGGTCACGCAAGGCAAGGGTTGCTGCGGAAGGGACCTCGACGCACACTGCGCTCGAGATCTTTCCGGGGAAGATGTTGCTTGCCCAGACAAGATCACGGTCCTCGCCGAGGCTCAGATCTTGAAGTCCATCGTCGGGGTTCCCGTCGCCATCCGCGTCTGAACGAGGATCGCCATCAAGCACCATAACGCGGTTGTCGGCCACCGCAACAGTCAAGCCTTTGTAAATGACTGGAGATCGGTTGTCGGTTGCATCTGCCGTGTACGTCGACCCTGCGCCGTAACCTGCGTTCCAAGTTTGGAGCAAAGGTGCGCCGACATCGATGAACGAACCAAAGTTTCGGCGACTGCCGCCACCGTTCTGTGATGACTCGGCGGCGAGAGAAATGATATTGACTGCAAACTTGATTGCAGCGGAAGCTTCCAAGGACGCGGCTCCAGTTCGACCGAGCTGTCCACTTGGGTCAGCTGCGAAGAACCGGCGGTTGGTCGAAGCACTCGTTCGGCTCGCCATTTCGGAGGCGCCTCGCGAGGTGACAACTACGTATCCGTCTCCCAATCGGCCAAGCATCGCCGTCGGGCTTCCTGCAGCTGCGGTGACGGGCTTGAGTTGACTGTAGCTTCCGGTGAGACCAACGATACTGTTGAGAAGCGGGTTAACTGCCGAAGCTCCCTCAGTTGAGAGGTCAACGGGCTCGATGTTTCCGCGGAAAATTGGTTCGAGACCGTAGTTCGGACCCGTTGCGAGAGTTTGAATCTCGTTGTTCGTCAGAGTATTTGGGTATCGAAGCAGAGGACTCTGAACGTCCCATTGTGGGTTTGCGTTCGGGGTACCTGGATAGTTCAGGCGGAATGGGAAAACGGAACCGTTGGACTGGTCGAACGAGCCGAAGGCCAAGTCGATCCAAAGGACACCGCCTTTGTCGACAAAGCGTCGAAGTCGCTCACGATCACCAGGGGTGACTTGAAGGTTTGGCGTGGTCACCTGAAGCAGCCCGACGTCCAAAAGGGACATGTCTTCATCCGTCAGTCCGGCGACATCAAGCCACCAGTATCCAGCCATGCGCTTGGTTTGCTCAATCCCTGCGGCAGGAGTATCAGCGTAGATTGATGAGAAGAACGAAGCCGCTTGGCTCGTGAGGACTCCTGGCGCGAGTGGGTTGTAAATGTTCCAGCCAGCGGGCTTCAATGCGGCGTTAGAATCAACATTGAACCAAACGTGGGGAGCGGTTGCCGAGTATTGCAATCCGACTGGTTGGTGATCTCCATTGAGGTGGAAATATGCGGCACGGATATCCGTTTTCCGCATCGCGTAGCTCTGTTGAGCCAGCGAAGCCCCAGCGATTGCCAGGGCACCTAGGGCGAGAGTTATTCGCTTGATCACTTTACTTCTCCAAAGAATGCAAGGGTCGGACTTACGGGGAGCCTTGGCATCGGCGGTAGCTGATGCGTGACTCCGTTGATTGTTGTCGTTCGAATCGCGGGATTAACCGGGTCATTGAGCGGGGTGTTGGTCGAGAAGCCATCTGCACGACCGGTTGCGAGCATTGGATCGTAGCTAACGATCAGATTCTCGGTGAACGGTCTTGCGGCTGGGCTGGTCTTCGTCCAAGCGCTAACGTGAGAGAACGGGATGTTTCGACTGGCACCGTTCGCGGGATTGAAGACGCCGGCCTGCTTGGTCGGAATCCATCCCCACTTCTTCTGCCACTCTGCTTGTTGCGAGATAGGCGGAGACATGTTTTCTGCGATCGAACCAACAATGCTGATTTTGATGTCGGCGGGCTCAGCATAGAACGGAGCATAAGGCGTCGTACCGAAGTTCTCGAGTCGCTCTTGGGCAGCTTGTGCCCGTGCGGCAGCGGTTCCACCGAGTACGGCAACGCGCTGTTCGAAGACGTCGCGTCGATCGTTTGGATTCGTATTGAACCAGTCACCAGGAATGACGAAGAACGAACCTTCCTCAGCGAAAACAGACGCCTCAATGCGCACGTCCATTGGGACGGCCGCCGATCGAGCGAGCATATAGTTACCGCTTGCCTGAGTTCCGAATTGGGTGAGACCCAACTCAAGATAGTTGGTGTTCTGCATCAGCAATTCGTAGCTGTTCGCGTTAAAGGTGTTTGCGAATCGGTTGTTGACCATGTCCAGCGTCGTTGAAGCGGGAGCAATCAACGGAATCTGAACCGTTTCAAACTTCGGCGACTGTTGCCAAGCTTCGTTTCCAAGACCATAGATTGGAGCAAACGCAGGCGCTGGGGCAGGATTGTTGATCGAAGCCCAAATGATCTGCGCGGTGTTCGTCTGCGATCCCAAAGTTTCGAACTGATACGGTGATGCTCCAGAAACTTGGTTTCCGGGGTTCACTTGCAGGTTGAAGAATGCGTTTGCTGGACCAGGGTTTGTGAATTCCAATGCGTGCGTCAAGAGCAGATTGGTGTTGACACGGGCTCCGGTTCCGGTCGGCGCATTTGGAGAGGCTGGATCCCACTCGTAGTAGCCGATTGGAGCAGGAACTCGTGACTCATAAGGAAGCAGAGTTGCTCCGTCCGCTGGACTAAGCGGAGAAAGAGGAAGGTCAAGTTGAAGGGTCGTTGCGCCGTCTGGAGCACCGAGCTTTACGGGGCTGTAACCACCAAGGCCGCTCGAAGCCAATGCAACGCTTGCACCGCGCTCACTGGAAGGACCCGTGAACATCGTTGGATTCAGAGTTACATAGTCTTTAGCCATCAACATCAACGCAGACTTTGAAGCTCGATTGAGTCGACCATTGGTCAGAACTGCTGGAGTTGCACTCGTGACATCGTTTGCCTGGACACCCTTCAGGATGCTGCCTTCGATGTAAATCGTCCGACCTGAAACCAAGGTGATCTGGACGTCGGTAGGGATGACTCCACGAACGCGTGCATTGCCTTCGAAGTACATGACTCCGTTGAACACAGGACCATTCATGTACTGCGCAGGTGTCAGGGTTCCGTTGATTGAATTCCCGATACCGGCGGTTGCCTGGTTAACGACGTGAATCTGACCATCGGTGCCGTAACCGACACGATATCGGTTTGCGGTGAGTCCGGTATCTGAGCCATCTGGGTTGCGCCAGGTTCGCTCGTTGACGTTCTGATCAGGGAATGCGTTTCGGCTGACGATAAAGCCGTCCTTGTCGAAGTGAACCATCGCGCCGACAGGGATGTAGAACGGTCCATGCCATCCGGAACGGAACGTAACTCCGTCTCCGTAAGGATTGAGCCAGTCTTGAACCAACGATGCCGAACCACCGGCAGCTCGGCGACCTTCTTCGTCAACCGGAGTTTGATAGTCTGAGAAGTTGTCGACGTAGATCCCTTCGCCGTGGCCAAACTGTCCGCTGTAGGTAGCTCCACCCTGAATGCGACCAGAGTCGCGGGTCATCTTTACGTAGCGGCTGATGGCCGAGGCATCTCCACCTTCACCTGATCCCAAAATCGTTGGAGCGGTTGTGTAACCGACGTTGCGCGCATCCTGATTCGAGTCAGTTCCGGAAATACCGTCCCGGATGATTCCGCCAAGGGTTGAGAAGAGATTGCTGTAGCTGTCCAAGACAGGTGCCGGAGTTGTATTTAGCCACGAGTTCGTACCTGCGTTCCACTCCGACTTGCGGATGGTAACTTGTGCACCATTTTCAGCAGCGATTGCGCCTGCAACGAAGATGCCTTCACCGAGCGACTTGCTGAGGCTGAACTCGGTGTTACCAACAAACTTGACGTCCGTATTCGACCGGAGAGAACCACCGAACCAAACTGCGGATTGAGTTGCTGCTGGTCCCCCAAGACCGAAATCAGGGACACTGGCAATGCCACCGTGTCCGACCGGTGCGTTAACTACGACACCTTCAGGAGTAGATGCAACATTCTCTCGGTAACGCGCTCCGGAATCTACGGACATACCGATTTCCAATGGTTGGGCAAGCCGATGCTTATTGGTCACAAAACGGGCGTAGTCGATGATTCCAATTTGAGCAAAAGCGATGAGTTTTCGACCAGTGATCTCTTTCGAATCGTATTCACGCATTCGAGCGATTTCGGTAACCATCGCTGCTTGCGAAGCGAAGTTAACATACTGAACCGCACCACGATTTCCGGCTAGGGATGGATCGTTAGGATTTACGTCACCCTGCCGACCGACTGATTCGATAACGAGGTAGTTGTGAGCCATGCCTGGGGTCTTCAGGTAACCCTCGGCTTGCGCGCTGAAGTTGCTTTCGTCGCCAGCGGCGTATCGAACCCGAATCAGCGCTCGACCGCCACGGTAAAGGACGCGGAAATAAGGTCCCAGCCCGTCAGGACCGCCTTTATCCGCTCGGTTAGTGCCTGGGGTCAGGAAGGCGGACGATGCTGGTCGAAGATAGTAAATGTCTGGATCACGGGTGAAGTTAACCGCCGTTTCCACAATCACTTCTGGCTGACCGCGCCAGTCGGCTCCGAGTTCGCTGTTTACTAACTGGGAGTGGGCATACCGAACGCCGGACTCAGCAAAGTCATTGCTTTGGCCTCGAGTCTTGGAGAGCTGGGTGCCCTTGATGGTTCGGCTCAAAATCCCCGCAAAGACTGCGCCCAGAATTAGCAGCACACCAAGGATAAGCAACGCGATAATGAGCGTTTGCCCTTGTTGTGATCGACGGTTTCGTTGCATCAATTTCATGGCGGTCTTTTAGCGAATAAAGTTCTTGACGTTGGCGGTTGCCTTCATCGTGACGGTCTGCGGGTTTGGCACGCTCGATTGCGGATAGTTACGAATCGTTACCAGGATCTGCATCAGCTGCCGAGTATCGTAGTCAACTCGAACTGTGTCGGCAGCATTTGTGAACTGGAATCGATAGGCCACACGAATTCGACCTGGAACGTCGAAAGTTGTTCCCGAGGCGACTCCGCGAACTCTCATTGACGCAGGAATCGGGACTTCTGGATTAGAACAGAGTTGGATGTAACCGACTTTATAGCGAGGTTGAACGACTGCGCTCACGAAGCTACTTGCCGTGTAGGTGGCTGGGGGCACAGGAAGACCGAGTGCCGAGTATCCAGCACCTGAAGGCTCAGGAATGTTCGTGTAGTTAATTCGATACTCGTTTGGCCCTGGTTCCTTGTTAACTCGTCGGTAACGCACTTCGTAGCCGTAGTTAGCGCCTGGATTCTGATCAGGTCCCCAGACTTCTTCGGAGCTTGGAACGATCGAGGCGTTGGGGTAGGTTGCCAGCGGGCTCGGAGTCCGGTCACCCTGCGGAACTAGACGAAGATCGATGAATCGATGAGCTCCGCCGACTTCGCCAAACTGAGCAGGAATTCCGTTTCGACCAGCCTGAGCGTCGGCCCAGACCTTGTTGAAGACACGATTAATGTTGAATCGATCGAAAGCCGCATCGTAGAACGGAGCCACATCGAAGGTTCCTGCCGCAACAGCGGGATCGGTGATTGGGGTCAGAGCGGAATCAGTCACAGCCCATCCACTTGCCGTTGTGCTTTGAGCGGCAATTTGCGGCAGGTTGTTTGGATTGAAGTCGTTTGGCGCGAACAGATTCGCTGCCGCGTTTGGATTCTGCGCGACGTTACCGTGATCAGCAATCGCGAAGCTCGACGAGATTCTTCCCTTCTCTTGGTTAACCGAGAATGGCTTGAACACAGACGCGCCCGGATTTGTTGATGCGGCTACTGATGTCGACTGCGTAAACGGATATTGCGCAGTTGCGTCGCCAAGATACTTTCGCTTAGCCAAATCAAGATAAGCAGAGATGTTGAACAACTCCACTCCCGATCCAACTGTCGTGTCTGCCACGCCGGTTGTCGGATCAAAGTAGAACGTCTTCAGCTGATCAAGTTCAGTGCGCGCGATCTGATACGCTTGTGGAGGAGCATAATTGCCAGGATAAGACCTGACGGTAAGACTGCTCCAGGCGCCGTACTTACCAACGTAGGTTTCCGAACCAAGCTGATCTGCACCTTCGGTTTCCGCACCAAGAGGCATGGTCATCGCCGCGTCTGAGCTATCGCCATCAACGTGAGAAGGGCGGAATTGAATCAGAGGGGTTACTCGGGGAGAATAGACGCCTCCGCCTGAGTCGTTGAGCTTGACGACTTGCGAGCTCTTGTCATAGATAGGCTGAATCATGTCGTACCGACTCAGCTCGGTCACGATTTGGGCTTTGTTGAGCCAGTTTCTGATTCGGTCGGCCTTAAGATCGTTGTTAACCGGAGTACCCGCGCCAGCACCGGTCGCCAGGAAGAAATCTGGATTGTTGTAAAGCGGAGTCCGCCCGGATCCGTCGGCAGGATCAACGTCGAAGAACGCCGCATTCACGGTCGGCACGCCAGCAACTCGTACAACTGGCTCAACCTCGGCCATGTAGAGAACATAGAGGTTGTCGCGCGAGCCCGACCGAGCGGAAAGCAAACCGTCGTAGGGGTTGAGGTAATTCGTGAAAGGATCGCGGAGACCAACCCAGTAACGTCGGATCGTAGTTCCGGGAGCCAACGGCAGCTGTACTTGACCCTTTGGAGCTCGAAGCGTTGGGTCTTCCTTTCCGGTATTTGGGTCAATGAAACCACCACCTACGCCACGAACGCCAACCTTAGCCGGCAAAACGATGTCCAGCTTGGTGTAGTTCATGCCGACAGTCACCCATTGCTGGGCAGCTGGGACCGTGATGACGGTTCCATCATCGAGAAGTCCTCGGCGAGGAATTGGGACGACTACGCTGACGCGACCGCCAACGCCCTCAACATCCTTAACGCCTACCGATTCACTGATCTCTCGAGTCAAGCGCTCCGTGAGCAACCTGGCCTTATCTTGAGCATCTGCAAAAGCCTGGGCAGTTCGAGTCGCCTTGAAGCTCTCGAACATCGGAACCACGATGATCCCAAGCAGGATCGTCGAGATTGCCATAACCGTGATCAGTTCGATCAAGGTAAAGCCGCGGTGGCGTGGAAAAGTTCTCATCGTGCGGATTCTCCTTGATGTAGGTAGGTTTCTTTGGTTGTGATGTTCCATTGCTGGGACCATTGGTTAAATCCCGCAGTGAGGTTCGTCGTCGCGTTTGTGGTTAGACCGAACTTCGCGTTATTGAAGAAGACTCGAACCAGTACCGAGACACCTTGAACTTCGGATACCGAGTAAGGGAGAGAGGCTGGTCCTTGGTCGGCCACGATTCCTGTCGCGGCGGGAATCAAGTCTCGGATGTCAAGCGAAGGCGTTGGCACCGAGATCGTATCGGCTCCAGGACGTTGCTGGATCGAGAACTCAGCACCCTCGAGGATGCCAGTTCCTACGGCAGTGGTGTAACGAATCTTGCCAACAGAGACCTTTCGATTGGTATCCATTCGAGGGAAGTAGATTCGTGTCGGCAGTCCGGCGACAGTTCCGTTCGAGCCACCAACATAGAATTGCCCTGCTCCTGGAAGACCAAGAGTCGGCGAATAGCTCGACGGGTTTCGAGTGACCTGAACAGCCCACTCATCTTTACCCATGAAGTAGCAGCGGATTACTCGACCGGTGATGTTGGTAGGAACGACAGTCCCATCCAGCATGGCGACGAGCTGCGTAAGTCCGTTCGTGCTGTCATTGTCGACATCGAAGAACGTTACGGTTCCACTGTTCTTGTCGACCTTCATTGCCGCAGAGTTAGCACCTTCAACGATTTGACCGCCAGTGGCAACATCAATCGCAATGAAGTTATCTGAGAGATCAGCGTTTGCGTTCGCAACAGTATTGTTGTCAACAACAAACACGTCTTCCATGCTGTCATTTGGAACGTCGCTACCACCAAGGACAGCTGTATGACTCAAACCCCGGCGACCATCAGCCGCACCAAGCGTATTGGTCTTGATCGCAGAAATCGGGAGACGAATAACCTTGGCGAGCCCCGCAGGAGCACTTTGAGTGATTCGGAAATCTTCGTGAAGGATTCGCCAGTCACGAACGTCATAGTCGACGCGGGCGACATAGGGCCGGCGAGTTTGACCAGCTCGCTCCTCGTATCGACCAGCCATGACCGGATTGATCAACAGCATGCCGATACGATCGTTAAGCAACTTGTATGTGAACGGAGCGTTTGCAGTAAACGCCGTTGCATTCGGTATCCGCACAAACCGTCGGGCAACTTTAACCGAAGTCAGCTCAACGCCGACCAGCGTTTCACCACCACCCAGGACTCCAGGAACCGATGCAACGGGAAGCGTGAAGTAGCCGGGTACCGGGGTCGCGGGGATAGCCACAGTCGCCCGGAAGACTTGACGGCGGGTGATGTTCCCACTGTTGTTGACCATGGCAGTGAGAGAAACTCGGTACTCACCGGCGGTCGCGGCAGGGAAAGAGATTTCCGCCGCACTCGAAGTCGGATTATTGACGAGATACTCGTACTCGCGGAGACCGGTGTAGTCGGTTGCCTCGCGGACAAGTCGGTAAGACATGTCGCGACCGTAGACATGCACGGTATCGGTAGGTACGCCAATGTCTCGCGCCATTGGACCTCGCTCGAGCAACAGGAGCGAACCGTAAGGAGCGGTGGCCGAGGTCGGATCAGTGGTAAGTGCGCGGGGAGACGAAATCACGTGGGTTTCGCCAATGATTCGACGGAAGCTGTTTGGACCCGAAACGAGTTGCCAATCCCGACCAGCCTCAGGAACGATGCCCGCAGACGTGATGCTCGTCCCTGCCGGCGAATACTCGTTAATCAATCGATTGGGATCTGTTTGAGGATCGAAATAACCTGCGTTGACGTAGGTGATGGGAAGAACAGCCTCTGGCACCAAACCTGGGTTTGACTTAAGCGATTCCACTTCAGCGCGAGCCAATGCTTGCGCCATGGACATGTTCCGCGTTCGAGCAAGAATTTTGATACCACCCGGGAAAATCTGGGCGATCGCAAGAATTCCGATCAAAAACACCACGATCACTACGAGCACTTCGACAAGCGTTGTGCCACGGAGGGATCGACGAAAAGCAGGAGGGTTATGCATCAAAAGCCTCAAATCGTATTTAGAAAGTGAATCGCCAGCTTCGCTCGGACATCAACTTAGAATCAACTGGTCGGGCAGCGCCACCGAGTTGTAGAACCATATCTTTGCTTCCACCATTGGTGAGCGCACCATTGTTGTACTCACGGAAGAACGAGTTCCAAGTCACCACGGTTGTCTCGGGAGGCTCGGTGTAGCCCAGCTGACGCGGATCGTCGTTAACGCTTCCAGTCGTCGTGCCGAGCAGGGTCCAGAATGGAGTGTAGTGAACTTCGTAGTAGGTGCTGTTGCCGATCTTTACAGAAGCGACGTCGTATCCGCTAACGGCATAGAACCGACCTACGTCTGTGGTCGCACTAGCCGAACTAGCTCCGATAGAAGGAGTCATTGTTCGGTCTTGATAGTAATACTGAACCGTCGCATTGCTGTAGCTTGAACCGAACGCTTGGCGCGCGTTTGGAATGTCGTCAGCGTTGTTTACGACACCATCACCGTTTGTGTCGACGATCGGAGCCGATCCCGTTGGGCGGTTATCCACCTGCGGCCAAATTCCGGGAACCATTAGATTTCGACCAACACGGTTTAGTGCGGGGCGAAGCGTTTCGATTGAATCGACTCGGCGAGGATAGAGCGCTCCGCGAACTTGATCGGCAGGAACAACGGTTACACCGCCAGCAAACTCGTAGGGAGAGATGTAGCCGAGCAATGCAGGAGGATATCCACCCTGGTCATCTCGATAGAGTTGCAATGCATTGCGAATCGAGTTCATCGCAGACATGTCGCCACTCTTATAAGCGTTTAGTTTGACTCGAGCAAAGACCGGGAAGATGATTCCCGCCAGGATCGCAATGATTGCGATGACCACCAATAGCTCAATGAGTGTGAATGCGCGATTTCGATTCATAGCACTACTTCCAATTTCCCCTGCACCTTTGACTGCGCCCTTGCTCAACGTGTTCCCCGGTTTCGCCGAAGTTATTTTGATGAGGCAATAGTCCCAAACAGATGTCTCCTGATTATGGCTTGTCCGACACCCATTTATGGCAAGAAAGCAGGCCCTTGCATTGTTCTTAGGTATTCCGCCCACTTATCAAGAAGATCAACCTTGAATAGGATACAGACAAGTGCTCCGATTGCCAAGTAGGGACCGAATGGAATCGTGCTAAAACTTGGCTCCCAGTCATCATCTTCAACACTAAAGTCTTCGACTGGATAGCCGAACTTCGTGTAAACCTGAGGCTTCCAGATTGCAAGAATGTCGACACATAACAAATAGCTGATACCCAAGATCAGGAGGTCCTTGATCGGCTCAGGCGTGTAATCATCCTCAGCCGTGGCTCCTGCAGCCTCATCAACTTCACTCACTTTCGCTTTGTTCTTCCGAGCGGCGAGCGCCATGAAGATGAGCCCGAAGACCAAACCGGCCACAACGGCAATCCCCACACTGAATACGGTGAGAACTCCGCCAATCAGCGCACCGACGCCGCGCATCATCTTGATGTCGCCATGTCCCATTGCGTCCTTACCAAAGGCGACCCGACCAAGGAAGGCGATCCCAAAGATGACTCCCCACCCAACAAGGTAACCGATTAAGCAATCGCGCATCGTCCCTTGGATCAGATGGAAGACCACACCAACGACGAGCAGGAAGGCGTTGATCTCGTCAGGGATGATGTAATGCTCCCCATCAATGAAGATGATGGTGACGAGAGCCGCTGCAGCAAGTGCATATGCACAGCCGAACTTCCACGCTTCGGAGCCACCTTCTAGACAGAAGTAGCGATACCAGATCGCCGCCCAGAGACTGCCGGTGACGAGTTCAACCCAAAAGTAGCGACTGGGGACACTGACTCCGCAGTGGCGGCATTTGCCTTTGGAGGTAAGCCAACTAAAAAGGGGCACGAGATCTGCGCCGCCGAGCTGGTTTTTGCAGTTTGGGCAGAAACTGTTGCGGGGATTGCCCAGGGACATCCGACGCGGAAGACGGTAGATAACGACGTTGAGGAAGGAGCCGATGGTGGCGCCCACCATTAGCCCGACAATCCATGTCCATTCAGGAAAAATCCCGGCACCCATAAGAGTTGCCGGGATAGTACCTGTTTAGTCGACTTACTAGTCGTCGCCGCCGCCCGAAGACAGCGAGGAAATGACTTTAACGAGCGGGAGGAACATCGAGATAACGATGAAGCCAACCATGAAGCCGAGGCCAACGATCATGATCGGCTCAAGTGCTGCCGTCAGCGAAGCGAGAGCCGCTTCGACTTCGTCTTCATAGAAGTCCGCAATCTTTTGGAGCATGAAGTCGAGAGATCCCGACTCCTCACCAATTCCGATCATGTGAACGACCATCGGCGGGAACAGCTTCGACTCTTCGAGAGGATCTCCGATTCGGTCTCCTTCACGGATACGAGCACGGGCTTCGAGAAGCGCGTCGGACATAATCGTGTTTCCAACGGTTCCAGCAACGGTTTCCATGGCCTGTAGGATCGGAACACCTGAGGTGAGCAGAGTTCCCATGGTGCGACTGAATCGCGCCATGCAGATCTTGTGGTGAAGCTTCCCGAAGACAGGTACCTTCAGCTTGACGCGATCCATGACTCTTCGACCAAATCGAGTGCTGGTGAACAACTTGTTCGCGAAGAAGAGAATGAAGATCGACAGGGCAACGATCCAGCCCTTGTGGACCAGGATGTCTGAAATATCGATCAGGAACTTGGTCGGCGCAGGAAGGTCATCGGCCTTCAGACCCAAGTCAACGAGGATCGCAGCCCATTGGGGAACGAACCAGTAGACGAGGAAGCCGGTGATACCGAGGGACATGACCAAAACCAGGACCGGGTAGGTCAATGCTGACTTGACCTTTCGGCGGAGCTCAACATCCTTTTCAAGGAAGTGACTGAGTCGCTGGAGAGATTCTTCCAAGACACCACCAACTTCACCAGCTTTGATCAGACCGATAAACAGCGAGCTAAACGCTTTCGGGTGTCGTTGCATGGCACGGCTGAGTGATTCTCCACCTTCGACGCGGGTTCCAAGGTCAGCAATGATCTTCTGGAGTCTTTTGTTTTGCGTCTGTCGCCCAAGGACGTCAAGACATCGAACGAGCGAGACACCAGCATCGACCATCGTCGAGAACTGTCGACACCAAACCGAGAGGTCGGTTAGCTTGACCTTACCAGGCGACTTTGACTTCGGGCTTTTGGCCTTGATCATCGTGAGCTCGGTGATCGTGAACCCTTGTTCGGTAAACCTGGCTCTTAGTAGGTCCTCGCTTTCCGCATCGGCAGTTCCTTTCTGAACTGTGCCCATGGCGTCTTTGAATGTGTAGCTGAAGATTGGCATTTTAGCTCCTTGTGTCTATTATCGTCGAATTTGTTGCGTCGTCGGATTTGTTCCTGCCGCAGGACCTTGGGCAGTGGCGAGCATCTTCTTAAGCTCTTCCACGTTTCCGCAACGGGCCATGATGTCTTCGAGCTTGACCCATCCCTTCATGTAGAGGTCTCGAAGGCACTGGTCCATCGTGAACATTCCCATCTGGGCGCTGGTCTGGATCATCGAAGTGATCTGGTGCGACTTTGCCTCACGAATAAGGTTTCGAATAGCCGAAGAAGCGATCATGACTTCGTTGGCTGGGACTCGTCCCTTTCCGCTTGCGTGTGGCAACAACTGTTGCGAGATGATCGCGATCAAGTTGTTTGAAAGCTGAACACGAATCTGCTCTTGTTGCCCTGGAGGGAAGACGTCAACCATTCGGTCAACGGATTCAGCCGCCGAGTTCGTGTGCAGAGTAGCAAAGACCAAGTGACCGGTTTCTGCCGCGGTAACAGCGAGCGAGATCGTTTCGACGTCGCGCATTTCACCAACGAGCAGGATGTCCGGATCTTCACGAAGGCTTGCGCGAAGAGCGTTATTGAAGCTCTTGGTGTCCATACCCAACTCGCGTTGGTTGATAACGCAGAGCTTGTGCTCATGCAAGTATTCGATCGGGTCTTCGATCGTAATAATGTGGTGAGCATGGTTCATGTTGATGTGGTTAATCATCGCCGCAAGGGACGTTGACTTGCCAGAACCAGTAGGGCCAGTGACGAGAATGAGACCGCGAGGCTTTTCGACCAGCGTCTTCAGAATCATCGGAAGTCGAAGCTCCTCAACCGTTGGGATCTTGGAAGCGATCAATCGGAATGCGGCAGCGACCGAACCTCGATCCTTGTACATGTTGACGCGGAATCGAGCGCGGGCGGTTGGACCGTCTGGAACTCGCTGACTGAAAGGAATTGGAAGCGAGTACGAGAAGTCGAGCTCGTGAATCGTTTCGAACTTCTGAATGTTGTCGTCCGAGATGATTTCATAAAGCATGCGCTGAATGATTTCAGGGCTGAACTTATCGTAGTTAAGGCGCTTCAGTCCACCGTCGTGCCGAACGACAGGAGGGCTTGCTGCACAGATATGGAGGTCCGACGAGTTGAGATCGACAACGATGTTCAGAAGCTCATCGATGTGCAAGTCGTCAACTGGTTGACGAGGACCGAGTGGCTTGTCATCACCAGGAATACCTGAGATAACTTGGACTCTTTCCTTCCAAGCATCAGGATCAAACTGATTAGCGTTCCCCTGCGCCATGGGATTCATGCGCGGAGGTTGACCAGCCTGGGGAGGCATACCGGGTTGATTCTGTCGAGTCGGATCGTTCTGCATATTCGTTCGTTTTAGTAAGAGTAAGACTTAGTAGCCTGCGGTGAAGACGACGCGCATGACTTCTTCAGGAGTGGTGATTCCGCTAAGAACCTTGACGAGACCGTCCTCGCGAAGTTCCTTCATTCCGTTGGATTTTGCGGCTTCCTTGAGATCGTTGAGCGGTGCACGGCGAACAACGAGCTCAGCAAGCTCAGCATTCATCGTCATCAGCTCGTGGAAACCGGTTCGGCCTTTGTAACCTGTCATACGATTATTTTCCGCCGGAACACCTCGGTAGAGGGTAACCAATGCTTCAGGATCAGTAACGTTGAATCCAAATCGTCGAAGATCCATCTGAGTAACCTCATACGGCTCTTTGTTTGCAGAATCAATCCGACGACCAAGTCGTTGAGCAAGAACACCGACGATGGTCGCAGCGATCAAGTAAGGCTCAACACCCATATCAATCATACGAAGAGTAGCCGAAGGGGCGTCGTTCGTGTGAAGCGTGGAAAGCACCATGTGACCCGTGAGCGACGATTCAATCGCAATTTCAGCCGTTTCAAGGTCTCGCATTTCACCGACCATGATGATGTCAGGGTCTTGTCGTAGATATGCGCGGAGTGCGGTAGCAAATGTAAGACCCGCCTTTCGGTTCATCTGAACCTGAGCAATACCGTTGAGCTGATACTCAATCGGGTCTTCAGCCGTGATGATGTTCACGCCAATCGTGTTAAGAATATTGAGAACGGAGTACTGGGTCGTGGTCTTTCCAGAACCAGTAGGACCGGTACAGAGGAACATTCCGTTAGGCTGGCTGACCAACTCTTCAATTTTGAGCTGATTCTCTTCGGTAAAGCCGATACTGTCAAGTCCAAGCAAAACGCTGGACTTATCGAGAATACGCATAACGATCTTCTCGCCAAACGGCGTTGGGATCGAGCTAACACGAAGGTCAATTTCCTTCTGACCGTGGCGAACCTCGATACGACCGTCCTGAGGGATTCGTCGCTCTGCGATGTTCATGTCCGCCATGATCTTATAGCGGCTGATAAGTGGAGCCATCAGGTTCTTTGGAACCGTCATTGCCTCCATAAGGACACCGTCAATTCGGTATCGGACACGAATGGCTCGCGCGCCTGGCTCAACGTGGATGTCCGAGGCCCGGTCGGTGATCGCTTGCTGGATAATTGCGCTTGCGAGTTTGATAATCGGAGCAGCATCTGCCGCCGCCTCGTCTTCACGAGTACCGATCTCCTCAAAGTCTGAGCCCTGCTTGACGCCAGCATCGGCCATGATCTTGGCGAAGTTGGTATTCGTTGGAGCCGCCGCTGCCGCAGGAGTGTTGTCTACAGGCGCGGCGTTAGATGCCGAGTAATACTTCTTGATCGCGTCTTCGATCGCTCCCGGAACGGCAAGAACCGGAACAACTCTGCATCCGGATGCGAGACGCAGATCATCAATCGCTGCGATGTTGCTTGAATTCTTCATCGCAACGTACAGCGTCTGCCCGTCCTTACGCACAGGAATGACTGAGTGGTTCTTGACGATGCGCTCTGGCACAACGTTGAGAGCGCTGGAATCGATGGTCATTCGATCTAAATCCGCAAAGCCGAGCCCCTGCTCCTGCGCCTTGCCCTGGAGGACTTCTCGTTCGCCGGCAAAGCCCAACTGGACGATGACCTTGTCAATCGGCGAGTTGGTTTGTTGCGACATCTTCGTCGCTTCGTTAGCTTGATCCGCGGACAAAAAGCCCTTCTGAATCAACCACTGTAACATCGGAACGCGTTGCGCAGCCATATTTGAACTCTCAAGCAGACTCACTCTCTCCCAAGGTGAGTCAGGGGATTGTAACCCAGATCAGCCCCTTTGGGATAGAGGTTTCATCGTTCGTTTGCATATTTTGATGACAATTTATCCACCGCCTCGAATTCTCGACCCCAGATAAAAGCCTAAAGCACAGACAAAAACCCCACCGACGACCTGAATTGCGACATTGAGAAGCGCGGCTCCAGGTTGATTGGAGCGCAGTTGTTCGAGCACCTCCAGCGAAAATGTGGAGAACGTTGTGAACCCGCCGAGGAACCCCACGCCTAGAAGGAAACGGGTCGGATGATCCTTTGCCCAAACCGCCGCGACGATGCCCAAAAAAAGGCTTCCCGAGAGGTTGATACAGATCGTGGCCCATGGAAAAGAGCTCGACGGGAGCAACTTTGCGACACCATATCGTGCGACGCCGCCAAAGCAGGCTCCAATGCCAACGAGGACAGGATTCACAACCGCTAGTTTACGGAACTAGGCCGGATTCATGTTCGTTAACTCGCTACATGATTGCCACTTTGCTCTTCACATCCCACGCTGCCAAGTTGGTGGCCTCCGCCAGGGATCAACTAACGTGGGGCACCCGCTATGACTCTAGGTACGTCACCTTGAAGTATCCAGGAGGCGATGTTGCCAAGGATCGGGGGGTTTGCACGGACGTGATCATTCGCGCTTACCGCTCGGTTGGGCGCGATTTGCAAAAACTGATTCACGATGATAAGAGAAAGGACCCGTCGGCATATCCGAGCGGCAAGTTGGATTCAAACATCGATCACAGAAGAGTGCCTAACATGGCAACCTTTCTGCGCCGCAAGGGTGCGAGTTGCCCGCTTGACCAAGATTGGCAGGCTGGCGATGTTGTCTGGTGGAAGCTTGATAGCGGACTGAACCATGTGGGATTGGTCACCGACAAACGAGGACCTTCAGGAAATCTGATGGTCATCCACAATCTCAGCACTCCGCGAGAAGAAGATTGCCTCAAATCTTGGAAGCTCTGTGGTCATTTCCGCTGGTAACCCGTAAGTCTTCCAAACAATTTCCAAACACCTCTGAAAAATCAACTGAACACATTTCGGAACTCGGCGTTTGGGCGGGTTAGCGGAGTTTTTTGATATGAAAATTGCTCGGAATCTAATCGTTATTTCACTTCTCGCGGTCACCTCGCTTGCACTTGCTCAGGGCGGAGGCCAGGGACAAGGCGGCGGACGTGGTCAAGGTCGCGGTGGCTTTGGCCAAGGACGCGGCGGACAGATGACCCCAATGACCCTGTTGATGCGCGGCGACGTCCGAAAGGATCTCGACCTCTCTGAGGAGCAGATCACCAAGGTTGAGGCCCTCCAGCCTCAGCGCGGTCAGGGTGGTCCTGGCGGCGCAGGCGGCGGCCAACGTGGCCAAGGTGGCGGCCAGGGCGGCGGACAACGCGGTCAGGGTGGTGGACAAGGCGGCGGTCAGATGACCGAAGAGCAACGGGCAGCCATGGCAGAAGCAGCCAAGAAGCGCGCAGACGAGCAGAAGGCTGCAATCGCAGGCATTCTGACCCCAGCACAGGTCACTCGTCTCTCCGAGATCGGATACCAACTTCAGGGCACCATGGCGATCATGCAAGCCGATACCCAGAAGGCACTCGGTCTTGATGAGAGGCAAATCGCTGCGATCAAGGAGCTTCAGACGAAGCAGCAAGAAGCCAACCAGGCTCTCTTCCAGAAGATGCGAGACCAGGAATTGACCCGAGAAGAGCTTCAAGAAAAGATGACCAAGAACACGGACATCATGAAGGCCGAGCTCGGCAAGATTCTCAAGGCTGACCAAGCTACAAAGCTGAAAGCCATGGGTGGCACCAAGCCATTCGTCGCAGACCCAGCCTAAACTAGGTCGAACAAAAAGGAGCTGGAGATTAACTTCTCCAGCTCCTTTTTCATGCTCGCTTTAACGCGTCAAACGTTAAACAGGAATTCCATAATGTCGCCTTCTTGAACGACATATGCCTTCCCTTCCGCTCGGAGCACACCTTTGTCGCGAGCAGCTGACTTTGAACCGCACTCAACCATGTCGTTGAACGCAATCGTTTCCGCCCGAATGAATCCTCGCTCGAAATCGGAGTGAATCACCCCTGCGGCTTGAGGGGCGGTCATCCCCTTGGTAATCGTCCAAGCTCGCGTTTCCTTTGGCCCGCAAGTGAAGTAGGTCTGTAGACCAAGAAGATCATAGGTGGTTCGGATCAGACTTTGGAGACCGCCCTCCTTGACCCCAAGGCTTTCCAAAAATTCTTGTCGATCGTCTTCTGGGAGTTCGATGAGCTCGGACTCGACTTGCGCGGAGATGACGATGACCTCAGCGCCTTCCTTTTTAGCAATCTCCCGCACGGATTGAACGTAAGAGTTGCCCGTGGCGAGGTCATCTTCGTTCACGTTTGCAGCGAAGATGATTGGTTTGCGCGAGAGGAGCCCGAGAGGCTTGATTGAAGCGGCCTCATCTTCGGTAAGCGCGACGCTTCGTGCCGGTTGACCATCTTGAAGAACAGGAACGATCTTCTCGAGGGCATCGACTTCAATCTGCGCTTCTTTCTTGGTTCGAACGTCTTTGCGCGCACGGTCGAGACGACGCTCAGCTTGAGCCATATCCGCCAGGATGAGCTCCATATTGATAATCTCGATATCTCGAACTGGGTCAATGGAGCCGGCAACGTGAATAATGTCGTCGTTATCGAAGCAACGAACGACGTGAATAATTGCGTCTACTTCGCGGATGTTGGCGAGGAATTGGTTGCCAAGGCCCTCACCTTGCGAGGCTCCTTTGACGAGACCTGCGATGTCGACGATCTCTAGCCGCGCAGGAAGAATGTTTTCTGATCCTGCAATCTTGGCAAGAACTTCGAGTCGCTCATCGGGCACCGAGACCAAACCGACGTTCGGTTCAATTGTACAGAACGGGAAGTTCGCGGCTTGCGCCTTACTGTTTGCAACAACAGCGTTAAAGAGCGTCGATTTTCCGACGTTTGGCAACCCTACATTTCCGGCTCTGAGCATATTGGACACGTGGCAAGACCACATCTGTGGCCTAGCGAAGGCATAAGTTTACCGTTCGGACTCAAAGATTGCGGAAACCTTGCGTTTTGCTTGAGATTCGGCATGATCACCCTACCCATTGAGCAGAAACCCGCCACAATGGAGTACAGGTAATTACGATGGGAATTCCTTACGTCATCGAACAAACTGCACGCGGCGAGCGAAGCTACGACATCTGGTCGAGGCTTCTTAAAGACCGAATCATCTTCTTGGGAACCGAGGTTGACGACTACATCGCCAATCTGTTGGTCGCCCAGCTACTGTTCCTTGAGAAGGAAGATCCAGACAAGGATATTGATTTCTACATCAACTCTCCAGGAGGATCCGTCACCGCAGGTCTTGCGATTTACGACTGTATGCAACACATCAAATGCGATGTTGCAACGATTTGTGTCGGTTCTGCAGCTTCAATGGGCGCAGTTTTGCTCGCAGGTGGCGCGGCTGGCAAGCGTTATGCACTAAAGCATTCACGCATCATGATCCACCAGGTTTCGGCTGGTTTCCGAGGAACTGCGGCAGACATTAATGTCCAAGCAGCGGAAATCAACCGGATGATGGACTCCCTTATGGGAATTCTTAGTCACCATACTGGTAAATCTGACGAAGAGGTGCGGAAGGATTGTGACCGAGACTACTTTATGTCGAGTCCAGCTGCCGTTGAATACGGTCTGATCGACAAGGTCTTGGAAAGAGCTCCTTAAACCGATATAGTTAAGTAGGCACCTGAATGGCGAAAATCCCCGAACGAAGAGATCAATGTTGCCTCTGCGGAAAGCAGAAGGAGCAAGTAAGAAAACTGATCGTCGGACTGCATGGCGCAGTCTGTATCGATTGTATCGACCTGTGCAATGACATCCTTCACACGGATACGGAACCACGTACTTCAGGTGCCAAAGCAGCCGCGGCTGCGGCAGTTGCGCCAGTCGCACAGCCCCTCGCACCGGTTCGGGCAACTTCAGGCGTGCCTAAGCCTCGCGAAATCGTGACCTACCTCGACTCTTATGTTGTGGGACAAAGCCACGCGAAACGAGCACTATCCGTTGCTGTTTATAACCACTTTAAGCGAGTCAACGAAAAGGGTAAGGGCAGCAATGATGTCGAGCTGCAGAAGAGCAATATCCTGATGGTCGGACCAACGGGATCGGGCAAAACCCTTCTAGCCCAGACTCTGGCGAAGATGCTGAATGTTCCGTTCGCAATCGCAGATGCCACCGCGTTGACCGAAGCCGGCTACGTCGGTGAGGACGTCGAGAACATTTTGCTTAAGCTTTGGCAAGCCGCCGACGCGATGGATCCGAACAACGCCAAAGAGCTTTGTGAGCGAGGGATCATTTACGTTGACGAAATCGATAAGATCGGTCGAAAGAGCGATAACCCGTCGATCACTCGCGACGTTTCTGGTGAAGGCGTCCAACAGGCTCTTCTCAAGATTTTGGAGGGCACTACCGCCAACGTTCCTCCAGGCGGAGGTCGCAAGCATCCTCAGCAAGAGTACATGCAGATCGACACATCGAACATCTTGTTCATCTGTGCGGGCGCTTTCGAAGGCATCGAGGATCTCATTCGACGCCGGATGAAGGAAAACACGATGGGCTTCCGTTCCAACCCAACTGGGAAGAAGGAAGAAGTCACGGATGTTCTGCAAGGCCTGCTTCCAGAGGACTTGCTCAAGTTCGGTTTGATCCCAGAATTCATTGGTCGACTTCCTGTCATTGCAACTTTGGATATCTTGGATGAAGACGCTCTGGTCAAAATTCTTAGCGAACCACGCAATGCGATTTTGAAGCAGTACACACGCTTCTTCGAGTTGGACGGTGTAGATCTCGTCGTCGAACCAGCCGCTCTGCGTGAAGTCGCTCGGGAAGCAATCAAGCGCAAGACCGGTGCTCGTGCACTGAGAGCGATCATTGAAGGTGTGATGATGGACGTGATGTACGAGGTTCCGTCGAATGACGATGTGAAACGAGTTATCCTCCCGGCCGGGATCATCGATAACGGGGCGCACCCGATCCTGCTCAGCGAAGCGGATTTGCTCAAAGCGAGCTAAGTCAAAGCTGAACCCGATTTCAAGCAGGCTAGCCAGAAGCTAGCCTGCTTGTTTCATTTTGGAGTCAATCTCATGACGGTATAATGTCTGTCTGGCGTTGCCCATTCGTCTAATGGCAGGACGACGGTTTCTGGTACCGTTAATCGTGGTTCGAATCCACGATGGGCAGCCAAGCTCCCTCTGTTGATCCGCTCAACAGTCCATTTCGATCCGAAATAGGTCAGCATGATGTCCGCACTGAGCGTGGCAATAATCGTTGGCGTGCACTCCTCAAGCAGTTCTATCCACCAAGGGTATGGACGATAGCTTCAATTAGCCGCATAGTAGCGACTGAGGCTAAGAAGATGAGCGCCAGTTCCCACAATCGGAGCCAACTAGCCCGTCTCACTCAGACCGAGACCAGTTGTTTTTTCCATCTCCACCAAGGCCTTGGACGAGGTTTAGCTGACCGTTGTGATAGTTGGTATGAATCGCCACAAATTGAGCGACCCAGTACGCCGGGCGCTCCCCAAAGAATGACATTCTGAGGGACAGCATATCTTCCTCGGACATCGACTCCACCACCCCACGCACTTCGGCGACCGAGGCTTTGAAGTTGTCAAGTGCTTCGACGGCAGTCAACGATGAAGGGGCAACGATGAATTTGTTCTCATCGTGTGACTGCTCGCCAAAGAGCGCTGAAGGATCTTCGCCCCGAAGCTGACAGGCGATTCCTCTGTTCACGACCGTCACCTCATGGACATAGTCGATTGGACGTCGCGCCGCACCGCCCGGCGAGTTCATGACCTGTGCTTCACTCAAAAGGCTTAAATCTTTGGCAAAAAAGCCGCCCATCGAGTCAAGAAGTTCCAAAGTGCACTGTTTTATCGATGCAGACATGATCGGAAGGGTATCACATTCGTAGGAGTCAATCAATGAAGATTACAAAGCTGCTTGTAGCCAACCGTGGAGAGATTGCGGTCCGCGTCTTTCGGACCTCGAAAGCCCTCGGCATTCCTACAGTGGCCGTGTACTCGGATGCAGACCGCGAAGCCGTCCATGTGGGACTGGCCGATGAAGCCATCCATATCGGTGGATCTGCCCCTGCAGAGAGCTACTTAAGGATTGACGCAATCTTAGAGGCCTGCGCCCAGTCTGGTGCCAATGCGGTGCACCCTGGTTATGGATTCTTGTCAGAGCGCGACGAGTTCAGTGAAGCTTGCCAGAAGTCTGGGATTCTCTTCCTTGGTCCTCCTGCATCGGCGATGCGGCGCCTCGGAGGAAAGATCGAAGCCAAGACCTTGGCCGTTGAAAGTGGAGTGCCGATCACATCAGGATTTTTTGAACCTGGTGCCACGGATGAGGCTCTCCGCTCCGCTGCGGAGCGTATTGGCTATCCCGTTATGCTCAAGGCGTCGGCAGGAGGTGGTGGCCGAGGAATGCGCATCGTCCGCTCTCCGCAGGAGTTCAGTGACGCACTAGCGCTTGCAAAGGATGAGGCGGCAAAAGGCTTCGGCGACGACGCAATGATGGTTGAGAAGTTGGTCGTCGACCCGCGCCACATCGAAGTCCAGTTCATCGCAGACTCTCATGGTCAAGTTGCGTGCTTGTTTGAGCGTGAATGTTCAATCCAACGTCGGCATCAGAAGTTGATCGAAGAGGCGCCATCAGCCTTGCCGCTGGATGCGCCAAGCGGGTTCGATTGGGAGGGAATGCAGGCCTCTGTTCGACGTCTGTCGCTAGCTGCTGGCTATGTCGGAGCAGGAACTGCCGAATTCATGGTCGACAGAGAGTCAGGTGAGTTTTACTTCCTCGAAGTCAATGCTCGGCTCCAAGTCGAGCATCCCGTTACTGAGGTGATCACCGGCCTTGATCTCGTTGAGTTGCAGATTCGTGTCGCGGAAGGCGAAAAACTAGATATTGATCCCCGATTACTGGGTGGAGACAGATCCGCGATCAACGGCCACTCCATCGAAGTGCGGATTGTCGCAGAAGATCCCGCGGCTGGTTTCCTTCCCTCAATCGGAAAGATTGTGGGATGGGCAGAGCCTCGCCATCCGGGAATTCGGTTCGACACCGGGTTCGCCGCCGGTCGAGAGGTCTCTCGATTTTACGACTCCATGATCGCAAAAGTCATTGCGCACGGTCCAACTCGAGAAGCGGCTAGGAGACGACTTGTTGCCGCGCTTCTCGACTTTCATGTGCTTGGGGTCAAAACAAACGTCGGATATTTGATCGATGTTCTCAATCACCCTGGCTTTATCGCGGGAACTATCGATACCGGATTCTTGGCCAGAGAGTTTCCTGCGTGGGTAGCCCCGGTTGCCCCTCCCCAGCTCTCACTCATTGCAGGGGGTGCAGTCAGCACGAACCAGTCGAAAAGTGATAGAAAATCACCAAAAGGTGCATGGGATCGGACTGACGGTTGGCGAGTATTCGCGCTAAAGTAGAAGGATGCGCGTTGTTGTCTGGGGAATTGGTTGTGTTGTTCTCAGCGCAGGACTTTGCCTGCCCGTAGGCGCCCAAACCGTTAACAAGAAGGCTTTGCCCACTTACACTGGAGATGTTGCTCCGATCATGAAGGCAAACTGCCTCAGTTGTCACACAGGAAAGACATCCAGCGCTGGGCTGGATCTTACGAAGCCAGAGATCGTTAAAAAGCGGGTGAACGTCATCCTCCAACGAATGAGGGGCGAGGGTGGGATGCCCGTTATGCCACTGGGATTCAAAGCCGTTCCCAAAGAGCAAATCGCAAAAATAGAAGAGTGGGCCAAGAACGGAGCTCCAATTGGAGGTCCGAAGAAGCTTCATTGGGCGTACATTGCGCCTTCTCGCCCCATCTCGAAACTTACTTCCAAGTGGATCGCCAATCCAATCGACGCCTTTGTCCTCGAACGTCTCAACTCAGCCAAACTCACGCCGTCCAAGCCAGCAACGAAGGAGACACTGCTCAGGCGCGTTTATCTTGATCTGATCGGCATTCCTCCAACTGTGGAGCAGCTTGATGCATTTCTGAAGGATCTGCGCCCTGGCGCTTACGAGCGAGTTGTCGATCAACTGCTCAAGAGCCCTCACTACGGCGAACGCCAAGCCCGTTTCTGGCTTGACTATGCTCGGTACGCAGACTCAAATGGGTACGAAAAGGACCTAACCCGTCAGGCATTCCCATTCCGAGACTGGGTGATCAATGCATACAACCAAAACATGCCGTTCGATCAGTTCACCGTGGAACAGCTGGCGGGGGACCTCTTACCAAACCCGAGCATTCAGCAACGCATCGCCACAGGATTCCACCGAAATTCGATGTTCAATGAGGAAGGGGGCGTCGACCCTGCAGAATCCCAGTTTAACACGGTGATTGACAGAGTCTCGACAACCGGAACCGTTTGGCTAGGGACGACGCTTGGATGTGCACGTTGCCACGACCACAAGTACGATCCATTTAGCCAACGGGACTTCTTCAAGTCGTACGCAGTTTTTGCGAACACTGACTACAGAGTTGAAGGCGACTACAAGAAGACATTTTCGGAACTATGGCGAGAGCCCAATGTAAAAGTTGTTACTCCGGAAGTCGAAACTCAAAAGGCAAAGCTCAACGCTGAGTTGACAGCCGCCGAGGCTCGGCTCAAAGCTGCGATCGAGGCGAACAAGAGTGAGTTTGAACGTTGGAAGACAGAGCTGGCAAACCCAAAATCTGTACCAACTCCAGTTCCAATGTCAGCACGATCCACTCAAGGAGCAACGCTGACAATTCGACAAGACGGCTTCGTCGTACCATCTGGTTCAAATCCGAATACCGACAACTACGTCGTTGACTTGGGTGATCAACCAGGCGGAACAAATGCACTGCGCATTGAAGTGGCTCCAACGGACGGAAAAGCTAGTGGTCGTTCATCCAGCGATAACTTTGTTCTCACGGCAGTCGAGCTAGAGGTGGACGGAATCAAGCAGAGTTTCAAACTTGCTCGAGCTGATTATGTTCAGGAAAGCCACAGTGTTGAGAGTGCCATCAACGGGACAGGAAAGCCGGGTTGGGCGGTTTATCCCCGAGGCAAGATGCCGCACACTTTGATTGCCACCCTTTCAAAGCCCCTCGCTCCAGGAAAAGTTCTTGTCCGGCTAAAAATGGAAAGCCAATACTATCAGCACAACGTCGGCCCATTCCGGTTGGGCTTGATCAAGTCAGATTTTCCGTTCCTCGACTTGGTTGCAAAGGAAGCTCGCTCGAAGCCTGACATCGCGTTGCGTGAATTCGCCGCCGGGTCAGCCGAAATGCAAGATCAGTATCAGAAGCTCCAGTTCGCAAAGCAGGCCCTGTCGAACTATGAAAACTCCATTCCCTCCGCGATGGTTCTTGCAGAAAAGCCAGGGGTGAAGGAGCTTAAGGCTCCGATCCACCACCGAGGTGAATTCATGAGCCCAGGCGAGATGGTCACCGCAGGCACTCCGGCGATCCTTCCCCAACCTGGAACCAGCACAAAGATGGATCGATTGAGTTACGCCAAATGGCTCGTTTCGGCAAAGAATCCGCTCACTGCTCGAGTCCAAATGAATCGCATGTGGGCACAGTACTTCGGAAGGGGCATTGTTGCCACCGACGAAGACTTCGGACTTCAAGGCTCACTCCCAACGCATCCGCGATTGTTGGACTGGCTGGCCACTGAATTCATGGCGAAGAAGTGGGACTTGAAGGCCATGCATCGCTTGATCGTAACAAGTTCGACCTACCGCCAATCTTCGGCGACTTCAAAACTGTTGCTGGACAAGGATCCTGAAAACCTTCTCTTTGCCCGAGGGCCTCGGGTCAGAATGGACGCCGAGATGATTCGGGACAATGCCCTTGCTGCAAGTGGCATTCTCAATGCGAAAATCGGTGGACCGAGCGTCATGCCTTACCAGCCAGAAGGGATCTGGGGAATGGTTTATACCAACGAGAACTGGATGGTCGCGCAGAACGAAGACCGTAACCGACGCGGCCTTTACGTCTTCATCAAGCGGACCTCTCCCTATCCTAGCTTCATGGCGTTTGATGCCACCCCCCGTGAAGTTTGCTCGACTCGAAGGTCGCGAACGAACACACCGCTACAGGCGCTAACGCTTCTTAACGACCGTGCCTACCTCGAGCCAGCGAGCGCCCTCGGTGTTCGAATGGCATCAAAAGGTGTGGCTTACGGCTTCCGATCGGCAACGGGACGCAAGCCCTCCCCTACGGAGCTCAACGTACTCAACCGGGCCCTGAGCACCTTCAAAACAAAATATGGCAGTCGACCAGAGCTAGCCAAAGCGCTGGGGGGAACCCCAAATACCGCGGCGTATACGATGCTCGGCAACGTCATCCTTAACCTCGACGAGACAATCACCAAAGAGTAACCATGGACCAACGTGAAATTCTAGAAGCCATTACCCGTCGAACCTTCTTCAAAAAGGTTGGCTATGGACTGGGCAATGTCGCTTTGGCGACAATGCTTGCAGACCCTGCCTTCGCCGCCATCGCGGGTCAACAGAAAGGTCGAAAAGACCCAATGTCGCCTAAGAAGCCGCATTTCAAGCCCAAGGCAAAGTCGATCATCTACCTCTTCATGGCTGGTGCGCCGTCTCAGCTTGACCTGTTCGACTACAAGCCCGTCCTGAACAAGTTTGATGGCGACTTCTGTCCAGATGAATACATCAAGGGCGAGCGATTCCCATTCATTCGTGAAAAGCCAAGGCTCCTCGGCTCTCCTCACTCCTTCAAGCAGCACGGAAACTCGGGGCAGATGATCTCGACGATGTTGCCTCATCTTGCTGAAATTGCGGACGACATCAGCGTCATCCGAACGATGCATACGGATCAGTTTAACCACGCACCAGCGCAGTTGCTGATGAACACCGGCTTCCAAGTCCCCGGACGTCCTTCGATCGGGTCATGGCTCACGTACGGTCTCGGTTCCGACAACGCAGACCTTCCTGGATTTGTTGTACTTCTCAGCGGGATCAATAATCCCGACGGCGGAAAGTCATGCTACGGCAGTGGATTCTTACCCTCGGTATACCAAGGCGTAGAATTCCGATCTTCAGGCGAGCCCGTGCTCTTCGTTGACAATCCTGATGGAGTCTCCTCAGATATTCGCCGAGACTCGCTTGATGCCATTCGGGACCTTAACGGCTTACGGTCCAAAGAAGTGCTCGACCCGGAGATCGAAACTAGGATAGCTCAGTATGAACTTGCCTACCGCATGCAGACCTCCGTGCCTGATCTGATGGACATCAGCAAAGAGCCACAGTCGATTCAGGAGGAGTACGGCGTAGAACCTGGCAAGAAATCGTTTGCAAATAACTGTCTGCTCGCTCGCCGAATGGTGGAGCGAGGCGTCCGGTGCGTCCAACTTTATCACCGAGGCTGGGATCACCACGGAGACAGCGAAGGCAATGACCTCAAACACGGTCTGCCCGACATGTGCCGCCAAATCGATAAAGCAGCGGCGACTTTGATCAAAGACCTTAAGCGACGCGGACTCCTCGACGAAACCATCGTCGTCTGGGGCGGCGAGTTTGGTCGAACTCCAATGATTGAGGCCAGGGGTGGAGTTAAGTTCCCCGGTCGTGACCACCACCCCAAGGCATACAGCATGTTTGTCGCTGGTGGCGGATTCAAGGCAGGTGTCTCGTACGGAAAAACTGATGAACTGGGCTATAACCCGGTTGAGGACCCCGTCCATGTCCATGACTTGAACGCGACGCTACTGCACTTGATGGGACTTGAACACACTCAGCTCACCTACAAGTACCAAGGACGAAACTTCCGGCTCACGGATGTCAGCGGCGAAGTGTTGACGAAACTGATCGCCTAGTTCACCCTGGGTACCCTCTGAACTTATCAATCCGATACGGATTGAAGTTAGGGCTATGATCTTTCGTTGGTGGCAGTGGAAATTTCTTAAGCGACCTGTTGTGTGGCTTGGAATTGCGTTTTACCTGGTCGCTGTCTTCGTGACATTTCGGAGTCCCGAGATCAAGCAAAACTGGCTTTTCTCAGCCACATTGATCACGCCACTGCTCATCGTCGGGTTGTTGTTTGTCCCTTTCGGGCTGCTTTTTGTAAGCCTTTGGGCGCATTTTCAAGCCACGGCACTTATCGCTCGGCTGTGCAATTTCGAAGTTGTCCGAGTTCAGATACTCCAGATTTGGTGTGGCGGATCTTGTCGCTCTCCGCTTGAGTCCCCGCCGATTGGGTTCTCCGGCTATTTCGGCTACGTTTCACTTCTCCCGAAAAGTCCCGAACACTATCGGAGGAGGCTCATGCACGCCGAACTAGGGGGAGTTGCTGCAACTTTGGCGTTACTCTTCCTGGCTCTTGCGGTTACTTCCGGAGCAAAAGACAAAACGGCCTCGGGTTGGCTCGTACTATTCGTCATCGCCCCACTTCTTCGCTCATTCTTTTACAGTGGTGACACTGCGCTGAGTTCGGGCTCTGAACCCAGCCTAATGGCCAAAGCAATCGTCGATGCTTATACTTCTGGTTATCCGATCTCGAAGCGCCCAAGCTGGATGTACGAACTCGCCATCCAGCCTCAACCCCACGAGGAAGTTCGGCGCTGGGTTGCCCGCTATTACGCAAGCATTCTTTCGTACGAAGGAAAGTATTCTGAGGCCTCCGCGGTGGCAAAACTGCTCCCTCCGACTGAAGAACAGTTTGACAAGGAGCTGGTCGCCTTTCTAGACTTCATCCAGGGCGGCTCGGAACTGGGGATGTCTCTGGCTACGGAAGCCTACGATGCTGACACAACCTTTTATGGCTACATAAATAGAGCATTCTATGCCTACTATAGCGGAGATCGGACCGAGGCCCACTACCGTTTGCGAGACATGCAAAATGGCTATTACCGATACCAGATGGATTTGGGGGATTCTTACGAGCGAGAGTTTAAGCTGATCAAGTTGGCTCGAAAGGTCATGAACCTCCCGGACCATAAAGTACACGCCCGCGACGGCGTACTAGCTGGCGGCGAGAATGCTGGACCCTAAGCGGATGCCTGCTTTCTCTCCCGACTCAGTCCCGTTAAAGTTCTCATCTTCAAGCTCGATGCTCACAGCTCCAGAGTATCCAGCTGTTGCAAGGGTCTGGAAAATGAGTGGCCAATTGGATTCCCCATAGCCAGGGATTGTGTACCGCCAGACCGCTGAACCGAAATCATGGCTCTTAGCACTTGTCGTGGGCTGTTCCCAACCGTACTCTTGCAAAGCGTCACGATCAATGTAGCAGTCCTTGCCGTGAACATGATAAACGCGGTCGGCGAATTCGTTCAAGAATCGGTGGGGATCAATCCCCATGCGAATCATATGGCTTGGATCAAAGTTGACTCCAATGCAAGTCGGTGTCGCGCTGAGCACCTGCCGATAACTTTCGGGTGTGCAACAAAGTGCCCCCGCTCCTGGCCATCCTTCGATGACGAGCTTGCCGCCGTGTTCATCCAAGATTGTCGCGAGCTGCGGCAACGTGGTGAGCAGGATGTCAAGATTCTCCGATCGAGGCTTCGACGCATCCTTGGGCAACATCACGGCAAAGAAGTTTGTTGCTCCTTGTCGGCAGCACTCAGCAATGTACTCAGAGTTTAGGTCCAAACACTTCTTCTGCTCGTCTGCATCTGAAGATATCAGTCCTTGCCACGCCTGCAGATCTACCGAGCCCACACGGAAGCCCTCACCAACTACCTGCGACAGGTGTGGTCGGGCATCTCCCCCGAGGTCAACCACACCAAGGTTCTCGCCCTTAGCAAAGGTTAGCATCCCGCCAAGGTCTTTGAACCACTCCGTCCAACCTTGTCGAAAGCCTATTGAAAATCCGCCGGTGCGAGTCGTGAGCATCAGCGGATAATTTACCTACTTCGGCTCAACAAATCGGGCGAGTTTGATCAACGGAGGGTTAACCGGTCGGTCGTCCTTCGGTCCGATCTGGACATTGGCTATCTTCTTAAGGACATCCTGACCACGAACGGTTTCGGCAAAGGTTGTATAGCGACCATCAAGGTGCTGAGTAGCTTCGCGGCTGAGTCCGAAATAGAACTGAGCACTCCCGGTATTCGGATCGGTGGATCGCGCCATTCCGACGATCCCGAAGTCATGTTTCAAAGCTGACTTTTCGAGCGGGATACTATAGCCAGGCGATCCCATTCCGGTGCCAGTCGGGTCTCCGCCTTGGGCGACAAACTGTCCACCGTTCCTTCCCTTCTGAACAATGCGGTGAAAGATGACGTCCCGGTAGAAGCCGCCGGCGACCAACTGGACAAAGTTGTAAACCGTGTTGGGGGCAACATCAGGTCGGAGCTTGATTTCGATTTCGCCCTCCGATGTATCAAGGACAACGTTCTGATTAGACCAAGTTCTAACTCCAGCGTAAATGTCGTCCTCGTCGGGATCCCATTTGGGGTTCTTTGTCGTCGGATCAAGCGTCGCGACCGGAGGATTCGTCATTGGCTGCAGCACGAGCGGGCTACCCTTTGGCTTTCCGTCGGAGGTGAGCTGAGCAAACAGGACTTTGCGACGCTTCTCCTTAAACAGGCTCGGTAAGACCTTGTTCAAATCGAGCTTTCCCCGCTTAGCCGCGCCCTCTTCCAACACCTTGCTGTCTGCTGGGTCAATAAGTTGCAGCGCTAATTTGCCACGTGCATCAACGTTCACGATAAACGGCCGGTCGACTCCGTTATATACATAATCGGCGCTGAGCGCTGGTCGGGAAGCGAGGACGACGGCGGAAGCAAGAACGGCTAGGCTCATATGAAAATACGTTACCCGCCAAAGGCGCAGTAACGTATTTTCTATCCTGATGAGCTGACTCTCTTAGTCGATCTCGGTCCAGCTATCGCGAACCGTGTCTTTTGCGCGGCGGCGAACTTGGCCGTAGGATCGACCCGATTCTGAAACGTTAGCTTCTGATCGCGGAGCAGCTTGAGGAGCTTTTCCGAACGATGCCGAACGAGCAATCTCGGCCTTTGCGAGTCCAACGAGACCCGCTTTCTCACCCTTCTTGTCGACGATCGACTTGTCCCAGAGATAGAGGATTGGCGATGCGTTGTAGATAGACGAATAGGTTCCTGAAACAATACCGATCAGCATCGTTACAACGAAGAACTTCAGGTCAGGAGTCGGGGTTCCGAAGACAACCAGAATGAGCAGGGTCACGATAACTGTTCCGGATGTGTTGATCGATCGCGAGAACGTCTGGGTAATCGATCGGTTCATGAGGTGAGCAATATCTTCGCCTGCTTCTTGGTGTCGAAGGTTTTCTCGGATTCGGTCAAACACGATAATCGTGTCGTGTACTGAGAACCCGATGATCGTCAGCATCGCCGTAAGGAAGAGCGACGAGATATCCCACTTGAAGAAGTAGCCGAATAAGGCCGCCATGAAGACGACGACCAGAATGTCGTGGAAGAGCGCTCCGATCGCAGAAAGTCCAAATTTCAGACCTTCTTTGAATCCACCGACCGAGAAACCGAAGCGAAGTGCGAGGTACGCGATGATCAGCAGGATGGAAATTCCAACACCCATCGCTGCACCAAGTTGAACTTCCTTCTGAAGGGTTGGACCAACGGTGGTGCTGCCAACGTCTGTGGCATTCTGCAATCCAGATGCGGCGAGGATCGCCTGAGTTCGTTTACCTGGATCCTTTTCGCCCTTGAACGCGTCCTCAGGGACGGAGATGATGGCAAGCTTGTTGCCGTCCTTCCCTTCGCCAAATTTGACCGTTGAGCCTTTGAATCCAGCCTTTTCGAGACCTTCACCAATTGAGGCAGTTGTGTTATCGCCCTTGAAGAGGAACTGAGCCTCGGTTCCACCTTGAAGTTCGACATTTAGCTTAAATCCGCCGAGCGGAACGAAGACCAATCCGACAATAACCGTAAGAGCCGAAATTGCGAACCACTTCTTCCACTTCTGAAGAACGGGAAGAATCTCGTGGCCAAGGGTGTACTTCTTGAACCAGTCTCGGTCAACGGCGTACCACTTTGGATCCTTACCGATGCCCGAGCCGACCAAGAAGATCAGCAACGAGCGGGTGACGGTGACAGCGGTGAAGAGCGAGATCGCGACACCGATGATCAGCGTCGTAGCAAAGCCCTTGACTGGTCCGGTTCCGATGTTCGCCAGGACTAGCGAGGTTAGAATCGTACAAGCGTTTGAGTCGATGATGGCGGGGAGGGCTCGTTTGAAGCCGATCTCCATTGCCGACATCAATGGCCGACCGTTTCGCATCTCTTCTTTGAATCGCTCGAAGACGAGAATGTTTGCGTCAACCGCCATACCTACCGAGAGGATGAAACCAGCGATTGCGGCGAGGGAGAAGGTCGCACCTATGAACTTCAGTGCGGTGAGCGTGAAGAGGGTGTAGAGACACAGTGCACACAGGGCGACAACGCCAGGGAAAGCGTAGTAGCCGATGAGATAAAGACTGATGATGGCGAAGGCGATTGCACCGGCGGTTACCATCTTGCCGTAGGCAGCGTCGCCGATTGTGGGGCTGACTGCCGAAGAGCTGAGTTCTTCGAGTTCAGCTGGAAGCGAACCACCGTTGAGCAGGGAGACAAGCGAGGTGACGTATTTGGTCGAGAACTCACCGCTGATGAAGGCGTTGTTGGTGATTCGCGCGTCCTTCATGACTGGCGAGACGCTGAGGACTCGGCCGTCCATGACGAAGGCGATTGGCTCTTCCTTTCCGTAGTAGCGATCCATCCACTGGGACATCTTTCGCGTACCGTCGTTGTTGAACTCCATTGCTGGTTGGTAGGAGTTTTGACCGGCGGGCTGAGCGGTTGCTGCAGCAAGATCGGTTCCGGCGAGGATGAGATACCAACCTTGGATAACGGATTTGTATTCAGGGGTGCCTGGTTCGATGAGCTTTCCGTCGCCGCGCTTTCGGAACTTGACAACTGGAGTGTTAGGATCTTCGGATCGGACTTCGTCGTAAAGCCGGTTGGAATCTTGAGCCGAGTTTAGGTTTCGAGCGTGATAGAGCTCGATTCGAGCGCTTGAACCGATGACGCGTCGAGCTTCATTGATGTCGCTGATGCCGGGGAGTTCAACGACGACCTGGTCGTCGCCTTTAGCCGCAACGACAGGCTCGGCGGCCATTCCGCTGGCTCGGTTAAGGAGAACCGAAATGATTTGAGCGCGTGCCTTTGGCAAGGCGATCTTGCCTTGTTGGTCGGCGAGCAGTTTGACTTGGTAAGTCAAACGCGTTCCTCCCTTGATGTCGAGACCGTAGATGGTCTTAAACTTGGTGAATCCAACGGCGGCTAATGCGCCGAGGGCAATCACGAAAAGAAGGAAATAATAGCTACGTCGCTGCAAAACTAGGGTCGCCTCCAGGCGGTTTTGAACTTAGCATTGTACCCCGGATACGGAAGGGTCGGGTTTGTACCTATCTCTTGCTCAACTTTGGCATACGTCGCGGCGGTTCGATCTGTTCATTGATATTTCTCAACGAAGGACCTAGCGGCGCAACCGACGACGGTGTTGGGTCGTTTATAGATGTGAAAATGACTACGGCACTGATTACTCTCGCTCTTTTAACTCAAGCGAACACCTCTGTTCAGAGCGCGCCAACTGTGGCGTTCATTCCTGGTTTGAACCTTTCGGGTGAGAAGAACAAGGACTTGGTGAAGCGGCAATCCGAGAAGGTTTCTGGTTTCCTTTCTCGAGAGTTCTCCAAGAAGGGTTACAACATCGTTCCCGAGGCGGCGGTTCTCGAGGCAGTTAAGTCGCTTAAGATCGACCTGACCGATGAGGAAGAGTATCGCAAGGTCAATTTCTTTGCTATTGCCAAGGCAGTTAAGGCTGACTATATCTATGTTCCGGTGATTATGAATTCGGAGCAGAAGCAGCAGGATCGCGATCTCTACACCGATCGAGAAGGCCGGACTGACGTCAAGGCTTGGTTCCTTGACGTGAAGGAAGAGAAAGCCGTTTTCAGCGGCAAGATGTTTATCGGTCGGTCCGGCGGAATGAGGATTACGCTTCGCCCGAGCGATCGCCAAGTGCAGGCGGCGGAGAATGCAGTTAGCGAGTCGCTCAAAGAGGTTTGGAAAGCGCTTGGCGCTCGCTAAGCCTCTTTACGATTGAGACGAATTCAGCCGCTTTGCGGCGGCTGCCATGTGCCCCGTCGCGGGAGTGAGGTTGGTCGTCGCGCCTAGACCGAAGGGTGGCATGTTTGCGTAGACGTTTTCGTAGTTGCCATCCTGGATGATGTAGGTCTCGTGCCAAATCCCGACAATTCCACTGGTACCGACGGCTTGATTGAACTTCTTCCAGGCGGGAAGGTGGGCGGCGTCGCGGGACTTGGCGTAGGCGATCAGCTTTTCGGCGGACTCCCAATATTGGACCGTGATGATGTTTCGGCCGAACCAGGTTTTGTACCAGAGCAAGCCCAGTTCCGGATTTTTGGAGTGCTCGATGAGCATCTTGGGCATTGCCGCCATGACGGGGAGCCATTTATGGAGCATCCAAGGTTTGTTGATGCGCATTCCAATTAGGAAAACGACTCGGGGTTGGTCGATTCGGGCGGTGACACGATCTTTGATGACGCTCATGTGTACAGTATACACAATGTTTACGATATCTACATTTGTGCATAATATTGGTGATGGCCTATCACCACGGAGACTTGAAGAAGGCGCTGCTTGATGCGGCGGTGGCGGCGGTCGAAGCAGGCGGCGTGGAGTCGTTTAGCCTGCGGAAGCTTTCCGAGCAGGTTGGCGTTACTCCGAATGCGGTTTATCGGCACTTCTCAAGTCGCGAGGATTTGCTTTTGGCGGTTGGTGATCTTGGGTTCGCTCAGTTGGCGGATGCTTTTGAGGCGACTTCGGATCGCGATATGGATTCGCTGGGTCGATCCTATATTCAATTTGGTTTACAGCACCCTTGGCTCTACCGACTGATGTTCTCGGGTCGCCGGACTTCTGTTCCCCGGGCGGAGGATCGGTCGTTTGTTATTCTCCAAGAAGCGGTTCGGGCGCGGGCGGGAGGTGAGGCCACAGAACGGCACGTCTTGCAGGAGTCAATCAATGCTTGGGCATATGTGCACGGAATGGTAATGCTTCTTCTTGACGGAGTGGTCGAACTCGACGAGATTGCGTTCTCGTTTTGAGGGGTACGCCCCTTGTGGATGCAGATGCGTGGTTGGGGCGTTAAGGGCGCTTTAGGTTCAAGGGCTTGCAAAAACTGCTCCCAAATGGGCGTGAATGGGCGCGCTAGGAGTGGGGTTTTAGTAGGGATGAGCGAGTTTCCCAATGTGCCTAAACTGTCGCGAAGTTTGATCATCACTTAGAGGCGCGCACAGGAGGGATTGTCAACCAGCTGATGATCAGTTTTCGATTTGGAGTAGCTTTTCTCTCTGGGCTTAAGTCAACCTGCCAGCCAAAAAGCCACACTCCCCATGGCTTTTGGGACAGACTGAGATCTCAAGTCTCGAAGGCGAAGGACCAAGCGGGCTAGCCAACTGCCAATGGGATTAGAGGCTTCTTAGGTTCGCGCTTGATTTCTTCATAAAGGGAGTCGCGTTCGATGGGGATTCGGTCTACTTCTTCGATGAGTTTGACCATGTTCGAGCGGGTGAGGACCTGCTTCTTGTTGCCAAAGTCGCCTTCGTTGTAGGTGATTTCGTATTCGTGGACGAAGCCATCGGCGTCGTCGGCACCGTACCAGAGGGCTTGCTGGGTGATGGGGGCGGTGTTCATGATCCAGAAGCTCTTGACGTGCTCGAAGTTATCGAGCATGAGCCTGGTGACCGCGATTCCGCGAAGGTCCATGTCTCCGGTTGGGGTGGCGATGTGCTCAAGTTCCGTCTTCTCGGGGTGGAACGCTAGCGGGGTCATGGTGAGGAAGTTTTGGGTTTCGTCTTGCAGTTCGCGGAGCTGGATGAGGTGCGAGACGCGCTCTTCGAGGGTTTCGATGTGGCCGTAGAGCATGGTGGCGTACTGGCGCAGGCCGAGTTTTGCGGCGGCGCGGGCGACTTCTTTCCATTCATCGCCGTTGAGTTTTTTGCCGAAGAGCTCTTGGTGGACTCGGTCGGAGAGGATCTCGATTCCGCCGCCGGGGAGGGAGTCGAGACCGGCTTCGATGAGGTCGGCGAGAGCTTGTTCGACGGTGCACTTGCCTTGGCGAGCGATTTCGGTGATTTCGACAGCGGTGAAGGCTTTGACGTGGACACCGGGTCGGACTTCTTTGACCGTCTTGATGAGGTCAAGGTAGTACTGATAGGGGAGGCGGGGGTTGATTCCACCGACCATGTGGACCTCGGTGATGTCGACGTCGCGGTGCCAGGAGAGGCGCTCGCGGACGGTGTCGAGGGACATCTCGTAAGGCTCGGGACCGCCCTTCTTGGCGTAGAAGCTGCAGAACTTGCAGAACTTGTTGCAGATGTTGGTGTAGTTGATGTGCTGGTTGGCGACGAAGTAGGTCTTCTTGCCGTGCCGTCGTTCGCGCACCAGGTTTGCCATGTAGCCGACGCCGGTTAGGTTTGGCGTTTGGTAGAGGCGCATGCCGTCTTCGAAGCTGAGGCGCTGACCGGCATCGACCTTTCGATAGATGTCGATGAGGTCTTGGCCAACGATTCGTTCTGGTGCGACTGGCATATCTGTTCCTGCGTACAGTTTACCGCCAAAGTTTCAGTTTTCTTTGAAAACTGATTATTTGATTTCCAGGACGGGGTCGCCGAGGACATCCATTTTGGGCTTGATGCCAAGACCGGGGCCGAAGGATGCGCGCATCTTTCCATTGTCTCGCTGGGGTGCGCCGTCGGCGAAGCTGACGGTGACGTAGCTGTTGAAGTCGGTGGAGGTGAAGCGGCTGGCTTCGGGGCAGCTGTGGGCGAGATGAGCGATTGCAGCGGTGACGATGTCTCCGCCCCAGCTATCTTCGATGGTGAGGGCGATTCCGAGGGTGACGCAGAGGTCGCGGACCTGGCGCGCTTTGGTGATGCCACCGAGCTTGCTGATTTTGATGTTGACGACATCCATTGCAAGGTCGCGCTGAGCTTGAAGAAGCATTTCGAGCGAGTGGATGTTTTCGTCGAGGATGAATGGGTGGTTGGTGTGACGCCTTACGGAGAGGCATTCTTCGTAGGATCGACAGGGCTGTTCGATGTAGACGTCGACATCTTTGACGGCGAGGACGACGCGCATGGCTTCGTGCTGGGTCCAGCCGGTGTTTGCGTCTGCGACGAGGCGGTCACCGGGTTGGAGCTCTTTTGCAACGGCTTTGATGCGGGCGATATCGACATCGGGATCGCCGCCGACTTTGAGTTGGAATCGTCGGTAGCCTTCGGCTCGGTAGCCGGCGACTTTGCCCGCCATCTCTTCGGGCGATTCTTGGGAGATTGCTCGGTAGAGCGTTACGTCTTCGCCGGAGCGTCCGCCGAGGAGGGTGCAGACGGGGAGTCCGGCGGTCTTACCGAGAATGTCCCAGCATGCCATATCGATTCCGGATTTGACGTAGGGATGGCCCTGGAGGGCGGCATCCATACGGTCATTGAGAATGCCGAGTTCGCATGGGTCGTAGCCGATGAGGTGGGGTCCGAGCTCAAGGAGTCCGGCGCGGACACCGGCCGCGTAAGCGGGAAGGTAGAACGGTCCGAGCGGACAGACTTCGCCCCAGCCGGAGATTCCGTCGGTGGTTTCGACTTCGATGATGGTGCTGTCGAAGACCGAGACGGACTTTCCTCCTGACCATTTGTAGCTACCCTCGTGAAGGGGAAGGTCAACTTGGTAGGCGCGGATCGCTCGGATGCTCATTGCGTTCTGATGTTAGCCGATATTGGGATCAGCAGACGTGCATATCGGGGCAGGCAGAGAGCAGTTTGAGGCAGAGGTAAAGCTGTCCTGACCAGGCGGGGGCGTCTTTGTAGGCCATCGGGTTGGAGTCGAAGACTTTCTGGAAGACTTGGTCGGCGCTGGGGGAAATGTGGAGGTCGAAGATCTCGTACAGCCGCTTTTTGGCTTCGGCTCCAGTGGTAGGGGCCTTGGCGAGCATCTGGGATTGGGTGTTTCGGGCGGCGTACCAGGGCTGACTCTTCTCGTCCCAGATCATCATTCCGTGGTATTGCATGCGGTAGGTCATCATGCTTGGCGAGACCCACTCTTCGCCCCATTTCCAACCGTTGACGTCGTTGGGGTAGCAGAGATCGAGGCCCATTTTGAACATCAGATACTGCATGTATGCAAGATGGTCGATGACCTTTTGGGGAATCGGGGTGGTGGGGTTTGCACCTTTGTCGCGGAGGGCGAGGATGCTCTCACCGAGACCCATTTGGCGGACGGTGCCCATGACGTAGTCGGCCGGGCTTTTGTAGTGCTTTAGGTAGCACTTGTCGCTGTAGAACTCTGGGGAGCGCGCAATAGAGAGGAGGATTTGTTTGATGTCTCCTCCGGTCTTGTTCCAGACCCCGGCGAGGCGGTCAATTATCGCGGGCTCGGGGTTCTTGTACGCATAGAACTCCCACAGCTTTTTGGTCATGTAGCGCGCGGTTTCGGGGCGGGCGGCGAGCATGTCGAGGGCTTGGTCGCCATCGAAGTCCTTGGTTTGTCCGAGGATGGTTTTGGGCTCGGTATCGCGCATAGTTGGGAAGTAGCAAAACGCTCCGGAGGGCCGTTTGTCGCGGTAGATCGTCATTAGGCGCTCGGTGTTGTCCTTCCCTCCTTGCCAAAATGTGTCGATATAGCCCCAGCCGGTGAGGGCGCGGGAGAGTTCTTGGACATCTTTCTCGGTGTAGTTGCCGATGCCCATGGTGAAGAGTTCCATGACCTCACGAGCGAAGTTCTCATTGGGGTGCCCCTTAAAGGCGCGGTCCATGTCGAGGTACTTCATCATCGCCGGGTTCTTGGCGACGTTTTTGAGGAGTTCGCCGAACTTGCCGTTCGCGCCCTTTCGGAGGGTCTGGAGATACTCGAGGGTGAGTCCGGCGTGTTCGACTTTGGCGTCGCTGACGGCGAAGTGGCTATGCCAAAAGAGTGACAGCTTCTCTTGGGCGGGGCGATTGCTTGCCGCCATGAGCAGGACCCACCAAAGGCGGAAGCGATAGATTCCGAATTCGGCTTCTTCTTTCTCTTTGAACGCGAACTCGTAGGGGTGGGCGGTGACGTTTTGGGGGACGGTGTCGTAGTCGATCAGCTTCTTGATCGTTCCATCGAGCCCGACGGCGACGCCGGCCTCTATTTCTGCCACCGTTCCACCGAAGGAGAACCTTCGGTAGAGGTGGGCGATCTTCTCGCGTTCCGTCAATGCCATGTTGTTATTGTAAAGGACGACGGGCTAGTTTGTTTGGAGTTTCACTTTTCTTTTTGAGCTGACGTGAGTGAGGCTCGCTGAAAAGGAGGTCATGGTCTCGGGCACTTGGAAATAGACGCGACCCTTGATGTCGTCTTCGCCAAAGACGAGCTTTTGGTAGATCGAGGTGTCGCTTCCTTCGAAGAGGATATCTCGGTTCCATGGGAGCTTTTGGCCGGAGCCGTCGGTGACGGAGTAGTCGAAGTAGGCGAAGCTGAGGAAGGCGTCTTTTGCGACTAGATTTTTGAAGCTGGTTTTGAGGACGAGGTATTTGAAGCCTTTGGATGGCGCGTAGCCTTTGATTTTCTCGTTGGTGAATTCCCAGCCGTTGTAGGTGACGCCAAATTCTCCGATGTCGACGGTTTCGCCTTTGGCGAGTGCGGGGAACTTGGTGGTTTGGTCGAGGTCAATCCCATCTTTGCTAAAGGCGGATTCCATTTTGTCGAGCTTCCCGGTGAGATCGTAGCGGAGGATTGGGGTCGCATCGCCTTTGTTGACCATCACTTTGGTGACGGGGCCAGTCGCGTAGATCGGGAACGCGACAACGCATTTGACCTTTTGGGCGGGCTTTAATGATTGGCTGATCTTGCCTTTCTTGGGCAGACCAAGGATGTAACCACTGAACTTAAAGTTCTCGTCGTCAGGGGAGACTGCGGTGAAGCCGAAGGTGGTTGCGCTCAGCCCCATCTCTTCCTTCTGTGGGTTTTGGACTGTGAAGTTGAGAATTAGAATTCGTTGGTTCTCTCCGGCTGCAAGGGAGTCTTCGGGGGCAGAGAAGTTCATTCTAACGGTCGCCGAATCTAGGGTGAAGTGCAGCTCTCTTCCCTTGGCGCCGAGTTGGTAGGTCACACCTACTTTGCCATTGTCGCCCGGTAGTTGGACCGTGCCGAGCGTTGGCGCGGTTTGGGCGGGTTTGGTAGTTGGCTTTGTCTTCGGCTTTTGGCCGCCTTGGGAGATGAGGATCGAGGCGACGATGGCAGTGAGGCTCATGCCTACACTTTAACCTATTCGACACCTCGATCAAAGTCGTGAGTATTGATTACTTAGCCAAGAGACTTGTTGAGGATTTCGGCGAGCCGGTAGCCGGAGAGGACAACCTGCTTTTTGCTGAGGGTGATCATGGCATCCATGTACTCGGCGCTTGGCTTGTCTTCGGGCTTCAAGCCATTGTAGCTGAACTTATCGGCGAGTGCTGCACCAGTTTTGAGCCAGGACATGATGTCGAGGTTCTTGATTTGGGCGGCGGTGGGCTGGAGGGTGGGATCGGAAGTCCAGCGTTGGGTGACGGCTTCTATGTTGGCGTTGAGGCCGGCTTCGCGGTCTTTGGCGATTGCTTTTCCAACTGCGCCGTCCCAGAAGCCATGGAGGCGGATAGATCGGTCGTTGTCGGGGGCGGTGATCATGAATTTGTTTCCGCCGTCATCTCCCTCAGCTTCGTGTTCGTGGCTGCTGGTGCAGTGGAGAGGCTGGTGCAGATCGCCTACGACGTGGTTGATCCAATACACCCAGAAAGCTTGTGTGCGGGGCTCGGCATCAGGGAGTTTGTTGAGACGACCGAGTTCGTTGATGGAGAATCCGAGTGCGACGAGGGCGTTACTCGGGCGGACCTGGGGTTCGGCGCCTCGGTAGCGGATGGGGATGTCGTAGTAGTGCCACGTTTTGCACTTGACACCTTCGTTACCGGGTGTGCTTTCGATATTTGGCTCAAAGCGGCGGTTGTTCGCCTTGATCATTTCGTCGTAGACGCTTGGTTTGGTGCCTTTGATGAAGTCGCTCCATGTCGCGGATTTGCGGAATGCTTCTCGGACATCCCCGTTGACTGGGGTGAAGGTGGGCTCTCCTGCGGCGAGGATTTTCGCGAGCTTTGCCTGGACGGCGGGAGTGAGTTTGGTCCAAGCGATGTCTGCTACCTGCATGTGGCCGTCCCCGCTCCAGGCGAAAAGGGCGGAAGGGGCAAGACACAAAAGAAGCGCGAGGCGACGCATAATCGTAATTATGGACGCCTCACGCTGGGTGAGGTTCCCTTTATTTCTTGACGCGACACACTGCTCGGAGTTCGAGAGGCTCGAGTTCGGCGCTAGCCGAGAGGAAGTCCCAGAAGACTTCGCCGGTATAAACATCGACTTCGCCGTTAGTGGAAATGATCTCTCCGGGGAGTTTGACGCTGACGGACATTCCGACGAATGAGCCTTGACCAGCTTTGTCTGGAGAGGCGTCGGCCTTCTTGGAGCTCTTGATAGACTCGCCGTCAACTTCCGCCATGAGCTTGGAGATGACGGTTTTGCGCTGGTCGTCGTTGAGCTTGGCGGAGAGGTTTGCTTTGAACGAGGCGTCAAGCATCTTTCCGAGTTTTGCCTTCATGCGCCGAGCTGCGCCCTCGGGGTTTGTCATGATCGACCCAAAGAGGTGGTCGTCGGGACCAAACATCATTCGTGAGATTCCTATCACGATCTGCTTCGAGACTGCGTCCATTTCAGCTTCCTCGAGGGTGACTCCGGCAGGAAGTGCGGCTCTTAGGCTGTCCTTGAACTTGACGAGATCGCCTTTGACCGACATGCCTTCGGGGTTCGGATTCACAATCTTTTCGTAGTACTCGTAGACGCCGGGTTCGATCTCGCGGACTCGGACATAGTTCTTGAGATTCGTCTTCTTGGTTTTCTCGTCTTGCCCGATGATGTCGGTGAGCTGCGTTTCGCCGGCTTGACAGTCTCGGGAGAGGGTGATCGTCTTTTCGTCGGTAGTGATCGTCTCGTTGCGCTTCCACTCTGCCCCAACAGGGAACTTGAACGGGGTTGGCCACTCCTCGGCTCCGGCGGAAGGATCGCCCAGACCCATTCCCTTGGAGATCGTGAGTTTGACGGTTCGGTGCCAATCACCATTGGCCTCAACGACCGTGGTGGAGGATGTCCGCGCGCACCCGACGAGGGCGGCGAGAGCGAGAATTGCGACAAGGAAACGCATACTGCTGGAGTATAAGCTATACTTCTATACCGTTGGGAGAAGGCTCAACGGTTCTCAAAAAGGCCGGCGGATCCTCAGCAGGGTGCGCTGGCCTTCTTCTGTTTAGGTCACGCACAAAGGAGTTTGTGAACCATGCCAACACTTGTTATTGTCGGTGCCCAATGGGGCGACGAAGCTAAAGGAAAGCTCGTTGACGTACTTGGAAGCCAGGCTTCCCTCGTTGTTCGATACGCCGGTGGCAACAACGCCGGACACACGGTGATCGCCGACGGACAGGAGTATAAGTTCCACCTGATTCCCGCGGGAATTCTTCACCCGGGCACCCGTGCGATCGTTGGATCGGGCATGGTGGTCTGTCCCAAGGGTTTGCTTGAAGAGTGGGACAGAACCATTCTTCAGAAAAAGGACCTTGGCGAACTGATTATCTCGTCTGCCGCCCACGTTGTCTTCCCTTATCACCGAATGCTCGACTCGCTTGAGGAGACTGCTCGAGGATCGAACAAAATCGGCACGACCTCGCGAGGCATTGGTCCGGCTTACCAAGACAAGGTTGCTCGAATTGGTATCCGAATGGGCGAGTTTGTCGATCCGACCCGATTTGCGGCGCGACTTAAAGATGTTCTCACCGCCAAGAACGAGATGCTCCAGCGGTTCGGTCAGCCAGCGCTTTCGTTTGATGAGCTTTACGCGGAGTACTCGGCATATGCAGATCGCCTTCGGCCGTTCGTGCGCGATATCGAACCGATGGTTGCAGAGGCGGTAGAAGCCGGTGAGCGGGTCCTGTTGGAAGGCGCTCAGGGCACGTTCCTTGACCTTGATTCGGGCACCTATCCTTACGTAACCTCTTCGCACCCAGTTGCGGGCGGAGCTTGCTTGGGAACCGGAATTGGACCTCGGCACATCGACTCAGTATTGGGTGTCTGCAAGACGTACACGACCCGCGTTGGTAGCGGACCCTTCCCTACTGAGCTTGACAACGAGCTGGGCGACCATATTCGCACCATCGGAAAGGAGTTTGGAACCACGACGGGACGCGGACGCCGAATTGGCTGGCTCGACTTGGTGGCTCTTCGACACGCTTGCCGCTTGAATTCGCTTTCGGGTCTGGTTGTCACTCGGTTGGACATCCTTTCCAACTTTGAGACAATCCAGGTTGCAGTGGGCTATGAGCTGGACGGCGAGCGCATCGACTACCTGCCAGGTGACGTTGACGTGCTTGCTCGCGTGAAGCCGATCTACCACGAGCTTCCAGGCTGGACGGGCGACCTTCGCCCTTGCCGATCAATGTCGGACCTTCCGGAAAACGCTCGGGCTTACTTGGACTTCATGGCCGAGTACACCAAGACCCCGGTCGCCATCGTTTCGATTGGCCCAGACCGAGCAGAGACGATCATCGTTCGTGAAGACCTCATCTGGGGCTGAGCTTAGTTAGGCTCGAGACGCGAGTCCCGAGTCGCTAGACAAACAAAACACCCCGAGCATTGCTCGGGGTGTATTTGTTTGCGTACGCGGTGACGCTTACTTGTTACGTCGTCGTCGAGCAGCGAGTCCGGCGAGACCAATCCCAAGGACAGCCATGGAAGCTGGCTCAGGGACAACTTCGACGCCGCGGAACCAAGTGTTGGTTGCCGAGGTTGCGATCACCGAGAAGGTGTTGGTCGAAGTAGCCAGGGTGCCGTAGTTGATCACGAGTTTGGAAAGATCGTTTGTGATGGCGCCTGTTGATGAACCAGTGATTCCGAAGATTTCGAAACCAGCATCAGCCTTTCGGATTGCAAAGTTTCGGAGACCGGTTGCAGCGTAAGTCTTTGCGAGGTTCCCATTGAGATAGACCTTGAGTCCTGCAGCATCGTCAGCGACGAGTGCATAGGTATTTCCGTTGTCTGAGACGATGTCGAAATCGTATGGGCTTGCGCTGAGTGCAACTGCAGTTGAGGTGCTTGCACCCGCTCCCGTCAGCTTGTAAACGCCAGTGCCGCCGTTTCCAGTTGCAGATCCAGTTGATCCGTACACGTCTCCGTTGATCGTTCGGATTACCCGGACGTTGGTTGTAGTCCCGTACTGAGTTGATGTCGCATCGCCGTTAGTGAATGTTCGCCAACCTGCAGTTGTTCCCGTGCCGGCGGTGTAAACGGTGGTTCCATCTTCGGTGAAACCGCTGCGGAAGTTGTTTCCGCCGTAGCTACCCGTTGGCATGTCCACATAGGATACGGAGCCAGCACCGCTGTTGCCCATATTGTCAAAGATGGCAACTCCGCGAGTGGCACCGGTCCCCGTTGAGTTAACACTTGCCGTTCCGTTGGCCGCGCGATAGCCAGCAATGCTCAGGAAGCGAGTCGAACTATTGATTCCAGCTTCCGAAGTTGCCGAGTTGGACACGACAAAGTTGGTACCGAGCGAGAACGACTTCTGAACGCCGGAGCCAGCTGAAGTTTCGACAATGCCACCCGAGTAGTTGAAGCCAAGAAGGTTTGCGCTGACGCCGCTAGATCCGGCAAAGAGTCCGGTCCCGGTTCCGTTGACTGCAGTGGAAGCAACGATCAGTGAGTCCGTTGGGAAGTACTGTGCAAACGCACCTGCTGAAGCAAGCCCCATCAAACACATTAAGGATAGTTTTTTCATAAGATTCCTAACCAAGCGCGAAGCAACGACGCTCCACGAACCCTGATAGTTAACTTGAGGTTTGTTAAGTGCCGGTTACAACATTGTTAAGAATAAAAAAATCCCCGAGACTCGCTCGGGGATTTAGTTGGGTTGAAATTACCTGTTGTCTTACTTGTTTCGTCGTCGTCGAGCGAGGCCGAGGATTCCGAGACCGAGAGCAGCCATCGTAGCTGGCTCTGGAACGGCTTCAATTCCGCGGAATGCACGGTTTGTACCAGCAAAGGCAAGGTCGCTGACCGAAGCTGTACCTGTGAAGTCTGCTCCACTGAAGTCGATTCGGACAATTCTGTTGTTGTTGGTTTCGGTAGTCGTAGCGAAAACGGAATTACCGCGAGTTACGAACTGTCGAACCGACACTGAGGTACCGAAGATGCTTGGAGCAGCAATCGTGCTTACGGTGTTCGTAGCAGCACTCCATCGGCGCAGACCGCCAGTTGCTCCCGATCCATCGTCAGCGTAGATGTAATCACCGTTCTCAAGCTTTTGGAAATCGTAGATCGATCCGCCGCCAGTTGCGAAAACAAGCGAGGCAGTCAAGCCATTGCCGGTCGCTCCGCCTGCAACGCGGTAAACACCCTGCGTGCCTGAGCCCGTGGAGTAGAACACATCATCACCCGAGACTTGGAGTGATCGAATGTTTGCCGTGGTGGTCGATGCCACTTGGCTAACACCCGAAAGCGAGGAGTTGACTACACCGGTGTTTGAACCGATTGCAACAGCTCTCGTTGGGACGTTTGATGGGCCTGGAATTCCGTTGAGGGCGACGCTTCGAATGTTTCCGCTGTTGAACGGATTAGGCGCAGCGGTAAGGCCGAATGAAGAAGTGCTGGCCGTTGCAAAGTCAACGACAACTGCGTTTCGTACAACCGCCGCAGAAGTCGTAGCTGGCAAGGAAGCTGTTCCCGGTGCAACACCGTAAGCGCCGAAGGAAATACCTGCTCCGTAGTTGTAAAGAGCACCTTCGGAAGCGGCAGTGCCAGAAAGAGTGAGGTTAGTGAAGCTGGTCGTGTTCACGAAGGATCCAGCTTGAGTGAACTGCTCAAGGGTAACCGCAGTGGAACCGCTTGTGAGAGCAGCTGCACCATCGCCGGCTCTCAATACGACGAGATTGTCTAGGGCGAATTGCCCGTAGGAAGCACCTGCGACAGTTGCCAAAGCAGAGAGGAAAAGAAGCTTTTTCATTGAATTTCAACCAAACGCAGAGCCACCTTGCCCTACGACTTCCAATATTAAACCTCACAAACTTCTTTAGGATCGGCGTTCGTCGACAATTTTCCCCGAGATCTAAACATCTGGCAACCTTACGAGGTTGATCCTCTCCGCTTCGGGGACGGGTCTAAAGTCCCCGTGGCGGAACATGCAAGTGGGGGTTGCGTCTGAATCTGTGGACATCCGCAAGGGGTCCTTATCCATTAATGCAATGCCATTGGGAGCCACCCCACCCCCGGGGTCTTGGCTCCCATTTTTCTTTGGATTCACCTCTGCTTGACAGGCTCGACGCGGAAGGGGACGGCGGGGAGACCTTCTTTGTTGTAGAGCGGAGCGTTTGGATCTTCGTCCCAGGCGTAGCGGACGTACATCGGGGCTACGACTCCTTTGGCGCTGAGAACGATGGTGTTGCCGACGATTTTCGCATCGGCCCAGGTCCACTTTCCGGTGGAGCCGAGGATAGCGAATGCTTTGTCGAGACTTCCCTTCGCGACAAGACCGCTGCCGAGGTTGTCGAACTTGACGATGACCTGATCTCCTTTGAGTTCGAGTCCTTTGTAGGTTGGACCGCTGGAGACGAGCTTTCGACCGTAGGCGATGCGCTCGGCTTGGAGCCCGAGACGGTAGCCAACGTCTTGCTTCTTGGTTGGGTGGATGTCGTTACCCATTCCAATGTCGAGCGTTGTTGCGAGGGCGGCGTTTTTGACTCGGGTGACCGCGATGGCTTGGGCTTCTTGGAGTTCTGCCCAGCCGTTGTCGGTGGGTTCGGCGTGCTTACGTCCGTAGTTGGCGAGCTGGACGACAAGGAACGGGAAGTCGCCTTGGTCGAAGCCTTTACGCCAGTCGGTGATCAGGGCTGGAAGGAGGCGCGAGTATTGCTCACCACGACCGACGTTGGTTTCGCCTTGGTACCAGAGAGCGCCTTTGATTGCCATGGGTTGGAACGGCTTGAGCATGGCGTTGTGGAGGACGGTTGGCCAGTTTGGATTGCCCTCGACAAGGGGCGGAAACTTGGGGAGCTTGTCGAGCTCGGTGCCAGGGTAGACCTCCCATTCGCCGCCGAGTTCGACTCGGTTTCCGTTGCCAAAGTCCATGTTAAACTGCGGGTTCGTCACGCCTCCATTTCCGTTGAGGTCGACGAGTCGGAACCAGAGATCGTTTTCGCCTTCTTTGAGGACTCCGGCGGGCATTTGGCCGGCTTGCCAGATAAGGATGCTGTTACCAGCCATCACTCGCTTGCCATTGATGTAGAGAGCATCGGCGCCTTCGATGGAGCCGACGGTGAGCCAGGGTTGACCGGTTTGCTCCTTGGAAAGGTTCAGAGTTCGGTGGAACCAGTAGACCCGGCGCTTGCCGTCGAAGCCCATTTGGCGGGTGCTGCCTGGGAGTTTGACTTTCTTGTTGCCAGCTCCGGCGGGCATTGGAGAGTTCTTGGTAACCCATTCCTCGATCAGGTCGTTTGTTGAGGTCGCCGATCCGCTGGACTGGTTTTGCGCCTGAGCAACTTGGTTGTCAAAGTCTTTTACGGACGCAATGCCGCTGGCGCTGGTCCAGGCTTCGGCGGCGGAGCCACCCCAGGCAGTTTGGATGAGGCCGATCGGGACATCGACTTTAGCGCGGAGGTGTTTACCGAAGTAGTAGCCGACTGCGGAGAAGCCACCCCAGCCTCCTTTGGCGACGTTTTCGGGAGAACAGACTGCCCAGGCGCCTTGGTTGATATCCGCTGGTTTCAGCGCGGTGACCTTGGTGCCCATGAAGAGTCGGATTTGGCTGTCGGTTGCGGCGGCGATCTCTTTTTGGGCGTCTTTCGCCATGCCGATTCCCATTTCCATGTTGGATTGGCCGGAGCAGATCCAGACGTCTCCGACGAGGATGTCGTCGAGTTCGACGCGGTGGAGGCCTTCGACGGTGAGCTTGTAGGGGCCGCCGGCTTTGGGTGGTTTGATTTTGGCAAGCCACTTACCGGTGGCGTCGGCGGTGGCGGTGGCGGAGTTGCCGGAGATTGAGACACGAACTTCGGAGCCGGGGGTGCTCCAGCCCCAGATTGCGTTGGGCTTGTCTCGTTGGAGAACCATGTGCGAGCTGAAACAGGGGGCAATGAATGGAAGCTGGATTTGCTGGATTAGTGCGGGAAGAATCATTTGAATTGACCTGTTTGGCTAATGATCTAAGGTTAGATCGGGCATGTCTTAAGACGTTCGGGGAGGGCGTTCAGCTTCGGAAGTAAACTCTGACGTAGAAGTTAGAGCATGATCGTAAAGACGACGGGCGATTTTAAGTGGGAGGGCGTTGACGTTCTTCCTTATAAAGAGGACGGGAATATGTTCCGGGATGTCACGCGACAGGTGATGTTTGAGGGGACGGGTGACTTGCCGGTTGAGTTCCGCTATTTCGAGGTTGGTCCGGGTGGGCACTCGACGTTGGAGCGACATGAGCACCAGCATGCGGTGATGGTGATTCGCGGGCGGGGCCGGGTTCTGGTTCGGGATTCGGTGACTCCGATCTGTTGCCAGGATATTGTCCATATTCCGCCGATGACTTGGCACCAGTTTCGGGCGGATGAGGATTCCCCGCTGGGGTTCCTTTGCATTGTTGCTTGCGAGCGAGATCGTCCTCAGCGGCCTTGTGAGGCTGAGCTCGAGTATCTTCGGTCGAGCGACGTGGTGCGGGAGTTTATTCAGATATGAGTCGTCAGTTTGGGTTTGAGACGAAGATGCTCCATGCGGGGCAGGTTCCGGATCCGTTTGTCGGGGCTCGGGCGGTGCCGATTCATCAGACAACGAGTTATGTTTTTAAGGATGCTGACGAAGCGGCTCACCTGTTTGAGCTGAAGCAGTACGGCAATATCTATTCGCGGATTAGTAATCCGACGACGGCGGTTTTTGAGGAGCGGGTTGCTTCTCTGGAAGGTGCGACTGGCGCGGTTGCCACTGCGAGCGGGATGGCGGCGGAGTTTGGGGTGGTGATGACCCTTTGCTCGCCGGGCGATCATATTGTTGCTTCGAACCAGCTTTATGGCGGGACGATGACGATGTTTGCTCATACGCTGAAGAAGCTGTGCATCGACGTCACGTTTGTTGATCCGGATCGGGTTTCGGATTGGGAAGAAGCGGTCACTCCTAAGACTCGGATGCTGTTTGTCGAGACGATTGGTAATCCGATTAACTCGGTTCCTGATCTGGCGGCGCTGGCGGCTTTGGGCGATTCCAAGGGGATTCCTTTGGTGGTTGACTCGACGTTTGCAACGCCTTATCTTTGTCGGCCGATTGAGCATGGTGCGACGATTGTTTTGCACTCGGCGACGAAGTTTATCGGTGGTCACGGGACGTCGATTGGTGGTGTGGTGACCGACTCGGGGAACTTTGATTTCTCTGGGTTCCCTACTATCGCTGACGCTTCGCCGAGTTATCACGGGATGCGGTTCTTTGATACGTTTGGTCACTACGCTTTCCTTATGAAGCTGCGGGCGGAGACGATTCGGGACACCGGGGCTTGTATCTCGCCGACGAACGCTTTTAACTTGTTGCAAGGTCTTGAGACTTTGTCGCTTCGCATGGAGCGGCACGTTTCCAATGCGTTGGCGGTTGCCAAGTTCCTTGAGGCTCATCCGAAGGTTGGTCGGGTGCATTACGCGGGACTTCCCTCTCACCCGCATCATGATCGGGTTCAGAAGTATCTGCCGAAGGGCGCAGGGGCGGTGTTTGCTTTTGAGATTTCTGGTTCGGATGCTCGAAACTCGGGCAAGCGGTTTATCGAGTCGTTGCAGTTGTTCTCGCACCTTGCCAACGTTGGCGATGCGAAGAGCTTGGTGATTCATCCGGCTTCGACGACGCACCAGCAGATGTCGGACGCTGAACTTGAAGCGGCGCGGATTACTCCGGGAATGATTCGGTTGTCGGTGGGTCTGGAGACGGTGGACGATTTGATTTGGGACCTGGAGCAGGCTTTGGAGAAGGCATGAGTATCGCTTGTAGCATTAACTTGAACACGACTTTGACTGCGGAGCAGCGGGAGCGGTATCAGAATGGCGACCAGATTCAGAAGCTGTTGGCTTCGATGCGGAAGGTGGCGATTATTGGGCTTTCGACGGAGTCGACAAAGGCTTCGAATATGGTTGCTTCCTATCTTCTTGATGAAGGGTTTGAAGTGATTCCGGTTCATCCGAAGGCGGATTTCATTCTGGGACAGAAGGTTTATCGGTCGCTGGCGGAGGTTCCGTTTGCGGTCGATGTGGTGAACGTTTTCCGGCCGGGGCATGAGATGTGGGACATCGTTGACCAGGCGGTTGCGAATGGCGCGAAGGCGGTTTGGTCGCAGTTGCGGATTATCAACTTTGACGCGGGGTCTCGGGCGATTGACGCGGGGCTGGTTGCGGTGCAGGATAAGTGCATTAAGATGGAGCACGGTCGGTACGGCGGGATGCTGCATTGGGCGGGGATGAACACTGAGATCATCTCGGCGAAGCGGCGCGTTGTCGGTTGAGCTGGGTCGTTGGCTGAACTGGGCAGGTGGCGGTTTTGGCGGTCACGGCGAACAGGTTTGGATCTTGTTGCGCCATCTTCGGGGTTTGTGCGGGGGTACGCGCAAAGGGCGCAGATAGGTTCAATGAAAGTTCTTTTCTTTGCAAAGTCCGCGACTGTTGGCGCAGATTATCTTGAGGGGTTCCCCTTGGTAGAGGTGGGTCAACGGGCGGGTACTCGGCTAGACCGATCTCACGAAATTTGATCATCACCTTATAGGCGAAGTTGTGACGTGTTTGTCAACCTTGACTGTGAGGATTGCTAACCGCCATAGGGAACGGGGGCAGGGACTACTTGCGGATTCGTTCGATTACTTGACGCCAAACGCCCTTGCCTAGAGCGCCGAGGAGGTGGATTGGGTTGATGGGTTCACGGACGCCTTCGATTGGGCCGTAGGTGATCGTGCGTTGGTTCGGATTGAGACGATAGAGTTGAGTGCCGGAGGGGGTCAGGGGTAGCTCGCCGACGACTTCGCCAGTGTCTGAATCGAAGTTGGGAGTGTGCATCCACTCTATGGATTTCGTCTTGAGCGAGTCTTCCCAAATGCTGCCTGCGAGCACCCAGCTGAACTTGCCGTATCGACTGTAGACGAACACTCCGAGCGGGGTTTCTAGGACTTCTTGCTGGTAGTGGCTGAAGCAGAAACTATCCTGGGGTCGCAGGATAACGACTTCTCCTCGACAAAGAGTTGCTCGGTATGACTCGTCCTCGTAGTGCTTTGCTTCGACGACTAGGTCTTCGTGATCCAATCCAACCAGGGCATGGTCGGTCCCGTCTTCGGCTTCCCAGATGCAGGCTCGGTCGCCTCGGGGTTTGCGGAGGCGGAAGACTTGGGTGCAGTCGTTGATTGCGACGTGGTTGCCTTGGACGTTTTGTGACTGCGGGTACATGCTCGGTTGCTAAAGCATATAGCTTTCGGGGAGTACGATGCTGTTCACGGACAAACTGGGCTCCCGCGGTTTGAGAGTAGCCGGGATTAGCCGTTTGACCGTGCCACCCAGGTTACTTCTGCTTACCCCGCCCACGCAGTGGCTCGTCGCTGGAGTTCAGCTTTTTGGTATGAGTCCTGGATGCAGTTGGAGGGGTGAGAACTGGCATGTCCTCGGATTTTGGTTCGCTCCGCTCTAGGTAGTGTTCGCGGCTCAGGAGAAGAGTTTGCGTCTTAGCCTCGGGATCTAGGATCCCGAGGAATCGGAGCGCGGTGTCCACTCTCTCCCAAGGCTATCTTTCTTGCCAAGAGACTTGACACTAAAGCAAGGGAGACATTTATCGAATGGATAGTCGAATCGAACAAAGTTCCTTTCGAGCGAGCGAGGCTGATTAGGGCAAAGAACATAACGTGCAAGACGAACGCCACGCTAAAGCTGATCGAGGCATACACTCCATTCGCCTCGTTCCTCCTGCCCGTGGAGCAAAGCCACACATTTACACTGAAAAGCAGCACAATTGAGCAGAGAGTTATCACATGCACTAGATGGTTATCAGTAACCATTAGATTCATGATCCATAGGGTTACCGTTATCAGATAAAACAAGTTGCTCGTGACCACTCTCATGCTCTATCTACTTCTTTACGCCCTTGCTGGGGTGTAAGTCTCACCCACTTCAAGCGACATGATATCGAGGTACTGCTCCGCAAAGGCCCAAACGAGTTGTCCGATGGTTACGGCCCAACCAACGATTGGTAATGCTTTGGACAATATTTTTCCAATAATTTTCTTCGCTTTCTCAGTTCCAACTTTCTGCCCCAAAAAGTAGAGGAAATCCGGATCAGTAATCACGTCAAACAGCTGTCCTAGGAGTTGCGTCAGCAATTTCCATTGCTTATTCTTAAAGGCCTCCGCGATCTTTTTGAGGAGACCCTCAGCCAGGTCGTCTAGAACAGCCCAGAATGCTTGCAAGATGTCGTTTATTCCTAGCACGCCCGCAAGTTTAGCGAGAAAGACCCGACCTCCATTGAGAAGTGCCGACGTTACATCAGTTGGAACAGCCTCCGGCTCAATGTAAGCCAACGCTTCAATCTCAAGATCGATAAAGGCATTCCAGGACAATGGCGCAAAGTCATACATAGGTATCACGTACTTTGGCACCGGTTCAATGGTTGCTTCAGGGTTTAACCCTCGTCCGATCATCGTTGCCTTTACTTGCTGCTGGGCAACGACGAAGTTTGCAAATGCTGCGTTCGTTTGTTGCCATGTTGGCAGCGCTCCATCCGGCAGTAGGCCCATGATGGAGTCGATAACTCCTAGTGCTATGGCTTCTGGATTATGCTGCGCAATCTTCGCCACAGTCTGAACCTGACCACCTTGCTGTCCGAATGCTCCAGGCAGCAAAAGGGTACCGGCAGAAACAAATAAAGAGGATTTAAGAAAGTTTCTTCGAGAGTTATTGTTTTCCACGGCGCATTATATTAAACAAGATATTCAGCTGCAAGCTTTTTTAATAGAATATCTATTAATTCACAGAACTCTCTTAATTAATGAATCGATCAGATTAGCCAAGCTCCGTCTGCACTTCATCTGCAAATCCAGCAGGCATACAAATGATTGCTTATCGAAGTCTCAGAACGCCTTTTGCAAGACTCACCCTCGAATGCTTATGAAGTGCACCCTATCTGATTTCTCTCTCGGGGGGTTGAGGGTGTAGGACTCGAAGACTCGGATGTCCTGGAATCCGGCTTCGTCGAGGAGGTCGACGACTTCTTCGATTTCGTAGGCGCGTTGGTTGTGGGTTTCGGTGAAGTGTTGTTCGCCAACCCAGAATTGCATGTTGACTTGGATGATGCAGGTTCGGGGGTCGTAGTCGCCTCGCCAGCGGTAGCGGACTTTGCTGGATTTGCTCATGTCTTGCTGGTTGAACATTTTTTGCTCGAAGGCGTAGGCGAGGTTGAGGTCGAAGATGAACGATCCGCCGGGAGGGAGGTGGGCGGCGATGCGCTTGAACGCCTTGAGCAGGTCTTGGGGGTCGGTGATGTTGTTGAAGCTATCGAAGAAGCAGAGGGCGGCATCGTACTGGCGGCCCATGTCGACGGTGCAGGCGTTGGCGACTTCGAATCTTAACGGGAGCTTTCGCCGTTCGGCTTTGAGGCGGGCCTGGCGGATCATCGATTCGCTGAGATCGAAGCCTTCGACTTCGAGGCCCTCATGGGTGAGCATGTGGGTCAGGGTTCCGGTTCCGCAGCAGGCGTCGAGGACGGATTTGGGCTTTTGCCCCTGCATGGAGAGGAGGAGGAGGTAGTAGCTGGTCCACATACGGTAGGGCACGGGCTTCATGAGGTCGTCGTAGAATTCGGCGATCTCGGTGAAGCTGGTGACCTCGGGGTGGGACATGTCGGATGAGTTTATCTGAATGTGCTTGTGCTGATTTGACGCTGGATGTTTTGATAAGATGGAGATGGACAGTCCCCTCTCCCATCTGTTTGAAGGGAGAGGGGGTTGGGGGTGAGGGAAATGGGAGCCCAACGGAAGCGACCACTTCGAACAAAATTGCAAATTGATCGGGCACGGAAAGCGCGTCAGGAGCCATCCGTCGCGGAGGAGATTGTCTGGCAACTATTGCGTGCTCGGAGAGAGGAGTTCAAATTTAGGAGAGAGCATCCGATCGGACCTTATCGACTTGACTTCTACTGTGCCGAAGTGAAGGTTTGCATTGAGCTTGATGGTGAGCAACACGATCCCGTTCGAGACGAGATTCGGGACATCTACCTTGCGCGGATGGGGATCGTCACTTATCGAATTCCTAATGTCGAATTCTTCCAACTTGATCCAAGCGCCCCTTATCAGGATCATATCCTGGCGGCACTGAAGCTGTGTGAGAGTCGTCGGCGAGAGCGGTAGGTTGTCCCCTCACCCCCGGTTCGCTTCGCTTACCGGCCCCTCTCCCATCAGATAGATGGGAGAGGGGCTTTTGGGGTTACTTCGAGAGTTCGTCTAGTTTCTCTTCGGCGCGTTTAATTGCTTTCTCCGTCCGAAGGAGCATCAGACAGACGCCGAACCACAGGAGCATTGACGTCAGAGCGGCGAGGACTTTCCAGATTTCCATTGAGATTTTCCGATTTATGTTCGAGAAGCATGGCGCGAACGCGCAGGTTATAGACCCAGTGAGTGAGAATCCCTACAAGGATTAAGAGTTCGATTGTGACTAGCCCGTAATCACCTTTAAGCTGTAGTTTTGGAATTGTGTCTTTGGGGTGAAAGGAATCGACTTGGGGAAGTCGAGAAAACACAAACGTGAAAAAGATGAAAGGTAGAAACGCGGCGAGCGCGAAACCAGCCGATTGTTTTGCTCGTTTGTCCGGATCTTGGAACGCACTTCGGACAACGAAAAACGCGATGTAAATCGTGCTTACCAACAGGAAACTGACTTGGCGAGGATCGTTTTGCCACCACGCGTTCCACTGAACTCTGCTGAAGAATACGCCTGAGATCATGGTCAGGATGATGAACATCATCGCGAACTCATGGACGGCTTGGGAGCGGATATCCCATGATTGATCGCGGGTTTGCAGATACTTCCAGCTGAAGTACAGGCCCGCGGACAAGTTGATTGTTAAGATGATCGTGCCGGGGAAATGCCAGAAGAATATCCGTGCGTATTCCGGCCGGATGAAAATCTGTGCGTCGCCAACGAGGTAGCTGTGCCAGATGGCGAGCGGCATCCCGATGAAGAGGAGGGGCCGGTTGATCTTATTCCAGACGGTTACGACCGCTTGGTAGAGCTTGATCAACTTTTCCATATCTTTGAGTAAACCACAGGGCCGAGGCTGGTTGTGGCGATTGCATACGCAATCATTCCGATGACACCATTTTCGCCATTTTTGAGGCCTTCGCCGAGGGCGGTGGCGGTTCCGGTGATACCGAGGTTGACGAGGAAGATGAGGAGGGGGACGGAGATGGCGGTGCTGAGGGCGGCTCGGTTGGATGCGGGGGCGGAGATTGCTCCGGCGAGGGTTGAGGTGCTGGCGATTGCGACGGCTCCGGCGAGGCCGTTGATGGCGAATGCTCCGGGGTTTTGGAGCTTGACGGGCAGCATGATCAGAAACATGACGCTCATCAGGATGGTGGCGATGAGCATCTGAGTGATGTTGAAGAGGGCTTTGCCCCAGAAGACTGCTTCGGGGGTGGCGAAGAGGCGCCAGAAGTCGGCGGTGCCTTGTTCTTCTTCTTGGAGGAAGGTGCGCGGGAGGCTGATGGCGGCGCTGAAGGTGAGGACCATCCAGTACATACCCGCGGCAACGAGGGGGTTGAGCTTGGTGGTGAAGGTGATTGCGTTGAGGATGACGACGCTGACGAAGCAGATGAGGCCGGTGGTGGTGATTCCGCTGAGGGTGCGGCTTTCGGTGAGCCACTCTTTTCGGAAGACGGCGAGGATGGGTTTAAAGCTCGAGGGCATGGGTGCCGAACCTCCTTTCTTCGGGGTCGTTGGTGGCGAGGATTAGGGCTCCGCGTTGGAGTTGCTCTTTGACGACTTTGGATACTAGCTCTCGGCCGGCTTCGTCGAGGGCGACGCCGGGTTCGTCCCAGATGAGGAGTTTGGGTTGGGACTGGATGGCGAGGGCAATTTTGAGGCGGCTTCGGAGGCCGCTGGAGAGGTGTTGGGCTTGGTGGCTTTTGTGCTCGGTGAGGCCGACGCTGGCGATGAGCTCGTTTCGGTCGAGTCGGGTTAGGTTGCGGACTTCGGCGGCGAGTTCGAGGTGCTCGAGGACGGTGAGGGCGGGGAACACGGCTTGGTCGAGGGCGCAGTAGGCGCGGTCGGTTTGGTCGCTTTGGAAAGTGGTTTTGATTTCGCCTTCGGTGGGGCGTTCGAGGCCGGCGAGAAGTTTGAGGAGGGTTGACTTACCGGAGCCGTTTCGGCCGGTGACGATGAGGCAATCTCCTTGCTCGATATTAATGTTGAGACCTGCGAATAGCCAGCGTGCGCCAAACCTCTTGCCAATTCCGCACGCCGAAAGGATCACGCTTTCATTATGGACGGGGTACATTCTTTATCGCGCCCTAATTGTGCCGGGGTGGCGGAATGGTAGACGCGGCGGTCTCAAACACCGCTGATGCAAGTCGTGTGGGTTCGAGTCCCATCCCCGGTACCAACTTCTTTTCTTGGGTTGAGTCTTCTTGGCTGCCCTGTAAGAACCGCGCTTATCCCCCGATAATTACCGGGTGAAGCGTCAGCACCGCAAAAGAGGGGTTACCCTTGCCGAAGTCCTTGTGGCGACGGCATTCCTGGGGATTTGCTCGGCGGCGCTTGTTGATACCACGACTCAGACGGCGGCGAACCTTGCTAGAACGGAACGGCGGGCGGTGGCTTTGTCGGCGCTTAGGGATAGTATGGAAGTGACGATTCAGCAGATTCGGCGGTCGGGGACATTACCGAGCGTGTTCACTGCCGCAGCGAATCTGCCGGGTGGGGGCTCGGTGCGCGTGAAGACGACTCCTTCGATGTCGGCCTATACGAAGGTTGCGCTGGTTGTGGGTGAGGCGAGCTGGGCTGAGCGGATCGGCGGTCGTGTTCGCTCGGAGACGCTGACGATGGAGGTTTACGCGAGGTGTCCTGATGAGTTTTAGGCTTCGCGGTGCGACGTTGATTGAGGTGACCCTTACCTTGACGCTTACGGCGCTGATTATCGGGGTTGCGACGACGCTTTATGCGTTTATCGCGTCGCGGACGGCGGACTCGGTGAATCGGTTTTCGACTTTGCAGTCTTGTGCATTTTTGACGAAGGAGATTGGGTCGGCGGTGAGCAACGCGATTTCAGTGACGACGAAGTCGTTGGGGACGGTTACGGCTTTGGTCTGCGAGGTTCCTGCGGATGGTGTGGACCGAGATCAGGATGGGACGATGGAGATTTACAATCCATCGGGGACCGATCGGCTGGGGCGGGAGACTTACACTTCTGGGAAGAGGATTTGGTTTTACAGCGCGAATCAGACCGGCGCGCCGGGAACGACGGGTTTTTACTGGTTCAAGGCGATTCGTAGCGACGATGCCACTCCAACGATCAGCGACGTTGATACGAAATGGTCGTTTTGGAACGCCACGGTCCCGAAGGTGTTTATCCCTGGCTCGGTGACTTTTGCTCCGGAGTCTTCGTTGAGGCTGGCTAGGGTTCGGATTTTGACTTCGAAGGATGTTTCGGGTTCGGATGCGGGGTTGACTCGGTCGAACCGGGGAACTGAATTGGATCTGAACCAGCATTTCTTTTGGAGGTCGTTTTGATGCGTGGTTTTCGGAATCGAAACCGAAGGGGTGCGGTGTTGATTCTCTGCACGATTTTAATGGCTTCGGTGGCGACGATTTTGCTGAGCACGGCTGACCTTGGGATGGCGGCGGTGCGGATGCAGCAGGCGGCTGAGGATAGTGCTCGGCTGCAGTACACGACGGATTCGGTGAAGGCGATTTCGACTCAGATGATGATTGATCGGAAGCTGATTCTGCCAAGCACTACGAAGTTGACGATCAATGGCGCTTCGGTTAGTTTTGAGGCGACGGCTTTGACTGGTGAGCGGAACCGGATGGTGAGCTTGATGACCACCTACAGCGACCGAAGGCAGACTCGTACGGAGGAGTTGACTATTGGTGCTCGCGGGCTGGTTTCGCCGTTTTGGTTTGCGTTTGGAACGTTTGCGGGTTCAGCGCTCGCCTCGAACCTGAGTTGCAATGCTGATGTGTATTTGAACGGCGAATTTTCTGGCGCGGGAAGTCTGACGACAACTGGAAGAGTTTATGCCTCGGGATCGAATTTGGTTCTGCTTCCGACGGCGGCCCAAGGGATTGTTTACAACAAGCCGATTCCGGCGCCTCCATTTAGTGCTGCGTCGTATAGTAGTGCGGCGGATACCACGATCAGCGGAACGACACTGCCCTCGGCCGCACCCCTATCCTTTAAGGATTTGGGTACGTATCAATCGTTGTGGTATCGAGCTGGCTCGCTCATTTTGAATAACACCTACGAGGGGTCGGGCACGATCTTTGTGGACGGGAATGTGACCATCAGAGGGCTGACCGCTGTTAATCCATCGGACAAGTTGGTTGTGATTGCAACTGGAAATGTGATTCTGATGACCAATACGATCGACGCGTTTATCCTTTGCAAGGGGATCGTTGATAATCCGGGAGCTGGTGGTGTTCAGATCAGCGGCGCAGTCCATTGTTCAGGCGTCCAGTCCAACAAGAACGTCAACTTTAAGATCCTGTTTGACCCGTTCTTCTGGACGGATCCTCAGTGGGACAAGCGGATGCGCGTTCCGGGCATGTGGTAGACCATTTTCAGTCTGCAAACCTAAAGAAACCTCCCAAGTTCGCCGAAGCTCTATGTGGTACAGCCATGTATTTTAACCGGGTTTCTGACGAGGTGAATAGTTGAAGCGAGAGTTGCAGATTTCTTATGCAGCGGATAGGCTTTGGCTGAAGGCTCGTTGGGCCCTCATGTTCATCTGGGCACTTGTGGCCTGGGGAAGTACTGACGAATCACTCATTTTCGGTGGAAGTCTGTTTGGTGCGCTCTCGGGACTGGTGATTCAGTTCTTGGTCCGCAAACCGGATGCGTACCGCAAGTTTGGTAAGCAGCTCGTTTCACACTCGCGGTTTATCGACATCCTGCTGCCTCTCGTTGCCACCATTTACGGGCCGAGGGACATGGCGAATGTTTGGATGATCAGCATTCCGGGCATCATCTTTGAATCTCTCAGCACGCGCAATGCCCGCAGGGTCACGTTGATCTGCGTGGTCGCTTTTGCGTTCACCTGCTACGGAGTGGTTTTAAACGAGACGTGGCGATCGCTATTGGCGTCGGGATTTGGGATTGTCTTTGCGGGATTCGGTGGAATCACTTTGGCTCGGTTCCAAGCGAAGGACCGCGTTCTCCGCGATCGAGATCGGCGACTGTCGACCTTGATGAATACGTCTTCGAACGTCGCTGCGTCGGGTGACCTTCGGCAGCTGATTCAGAGCACTTTGAAGTCGGCAATCCAAGACGTTGGTGCTACAGCGGGAATGGTTGTTTTGACTTCGGAAGACGATCAGGGCCTTCTTATTACCGAAGCAGCGTTCTCCCAGAAGGGAGACTTCTTCTTCCCTATGGTTGTTGCCATGGGAGAGGGTATTTCTGGATATGTTGCCAAAGAAGGGCAGCCGATAACGCTCACCGCAAAGAACGGAGAAACTGTCGAGTGCGACGGAATCGGTCTTGCGATCAAGAGTGCGGTTTCTGTTCCACTTTTGAACCGTGAATTCCGCGGCGTTGGCATGGCGATCAATGAGCAGATCATCGGTGCGATGACGATCGTTAACACCGAAGAAGCTGACGCGCTTGAGGCAGAAGAGCTCGACCTATTGCAGTCACTTTCTTCGCTTCTGGCGAACGCGATTCATAACGCTCGAATGGAAGAGCGTAACCGCGCGACATTCCTTCGGACTCTTGAGTCACTCGCGACCGCACTTGAAGCTCGCGATGACTATACGCGAGGCCACTCGCAGCGTGTTTGTGACCTTTCGGTCATGATTGGTTCTAAGCTCGGACTGCTTTCGGATGCTCTTGAAGAGCTTCGAATCGGAACGATTTTGCACGACATTGGCAAGATCGGTGTCCCGGACGCGATCCTGAACAAGCCTGGTCGGCTTACGAATGAAGAATTTGAGTTCATGCGAACTCACCCTGTCATTGGATATGAAATCTGTCGCCCGCTTATGCTGAGCGATGGTGTTCTGATGATCATCCGCAACCACCACGAAAAGCTGGATGGTTCGGGTTACCCAGACGGCCTGAAGGGTGGTGAACTCCCGCTATCGCTTCGCATCGTCTGCGTGGCAGACGCCTTTGACGCAATGAGCAGCCGACGACCTTATCGAGGTGTCATGGACATGAGCAACGTCATGGGCGAGCTTTCGAAGGGCGCCGGTGTCCAGTTCGACTCGGTTGTTGTCGAGGCCCTCAAGGAGCTCCTTACGGCCGGCGAGCTTGATGATCTGTACTCCGCATATTGGGGTCCCAAATTTGATGCGCAGCAAGCAGAGCGGGAGGAACGAGCCGCCTGATGGTCCTTCAGCCTTCGCAGATTCATCGAGATCTCACCATGTCTATGGGCGTCGACTTTGGCACCCGTTCGACGAAGGTCTTGATGCTCAACCAAGTCGGTGCGAGAACCGACATTGGGGCTGCGGGCTCGTTTGTACCTCCTGCCGGTTCGATCCGAAACGGTCTGATCGAAGAGCCAAAAGAGTTTGGCAAGAACTTTGGTCGATTTCTGCGCGATAACATGATTACCTGCCCGACGGCGGTCTTCGACATTCCATCGAACTTGGCGGTTCTGCGCTGGGTGACTCTTCCCCAGATGGACGAGTCAGAGATTCGCGATGCGGCCCGGTTCAAGGTTCGCAAGCACCTTCCCTTCCCCCTCGAATCCGCTTATGTTGAGGCAGCTTCAACCACCGTTACGGGCGACGAAACTTCGACGCTGGTTGTGGCGATTCCCCGAAACATTGTCGACTCGCGTTCCGAGGCACTTCTGTTTGCAGGACTGGAACCGATTCGAGCGGAGCTTGAGGCTCAGGCGATTCTTCGCGTTGTTGAGCGTCGACTTAACCGTCGATCCGCGTTGTGGCGAGATGCTTCGCTGACAATTATTGATCTTGGTTCGAGCAACACCCACATGTATGTTGTTCAGAACCAACAGCTTCAGTTCATTCGGGGCGTTAAGTTTGGCTCGGGGATGTTCCACATCGCGGTTCGGGAAGCGTTGAACCTTTCTCCCGAGATCGCCGACAGCGTGATGCATGACCCGCGCACCCACCTTTCTCCGAAGGGTGTGTTAAGCGTTCCTCTTGGCGAGGACTACGGAATTGTCGACATCTCGGAGCAGCTTGAGAAGCTGACTCGAGAAGTGATGCGGTTGATGCGCTACTTCCGGTCGCTGCATCCAGAGCGAAGTTACGCGGGAATTTTGGACCAGGCAATTCTTTGCGGGGGACTAGTGAGTTTGCCGGGTCTCGCCGAATATCTACAGAGGGAGCTCGGATTGCGAATTGAGTTTGCACGGCCCATCGCGGGAATGATGACTCGATTCAACCGAGAGACCTTTGCTTCGGTTTCACATAGGCAAGAGGCATATACGATCGTCATGGGACTCGCCCTCGCGGGACTGAGCCAGAACACGAGCAACAGGAAACAAATCGATGGTGGACGCGAATTCAACTGGGTTAGGGTCAGCTAAGAGTCGTTCGATTAACGTCGAGGTCAACCTACTCAATGAGTGGTCGGCATCGCGGGTGGCGATGGCGGTTGAGGTTCAACGTCAGCTCTGTGTGCTAGTCGGAGTCTGCGTTTGCGGATTCATCACCCTTCCTCTTCTCAGTTCTTGGCGGAGCAAGGTAGTTGCATCAACAAGCTCTGTGATCCGGGAGCGGGCAGCGGTCCAAGACCGAGTTGGCAAACTTGAGCAACGCGTTGAACAGGTCACCCCAGCGATCGACTTTGCGACCATGAAGACGAGCTGCGACCGTTATCGAAATGTCCTCTTCCAGGAGGCGTATCGATTTGTTGAAGCGACGCCGGCGGGAGTCCGATTTGAATCTCTCAAGGTGGAGACGATTGCGGGCGAACTACATTTCAAGGTCGTCGCAAACGCCCGGTCTGCGGCGGAGGGTCGCCGTTTTGTTGACGCTGCTGGAAAAGGTCGCAACGTGATGTCCTCCAACCAGTCTGCGGTTCGCCAGAGCCAGACGTTAGGTCAGGACGGCGTGGTGTTTGACTATTTGAAGAAAGTGAAGGTGGCGAAATGATTCCGAGCACGATTGCTACCGAGAAGCTTGCCGCGACGATTCGGCGATGGATCCTCGTTATCGGCGGGTTCTTTGCGGTTTCTTGCTTGCTGGTCTCGGGATCGGCGGTGGCTTCGATGATCAACGCATCGCACGCGAAAACCGAGTTGGTGGGATTCAAGAAGGATATTGAGCGCATGACCGAGACCATTGAACGGTCGAAGCACCTGACTGTTCGGATGCCTAAGGACCACAGTTCAGATCGAATACAGGCCGTTACAGACGAGGCAGCGCGACGCAACCACTGTGAACTGGTCGAGTTCCAGACTTCGACGGAGCTCCAACCTTATACATCGAAATACTCCCCTGAGGCTTCGACCAAGGGTTGGGTTCAGGCATCGGTGCAGTTCCAATTGGATGGATCGTTTACTGGGGTATTTGAGGTGATCAGGGCTGTTTGCTCGAGTCCGGAACCGGTTGAGGTTGATGTGATTGAAATCACCGAAGGAAGAACCCGGCTGAATGAAGTGACGGCAAAGGTGACCATGCGACTTCTGTCGCTGGAGGCGCGAAAATGAAGACCGGAAATCCTAAACAAGCTGCTCTGCTTGGCGTTTTGGCTGCGGGTGCACTTTGCTTCCTGGGTTCGAGCATCTTCTCGACTTTTGCGACAGGGTCGACGCCCGATGCGGTAGCGAGCAATCCAAGAATTGACAATGCGGTCCGACCAGCCGAGGTGAAAGCTCCTGAGGCTTCTGCGAATGCGGATGCTGCTGAAGAATCTGGGACCGCTAGTGAGAAGTTGCCCGCAGTAGAGCCAGACGTAATTGATGAGCAGACAAAGACGGTCGAAGCTCCACCGCGAATCAGCAAGACGCCGTTTGGCAAAGGCAAAGTAGTTCAGACCGTCAAGCCTCCAAGCCAGACGACAACCTCGAGTAAGCCGAAGCCAAATCGGGGACCGGGTGGCGATGATTCGTTTGATGACGAACGAGTTCCACCTACTAACCCATTTGCAGGTCAAGGCACAGGATTGCCCAATGCCGCCGAGGGCCCGACTGAGCCAAAGACGAAGGCTGAACCACCAAAAACTATTTCGATTCGATTTGAAGGATATGTCAATGCCGGGAATCCGGTGGCGATTATCCGAATTGGCGACAGCCAATACACAGCAGACCAAGGCGAAGGATTGCCAAATGGTATTCGCATTATTGCGATCACTCCCGAAAAACTCACTCTCTCCATCAAGGGTCGGCAGAAGTCGATCTGGATTGGACGGGAGGTCCAATTATGATTGATACCCTAGCCCTCGCCGTTGTACTTTCCTCGAATTCAGGAGGGATTTGCAAACGCTATGTTGCATTGCCACCAGCCAAGGCGGCTTCGGTTGTGTCCTTCCGTGGAGTTGGACCTAAGCGGTTGTCAGTCAGTGTTTCGGAAACGCTGAAGTCGTACGGCTTGGGCGGTCCGACATTGAGCAGTCGAATACTTCTGAGTTTCCGGTCTCCGCTTTCGACTGGGATTCTGTTGTCCAATTCGAAGCCCGCCAAAGTGGGCACATTTGAGGCTCGATACCTTCCTCAGACGCTTGATCGTCCGATCCCGGCAACGTTAACGGATTCGAGTGCGCCTCCGGCTACTCCTGTGGTTCCTTCAGCTTCGGTTGAAACGAAGCCTAAGGCCGAAAAAGCTCCGGTGAAGACTTACTCGTTCCCGCCAGCAAAGGCTTCGGATCAGCAGACCGGCCCCGTTCAGCCAGCGGTTCCGGCTCAGGCTTCCGGTCCGACTACGGCGGCGAATAAGTTTGCTGAATCGGCGGCGATTGCTGCGATGGAGAAGCGAGTTTCGGTTGCCCTTTCAGCGACGCCTCTCGAAACAGTTGTTAGCCTCTTGAGCAAGCAGGCCGGGATCAATATTGTTCTTATTTCGAAGGCTGACCAGAAGGTCACGTTGAACGTAAAGGACATGCCTTTGGGTGAGGCGATGAAGCACCTTTCAGCGCTGGCTGGCGTGAGGGTTCTGAAGGTTCGCAACACCTTGGTGATGGCGGACGATGCAGTTTTGAAGGTTGCCTATCCGGCCGAATACGCCGCTGAAGCGGGGACTAAGCAGCCGGAATCTGAGGGTGCGACGATTCCGCCGACGGTGATCCCGGGGCCTGAACCTAAGACGGAGCCTGCATCGAAGGGCGATGAGGCGTTCAAAGTGGTGACTTTGAAGCACCTTGGAGCTTCGCCGATTGTGGCCGCGCTCAAGGATTTGAGCACAAAGATGGGTGTCACGATTGTGGCGATGCCTAACTCGCTCGTTCCGCGATTGCAGGTTGGCACGACCAGTTCGGGTCAGGGTTCGACGAATACCGCCGGGCAAGGAGCCGGAGTTGATCCCAATGCGGATAACTCGCGGACGATTTTGATTAGTGGACCAACAAAGGCAGTCGCACAGATCGAGGCGATTATCAATTCGACAGATATTGCGCGACGGCAGGTTCAGATTACGGTCACGATCCACGACGTTTCGGACTCAGCTCTGAATGAGCAGGGGATCCAATGGGTGCCTGGACAGTTCAATGTGACGGAGGCAACCAACCTTTCGATGAACGGCGGAACGTTCCAGCGCTCGGGAGTTTCGTTCACGGCGACAATGAAGGCGCTTGAGCAGGCGGACAAAGCGCGTTTGCTCTCTAGCCCTAACGTCAACGTCATGGACGGTGAAGCTTCTTCGATTCTGATTGGCGAGCGGCGTCAGTTCCCCATTGTCTCGAGCTTTAATGCGAACGGGCAACCGATTTTCTCGATTCAGGAGTCGAAGATTGGCATCCAGCTGGATGTTAGTGCTCAGATCACGGCTGACGGAAGCATCACCCTTGCTGTTCGGCCTGAGGTGTCTTCGATTATTGAGTTCCTTAACCTGAACGGCGGTACCTACCCTCAAATTGCAACGCGAAGCAGTGAGAACAAGCTGACAATGCACGACGGCGACACGATGGTCATCGGTGGGTTGGTCAAGGAAGAGGACATTAAGAACTATCAGCGCATGCCGCTTTTGAGCAACATTCCCTTCTTTGGTGAGCTGTTCAAGAGCCGACGCATTGAGAAGCGCAAATCCCAGCTGATCATCAGCATCACGCCCAACATCATCAAACAATGAACATCGACCGTCCACTAAGCGATATCTTCGTCGAAGAAGGGCTGATATCGCGATCTGATCTTATGGAGATCCTCGCCAAGCGCGAGGATACTCGTGAGTCTGTGGGCGACCTATTGGTTCGCCTTAAGAAGATCACTGAGAAGCAGAACCTGGCTGCGGTCGGTCTGCAAATGGGCGTTCCGTTTATTGATCTGGCCAAGACTGAGCTGGATTTTGATCAGGCGAAGATCATTCCGCACTCTGTTGCGGTTCGGCTTTTGGCGGTGCCGATTGAGGTCACTGACGTTTCGGCGACGATTGCGATGGTCGACCCGCTTGACCTTACCGCGCTTGATGAGCTTTCTAATCTGACGGCTCGGGATATTGATCCGCTGTTGGCGACGGAGACAGACGTTCGGGATGCGATTTTCCGCACGTTTGGTGCTTACGATGATCTCGGTGAGATTGTTGGTGAGGCAGTTCGGGGCGTTGATACTGACTCGCTTACTCTGCAGACGCATGAGGACGACGACCAGAGTTCGACGAACATTGTCGAGCTTCGAGAAGTTGGCGAGGGCGCGCCGGTTGTCAAGCTGGTGAATGCAGTTTTGATCCGGGCGATTGCGATGCGATCTTCGGATATTCATATTGAGCCCCATCAGCGCCGGGTACGCATTCGAGTTCGTATTGACGGCCTTTTGCAGGAGGTTATGGTAGTTCCGAAGGACCTCCAGATGCCTTTGACTTCGCGTATCAAATTGATGGCAGGATTGGATATTGCGGAACGACGGGCTCCACAGGATGGCCGTTGTACGCTGGTGGCACCGCAGGGAGAGTTTGACTTCCGCGTTTCGACGTATCCGAGCGTTTTTGGCGAGACGATCGTTATCCGTATTCTCGACAAGAACGCGGCGATGATCGACATCAACAAGCTGGGGATGCACGAGAGTGGCTTCCGCACTTTGACGAACCGGCTCCAGGAACCACAGGGGATGATTCTGGTTACGGGTCCGACGGGATCGGGCAAGACGACTACCCTTTACGCCGGACTACACCAGCTGAACGCCATTTATCGCAACATTATTACGATTGAGGATCCCGTCGAGTACCAGTTGGACGGGATTACCCAGGCGAACGTGAACCCACGGGCGGGAATTACTTTTGCGACCGGGTTGCGGTCCATGCTTCGACAGGACCCCGACGTCATCATGGTTGGTGAAATTCGCGACCAGGAGACGGCTTCAATTGCGATTGAGGCTTCGCTCACGGGCCACCTAGTTCTGAGTTCTTTGCACGCAAACGACGCTTCGTCGGCGATTACTCGTTTGGCGGATATGGGGATTGAGCCGTTCTTGCTGGGTGGGTCGGTGTCGTGTTCAGTTGCTCAACGGCTTGTTCGTGTGAACTGTCCGAAGTGCCTTGAGGAGTACACGCCTGATCCGGAGAACTTGAGGAGATTGGGGCTTGACCCTTCGTTGACCTATGTTCGCGGAAAGGGTTGCGAGAACTGCTCGAAGACGGGATACCGCGGGCGAATGGGTGTTTATGAGGTTCTTGAGATGACCTCTGAGTTACGACGGATGATTTTGGCTGGAAAGCATGCGAATGAGCTTCAACAGACGGCGATCAACTCTGGCATGGTTACCCTTCGGCAAGATGCTTCGGACAAGGTTGTTCAAGGTTTGACGACCGTTGAGGAGGTCGTGCGGGTTACCGCCGAGCAAGGCTGATGGTTGGCTACATCTATAAAGGAATCGACGACAAAGGCACTCGCGTTGAGGGGTCGATCCAAGCCAGTTCACTTGAGGATGCCGAAAATCGCCTAACCAAGCAGAGTATCAGTGTGATTGCGCTTCGCCCTTCGGGTGCAAAGGCGAGTCGCACTGAGCAGGCGGTTGTTTTGCCTGAGGCTGCACGGTTTAAGATCGCGCCACAGGATGCTGCAGGGATTTTGAGGAACCTGGCCGTTATGGCGGAGACGGGTGTACCGTTTGTTGAGGCCATCGATGCGGTGATTGGCAGTGCCCGGACGCCGAAGATTGAGGCGACGATGCGACTTGTTAAAGACGGAGTGGTTGGTGGTCAGGGCATTTCTGGTGCTCTTCGACTTGCGCCTAATATGTTTCCGGCGATTATTGTCGACATGATTCGGGTTGCTGAGTCGGGTGGACGCCTGGACCAGGCTCTGGCGAACGGTGCTTCGTACATGGAGCGGGCGGCAGATTTGCGGCGAAAGATTGTCAATGCGATGCTGTATCCGACGGTCATGCTGTGCGTTTCCAGCTCGACGATTATGGTTTTGGTCATCTTCGTTATGCCTCGGTTTGCGGTTGTGTTTAAGCAGATGAAGGCGGAGCTCCCTTTGACGACGCAGGTGATGCTGAAGACGGGCGACTTCATTCGGAGTCAGCCGTTTGTTTCTGCGGGAATTTTGGTGGGATTGATTGTGGGTGCAATTGCTGCGCTACGTAATCCTGTTTCTCAGCGAGCGCTCTCTTCAATCGCGGCTCGGCTGCCTTTGCTGGGTGAGCTGATGAAGCGGCTCGCACTGGCTCGTTCACTCCAGTCGATTTCGACACTCGTGGCTTCGAACGTGCCTTTGTTGGCTGCAATTGATGCAGGAGCTCGCGTCGCGGGTCATTCGCAGCTTGAGAAGGCTTTGCAGACCGCTAGGGACGATATTGAGCGCGGTAGCTCGATGTCGGAAGCCCTTGAAAAGCACAGTGTCTTTCCGAAACAAGTTATTCAGCTGGTGGCAGTCGGTGAGCGAACGGGCAGACTTCCCCAGTTGCTCAGCACTGTTTGCGCTTCGATGGAAGTCGAAGTTGACGGGCGCTTGAAAGCACTGGTGAGCATCATCGAACCGCTGATGATTGTCGGGATGGGCCTGATTGTCGGCTCGATTACGATGTCGATCATTGGACCGATCTACAGTGCGGTCGAAAATATTCGATAAATCTAGAGTTTTTGCTAAAGATCAACAAACCTGAAACCAATACAAAACAGAGAGAGGAAACATGCGACCAACTTCGCTCCGAAATCGCCGAAACGCCTTCACACTTGTGGAGCTACTCATCGTCATTATCATCATTGCTGTTCTTGCGGCAATTGCAATTCCAAAGTTTTCGAACTCAACGACTCGAAGCAAGGAGTCTGCACTCCGAAGCAACCTAAAGCTCGTTCGAAATGCTATCGAGTTATACCGAGCTGACACAGGGGTATTCCCAGCGACTCTCGGTGACCTCGCCGCAACAGCTGCACCTGCAAATGGTTTGGACTCGGGGGCTACTTCGACTGCGATCAACTCAAGCGATTGGCGCGGACCTTACCTTCAAGCTCTTCCAAAGGACTTCAACGGAAGCACCGACTTCACCTACGGTACGACCGTAGCGGCTGGAGTGGGCAAAGTCACTGCGGCGGCCCCATACGCTTCTTGGTAATCACTTCGTAACGTTGAGCGAAGCAACGACCGAGTCGATATCGACTCGGTCGTTTCATTTGCGGTATCCTCTCCTAATAACCCATGGTTTACATTACAGTTCAACCCAACGAATCCATCGACAGCGCGCTTAAGAAGTTCAATATGAAGCTTCAGCAAGCAGGCGTTCTTCGCGAGCTTAAAGAGCACAGCGCATACGAGAAGCCAAGCGAAAAGCGACGACGGCAAGCTCGACGACGCGTTTCCCAGCGATAAGCTGAAAGAAGATTTTCTAGGGAGTTCCGATTCGGAGCTCCCTTTTTGTGTCTATGAGTTCGCTCCATTCCGTAGAAAACGCGACAACGGTGCATGTTGACTTGGCGTCTTTGCAAGATGTTCTGGTGCGGGTCTGTGGACTTGTCCAAGTGACCCAATCAGTTCACATTCTGCTTTCGGATGACGAAGCGATTCAGGAACTTAACCAACGGTTCCGAGGCATTGATTCCACGACGGACGTTCTGACATTTCCATCGGGACAACGTGAGCCATTTCCGCTCGGTGACATCGCGATCTCGGTGCCTTACGCAGAGCGGCAAGCACAGGCCAGGGGCGTTAGCGCTCATAATGAGCTCATCGCTTTGATCGTCCATGGGGTTTTGCACCTGGTGGGCTACGATGACGAAGAGGAAGACGATAAAACGGCAATGCAAAAGCGCATGAATGAAATTGGCGAGCTGATCGGTACGCCGATCGATGCCTTTTGGACGTCTGTACTGCATCAGGACGAGGAATGAGCCAGCGAAGAAATGTCTTTGAGCCCTTCCGCGTGGCGATAAACGGAATTGTCTTTACGTTCAAAACGCAGCGGCACATGAGGTTTCACCTCTATGTCGTCTTCATCGTTATTCTGCTTGGAATTTTTGTAAACCTCCCTTTGCGGGAGATGCTGGTTCTGCTCTTCACCATTTCGCTGGTTGTTGTTGCGGAAATGTTCAACTCGGCGATTGAGGCGGTGGTTGATCTTGTCAGCCCGAACTATAACCCGATGGCGAAGTTCGCGAAGGACATCGCGGCGGGTGCGGTGCTCATCACGACCATCATCGCGATCGTGGTCGGAGCACTTCTGGTTTTGGGCGAAAACCGTTGGGAAACGTTGAAGGTGTCTCTTGGAGCGGAAGCTCCGGAGATTGGGGTTGTTCCTCGGATTATCATCGGCGTCTTTCTTTGTATTGTCGCGGTTGTTATCGGTAAGGGACTCGGCAAGCGTGGACAGGTTCTGCAGGGAGGCTTGGTTTCGGGTCACTCGGCTCTGGGGTTCTTCTTCGCAACTTGGGCAGTGTTGCTGACGACCAATGCTGTGGTCGCTGCGATCGCCGTGCTTTTGGCGGCGATTATTGCTCAGAGTCGCTATGAGGCTAAGTTCCACACAATCAGCGAACTCGTTTTAGGTGCAGGCGTTGGGGTGGGTATCGGCCTCTTGCTTTATGCTACGTTGCCCAAATAATTCAGCCAAAGTGATACAGTTAAGTAGAAATCAACATCCATGATTGACCAATCATCCAACGGCGACAGAGCTTCTGAAAGCGGTTTACGCCGCATTTTTCGGCCGTTTCTTTTCGCGATTGCCGGCGTCTTCGTTTCGATCGCTCAGGTCTTTGCTAAGCCTGCGGGGGGAGGAGTCTCTCTTCGTCGCTCGAATACGATGGAAAACGAGATTCGATCGCTTGTTGAGTCGGGCGGAGAATCGGGTGAGTTTGAGGAAGAAGAAACCGAACTGATTCACTCCGTTTTTGAATTCAAGGAGACCATCGCTCGGGAGGTTATGACTCCTCGGATTGATGTTGACTCCGCGAGCATCGACATCAACCCGTACGACTTGGTCGAGCTGATCCAGACTTCGGGGCACTCGCGCATTCCGATGTTCGAGGGAACCGACGATGAGATCGTTGGGATTATCCACGCTAAGGACCTCTTGGTGACGATGCTCCGAGGGAAGCCGGTCAACCTTCGCTCGCTGATGCGGCCGGCGCTTTATGTGACTGAGAACAAGTCGATCCACGACTTGCTAGCGGATATGCGGCATTTCCGGACGCAGTTGGCAGTTGTGAAAGACGAGTACGGCGGGACATCGGGGATTGTCACGATTGAGGACATTATCGAAGAGCTGGTCGGCGAGATTCAAGACGAGTACGACAATGAAGATCCGACGGTATCGGAGATTCACAACGGATTCATTGTTGAAGGCAAGACTCACGTTGACGATGTAAACGAAGAGATCGGTTCGCAGTTTGAGAGCGAGGACTTTGACACCATTGGCGGATATGTGTTTGGTCTGTTTGGCCGTCAGCCTAAGCAAGGCGAATGGATTGATGATGGTACGTATCAGTTCACGGTTTCGGATACTGATGGCAAGCGGATTCTAAAGATTCGGATTGAGCGATTAGAGCACGCCAATCAGTCGCAGTCCGAGTAGCTGGCTGATCTCGGCTATGCTTGAGGCATGATCGTTTCGGCTCTCATCCTTGGCATCGCGGGACAGATTCCTTCGCCGATGTCGGCTCAACAGGATCATGCGCGTCTCCTGAAGGAGCTCGGCATTGAGCGACTGCGTCCGGGCAAGGATGGGATGAATCCGAAGAACCCGAACTTTGCCAACACCGATGAGGCGAAGTCTAATCCATATCCCACGATTCCGGCGTTGATGACGTTAAATGATGGTCGCGCGGTGGCAGCTCGGCGCGATTGGCCCAAGCGACGTGCCGAGATTGTGGAACTGCTGGATCGGGAGATTTATGGTCGAACTCCGAAGCGGACACCTGGGGTGAAGTGGGAAGTTGCTTCCACGGAAAATTTGGAGATCGGCGGGGTTAAGGCGGTGAGCCAAAAGCTGGTTGGGCACGTTGACAACTCAAGTTGTCCCGAGATTAAAGTTGATATTCAGTTGTCACTGACTTTGCCGGCTGAGGTGAGTCGGAAATCGCCGGTTGTGTTGGAGTTTGGATTCGTGTTTCCTCGGCGCCCAGGGGCTCCGGCAACTCCGCCACCGCCCGCGCCAGTTTGGCAGGTGGACGCACTGAAGCGTGGGTGGGGATTTGCTATTTTGGACCCGAATTCGGTTCAGGCGGATAACGGCGGCGGGTTGAACCGAGGGATTATCGGTTTGGTCAACAAAGGGCTGCCTCGGAAGTCGGACGACTGGGGTGCGTTGAAGGCTTGGGCTTGGGGGGCTGGGCGATGCCTTGACCTGTTTAGTAAGAACCCGAAGATCGATGCCAAGAAGGTTGCGATCGAAGGCATTTCTCGCTACGGAAAGGCTTCGGCGGTGACGATGGCTTACGACCAACGATTTTCTGCGGCGTTGATTGGTTCGTCTGGTCAGGGCGGGGTGAAGATTTGGCGACGGGACAACGGCGAGACGGTTGAGAACGTTGCGGGTAGTGGCGAGTATCACTGGATGGCGGGTAATTACGTTAGGTACGCAGGGCCACTCACTCCTGGGGATATGCCGGTGGATGGTCACCAATTGTTGGCGTTGTGCGCTCCGCGTCCGACGTTTGTAGGGATTGTATCGCCTAAGGTTGAAGGGATTTGGATAGATTTGATGGGCACGTTTATGGCGACTAAGCTTGCTTCTCCGGCTTGGGAATTACTCGGCAAAAAGGGGCTGAGTGTGACCGAGCTTCCGGCGGAAGGGACGCCAGCGATGGCTGGCGATTTGGCGTTTAGCGGTCATACGGGTGGACACACGAATGTGCCTAACTTTCCTTCGTTCTTCGAATTTTGCGCTCGGTATTGGGATAAGAAATAGTCCTGTGGCGTAGAGAGAAAGCTATGAGTGCGTCGCAGGTTCTGTCGCCAGATCGACGGTTGTGGGTTCTTCGGAACTTCGACCTGTTTAAGTCGTTATCGGCGGAGGAGCTGACCCTGCTGGCGCACGAAAGTCGGCTTCTGGAGTTTGGTCGCAACCACCACATCTGCATGAGCGGGGTCAAGCACACCCATGCTTATTTGATTAAAGAAGGAAACGTGCGGATTGTTTCGACGAACCCTCAGGGGAAGCGGTTGACGGTTGGGATTCTTAAGCCGGGTGAGTTGATCGGCGACATCGATCTGTTTGAGCATGAGCTTCCGGTTGGGCAGAGCGCGGAGGCGATTGGTCAGTGCACTTTGTATGCAGTTCCGCTGGACACGCTGAAGCGGCTTGTTCTGGGGAAACCGGAGATGATTTTTGCGTTGAGCAAGTTGATTGGCGAGCGTCAGACCCAGATCATCAACCAGATGCAGGATGTCTTGTTCCTTACTGTGCCTCAGAGGCTGGCGAAGCTAGCTCAACGGCTTGCCAAGGATTTTCCGGGGTCGACGAAGAGTGGGCGGGCGTTTGTGAATATCAAGCTCACTCACGCGGAGATTGCGGACCTGATTGGGTCGAATCGGGAGGCGGTGAGTGCGACGATTGCTAAGTGGAAGTCGAACGAGGGGCCGATTGATATTGTGAAGGGGTTCATCGTGATCCGGGATTCGGCGGGGCTCGAAGAGATCGCGGCGTAATCTCACGTTTTGTATTCCTCAATACAACACATCATCGTTCAAGAGCGTAATATCACGCTAGCTATGAAAGCATTTGTATCCGTTTCTCTCTTGACCGTTCTCGCGGCTGGCGCCTTTGCGCAGTCCAAGACCTTCACCTTTGGTGCTGGACTCCAGCCACAGCAGGTGGTGACCGTTGAGAGCAACACCGCTTTCGAAGATTTCGTGGGACGAACCAACAAGGTGAGCGGTTCGATCACCGTTGACCTGACCAAGAAGACCGGATCGGGCAAGATCATTGTCGACCTGGCGTCGCTTAACACTGGACTCGACCTTCGCGATGAGCACATGCGCAGCGAAGGCTGGCTCAACGTTGCGAAGTATCCGACTGCTGTCTTTGAGGCGACTTCGATCAAGAACACGGGCGGAAAGAACTTCTTGGTTACCGGAAACTTCACCCTTCACGGCGTGACCAAGACCTTCAGCGTTAAGGCGACTGCGAACTACGTTGCAGAAAGCGACAAGACTAAGGCGAACCGATTTAACGGCGACGTTCTTCAGATCAAGACCAAGTTTACGATTAAGGCTAGCGACTACGGAATCAAGATTCCGGCGATGGCTGCGGATAAGGTTTCGAACTCACTGACGATTGGTATCAGCGTTATCGGAACGACCAAGTAACTTTCGTTGACCGAGGAGCTGTGGGCGGGGGACCGTTCACAGCTCTTCTTTTTCCCTCCTGTTCTCATGTTTAAGAAACTCTGCCTTCTTGTTGCTGTTTTGAGTGCGATCGTATTGATCGCGACGGTGCCTACTTACAACTCTTTTGCGGGGAAGGCGAAGATGATTCAGCGGGTTCAGCAGAACAAGAGCGATGCGCTTTTTGGCGAGGAGGGGACGCCTTTAGGGGAGCCAACTCTCACGATTATCGAGGATCCGAAGGCGTTTATTGGTGAGCCGGTTGATGGGGTTTACAAGGTTGACCAGAGTTACCTTGATGCGAACAAGATTTATCCGACCCAGCTGAAGACGGTTCAGTTTTGGATTGAGTCAATCCGGCTTGGGGCCGGAGTTGCGGGGTTGCTTGGCGTTGCGCTGGGGCTTTGGAAGCCGAAGCCTAAGGCAGCCTAGAGCGGCTCGAGCGCGACTTTGACTTCGTCTCCAGCATATAGGCTGTTCGCTTTTCTCACGGTTGCCTTGACGGGAAGCAGGTAGCTCCCGTACTCCTTGGCCGGGAAGAGAGAGGTCTCGAAGGTTGACTTCCCTATTGTTACGCGCACTTTGACGGAGCCAAAGCCTTTTCGCGGGATGCCTTCGATTTCGGATTTGACGGCGTCTCGGGCAGCTTCGGGCAGGGTGATGAAGTGCCAGCCGGATCCGCTATCGGACCGCCAGACCCAGAGTTCGGATTCGAACTGAATCAAGCTTTAGGGTGCTCCTGGAAGAATTTCCAGATCTCGTCCCAGGCGATGATTCCGCTCTTGAGCTCGCGTCCTGCGCCGTACCAGCCGCCGAAGATTTCGTGGGTTCCGTTTTCTGAGGTGATTAGCGTGACTTCGGCGCCTTTTTCGGATTTACCGAATTGGCGGATGGTGGCTTGGTCCTTTTTGTATTCGACGGCATCGGGCTTGGCGGTAAGACCGAAGTTCTTTGCCCACCATTCGGCGCTCTCGTCAGCGCCCATGCTTTGGAGCATGGCCTTCATTCCGCGTTTGTAGACCACGACGTTGTCGGCTTTGCCATGGAGCAGGAGGACGGAGACTGGGGATTTGGGGGCGGGGATGGTGTCGAGACCGCCATTTGCAGGGAGCCCGACGGAGCCGGAGATTCCGGCGACGGCGGCTAGGCGGTCGCCCATCACGGAGCCGAGGTAGTAACTCATCATCGCGCCGTTGGAGTGTCCGAAGACGTATTCGCGCTTCTTGTCGATGTTGAACTCACCTTCGAGTTTGTCGAGGATGGTTTTCATGAAATCGACGTCGGATTTTTCGCCGGATATTTTGAAGAAGCCTGCGTTCCAGCCGCGGAGCCCCTCGGGGAGGCCGTTGGGGATGGCGAGGATGAAGCCGCCTTTGTTGCACTCTTCGCCGAGTCTGAGGACGGATTCAAATTGGGTAGCGGTGCTGCTTAGGCCGTGGAGGGCGATGACCACGGGGGTTGGCTTGGTGTGGTCGTAGCCTTTTGGGATGTGGAGGATGTAGTCGCGAGTCTTTCCGGCGACGGTGATCTTCTCGGTGTAACGGCCGGCGGTGCGTGGCTCGGAGTGGGAGCATGCGGCGAGACTTATCGCGAATGCGCCGATCAATACGCGACTTAGGTGGCTGTTCATATGCCTATTCTGACGAAAAAAGGCGACCGCATGTTTGGCTGAAATTGCGGCCGCCGAGGGATTGGGAGGTTCTTGCTATGTTGGTCTCTCTTTGTTGGAGGCCTATGTTATTTGTAACGTACCGGTTGTTTTGGAGGTTCCAAGATTTTGTTTATGAACATTCAGAGGGGTGGGCATTTTGGATCTGCTCTCAGTGCTTTCCGAGGGGCTTCTCTAGGATTATGCCAACCAGCTCAGTCGTGATTAGGATTACAATAGTGGGAGATGAATGTACCGCCGACCTATCAAATGCCACCTCCTTCGGATATGGCTCCGAAGCCGAAGAGTGGGGTGCCGGGGTGGGCTAAGTGGGTGATTGGGTGCGGGGCGATGTTGATGTGCTGCTGTCCGATTGGGGGGGCGATTCTGTTCCCGGTGTTTAGTCAGGCGAAGTTGGCGGCGAAGTCCAAGCAATCAATGGGGAACATGAAAGGAGTCGTCGTTGCGTGGAATCTGTATTGCGCCGATTTTGACGACATATCGTGCCCACAGGAGGGATGGAATGATAATGTTCGTAAATACTTTCTGGATGTTAATTTCGACCGGCTCAAAGACCCGTTACTACCGACCAAGGGTGAACAGTTGGGGTACGGGATGAATCGAGAGGTGGCGCTGCAGAAAGTCGCCAATTTCAAGGATCCATCGAATGTCGTGATTTTGGCCTTGACCACCACGCCTGGTAAGGACGCCAACGTCACGAAAGAGACACTTCGCAAGGCCTCGCAGCGACCGTTCCGTACGATTTGGGCGACGGCAGACGGGGCGGTGAAGAAGGCTTTAATTGACGAGGCGCAGAGGCTGCAATGGAAGCCGGTCATCAGCAAGTAAAGCGGCGCTTCCCGCTCAAGACCGTGTTGCGTTTGGGGCTGGTGGCGGGGTTGGTTTGGTTCTTCTTTGCTTTTCTGGAGTCTGAGCGGATTGCATTCGCCGTTTCGAAAGCTTCGTCGCACCGTGCCCTTACCCTGAATTGGCTGGAGTATGCCGGAGATAATGATGATCGCGCTTGTCCGGTGGAAAAGTGGAGTACGGCGTTGTTGCCTTACTATCAGTTTCGTGACCGTTTAGGAACGGAGTCCCCGGGATCGGGGGCAAGCAAGTTTGATATTGGGCTGAATCCGGCGGTGGGTGGGATTCAGGTTTCGGCTTTGGCGAATGCGGAGCAACTACCGGTTTTTGTGAACACAACTCTTACGGGCTATCATGCTTTGGCGAATAAGGATTCGATCAAGCGGGTCTTTTCTGGTCGGGATACTGTGGTTTGGGCGTCGGCGGACGCCAAGGCGCGGCGGTCGGAGATTTCAGAGCTGCAGTCGATGAGTTGGGAGCCGGTTTTTAAGGGGAAGTGATGGAGCCTGAGGTTGACGTATCGCCGAAACGACGGGTGCCTTGGGCGGCGCTGTTGGTCATTGGTTTCCTCCTGTTTGTTGCAGTGTCGATTTTGGGTCCGATCTTTGCCTCGGCTCGAGTTGCGGCGACGCGCTCACAGCTCATTTCCAACCTTAAAAAGCTCGCTTTGGGATGGCAGGTGTACGCATCCGACTACGACGAGAGGGGCTGTCCGACGGCCAACTGGAACCAGCTCCTGCTGAACCATCCCAAATCAGGGGTTCTCGAAGAGCACTTGATCGATACGACTTTTAAGTGCCTGCCAACCTACGATTGCGTCGACAACCGCGCGCTTGGGTTAAACAAGAATCTTGGGGGCTTCAACCAGAACTCTGACTTTGATTCGAATCTGCTTGTGCTCTTTGCTCAATCGAAGGAGGGCGGACCGAATCTGTTGGCGTCAAAGGCGACCCTACCGGAGGAGCGGATGATGATCGCGTTCATTGATTGTCATGTCCGCATGAAGACTTTCCGCAACATTGGCGAAGTCGTTTGGGAAGTGCCGGTAGCGAAACCAGTTGTGAAGAGTCGCTGACGCACTCCGGAGGTCTGATGGTTCCCGGGGAGTTGCGGCATCTGTCACAATCTACGGGTGAGCAGCAACTACGGGATTACCCCTCAGGGAGAGAATTTTAGCGAGTGGTACAACGAGCTTGTCATTAAGGCAGAGCTCGCGGATCACTCGGCCGTGCGCGGTTGTATGGTCATCAAGCCTCATGGCTACGCCATTTGGGAGCTGATGCAACGCGCGCTCGACGACATGTTCAAGGAGACCGGACACGTCAATGCCTACTTCCCTCTGCTAATCCCGAAATCATTTTTTGAGAAAGAAGCGGACCACGTTGATGGTTTTGCGAAAGAGTGCGCGGTGGTTACCCACCACCGTTTGAAGGCGAATCCTGATGGGTACGGCTTGATTCCGGATCCGGAGGCAAAGTTGACGGAGGAGTACATCATCCGTCCAACCAGTGAGACGATCATTTGGAACACCTATAAGAACTGGATTCAGTCTTATCGCGATTTGCCGTTGCTGATTAACCAGTGGGCGAACGTGATGCGCTGGGAAATGCGGACGCGGATGTTCTTGCGGACGGCGGAGTTCCTTTGGCAGGAGGGGCATACGGCTCACGCAACCTATGATGAGGCGGAGACTGAAGCGCTGACGATTTTGCACGAGTGCTACGGGAAGTTTGCCGAAGAGTGGATGGCGGTTCCGGTTGTGAAGGGCGTGAAGAGTGAGGGCGAGAAGTTTGCCGGTGCCGATCACACCTATACGATCGAGGCGATGACGCAGGACCTTCGGGCGATTCAGGCGGGGACTTCGCACCACCTTGGGCAGGCTTTTGCCAAGGCGTTTGATGTTACATTCCAGTCGGCTGAAGGAAAGCTGGAACACGTTTATGCAACGTCGTGGGGCGTTTCGACGCGATTGATCGGGACGTTGATCATGGCGCACTCGGACGACCGTGGGCTTGTTTGTCCGCCGAAGCTCGCACCGATTCAGGTCGTGTTTGTTCCGATGGGACGGGGCGAAGTTTGGGATCAGACTTTGGCGAAGGCTAAGGAGCTGGCTGCGGCGCTGAAGGCTCGCGGTGTGCGGGTTAAGGTTGACGAGCGCACCAAGGAAGGCCCTGGATTTAAGGCGAAGGATTGGGACCTGAAGGGCGTTTGCGTTCGCGTGGACGTTGGTGGTCGCGAGCTGGAGGCTGGTGAGCTGGGAGTTGCTCGACGGGATAGCGAGGAGAAGCTGACGGTGGCGGTTGATCGGGTTGTGGACACTTGCGTTCGCTTGCTGGATGAGATTCAATCGAATCTGTTTGCGAAAGCTCTGGCGTTCCGCGAGGCGAATACTATTCGGATCGACACCTGGGACGACTTCGTGAAGCAGTTTGAGGGTGAAGGCGGCGGCGGATTTGTTTTGGCGCACTGGGATGGGACTCAGGAGACTGAGGACAAGATCAGTGAGGCGACAAAGGCGACGATTCGGTGTATTCCGTTGGAGCCTTTGCATCCGGATGATGTTGTGCCGGGGACTTGTGTGTTCTCGGGCAAGCCGAGCAAGCAGCGCGTCGTTTTCGCTAAGGCTTACTAAGAAAGTAAGGGGCGAACGGTGTATGTCGTTCGCCCTTTTGGGCTAAGCTCAATCGATGCGGTACTGGGCAACTTTGCCTCTTTTGATGGTCTTTTCGTCGGCGATGGCGGACCAGGTCACGACTCCGAAGCAGTTTTTGGGCTTTGATGTTTGTGCGGACTATCAGCTTGCGGATTATGGTCAGCTGACCGCTTACTGGAAGTTGCTTGAGAAGCAGTCGGGACGGCTACATGTTCAGTCGATTGGGAAGACTGAGGAAGGCCGCGACCAGTTGATGGCGGTTGTTACTGACCCTTCCAACTACAAGAACCTTAAGAAGTACCAGGAGATCAACCGGCGGATTGCTTTGGCGAAGTCGATCGGGAATGACGTCGAGGCGCGGAAGTTGGCGAAGGGTGCGAAGGCCGTAGTTTGGATTGACGGCGGATTGCACTCGAACGAGACGATTTCCACGCAGTCTTTGATCGAGACCGCTTTTCGGTTGACGAGCAAGGACGATGAAGAGACGAAACGGATTCTGAAGGACTGCATTATCCTTTTGGTTCACGCGAATCCGGACGGGATGGACTTGGTTTCCAAGTGGTACATGCGCAAGCCTGAGCCTTCGTCGCGGTCGTTGGCCGGGTTGCCTCGCCTTTACGAGAAGTATGCGGGGCACGACAACAACCGGGACTTCTATGCCTCGAACCTCGCCGAAACGCGGAACATGAACCGGATTTTGTATCACGAGTGGTTCCCGCAGATTGTTTACAACCACCACCAATCGGCTCCTTCGGGGACGGTGATGTTCGTGCCGCCGTTCCGGTCGCCGTTTAATCATAACGTCGATCCTTTGGTGCAGATCAGCACGGATTTGGCGGGGACTCTGATTCACCAGCGACTGATTGCTGAAGGGAAGAAGGGGTCGGTGATGCGGAATGGGACGAACTATTCGGCTTGGTGGAATGGCGGGTTGCGGACGACGACTTACTTCCACAACATGATCGGGATTTTGACGGAGCTTTGGGGTTCGCCGAATCCGGGTCCGATTCCGTTTGTGGCGTCGCGACAGGTTCCCACCGGCGACCTTCCCTTCCCGGCTGATCCGGGGATGTGGCATGCGCGGGATTCGCTGGAGTATGAGATCACGGCGAACTGGGCTTTGCTGGACTATGCTTCGCGTCAGCGCGAGACCCTGGTTTACAACATGTACCGCGCGGCGCAGAACTCGATTGAAAAGGGGTCGAAGGATAGCTGGACGAAGTATCCGTCGAAGATTTCAAAGTACGGGGAGAAGGCTCTTTCGGATTTGGAGCTGAGGGATGCGAGGGCGTATCTGATTCCTTGGGATCAGCCGGATCTGCCGGCGGCGCAGAAGTTTCTTGATCGGTTGATCGTGTGCGGTGTCGAGGTTGAAAGATCCCGGCGAGGCTACATTGTGCAGGCAAATCAGGCTTTCCGTCCGCACATTATCGATATGTTCGAACCCCAAGACCATCCGAATGACCTTCAGTATCCGGGCGGACCTCCGAATCGCCCTTACGATTCGGCAGGGTGGACTCTGGCCCTACAGATGGGGGTTAAGTTTGAGCGCCTTTTGGATGGATACAAAGACTCAGAACCAACGGTACACGTTCCTAACCTGCTTTTTGACAACGTAAACCGTTTTGTTCAGTCCCGCTTCCACCCCAAGTCTGCATTGTTTCTCGCCGATTCTGGGTCGTCTTTCGCTTGGGCTAATCTTGCCCACGAAAAGGGACTTAAAGTGTCAAAGACCATTGAGGGAGACTTCGTGATCGACCTTGGCGACGAGGTGCTGAAAATGATGGAGGAACTTCGATATGTAGACGCGCCCTCAGGAGGGGGAGCGCACGGAAAACCCTATAAGCGACTCCGAATTGGACTGTGGGACACCTATGGTGGATCGATGGACTCGGGGTGGTTGCGGTACACGCTGGAGAAGTATCACTTTGACTTCAAGGTGATTTATCCGCCGCAGTTTGGCGAGGATTTGGGGGAGAAGTTTGACGTGATTCTCTTCCCGGATGGCGCGATTCCGACCGGGGATCGACGGGGTGGAAATGAGTTGCTGAATGACCCGACCATTCCCGCCGAGCTTCGGGCGATCATGGGCGACATGAACACTGAGCGGATTCGGAGCTTGGAGAAGTTCGTTAAGAATGGCGGTCGCGTGGTGGCGATTGGTTCTTCTGGAAAGAACTTGGCTTCAAGGTTCTCGTTGCCGGTTGAGGATGCCCTTGAAGGCGTGAAGGGGACGGACTATTATGTTCCTTCTTCGGTCCTCCGGATGCGGGTTGAGCCCAGCTGGCTGACACGCGGATACGAGGAGTATGTGGACGTGATGTTCGACAACTCGCCGGTTTACAAGGTGAAAGAGGGTGCGACGCGGATTGCTTGGTTTGATTCGGCTTCGCCACTCCGGTCGGGTTGGGCGCTGGGTCAGGACAAGTTGAAGGATGCGACCGCGGTGGCGCTTTGCCCGCTCGGGAAGGGCGAAGTGGTTCTGATTGGGCCGGAGGTCAACTTCCGGGCGCAGAGCGACGCTGGGTTCAAGTTGCTGTTTAACGCACTTTCGGAAAAGCCTTAATGAGCTAGAATCTTGGCTTAGTGCAAAGTGCCGAATACGCCCGGATGTATGAGCTGGAGGACACCTATTGGTGGTTCGTGGCTCGTCGGGAGCTGGCGCTTTCGGTTTTGCGACGCGCGAAGCTGGCGGATGCGACTCTGCTGGATGTAGGTTGCGGAACCGGGGCTGGGCAGTCGGCTTTTTCTGAGTTCGGAACGGTCTTTGGGGTCGATTTCAGCCAGGAGGCTTTGGAGTTTTCGGGCTCGCGGGGTTTGACGTTGCTGGCGAAGGCGAACGCGGAAGTGCTGCCGGTTCAGGCGGGTTCGGTGGATGCGGTGGTCACTTTGGACACTATTGAGCATGTGCCGGACGATGCGGCGGCGTTGAAGGAGATTGCGCGGGCACTGAAGCCGGGCGGGTTGTTGCTGATGAACGTGCCGGCCTATATGTTTTTATGGTCGCCCCATGATGTGGCACTGATGCACCAGCGACGGTATACGGTTTCGTCGGCGCGGCGAGTTGTGGCGGATGCGGGGCTTGAGATTGAGCGGGCGTCGTATCACGTGTTCTTGCTCTTCCCTTTGGTGCTGATGCTTCGGTTGCTGGGTCGGATTCGGCGTGGGGAGCCCTCGGCAACTTTGCCTTCGGTTCCAGGCTGGGCGAGCTCGCTGTTGAAAGCGTTGATGCGGTTTGAGCTTTCGCTCTTCCAGAAAGTTAGTTTGCCGTGGGGGAGCTCGGTGGTGATCGTGGCTCGAAAGCCTCGATGAGCGCGGTTGGCTACTCGGGAAAGCCGGTTTGGCAAAAGCTTGGGCTTCGTGAGGGGATTTATCTGTCGGTTCTGGGGAATCCCGAGGACTGGTCGGAGATGGTCGGATTGGAGTTTCCGGTGATGACGGTTGCGCCCGTGGAGGCGGAGCTGGTTCACCTTTTTGTTGTAGAGCGGGCGGTTTTGGAGCGCGAGTTGGCTCGGCTTTGGGCGGAGTGCTCACGCCAGGTGACGGTGTGGGTCAGTTGGCCGAAGAAGGCATCCAAGGTTCCCACCGACATCGACGAGCAAGTGATTCGGGATGTTTGCCTGCCGATGGGGTGGGTTGACGTGAAGGTGTGTGCGGTCAGCAACGTTTGGAGCGGGCTGAAGCTGGTGGTCCGCAAAGAACTACGGTAGCCGGAGCAGTTGTAGATCTTCGTAGACCACTCGGGTCAGGGTGCTGTCGTCGTGGCTTAGGGCGATTGGACCGACAAAGAGGTTCTTGGCCTTTACCGTCGAGGTTCCGACGACCTGCCAAGATGAACCATCTTTGGAGATTGAGCCGGTTAGGGTTGAACCTTGACGGATTAGGCGGAACCAGACAGGTGATTCACCGGTCAGTTCGGCTTTTCCGGACGCTTCGGCATCTGTGGTCTCACGGACGGCGAGTTGAACTCCGCCGTCGGGGAAGACGCTCAGGAGGGTCATCGCCGAGTTGGCGTCGAGGGACTCGCGCGCCATGAGACCGGCCTTTGCGTACTGTTCACCTTTTGGCTGTTCGAGCAGGTGAACGGTGAGCTGGAAGTCGCCTTGGACGGATTGTTGGAGGAACCGGGCTTGGTCGGACTTGCCCCAAACGTCGGAGCCAGCGCCGAAGAGAGCGAACTTGCCGTTGCCGAGATTGTGGAGGCCGCCTTTGCGCGCGTTATTCAGATCGGTCGCGGTCCAGTTTGGAATCGTGTCTTGGTGAGGGGTTGATACGACTTTTGGGGGTGCTGGCGGGATCGGGGGGAAGACGGGGTTCTTGACGGTGAGCCACTTTTTGAGATCGGTGTTGATCTCGAGTTCGTCGGTGGCGAAGCCGCGCATCCAGGCTTCGATTTGGGCCTTTGAGGCAGTTTTGAAGTCGATTTTGCGGGATGGCTTCTTGTTGGTGACCATTCCCCAGGAGGAGTTGCCGTGTCCGCCAGTTTCGCTGCCCGCGCGGTAGGACCACATGGTGGTGAGCCAGCCGTTGCTGCCGTAGGTGTCAAAGTGTCGGCGCATCATGGCTCCGCCGCCGGCAGCTTTGAAGACGACGTTCATTTCGCCGATGAGAAGCGGAACGTTAACCTTTGCCATTTGCTCTTTCCAGTACGGAGCCGTGCTGAGGTGCTTCATTTGGGTCGGGACGGTGGGCGAGCCGTTGCCGAAGAGACCGGGATACCAGTGGAGCTGAAATCCGACGTTTTTCCAGCCGTTTGCTTTGGGGTTTCCGTAGTGGAAGAAGTTGTCCCAGTGGCCATGGGCAAATACGAGCTTGTTGGGATCGACTTTTCGGATCTCGGGGAGGACGCGGTTGAAGACTTCGACCTGTTGGGGCTTGGTTCCTCCGTAGGGTTCGTTGAAAGCGTCGTAGGCGACGACGGCTGAACGGCTTTTGTATCGCTTTGCGATTTGGGTCCAGAGCCAGGCGAGGCGCTTTTTGTTCTGTTCCTCGGTCCAGAGTTTGTTCTGTCCCGATTGCCCGGTGTGGTCGTAGACGCTTTGGCCGCCTTGGGCACCGTGCATGTCGAGGATGGAGTAGAGACCGCTCTTTTCGGCTTGATCGATGGCGAAGTCGAGCCACTTCCAGGCGTCTTTTTTGAGCTGGAATGGTTTGCGGTCGTCCTCGAACTGGCGGTAGTTCATGGGGATACGAACGAGGTTGAACCCGAAGGACTTGATGATTGGGAAGTCTCGTTTAGTGATCCAACTGGCGTGGTAGATGTCCATCAACCGATCCTTTTCGGCTTCGGAGAAACGCTCGGTAAGGATGCTCTCGATTTGGTATTGGTCGCTGATTCCGGAGAGGTTCAGCATCCAAGGTTCGATGACGAACCAATTTCCGAGGTTTGTGCCCTTGAGGATGACTCGCTTACCTTTTGCGTCAACGATGTTTTGCCCTTTTACATAGAGTTGAGGAAGTGGGCTTGCCAAGGCGACGGTTGCGGCAAGGATTGAGAGCATCCTCGGAGTTTATCGGATACCTGTTCGCTGATTCCTGAATTCTTGCGATTGCATTGGCTCGGAATCTATGCAATGGTGCTTTACCGGTAGTATGCAGATGGTCATGCTTCTGGCTCCCCTCGTCTCTTTGCTGCTGGCGCCCATCGGTAATCTTCCGACGTTTGCCGCTCAGATTGCGCCAATCATCTATCGATCCTGTACGCCCTGCCATCGAGAGGGGGAAGTGGCTCCGTTTGGCCTGGAGACTTATCCACAGGTCAAGCGGTTTGCTTCGATGATCAAGCTCACGACGTCCCGTCGATTCATGCCTCCTTGGAAGGCGATTGCCGGTCACGGTGAATTCGTTGGGGAAAGGACGCTGAGCTCGGCAGAGATCAAGACAATTGGGGATTGGGTGGATAACGGGGCACCCTCTGGTGACCTCTCACAAGCACCCAAACCTCCGAAGTTCGCCGCCGGTTGGCAACTGGGGACTCCTGATTTGGTTGTTGAAGTACCGACCAGTTTTGAAGTTCCAGCCGATGGACCAGACATTTTGCAGAACTTCGTGATTCCGACTTCGCTAACTGCAGACAAGGTGGTCGGAGCGATCGAGTTACGCCCAGGGAATCCCAAAGTTGTGCATCACGCCTTAGTGTTTCTTGACTCCAACGGCGCAGCTAGAAAGTTAGACGAGAAGACAAAGGAGCCGGGCTATCAAAGCTTTGGGGGTCCGGGATTCTTTCCGACCGGTAGCCTGGGTGGCTGGGCTCCGGGCGGGACTCCGGTTTGGTTGCCGGACGGTGTTGGTCGATACTTCCAAAAGGGTTCGGATATTGTGTTGCAGTTGCATTACCACCCGACTGGCAAGGCGGAATCCGATCGATCAAAGATCGGAATTTACTTCTCCCGAAAACCGGTCACCCGCTTGGTGGGTGGGATCGCGCTTGAGAATTGGGAGATCAAGATTCCGGCGGGTGAAAAGAAGTACCGGCGAGCGAGCAGCTACGTGTTGCCTAAAGAGGCAACGTTTCTTTCGGTGACCCCTCATATGCATCTGTTGGGACGTGAGATGAAGGCAGACGCGACGCTTCCCGATGGCAAGAAAATTCCGCTTGTTTGGATTAAGGAGTGGGATTTCCGGTGGCAGGATACGTTCGTTTTCAAGAGTCCGATTCGCCTGCCGAAAGGGACAAAGCTGGAGATGTACTCGGTCCATGACAACTCGGACGAGATATCAACGAATCCTTTCACTCCGCCCCGCGAGATTTTTTATGGTGAAGGTTCAAATGACGAGATGAGTTTGTGCATCTTTGAGATCACAACCGAACACATCCCGGATCTATTGGAACTGATTGCGGATGACGGACGGCACCGGAAGGTGCTGGAACGTGCGATTGAGCTTACGAAAAAGGGCGGGGGCTGAGGTTTGCGGTCACTTGTTTTACGTAGACTGAAGGTATGAAAGCGCGGTTTCGGGTGGGGTGCGTTCCTTATGTGAATGCTCGGCCGTTGGTGGCATGTTTTGACCAGCCGAATGAGTTTGTTGAGGTGGTTTATGACGTGCCGTCGCGGCTTCCGGCGTTGCTGGACTCGGGGGAGGTGGATGCGATTTTGGTTTCTTCCATCGAGTATCTGCGGCGCGAGGACTTGGTGATTGCCGCAGATGTCGGGATCATGAGCAATGGGCCGGTGGCGTCGGTTCGGATGTTGTCGAAGGTTCCTTTGGAGGAGATTAAGACCCTGGCGCTTGACGAGAGCTCGATGACAAGCAACATGCTGGCTCAGATTATTCTTGCCGAGCGGGGGGTTCGGCCTTCGTTGGTAACGATGGAGCCGGATCAGGCGGCGATGCTGGCGGCTTGTGATGCTTGCGTTTTGATCGGGGATAAGGGGCTTGAGGCGGACGGTACGGGGTTGGTGGACGTTGACCTGGGGGCAGCTTGGACGGAGCTGACGGGAGAGGGATTTACGTGGGCTCTGTGGCTCAGCCGTCGAGATCAATTCGAGAGTCCAGTTTGGTACGAACGAGATCCGGTTGAACAACTGGCGCTTCTGCTCAGATATGGTTACGAGAGCAGTGGTTTCGCGTGGTTACACGAATACATGACGGTTGTCGGAACCAGACCACTTCTGTGCGACGGTCCGGGTGAAGACACTTGGGTGCGCCGCGATCTTGAACTGAAAGAGCGCTCAGACAGCTTCGCAGGACGGCGCAATTGGATCATCTCCGAGGCTGCCGCTAAGTCAAATTGGACTGAGCTCAAGACGAGGGATTACCTGACTAATAATGTCCGCTTTAAGTTAGGTGGGCGAAGTGGGCTTACCACGTTCGCAGCTCTGCTTCACAAACATGGATTCTTGGAAGAGATCATTGAGCACGATCGGCGACGCGAGTACAGTAGCTCTTTGATCCATGCTATCTATGCCCTTAATCCTGCATCTGCAGTCAAGGAGTAGGCCGTGACTGCTTGTTTATCGAAAGAAACAGGGCTAACCAAACCTTAACCTGGAGCTACTATTCTTGCGTGGTCTTATGAAGTTCGGTCTTGCTCTTCTCGCGTTTGGATTGATTGGTGGTTTCGGGGCTTTGCCGCCGGACATGGCTCCGAGCCAGGTGCGGATTTCCTACGGTGAAGATCCCACTCGAATGATGCGGGTGATGTGGCAGACGGCGACTCCAACTCCTTCGCGGACTGTCGAGTACGGCGAGACGGTGGAACTGGGGATGGTTGCTACGGGGACTCAGCCGACTTATGCTTACCAAACCGGAGCAATTGCCGAGGCGACGCTCTATAACTTGAAGCCCAAGACGAAGTATTTCTATCGCGTTGGCAGTAAGGAAGGGGGATTTAGCCCGGTTCGAGAGTTTGTGACGGCTGATCCTAATCCGAAGGAGTTTGTGTTTACAGCTTATGGCGACCACGGAGTCTCGCCGGATGCCGCTAAGAACGTTGACAACGTTCTTTTTGAAAAGCCAGCGTTCCACCTCATGCTCGGGGATATCTCGTACGCGAACGGAGTTCAGCCGATCTGGGACAAGTATCTGGAGCAGATTGAACCGATGACCAGCGTGATTCCCTTTATGCTGACCTTAGGGAACCACGAGAACGAGGACATCAAGGTTGACGGGAAGGAAGTTGAGATTGGATACGTTGCCACTCTTGCTCGATTTGCAATGCCAGGAGCGGAGAACTGGTACACGTTTGATTACGGCTGCGCCCGTTTCGTCTCGGCGAATTCTGATGCGTACAAGGCGCCGGGGCATTTGGAGTGGCTTGAGGCGACTTTGGCAGCGGCGCGGAAGGACAAGAAGATCAAGTGGATCGTTGTTCTGCAACACCACCCGGTTTACGGAACCTCAAAGGGACGCGGAGACAATAAGGGGCTGATTGAGACAGTTGCTCCGATCTATGATCGTTACAAGGTGGATTTGGTTCTCCAAGGTCATGACCACCATTACGAGCGACAGTACCCCATGCGGGCGAACGCGATTGCGAGCAAGGATAAGAGTCGCTATAAGAAGGGAGTGGGGACTCTTTATGTCGTTGAGGGGGGCGGTGGGCGGCCGAACTATGACTTCAGCGATCCGATGCCGGAGAAGTGTGCGATTCGTGAGAAGACGAACGGCTATGTGAGAGTTCGGGTGACGGGTAAGTCACTGGTCGTGGAAGCAAAGCGGCTCGATCGATCACTGCTTGAGAAGTTCGAGATTTCCGAGTAGCCCGTTCTGTTTTGACCAAAAACACAGTCTCCAGACAAGTTTGGGACTGTGTTTTTTGGTGTTCGATGGAGATTAGGGAGTCTGCTTAACTGTTGATCGCTTGACCAAATACTCGGGAGATCGATTTGCTGAGGAGTTCTTCGGAGCGCGAGTTGGCGAAGCGTAGCCGCTGGACGGACTCCTTGACCTGCTCTGCGGTTCGACTGACGTCCGCAACTTGCTGTCGGATTTCTTGAATGGAGGCGTTCATCTCTTCGCTTGCGGCGCTGTTGTCGGTCGCACCGTCGGAGATTGTGCGGAGCATGGTGTCGACTTCGGTGATGATTTCCGACATGTGCAGAACGCGTCCAGCACTGTTCTCACGGACCTCGCGGACGGTTTCCATTGATCGGTCAACGCCTTTCGCGGCTTTGTTCGCCTCGGTTGCGCTGCCAGCGATTTTTTCGAGGCACTCAGCGGCAGCGCGAGTGACCTCAGTGACGGCATTGATATCTTCAAGCGTTGAGTTCATCGAGTCTCCGACTTGCCGGCTACCGTCCTGGACGGCAGAGACGAGGCGAGTGATGTCCTTGGCGGCACCAGCGGAGTCTTCGGCAAGACGTCGAACCTCTTCGGCGACGACTGCGAATCCACGGCCCGCCTCTCCAGCTCGAGCGGCTTCGATGGCGGCGTTGAGCGAGAGCAGATTCGTTTGGCTGGCGATCTCCTCGATGGTTTGGACGATTCTTCCGATTTCGCCGGTTCGAGCGTCCATTTCTTCGATTTTGGTGCCGGTGGCATGGAGCGCCTGTTCAAGGGTTTCGAGGACACCGAGGCGTTTCTTTAGTTCCGGCCATACGTCGGCTTGCTGGTTCATCTCTTTGATGCACTCGTTGACTCGATTGATTTCTTCGTCAGCCGCGCTAATCGCCTCTCCTTGCCGTCCAGCATCCACTCCCGTTGCTCGGCCCTGGGAAGTGAGTTCCTCGGTTTTGTCGACAGCGAGACTCGTGGAGTGAGCCTGATTTGTGGCAGACTCAGCCACCATTTCGGTTGCCTTTGCAATCTCGGAGAGCGCCCGATCTGCGGTCGCGGCATAGTCTGATAAGTTCGAGCTCTGTTCCGTTAGATCATGGGTGAGGGATACATTTGCGTCTGACAGGTTGCGAAGTTCGCTGATGAACCCGTTCTCGTTATAGGACTCGATGATAATGCTCTGATCGAGGTTGAATACCTTTTGGAGCGCGACGAGCATCTGGGACATCTTCTTGGGATGCAGCCTGTAGCGCATGACTACCATTGGGATGATGGTTTCGTAGTAGGCCGACAGCGAGGCAAAAAATGTTGCTGGCTCTAGCCCGATTCGGGCGTGCACTTCGCCGATTTTCCAGCGGTGCTGGAAGTAGTCAGCGGACAGTTCGCCCTCGTAGATGTGGCGGAAGTATTCGGGGTTCGTTTTCCGGAGGCGCTCAAGGTTGCTGCCTGCGCCCTCGATGATCTTCTTGGTCCCGCTTAGATTGGCGACATGCTCGTAGAAATTGTCGACAATGGTGTCCATGTTGCAGAGAAACAGAGGCTTGAGTTCTATCAGCAACTCTTGTTCTAGCTCGGTGATTCGATTTGAACGAAGCGCGGCTTTCATCGAGTTGATGACGTGGCGGTGCTCTTCGTGTGAAGTAACGCTGGAGTCGGACTCTCGTGTTGCTCTTTGTGCTGACATTGTTGTTCTCGCAAACTCAGCGTTCCTTTTTGCGGTAACGCCGAAGTGATGTCTGAACGATTGGCAGGCAATTGGCTTTGCCTCAGCTTGATAGTCGAATCTGATCGGTTTTTGCGGACAAGATAGCAAACGGAATGTGGCTTGTCATGGGAATCTATGACAAGCCAGTGGGGTCTATTTCTTCTCAGTCGCAGCGCGGAATTCGTCCCAAAGGGTCTGGGGGTCCTTGCCTGTTAGCTTTGTCAGGGTTGGGATTGGGTCTTCGGCGTTTCTAAGGTTGAGGTCCAGCGCTGGAACGAGGCCGCGATTGTATTTGGCCGACACCCAAGCTAACCAGGCGGCGGTGGTTCGGTAGGCATCGTGGTAGGTCGCCTTCTCAAAGTTGATTCGGGATCGGGGTGATTCGGGCTCGAAGCGCCACCAACGGATGTAGTCGGCGATTCCTTCGACAAGCCAGCCAGTATCGTTTTTGTTTCCTGGGTAGCTCTGGATGAAGTGGGTCATCTCGTGGATGATCATTCCGAAATCATCTGGGTGCTTGCGGACCCATTCGGTACTCGGTCACAAGTGTGTCAATTACTGTTGCCATGTTTTTTCGGTTTGGGTGTTAGAATGAGGAAATGGTTACCAAGTCTCAATTGGCTATTGGGTTGCTTGTCGCGTTTGTTCTCGGCTTGACTGCCGGAGGGTTGTTGCCCCTGCCGTGGTCACCTGCTGGGCGAATGGCAAACTTTTACGCAAGCAAAGAAGTTGATCGCAAAATAGCCGAGGATAATCTCAAAGAGATGAAAGAGCAAGCGGCTAGAGTTGAATCCGACCCAAGGATTGATCCATCAACAAAGGCTCAAATGAGAGAATTTTATGGACGGATCATCCCTGTAATGGAAGCTACGAAGTGACTTGGGACTGGGCTTGAAGCAAGAGGAGGGCTAACATTGCGCTGAGTCTATCTTGTGGCAACTCACTGATTCACAGATATTCACGCAAGATTGGTTTAGAATCAGATCATGCTCACCGGAGCCCTGATGCTTATGTCGACGATGACCACCTCTAAGGAGTTTGCCCGCCGCGCGGAGGATTGGCGAAATGGGGCGGTGGTTTATCAGGTTATGGTGGATCGCTTTGCTCCGTCGGCCAACTTGGAAGCGAAGAAAGCGCTTTATGGCGCACCGAAGCGGCTTCTTCCTTGGACGACTGAGCCGAAACAAGGGAAGAACAACGAGAAGCTGGGGATGTGGTCTCACGAGATCGACTTTTGGGGAGGCGACTTGGCTTCGTTTGATTCGAAGCGGAGCTATATCACGGAGTTGGGGGCTGATGTTGTTTACTTCCAGCCGATCTTTGAGGGGTTTACGAATCACAAGTACGACACTCTGGACTATTTGAAGATCGATCCTCAGCTAGGTACCCGGGATGATCTTCGACGGGTCATCAATGGGCTGCATGGGGACGGAATCCGGCTGATGTTGGATGGAGTGTTTAACCACCTGAGTCAGTACGCACCGATGTTTACGACCGCGCGGGCCGACGCTAAAGATGCTCGGCGGGATTGGTTCTTCTTCGACAAAACTGGCGGCTATCGGGCGTATGCGAACGTTCGGAATATGCCCGCTTGGAACCTTGAGAACAAGGAGGTTCGGGATTACCTGTGGAACCAGAAATCTTCGGTTATTCGGCAGTATTTGAAGGATGGAGTCGACGGCTGGCGACTAGATGTTGCGTTTGAAGTTGGACCACAGTGGTGTGCGGAAATCACGAAGGCTGCGCATAAGGAAAAGGCAGGTTCGTGGGTTGTGGGTGAGGTTGCAGGTTATCCGGCGGGCTGGTTCCCGAATTTGGATGGAGTGTACAACTTCCATTCGTTTGCGGTTGGGCGGGCCATGTTGGAGGGCAAGATGTCTGGTGGTCAGGCGGGACAGGCCCTGCAACAGCTCGTGGCTGACTCCGGAATCGAGAACTTGTTGAAGAGCTGGTTACAGACTGATAATCACGACACGGCAAGGTTGGCGAGCATTGTGCCGGCGATCGAGGACAGGAACTTCCTCCGGACTCTTCAGTTCACGTTGCCAGGATCGCCGGTTCTGTATTACGGAAGTGAGCTTGGGATGGAGGGTAAGGACGATCCGATGAACAGGGCTCCGATGCGCTGGGATTTGGTTAGCCCGTCAAATCCTGATTTGATGTGGACTAAGAAACTGATTGATCTGCGCAAGAAGTCGCCTGCTCTCCGATACGGAGACTGCTTGAGCCTTGCTTCTGACAAGCTGTTCGGATTTGTTCGCAGCACCGATAAAGTGCGAGAAGCGGTGATTGTGGTGGCGAACCCGACATCTAAGCCAGTTACAGAGACGTTCCCGAGCCGGGTTGGAAGGATTATGAGTTGGGGCGAGGTGAAGGACGCTCTCACGGGGACGACTTATCGGAGCGTGAATGGGATGCTCACGGTAACGGTTCCGCCTAAGTCGGCGCAGGTTCTTATGCCGATTACGGACTCTACGGATGGCATTAGTCGATACCACCGCATCGATCCGATAAACTGAGCTTATGAACAGTTCGCTGCGGTGGGAGTCGACCGATAACTTTGGAAATCTCTCGATCGCGACTACATCAGCGACGACTCTTGACGAGTTAAAAGCCGACATTGAGTCGATGATTGACGTGGTTTTTTCACGAACACCGGAGGGAGTTACGTTCAGCGTGGATAAGGCTTATCAGGAGATTGCGGCTCCGAGTGACAGCCAGGTCACACATGTGTTGACGGTGCCGTTGCTGGCCTCGTTTTCATCGGATCAGGTTCAAGAATGCCTGAAAGAGGTGCTGGGTTCTCTGGGGCGCGAGGCTTCCGTCCAGGGTCCTTGGTAGCCGGTAGGGTATCATTTTAGTGCCGCCGAACTTTACACATTCCTTTGCGTGCGGCTTTTTCTATGCCAAATACCCAAAACCGGGGTGCATCGCGTGGCGATGCCTCACCCAAACGATACCGAAAATACGCTCCTACAACGATTACGGAGCGACATTCGGATCGAAATCCACGACCGCGACGCGAGTCCACTGCGGTTGTGGAGACTGCCATCGCCCCGATGGCCTTCACTGCACTTGGACTCCCTAACTGGCTTGCTAGTCGGCTTACCCCGATGGGCATTTCTGAGCCTACAGAGATCCAAGGATCAGCGATTCCGGTCGCTTTGACTGGTGTTGATGTGGTTGGCCTTGCTCAGACGGGAACCGGCAAGACGCTTGCGTTCGGCCTGCCAATGCTCGTGAAGCTTGGTCAATATGACCAGGGTCTGGTGCTTGCACCAACTCGTGAGCTCGCTGCTCAGATTCAAGAGACGTTCCAGAAACTCGGAGTGCGCACTGCACTTCTCATTGGCGGTGCGCCGATGGGTCGCCAGGTGAGCCAACTTCGTTCGAATCCGAAGATCATCGTTGCTACCCCGGGTCGGCTTGCTGACCACTTGGCACAACGAACGGTTAACCTTCGCGATGTTCGCATCGCGGTGCTCGACGAAGCTGATCGAATGCTCGATATGGGCTTCATCGGACCGATTCGAGACATTCTCAGCAAGACTCCGCAAGATCGACAGACCTTGCTGTTCTCCGCGACCTTCCCTCAAGAGATTGAGCGATTGGCGTCTGAGTTCATGCGAGATCCTGAGCGAATCGAGGTTTCCAAGCAGGGCTCTGCTACCGAACTGGTTGAGCAAGAACTTCTTGTTCTCCAGAAAGAGTCGAAGCCTGAAATGCTTCGCCGAATTGTTGACGAAGAGAAGGGCACCATTTTGGTGTTCTCCCGAACTCGACATGGCGCGACTAAGCTCGCTAAGGCAATGCGGAACAACGGCCACACGGCTGCTGAGCTGCACTCGGATCGAACCCTTGCTCAGCGCATGAGCGCTCTGAAGGGCTTCAAGACGGGCGAGTACCGAGTCATGGTTGCTACCGACATTGCTGCTCGAGGAATTGACGTTAAGGGAATCTCCTTGGTTGTCAACTACGACGTACCTGAGAATCCAGAGGATTACGTTCACCGAATCGGTCGAACGGGTCGAGCTGGTGCGAAGGGCCGAGCCGTGATGCTTGCGTCGCCGGATCAACACCGCGACGTTCGAGATATTGAGAAGTTGATGGGTATGGAGCTCGCAATCTCTGAGAATTCAGAGTGTTCGCTTCCTGCTCCACGGACTCACGGTGGACGTCCTGGTCAGGGCGGAAACCGACCAAGCCGGAATCGTGGTCGTGCTACTGGAAAGTGGCGCGGCGGCGGACGCTAAAGACCGCTGATAGGAACCGTGAGCTCAATGGGCTCGGTTCTTTTGGGAATGAGCTGATTAATCGTAATCGGCTCAAGTCCCTTTTGTTTGGACGTGAAGGGAACGCTTTCCCGGTCCATCACCTGATCTCCAGGAGTCAGCATAATCCTTGCTGAAACGGACTTTTTGTCCTTGCTCATAAACTCAATCCCGTGCTCGTGAACTGACTTTAGGTTTGTACACGTTACGAGAACGCGCGAGCCGTTTGGCGTCTGCGTTGGTTTAAACGTGATGTAACCCGTGTTGAGGAACAACTTCGGCGTGCCGTCTGGCTGCATTTCTCGCTCCACTTTGACGTCTTCTCGTCGATAGACGTATATGGTTCCGCGGACCACAATCTTGGATCCCTTTTCCAAGTTTGGAATGACGACCGTTTCGGCCAGGGTTGGACTAAATGTTGAGCGGCGAGCGGCGATTACCTGCGTCGCCCCATTGGGTTTCTTCAGCAAGGTTTCGGCTTCGAAGCGCAACACTTCATTGGAGTGCGTTGGCCCACCTGCGCTGAGGATGGATTTCACAGTGTTCGCGGAGACCAACTTGGCTTCGGCCTTGGCGTTGAATCCAGCGGCACGTAGCTCTGCCGTTTCAATAGGCTTCTTTGCGGTCACCGCGTGGGTAGCGCCCCGGCGATCGAGCACGATCAGAACGCAGCCAAAGAGGATAACCCCTGCTAAAATGCCTTGCCCGCTTGTTCCTCGCACGACTACTAGTTTGACACCTAGGCAAGGGTACACGCTCAATCCTGGTATGACGTCCTGGCGGGAGGGGACCGAAAACTAATGCAGTTGCATGTCACTGAGTCGGGAATTAAGGGATGAGGGGTCTAACTCAGCACGCGTTCGTGCTTTGAGCGACGGCGTCTTTGCCATCGTTCTAACGTTTCTCATTTTCCGGCTCGATATCGCGAAGCTCACAGAGGCAAGTTCTGACAAGGAGCTGCTGAATGCCATCAAGGAACAAGCGGCACCGATTCTGGGTTACATCCTGAGCTTCTTCATCATTGGTGGATTTTGGATGATGCACCAGCGCGTGTTTCGGCATATGTCGAAGTTCAACCGCGAGGCGTACTGGCTGAACCTTCAGTTTTTGTTCTTCCTTTCAATCCTTCCTTTGACCACTTCGATTCACGCGGGAAATCACGAGCTCCTGGTGGGGTGGCTGCTGTACGCCGGAAACGTGACGGTTGCCGGACTCGGGCTTTTAGCGCTTTGGCTGCGGGCATCGAGGGATCACTTGCTCGACAAGGATATCGACAGCGAAGTACGTGCCTTTTACATGTGGCGGCTCGCAACGATTCCGTTGGTGTTCCTCGTTTCGATTCTGGTTTCGTTCAAGAACGTCATGGCTGCGCAGTGGATTCCACTTGCGGTTCCTGCGGTTTCCTGGATCATTTTGAAAGGATTCTCGCGGCGACGAGATCAAAACGTGATCAAGCTGGACGTCGCCGCTTAAGTACACTGAAGGTGTGTCGGAATCGCACTTCACCTTCCCTATTCGGTCAGACAAGCTGACCATGACCTGTTCTGTTAAGTCGACGGTTTTTGACGCGAAGACTGAATTCCAGCAGGTGACGATCCTCGACACTGATGTGTACGGTAAGGCGCTATTGCTCGATGGACACATCCAGCTCACGGACTTTGATGAGAAGGCTTACCATGAGGCACTTGTGCAGATTCCGGCTGTAAACCTCCCTTCGTTCTCGAAGGCCCTGGTCATCGGCGGTGGAGATGGTGGCGTCATTCGTGAGCTTTGTCGGCACGCTTCGGTCAGTCAGATCGATATGGTCGAGATTGATAAAGGTGTGGTTGATGCTTGCTCGGAGCATATGCCGAACCTCTCCAATGGCGCTTTTCAGGACCCTCGGGTTCGATTACACATCACAGATGCCTTCGGCTGGGTTAAGTCTGCGACAGACTCTTACGATCTGATTGTTGTTGATTCGACCGACACTTATGAGGACGAGGAAGGCGAGATTAGCGAGATGCTTTGGACCTCGGGGTTCTATTCGGACCTGCTTCGACTTCTGTCTCCTAATGGATTTGTTGTGACGCAAGCGGACAACCACGTCTATTGCCCATATTCTTCCGAAGACGTACTTGATCTGTTTGGTCAGGTGTTCCCAGCGAAGGGCTTCTACTTTGCGCTAGTGCCTTCGTTCGGCGGGTTCTCGGGGTTTGTCTGGGGATCTAAGGGTGCGGCTCCGGCAACGAAGTGGTCGCCAAGCTTTGACAAGGGCTGGACGACTTTGAACGAGTCAACTTACAATTTGGCGTTTTCGGACTTGAAGTTTTAGTCTCAACGGTAACATCCGGCAATGATTCTTCCCGTCGTTGCCGGACTTCCGATGGTTCGGCCGAATATCGTTCTGATCTTCTCGGACGATCATGCGCGTCAGGCGATCTCGGCGTACGGCTCTCGGGTTAACCAGACACCGAACATTGACCGCCTCGCCCGAAACGGTGCACTGTTTGAGCGTAACTACACATCCAACCCGATCTGTGCTCCCAGCCGGGCAACGCTGTTGACGGGGAAATATAGCCACGTTAATGGACATAAGGACAATGCTTCTGCCTTTAACGGTGCCCAGTCCAATGTGGCAAAACTGCTGCAGGCAGGGGGATATGAGACGGCTTGGATTGGTAAGTGGCACCTCGTTTCTGATCCGACCGGGTTTAACCATTGGGAGATTCTGCGGGGGCAGGGGGAGTATTACGACCCGACGATTTTGTCTGCATCCGGGGTCTCGAAGGCGACTGGATACACCAGTGAGGTCATCACTGAGAAGGCACTGAGCTTTTTGAAGAAGCCGCACGACAAGCCGTTCTTTATGGTGGTGGGACATAAAGCGCCTCACCGACCGTGGGTTCCGGGACCGAACAGCCTTTCGATGTTCAAAGACACTCGGTTCCCAGAACCAAAGACGCTGAGAACCGACTACGCAACTCTTGCTTCAGGTGCGAGAACGGTTTCGATGGGTATCGAGAAGACCCTTAAGCCTCAAGCAGACCTGTATGTTGGCAAGGCTCCGGTGACGTCGATCCCTGAGTATCTGGCGAAGTGGTCGGAGACTTACTCGCGCGAGGATCGTGACTATGCAGAATCTCTGAAGAGTGGCGATCTGTTGGGCGCGAATTACCAGCGGTACATGCGGCACTATTTGCGCTGTGTTCAGGATGTAGATACGAGCGTTGGGCAGTTGATGGACGCCATCAAAGATGCTCGTCTCGATAAGAACACGATCATCATCTACGCGTCCGACCAGGGGTTCTTCTTGGGCGAAAAGGGATGGTTCGATAAGCGCTGGTTCTATGAACCTTCCTCCGGGACTCCGCTAGTGATTTCGGCTCCGGGAATGAAGGCACGGCGAGTTAAGACGTTGACTGAAAACGTCGATATCGCGCCGACACTGCTCGACTTTGCACAGTGCGCGGTTGATCCTGAAATGCAAGGGATCAGCTTGGTACCCGCGATGCAGACTGGCAAGGGCCTGAGAGGATATGCATACGGACATTTTTATGAGAATAACGATGGCGAGCACAAGGTGCCGAAGTACGTGTCTATCGTCGGTGATCGTTACAAGTTGATTTATTACTACGAGCTTCGCGAGTGGGAGCTGTTCGACCTGAAAACAGACCCAGATGAATCGAAGAATCTGTGGGATGGATCGCCAGCTTTGGAGCCGTTGCGCAAGCGGATGGTTCAAGACTTGATTTCCAAAATGCGACAGGTGCGCGAGGAAGTTAGCGTGATCAATTCTGTTCGTGAATCTCTTCGATAGGTTCGCCGCTAATTCGCGCTCCGGTATCCTGAACCTAGCAGTTTCCTATGGATTATCGACGCAGTTACATCAAACAGCTTTTCGACCTCGCTCCGGGAACGGAAGCGACGGCATTTGGTTGGGTCAAAACCCGGCGAGACAGTAAGGGGCTGTCGTTTGTTCAGCTGAATGATGGTTCTTGCTTCAAGGACCTTCAGGTCATCGTCGAGGATGGCGTGGTGGATGCTGAACTCCTTAAGAAGGTCACCACGGGATCATGCGTAGCGTTTACCGGTCTGGTAGTTGAATCGCCGGCGGCTGGCCAGGCAGTTGAGCTGAAGGCCACTTCGCTCGAGATTTTTGGTGAGGCAGACCCGCTGACTTACCCTCTTCAGAAGAAGGGCGCAACGATGGAATTCCTCCGCGAAAAGGCGCACCTTCGAGTCCGAGGAAATACGTTTGGTGCGGTGTTCCGTGTTCGCAACCAGCTTTCTCAGGCGGTTCACCAGTTCTTTGACAAGCGCGGGTTCCACTACATCCACACGCCGATTATTACAGCGAGCGACTGCGAAGGCGCGGGGGCGATGTTCCAGGTTACGACCGCCCTTGAACATGCAGAAGACGGCTATAAGCTCGCACGAAAGGATCCTGCGGATGACTTCTTTGGCAAGCCTTCTTACTTGACGGTGAGTGGTCAGTTGGACGCAGAGACTTTGGCTTTGGGTCTGACCAACGTCTATACGTTTGGACCAACCTTCCGGGCAGAGAACTCTTCGACCAGCCGGCACTTGGCTGAGTTCTGGATGATCGAGCCTGAGATGGCGTTCTGTTCGCTTGAGGGCGATATGAACCTTGCTGAGGAGTTTCTTCGTGAGACGATTCAGCATGCGCTGGATCACTGCGGGGCTGATCTTGAGTTCTTTAACCAGCGCATTGAGCCTGAGCTGTTGAAGACGTTGACTCACGTTGTTGAAAGCGGTTTTGAGCGAATGACTTACACCGAGGCCGTGAAGCACCTTGAGGCGAGTGGTGAGAACTTCGAGTTTCCGGTTTCATGGGGCACCGACCTTCAGAGCGAGCACGAGCGATGGTTGACCGAGGTCAAGGTCGGACGTCCGGTGATTCTCACCGACTATCCGAAGGAGATTAAGGCGTTTTACATGCGCTTGAACGACGACGGGAAGACAGTTCGGGCGATGGACGTGTTGGCGCCGCGCATCGGCGAAATTATTGGAGGTTCTCAGCGTGAGGAGCGATTGGATGTGCTTGAACGGCGTATCTTGGAAGCAGGTTTGCCGATCGAGGCCTACTGGTGGTACCTGGACTTGCGCCGATTCGGCTCCGTCCCACACGCAGGATTCGGTCTTGGCTTCGAGCGGCTGATGATGTACGTCACGGGAATGAAGAACATTCGAGACGTCATTCCTTACTTCCGAACCCCTGGCAACGCGGACTTCTAAATGGCTAATCGTCGCTTCCAAATGGACCCGCGTATTAAGCGCGAGCTCATGGGTCAGAAGCGACTGCTTGTCCTTGGCTTGATCTGTACGAGCTTGAGCTCAGCACTTTACGGGTCTTCGATGGGCCTGATCCGGCGTCTGCTGAAGGATCTGGAGAAGATCGGGCAGACGCACGCAATTGCAGATTTTGACGCGATGAAGATCAGCACGCTGATGATCATCGGCGTGTTTGTCCTGCGGTATTTCTTCACTCGTGGTCAGACTTACTACTTGGCAGAAGCGGTTGCGCGGCTCACGAATGGGCTGCGGCAACGGCTCCTGACTAAGTTGCTGAAATTGCCTGTCACTTACTTCAATGAGAAGCGGGCGGGATCAATCCAGAGTGTCTTGACGAACGACGTCAACGTTTTTCAGTCTGCGGTTCAGATATTGAGGGACTCGATTGAAGCTCCGCTGAAGGCTATTGTAGCTTTGATTTTGATCATTGTGATTCAGTGGCAGATGGCGCTGATCACCTTCCTGATGATCCCGATTATGGGGATTATTGTTCAGCGGAACGCCAAGAAGATGCGCATTGCTCAGAAGCAGGTGCAAATCGATCTTGCTGAAGTTGGAGCGGTGACTCAGGAAGTGTTGCAGGGCGTTCGAGTAGTGAAGGCATTTGGCGCCGAGGATCAGGTCAATAAGGATTACGGCCGGTTGCTGCACACGAGTCTGAAGAGCCAGCTTCGGGCGGCGTTGCTCGTTGCGCGCTTACGACCGCTGGTCGAGCTTTTGGGAGCGGTCGGGCTTTGTGGCGCGATTCTGATTGGCGGCTGGTTGGCGCTCAGCGGAAACATGAGTGTGAGCGATATGGCTGCGCTTGCTTTTGCGCTGGATGCGATCAACCAAGGGTTCAGGGGAATTTCGAACTTGTCGTCGACCTATTCATCAGTTCAGGGCGCCTCGGATCGGATTTATTCAGAGATTTTGGACGTGCCGCTTCCGCCGGAACACTCAGGACGACAAGTTCTTGAGCGCGTTCAGGGCCTGATTGAGTTCCGGGATGTTTCGTTCGTTTATCCAGACGGGACTTGGGCTCTGCGAAATGTCTCGTTCTCAATCCAGCCGGGGACATCGATGGCTTTGGTTGGTCCTAGTGGAGCGGGCAAGTCGACGATTGCAGACCTTCTCCAAAGGTTCTATGAGCCGACAAGCGGTTCGATCTTCCTTGATGGAAATGACATCAAGCATCTTGATGTCAACTGGCTTCGGAGCCAGATCGGAGTTGTTCCTCAGCACACATTCCTGTTTGCGGGTGGAATTGATGAGAACCTCCGATTGGGGACGCCGGATGCTTCGGATGAGCAGTTAACCAAGGCGCTCCAGATGGCACATGCCGAAGACTTTTCGCGCGAGTTCCGGGATCGGAATGTTCCCGTTCTGGGCGAGCGGGGCGTACGGCTTAGCGGCGGACAGATGCAACGCATTGCGATTGCGCGCGCGTTAGTTCGTGACCCTTCGATACTGCTTTTGGACGAGGCGACGAGTGCGCTGGACGCAGAGAGCGAGAAGGCAGTCACCGCGGCCCTGCAGGAGGTCATGGAGACCCGTACAACGATGTTTATTGCTCACCGTCTGACAACGGCGGCTCGGGCCGATTCGATCCTGTTCCTCAAGCGAGGCGAGGTGATCGAGCAGGGCTCTCACATCGAATTGATGGCGAAGGGCGGACAGTATTCCCTTCTGTTCAAGGCGTTCAGTGATGGACTTTTGGAGGACAACCTTGGCTGAGGTTGTCTTGCAGGATGTCACTGTCGGCAGGGATGGAGAGCTGGTCGGCAGTGTTTCGCTCGAGCTAGGTCCTGGTCAAGTGTTCGTTTTGTTGGGTCCTAACGGGTCGGGAAAGTCGACCTTGCTCCAGACCCTTTGCGGGATTGTTTCGCCGCTGAGTGGTCAGGTTCTGATTGATGGGCACCCCATCGGGGCGATGAAGCACGCGGAGCGGAGTCGGAAGGTAGCTTGGGTTCCCCAGGAGGAATTTGTTGATTTCGGCTGGACCGCAAGAGAGTTTGCTGCGCTTGGCCGGGCGGGGCTTTCTGATTCTGTGTTTGAAACCCGGACTGATCAGGACGCTACGAATGCGGCGCTTGCTCTGTGTGATGCGGAGCACCTCGCGGATCGGCAGATGAATGAGCTGAGCGGAGGAGAACGTCAGCGTGTGCGGATTGCTCGTGCAGTTGCTCAAGACGCGGAGATTTTGGTTTTGGATGAGCCGGCGAGCCAGTTGGATATCTCGCACGTGCTCGCGGTTCTGGAGTTGATCGAGAAGCTGTCGGCTGCAGGGAAGACGATCATCGTAACCGTTCATGATGTGAACCAGGCACTGCGGTTGAATGCACGGTGGGGGTTCATCAACAAAAAGCGACTCGAAGTCTTCGAGTCGCTTGATGAGATTCATGCCTCCGACGTTCTCCCTCGCACTTACGGTGCTGAGTTCCGCGTGATCGACAGTCAGACGGTTGTGGCGGTTAGTTCTTGTCGTACCACTGGCTCGAAGTAGATGCGCTGTTCGGCTTAGGAATGTACACCTTGTCTTCGGGCTTGATCACGACAGGATTTTCTGGCAGGGCATTTTCGTCAACTGCGCGAGGACCCTGGCGCTTTGCTTTAGCAGAGTCACTTTGAACTGAAGCTGCCATTTGTGCGGTGAGATCGCTTTGTTCTTTCTTGCCGTCAGCCTTAGGAGCTGGGGCATTTGCCATCTTTGCACGTTGTTCAGCAGCTTGTCTCTCTTGAGCCAACTGCATCTTCTCTTCCGTGGAAAGGCGCTCTTCGCCGAACGGCTTTGCTGCGATCATCAAGCCGATTGCCGCGAAGACGGCGACAGTAATGAGGGCGACGGGTGATTTACGTTGTTTCATGGTGTGTGTGAATAATTGCGATTCGTTAGACTATTGTAGAAGATGTTGATGCTCGCAAGTTTCTTGCCAAGGAGTGACTCACGATGAGAATTGCGATTGATGCTCGATTAATCAGTGGGACAAACACCGGCGACAGCACCTACTGGACCTGTCTGGTCGAAACTCTGATTCGCGAACATTCTGAACACGAGATTATCTTTATATCCAACAAGCCACGTCCACGGGAAGTTCCGTTTGGCCCGAATTGTTCTTGGGTGGTGGTTCCCGGAGAGGGTCGGATGTGGAGTTTGGTGAAGTTACCGATGGCAGCGAGAAAGGTCAAGGCCGACGTTCTTCACGTTCAGTATTCGCTGAGCCCGCTCGCAAAAAATGGTGTGACGACCATTCACGACACTTCGTTCTTCATTGGCCCGGAGTGGTTCTCCGAAGGCGATTTGCGATCATTGCGTAAGTCGATTCCGCTTGCAGCGAAAGCGGCGAAGAGAATTATTACAGTCAGCAATACATCGAAAGCAGAGATTGAGCGGTTCCTGCCGGCGGCGAAGGGGAAGGTTGTGGTTGCGCATAATGCACGTCCACCATGGATTAAGCCCGTTGAAGTAACGGAGTGTGAACAGGTGCTTCGCGAACTCGGGGTTCAGGCACCGTTCTTGTTGACCGTGGGGACGAACTGGGCGCGGAAGAACCAAGAACTTGCGGTGGCGGCCGTCAACAGTTTGCCCAGCGAACTTCCTCACAAGTTGGTGGTTACCGGTAAGGCGACCCATCCTTTATCGTCGGCTCGAGTTCAGCCCGTTGGTTACGTGAGCGAGCATCAGCTTTCGGCACTCTATTCGTCGGCATCGTTGTATCTTGCACCGAGCCTTCATGAAGGCTTTGGAATTCCGCTTGTCGAGGCGTTTGGTTGTGGATGTCCGGTGATTTGCGGGATGGGTGGTGCGATGCCCGAGGTTGCCGGGAAGGCGGCTCGGGTAATGAACAGCTATGCCGCGGCAGACTGGTCGGAGGCCATCGCTGGTCTGCTTCGTGAGCCTAGTACACTGGAAGACCTGCGCCAGCGGGGATTTGCTCGAGATCAGCAGTTCTCTTGGTCAGAATCGGCGCGACAGCATGTCCGCGCCTATGAGGAAGCATGCCGACGTTTGACGAGCGACTCTTAGAAATCCTTGGGAATCCGAATCACCCTAACCGACCTCCGTTCCGCCGAGAGGGAGATTTTTTGATCTGTACGGTGACCGGAGACCGATATCCCATCGTTGAGGGCATTCCCCAACTGCTCCCAGAGGATAGAATCGTAGACGCTGATGAGTGAATCAATTTTCAAGGTCCTTGTCCTTCACGGACCCAACCTGAACCTAACCGGGTTTCGGGAGCCAGATGTTTATGGTAAGAAGCCGCTGGACGACATTGATGACGATATCAAGGCCGAGTGCGCTCGCCTGAACATTGAGTCTCGCATCATTCAGTCGAACTCAGAAGGAATTCTGATCGATACGATTCAGGAGCACCGAAAGTGGGCGGATGGTATCGTCATCAACCCAGGCGGACTGACTCACTATTCCATCGCCTTGCGCGATGCTTTGTCGAGCGTTCGACTTCCGGTTGTTGAAGTTCACTTGTCGAATGTCCACGCTCGAGAGGAATTCCGGCACAAAAGCGTCATCGCTCCCGTATGTGTTGGTCAAGTGGTGGGATTTGGTGGCTTTGGCTATGTGCTCGCGATCCAAGCTTTGCTTAATTTGCAAAAGGAAGTTGTTTAATGTCTAATCTCGCTCGCTTGCGCTCCGCTCTCGCGCATAACGGCTTCTCGGCCGCTCTGATTTCATCTCCGACGAATGTCTTTTGGCTCACCGGATTTACGGGATCATTCGGCTATGTCGTGGTCACTGCCTTCGATGCAGTGTTCCTCACCGATAGCCGCTACACCATTCAGGCTCAGGAGCAAGTTTCGGGAATCGAGATTCGAAGTTTTTCGACTCCGAAGACCGGGATTCAGGCTTTGACCGAGATTTTGGTTGACCTAGGGGTTAAGGAGCTTGGTTTTGAGTCAGTGAACACAACTTACGCGCAGTTCCTGACCTGGAACGAAAAGCTCGATACGGTTGCTTTGAAGCCGTTGGGCGATGTAGTTGAGAATCTGCGCATGGTGAAGAGCGCTGAGGAGATTGCGAAGATTAAGCGATCCTGTGAGCTCACAGATGCAACGTTTGACCACCTGATCCGGTTGATCCAACCAGGGATCTCTGAGTACGAGATCCAGCTGGAGATGGAATTCTTCATCCGCCGACAGGGTGGACATATGGCGTTTGAACCGATCGTCGTTTCGGGACCCAACAGTGCTCGACCGCACGGCAAGGCGACAGACAAGCTGCTCGCCTTGGGTGAGTTTGTGACGATGGACTTCGGTGCGAAGCTTGATGGGTACTGCGCCGATATGACTCGCACCGTCGTCGTCGGCAAGGCTGACGAGCGGACCCGAGAGGTGTATAACCAAGTTCTTAAGGCCCAGCTTTCGTCGATTGAGATGATGAAGGCCGGAGTGGTTGCGGAGTCGGTGGACGCGAAGGCTCGCGAAGTCTTTGATGAGATCGGACTTGCGAAGCACTTTGGACACGGACTCGGACACGGACTCGGGATTCTGGTTCACGACACCGGTCGCCTTGGCATCGGAAGCAAAACAGTTCTTGAGCCGGGGCAGGTTTGGACTGTGGAGCCGGGCGTGTACCTCGAGGGCTGGGGTGGATGTCGCATTGAGGACAACGTTGTTGTTACCGAAGATGGCGTCATCAACCTTACAGGCAGCACCAAAGAGCTTCTTGAGCTCCCCATGGCATGAGTAGCGCCGCTTCCGGACTCAGAATCGAGAATCTTGCCCTAGTCAAGGGAGGAACGAGTCTTAGTCTGGAAGTGATGCCGGGACAGGCCATTGCGGTGGTGGGCACCGCGGGGTCGGGCAAAACCGCCCTTCTGCGGGTCTTAGCGAGCCAGCTGCGGCCAGCGCTTGGGTCGTTCTCACCGAATACCAATATTCGACTTCTTGATGAGCGGCAGATCCCGAAGCGGGGTCGGCTGGATTCACTGGCGAGGATGAAGGGAGGCGCTTCGGTTGCCTCGAGAGCCAGCGAGGCATTGACAATCTGCGGACTTTGGGAAGATCGTGCGGCTTCGGTGGCTGATGCGAGCCCTGGCCAGCTCGCGGCGATGTGCCTGCTTCCCGCATTTTGTGAGGACAGCCCGGTCGTTATGATCGATATGCTGATCGATCTGATTGACCCGAAGACTCGCCGAGACGTTTTGGCAGGGCTAAGCAAGAACAGGCGCGAACAGGGCGTGATTCACCTAATCAGTACGAACCAGGTGGACATCATTGAGCAATGCGACGGCGTTGTCGTGATGAAGGACTCTAGCTTCCGTGCGTCGTCTTCGATCGAGGCTTTGCGATCCCGCACAGTTCCGGGGGAAGTGATTATTGAGACCACCCGATCTCACGCGATTCGCTCGATGGTGGAGCCGTTTGCGATTAAGGTGACGGAGACTGCTGAGGGGCTTCGGGTTGAGACCTTTGAGGGTCAGGAGATGGCCCAGAAGCTGATGATCGCCGGATATGGAGACGTGCGGTGCACGCTGATTCGGCGCCCTTCGCTCGGCGATGTTCTGGCATCACTACTCTGAGCGATCTCGCTTGCGCCTAGCTTCTAACAATGCCGATCCGGCGCTTTCGGGGTTGGGCTTTGACTCTGCGGGTTCGGTCTCCGGTTGGATGGGCTCGGGACGACTGATCTGCATCGGTGTGGCAGGGGTTTGTACGGGGCTTCGCTTGACCTTTTTGATCGTTTTGAGAGTCTGAAGGCGAGTGACTTCAGGGGTCGTTGATGCCTTTGGTCTTCGATTGAAGAGCTGCCAAATGGAGACCGATAGACGACGATTTGCGATATCGAACGGCAGCAGCAGGAGGGCCGCTAAGAGAAACGTGGACCACATTTCGGTGAGTGATTGGCCAGGGATCGCGTTCTTGGCGTGGACATCTTCCGGTTTGACCAGCTCTCGACCACCGGTGAGCTTGGCGGCTTCGCTAAGGAGTGCGCGGTTTGTTCGGAGCACTCGGTACTCGGGCGGGTAGGCGACGGACACGCCGGCGGTTTGGATTTTGTTTCCACCTTTTCCGTCTGGTTCGACGACGCTGACGATGTAGCTACCCATCGCGGTCACATCGAACTCACCTTCGTAGGTGCCGGGAGCGGTTTGGAGCAGGACGAGCTCTTTGCTCTTGCCGTCGGGTGAGGAGATTCGGACAGGTGTGGACGGCGCGTCGAGCAGGTTGCCTGCTTTATCGCGACCATCAATGGATACTTTGGACTTCCCACCCGCTTCAACGACGGAGACTTGATAGTTGTTTTCGGGGGACTGCCGCCCGATTGCTCGGACCTGCTGTGACCAGAATGTAGCGAAGCCGTCCCAGCCAATCCAGCCCCTCGCCCAGCGAGCTTTGGCGTCGCTGGTGAAGGCCATAGTTTGAGCGAGCCCGGCGCGTCCTTGGAGGAGCAGAGGATCATCTTTCTTGGACTTTAGGATGACCTTGGCGAGCGGTTTGGGTTCGGTGAGACAGTAGGCGAGGAGTGGTGGTGCGCCGCCATCAAATACTCCGCGGATCGAGTCGTCGAGTTGGGTTACTTTGGGGACGAAGGCACCTTCTTCAATGGCGCTTCGAGACATGACGGAGGTGTCCTGGGTGAAGATGGCGGGCAACTGATTTGCCTTGAGCGCGAGATAGAATCTTCCTCCACCGATGGCGGCTAATTTGCGGAGGTCGGGAACGTCCTTGCCGTCACCGATAGCGACGACAGAGGTTGTGATCTTCTGGGCTCGCATTCGGGCTGCGGTTTGGAGGGCGCCTTCCCAATCTGTTGAGTCGGCACCGTCGGCAAGGAGGATGAAGTGGCGCGTTTTGCTGGGCTCGCTTTTAAGGATTTCCTCTGCTTTGAGGATGCTCGGTCGGATGTAGATTCCGCCGCCGGTGACGGCGAGCTTTCTCGCTCCGTTGATTGCGGCTTCTTTATTGGCGGCGCTTTGCATGGGAGCGACGATTTCGATTCCGTCACTGCTTCCGGCGACGGCGATGCGATCCATTGGACCGAGCATCTTGATGGTTTCTTCGGCGGCCCTGGAGGCGAGTTTGATTTTGGTGACCCCGTCCTCCTCTTGGCCCATCGAACCCGAGCAGTCTGCGATGATGAGGACGGATGCAGCAGCAAGCGACTTCTTTTGGCGAATGTTGAGGTCGACGGGTAGGGCTTCGGTGATCGCGGTTCCGTACCATCCACCTGGGAGGAAGGAGTCCTCTCCGCCGATCATCGCCAAGCCGACTCCGCTGTCTCGGGCGGCGCTCACGATCGCTTCTTGGGTTGTGGGAGGGATTAGGGTGGCGTTGATATCGTTGAGAAGGATGCTGTCGTACGCCTGTAGTTGTTCACGACGACTTGGGAGGGAGCCGGGAAAGACGAGGTCCACGTTGAGCCCTCCCTTCAGGAGAGCATCAAAAAGGGATTTATCCTTTGCGTTAGCTTGAACCAGAAGTAACTTGGGTCGACCACGAACGTTGATGAATCCGGCGCCAACATTGTTTCTTGGGTCGGTGTCGCCGTTTGCCTGAAGAGTTGCACGATAGCGGACCAGACCGACGTCCTTGACCGTTTGCTTGACCATCAGTGTGTTGTGACCGTCATGGAGCGAGACTTGTCGACGGTCGATGATCGTTCCGTCTCGGTCGATGATCAAGGTGCCTGAACTGATGCCCTTGGATTCGATTTGCACTTTCAGGTCGAACGGTTGATCTGCCTTGCCAGAATCGGGGAGTTCGAGGCTACTGATGAGAGCTTCGGCACCAGTCTTATCTCCACCGAGGGCGACGAAGTCGAGTTCGATCGTGTCGGATTTTGCGGTCGTGGCGGCGGCTTTGAGCTCGCCTTGGGTCTCGTTTCCGTCACTTAGGACGACCGCTCTTCGAGCTTTCCCGGGAGGGAATATGGCGCTCGCTAATCGTAGCGCTCCGGCTAAGTTTGAGTTTGTGGCTTCGACCTTGGATTCAATCCGGCGGAGTTGGCGACGACCTGCGGGGGCTGACTCGATGACGGCGTTCGCGCCGAACGCGACGATTGCGGCTTGGTCACCATCTGGCATTGTGGCGATCGCACGTTCGATGAACTCGTCCTGTCTTTGACGATCTCGATCCGTGATTGAATCGGAACGATCAACGAGGAAGACTGTACATGCTCCTTGGTTTAGACGGTACAAAACAGGTCCCATTACGGACAAGACAAGCAGGACGTAGATCAATCCTCGGAGGATGAGGGCGACGCGTTTACGGCGTTTTGCCATTCCCCGGATCATGCGGTGCCCGAAATACAGACTCGCCCCGAGTGGGAGCACCAAGAGTAGGTATTCGAGGGAGGCAAACCTAATCAACTCTTCCTCGCATAGAACCACCATTCGAAGGCCAGCACGGCGAGGGCGAGAAGCGCAAGCATGCGCCAGAAGTCGGCCAAACGGTACGGAGTCTGGGTTGCTTTGACGGTTGCTTGACCGAACGAGATGTCGGTTTTGGGAGCGATGTCTGACTCAGTGTCGGAACGCAAGTTGACCGTTAGACGTTGGTCTCCGAGTTTGTATTCCCCGGCGTCTGGTAGGCCAGAAACTGTGACCAGACCTTCCGTCGGTTCGAGCTTGATTGACGGACGGTTAGGAGACTCCAGCTTAAGGGCTTGGGTCGTTCGGTAGGTCATGCTCCTACCGGTTTGGGTTACGATCTCCCCGGACTGGGCACCCGCTCCGACGAAGTCGAGGACGTTGGCGATGAAGATGGGGAAGCCGACCTGAAGTGGGAAATCGCTATTCATTGGCTCGAAGCCAACCCAGACCCTTCTTTGGGGCGCTTCGGCGATGGCGAGAAGCGGCTGGTTGTTGCTGGAAGCTAAGACGGTTGCTTCGGTGGGAAGCTCTAATTGTTTCGCTGAGTCGATAAAGAGGTTTTCGAGGCCGATTCCGCTTGTGATTGGATGGCTCGTTACTTCGTCAGCCTGCGGAGTCTGGATGCGACCCTTGCCGGATCCGAATGAGAGAACGCCTCGGCTTTCAACCGGCACAGCCTGGATTCCGTCAAAGACGATGAGATCATATTGGGAGGGTTTGCCTTTTCCTTCGCCCAGCGGAAGCTCTTTCGATGTGTCGAGACTGACCCGGGGATCGAGGAGAAGGGCGCGTTCGAGGAAGGGGTCCGCGCGGGAAACCAGGAGCACCCTGAGACTCGCGGTGGGGGTGACGGCTGTAGTGAGCCGATTGTCTGCATCTAGCAAATCGGAGGCTGAGCTTTCGGCTCGCAGAATCATGGTCCCAGCTGGTGCGAGGCAGCGGATCCCGGCGCTGTTTAGGCTTGGAACTTTAAGCTTTTGAGCGTGAATCAGCTTGTTGTCGGCGTAGATTGCGACCTCGGTCTGGGCTTCATTGAGGCCGAAGTTTTTGACCCCGCAATAGACTTCGGTGCCTCTGGGGCTCTTGGTGGCGCCGAGCGATTGGATTGCCAAGTTCTCTTGACGGGTGCCGATCTTCTTGTAGACGACGGCAGCCTTTCCAGGGGAGAACTCGCTGATTTTTGTAAAACATCCATCCGACAGGACAAGGATTCTTGCACCGTCGATTCCGCTGATGAGGGCAGCGGCTAGTCGGAGGGCTTCACCCATGTCTCCCTCGGTGTCGGTCGGCTTGAGTTGGGCAAGTGCGGAGCGGTGCGCCTGGGAGTCGTTTGAGAGGGGACTCGCTACTTGGGGTGTGTTTGCGGCGGTTAGGATGGCAATTTGGTCACCCACACCAGCGTTGGCGATGGCTTCGGTCGCCATTTGCTTGGCGTTTTCGAATCGGCTGGGACTGACATCGGTTGCTCTCATGGATGCGGAAGCATCGATAACGATGACCGTCGTGGTGCCGAGCATTCCTTTCTGCTTGAACTGAGGGCGAGCGAGAGCGACACAAACTAGCGCAGCAATCAGGAGTTGAAGGACCAGCAACCAGTTGAAACGTAAGCGCTGGAAGAGGCTGTTTGCGCGGACTTCTTCGGTCTGGTTTGGCCAGAGGAAGCTGGCGGGAATCTTGATCTCTTGGCGGCGCATCCGTAACAAGTACAGCGCCAAGATTGCCGCTCCGAGGGGGCCAAAAAGCCAAAGCATTGCTGGTGATTGAAAGCTCATCCGAACCACCTATCCGGCTTCATTCTTCGAACGATGGTGTGTTCAAATCCTTCGGAGGTTGGGACAACTAGGTGCTTCCCGCCGGTGCGTTGGATTGCTCCTCGGAGCGTTTCAATATGTTGCTGAAGGTTCTGCTGGTAGACCTGAAGGGTGTCACGATTGACCGTGATCTCCGCGATTGAGCCGTCCTCTGAGTCAATCATGCGGAGGTCGCCTTCTAGGTCGGGATAAAGCTCGCCATCGTCGAGGATTTGCGCCATCCAGACTTCGAATCCTCGCCCACCGAGTGCACGAATGACATTAGAAAGGCCTTGATCTAGTCCATCTGATACAAGAACTACCAGGCCCGGCTTTACTGAACCACGGAGAAGAGTTTGTAGCGATTGGCTGAGAGAGTTCGTTCCGCTATCTTGAGAAATCAACCGTCCATGCAGTTGCGCCACGTTTGATCGGCCCCTTAAAACTGGGGCGGGGGGACTTGGTTTGGAGTAGTGGACTAGCCTAACCCCGTCACCTCCGATGAGGGCTATGCTGCCAAGAGCCGTCCCAAGCTTTTGGGCGACCTCAGACTTTTTGGGCTCGCCGAAGTCCATGCTAGGGGAGCCATCGACAAGGAGATAGACGATGAGATCTTCTTCGTCTTGGTAGGTACGCAGGACGGGAGTTTCGAGCCGGGCGAGAACGTTCCAGTCCAGATGCCGCAAGTCGTCACCCTCTGAGTAGTTGCGAAAGTCGGCGAATTCAATGCTGATACCCTTCCGCTTACTGATTCTTTCACCCTTGCTGACACCTCGGAACGCCCGGCTTGGATTGAGTCGCAGGCTGTCGATGAGGCGAAAATCGCGCGGGCTGAGCATGGGTCTCAGACTCGAATGGTGTCTCGGTCGCTACTCTCGAGGTGAGCGATTGCTTCGGCCACAAGCTGATCTGGCGTGACTCCGTCTGCTTCGGCTTCGTAGTTCAGAATCAGCCGATGCCTGAGCACGGCAACTGCCGCTTTTTTGATGTCTTCCTTGGCAACGTTGAACCGGCCATCGAGGAGCGCCATTACTTTTCCGGCAGAGCAGAGGCACTGCGCTCCACGGGGGGAAGTTCCGTAGCGGACGTATTTCTGGATCGACTTGGAGGCCTTGGGGGAATCTGGGTGAGTTGCAAGGGCAAGTTCGAGGGCGAAGTCGAGCACGGCTTCAGAGATGGGTACGTCGCGAGAGACGGTGCGCATCCGAATGATGTCTTGGCTGGTGGCGACTGGCTGCAAGGTCGCTGAGTCGTTACCTGTCGTTCGAAGGACGACATTTCGGAGTTCCTCTTTGGTTGGGTAAGGAACGAGGAGTTTGAAGAAGAAGCGGTCAAGCTGGGCTTCTGGGAGGGGGTAGGTGCCTTCTTGTTCGACGGGGTTTTGGGTTGCCATAACCAGGAATGGCTCAGCCAAGTCGTGGCGCTTTCCACCGACGGTCACCGATCGTTCCTGCATCGCCTCAAGGAGGGCTGACTGAGTTTTTGGAGTGGCCCGGTTGATCTCATCGGCGAGGACGATATTGGCGAAGATGGGCCCTTTACGGAATTCGAACGAGCGGCTTTCACTGAGGATGTTGGTTCCGGTGACGTCAGCCGGCATCATGTCGGGCGTGAACTGAATCCGGGAGAAGTCGAGCGATAGCACGCTGGCAAGTGACCGTACCAAGAGAGTCTTGCCTAGACCGGGCATGCCTTCGAGGAGAACGTGGCCGTTGGCCGCCATGCCGATGAGGACATGTTCAACGATGTCGTCTTGACCTACGACGGCTTTGCCGACTTCGGTGCGGATTCGGTTGAACGTTTCTCTAAACCAGATTGCGTCTTGTTCTGCCATTGAATTTCCTATTTACTGAGGCTATCGAAGTATCGCTTTACGCGAGCTTGGTGTTGCTTGGGGATGTCTTGCTTCTTAAGCGCCGACTCGGCCTTCTTCTTGTAGCTGGGCAAAACCTTTTCGTAGGGCACGCTAGATCGGGTGCCTTTGAACGTTGGGGCTTTGATCTCAAAGGTCATTTCAGGACCAGGGCGCAAGGGGTCTCGATCGGTTGGGGCGAACGTGGGAGTTCCCTTCCCCTTGCCTTGGATTGGGTCACTTTTGTTGACCATACCGCTGTCGAGAAGCATACGGTCATTGTCCGGCCCGGGCCCAGGTCCGCCCATTCCGAGACCGAGTCCTGCTCCAAGTCCCATGCCAAGACCTTGGCACTGACCGAGTTCTTCGGCATTCTTGAGGGCTTCAAGGAGCTCCTTGAGATACTCCTCACGGGCTTTATCGTCTTTGAGCGATTTGAGGAAGGCTTCGATTTTCTTTCGCATCTCTGCCATTTGCTCTTTGGTGAGCTTGGGCTTCCAAGTGTTGTCCTCTTCCCCTTTTGCGGCGTCCTTCATCTTCTGTCGGAGTCGCTCGAGTTCCTTTTGGATCTCCTTCATGAGGGGATCGTTTTGGAGTTTGGCGAGGACGTCGCGAGCTTCTTGTGAAAGCTTCATATTGGCAAGTTGCTTTTCCGCCTCTGAAAGTTCCTTTTTCGCGGCATCGAGGGCTTTGCGAGCTTCCTCCATTTGCTTTTGGAGTTCTTTCCGTTCTGCTTCGCTGAGGCCGGGCTTTTGGAGTTGCTGGCTGAGCGAGTCCAGGTTCTTCTGCATTTTGTCGACTTGCTTTTCAGCGTTGTCCTTGCGCTGTTCGGATACCTGCATTTTTTGGTCGAAGTCGCTTTGGTCCATGTGGACATCCGACATGTTGACGTCTTTCATTCCAGCCTTTTCTAGCTCGGCTTTCTCAAGTTTTTCGAGGGCGCTTTCGCCTTTTTTGATGTCATCGAGAGCATCGGTGGCCTTCTGCTTTGCAAGCTCGGCGACTTGTTTTGCGAGTTCTTCTTTGCGGATGAGGGCTTGTTTGGGATCGATTTTCGCTTTTTCGTAATCCTTCTGGAGCCGCATGAGGTCTTTTTGAAGCTGTTGGAGGTCGGCGGAGAGCGTCTTCTTTTTGGAACCGTCGTCGAAGATCGCCTTTCTGAGGTTGTCCAACCGGGCCGCCTCTTTCTTCATCTCCTCTTGCTGTGTTGGCGTGTTGGCGAGCGAAAGGATCGAGCTGGAGCTGAGGGCGAAGATGAGGAACGCTACACTCGCCGAGCCGATTCCTGAGCTTTGGAGCCAGCCCCATCGTGCAGGGAAGATCGCTTTGGGGTCGGTCTCGTTGATTGCTCCGATCGCATCGGCTCGGACTGCGGAGGCGTAATCTTGGTCTTCGGAAAGCTCCAGGGCGGTGCTGACTCGGTCTTTGAGGTTAGCTCGACGATCAAGGCTTTGGGCGACAGCTTGCTCAGATGGCTTGATCAGTCCTCCGATTGCGGCTCCGACGGTGGCTCCGACGGCAATGAGGGATACGAGCCATTGCCACTCGGCATAGATGACGCCGCGCGCGTCAAGTAGCGACCACAGCAGTGCAATGATGCCGGCAGACAACACTCCAAGCCAGAGACCTCGGAGGGCGTACAAGAATCGCACTCGCTTGATGAACGGGACCAAGTATTCGCGAGAGATCATCGGGGTTCGGTGGGGGTGAGTTTGCGGAGGCGGCTTTGGAGCGACCCGATCAGAATCGCGCTAATGACGAGCAGCGCCACACCATGGATCGCGGCGTACCCGGAGTAATCCACGTTGCAGAACAGGCTGGCGATGATGTTGAGCTTCCAGAGTCCTTCCACCTTCTCCAACGATTCGGGCGAGATGATCGAGAGGAAGAAGGTTGGAACGAGGGCAATGGCTACGAGCGAAAAGAGGCTGACCGTACGGGCGCGGGAGATGTTTTGGTGCTTCGCTGCGGAGAGGATTCCGCAGGACCACATGAGGGTCCATATTCCCAGAGCCAAAAGCAGATAGATTAGGAACATCGGCTGAAGGAGCAAGCTAGCGCCGGTAATTTTGACTCGGGTTCCGGTGGGGCCGAAGCTTCGCACCGAGCCGAGATCGGCGGTTGTTCCAGCAAGGAAGCCAACCACGCCAACGAGGGCAAAGGTGATGAGATACGGGAGGTTTCCGGCGACTGTGCCGGTGAACATCTTGCGGATGTTGAAGAGACCATTGAAACGGAAGCGGCGGTAGTCGTTCTGACCGAAGGTGCTCAGATAAGGGACGATGCAGATTCCGGTGACGCAGAGGACGCCGGCTAGAGCGCGACCGAAGATGCTGGAGACGTTCTGGGTAGGGTTCGTGAGAGTGGGACCAGAACTGAAGGCGGCCTGGGCTCCGGCAGAAACTCCCCAGCCAATGAGTACAGCGACGACTCCGAAGTAGATGAGACCGTGGATTCGGAGGGATTTGATTTCTCGACCATCGGATGGAGACATGATTGAGCCGGCGGCGAGGATGATGATTTTGATGACCAGCAAGTGCTCGACGATCGAAACAAGCCAGATCGGGAATTCTCGACCGAGGATCAGCGTTGACTGACCGCCTTGGAATGGGAACGTCAGCGGGCAGAGGGCGGTGAAGAAGGAGACATTGGAGAACGGTGAACTCGAGCTACCGCCGAATCCGCTGATCGCCATGAACCCAGTCATGGCGAGATAGAAGGTGAAGAACCAGTAGGCACCAATGGCGCAGTACGTCCAGCAGAGAGCAGGGATCGGTCGGCTACTCATGGACGAGAGCAGGAGACCGAAAGCCACGCAGATCAGCCCGTAGAACGAGAAGAGCAGGAACGTGATGAACAGTTGGATCCACGTTGTTCCTCCGAGAGTGACGCTTACCGCGCAGAACGGCAGGGCGAGAATGAGAAGCAACCAGACGTAGCGGTACGCGGAGATGAGTTTCCCGACCAAGTAGAACTTGGGCTCGACTGGTGCAGAGAAGACGAGGTCAAGCGAGCGCCGTTGTCGCTCGGTGACAATCGCGAACGCGCCGACTGCAGGGGCCACGATGGTGACGACTACTCCCAGGCAAGCAATGGTTGCCCAGTAGAAGCCCTGGAGGTTGCTCTGAGCCGTTGCAAGACTCCGCGAGCTGTAGCCAATTGCGCTGTCGTACGCGATGTACAGGACCAGCGCCATGATGATGAGATAAAGGGTGAATAGCACAACCGCCTTGCTCCCTCGGAGCTGTACCCGTTGGTCACGGGTTGCCGTCGCATTACCAAAATAGGTTCGACGGAGGCGCTTGAGATCGATGACTTGCATGGCTCTAGCTGACCGCACCGGTGGTGAGTTTCATGAAGACATCTTCGAGGTTGGCGGTGTCTTCGGCGAAGCTGAGGATTTTGATTTCGTTTGCGAGGGCTTTTTTAAGCAGCTCGACTTGCTCGCTTTCGTCGCCATCGAACTCGATTGTGAGCTTGTTGCCGCTGCACTCGCCGAGGCGGGTTGCGGTTTGGGATGCGAAGAAGCGGGCCGCAGGATCAGGGTCTCCGAGGACTTCGATGTTAATCTGCTTGGTCGGGCGGATGCTTCGCACGACCGAGGCAACGTCGCCAAAGGCGAGGAGGTTGCCGCGCTCGATGATGCCGACGCTGTTACAGAAGTCTGATAGTTCGGGGAGGATGTGGGAGGAGATAATGATGATCTTCCCCATCCGGCCGAGTTCGGCAATGAGTTCTTTGAGTTCGGCTCGGGCGCGCGGGTCAAGGCCGGATGCTGGCTCGTCTAGGAGGAGCAGTTTGGGATCATGGACAAGGCAGCGGGCGAGACAGAGACGCTGTTGCATTCCTCGCGAAAGCGATTGAACAAAGGCATCCTTTTTGATCGTGAGGTCTGTGAGCTCGAGGACTTCATCGATGACCTTGTCGCGTTGAGAAACGCCGTAGATGCTGGCGAAGAAGTCGAGGTACTCCCAGACTTTGACGTCGTCATAGAGGCCGAAGAAGTCGGGCATGTAGCCGATCATCCGGCGGATTTCCATCGGTTGGTCGACGACATCGACTCCGTTGAGGGTAGCGGTTCCGCTGGTTGGCTCGAGAAGGGTGGCGAGCATGCGGATGGTGGTCGTTTTGCCCGCGCCATTGCTGCCGATAAAGCCGAAGATATCGCCTGGTTTTAGAGAGAACGAGATCCCTTGGACGGCAGTGAAATCGCCGTAGGTTTTGCGGAGGTTTTTGACTTCAAGCATTTTTCTTCTTCTTGTTGTTGATGAAGCGGACTTCGTTGTCGGCAAAGTGGAGGGTCTTGATTGCCCAGGCGGTAAGGGCTGCGGTCAGAACGAGTTGCAACGCGATGCTGGTTAACGACGTGAGGACTGGGTTGACCATTGGCGTATAGTCGCTTTCAGTGCCGGGGTTGATCTGTCTGAGTTGACCGTTAGCGAGTTCGAGGATGACGGCAAATGGATAGACCGCGTTTGAGACGAACTTACCAGTGAAGCTATCAAGCATGGAGAGGAACGCGGGTGCGAAGAGGAAACAGACGAGGACGACTCCGATGGTCACAGCAAGGGCCATCAGCGGACGTTTGACTCGGGCCGAGATCAGAATGCAGAGCGCGCTGAGGGAGAGCAACTGCGAGATCACGACGAGAATGCCGAGAAGCAGATATCCCCATTTCAGGTTCTGGTAGGTGAGGGCGAGCACAAAGATCGGCACCATGAAGAGTCCGAAGGTGACCAGAAGTCCGAGGAAGGCTCCGATGAACTTCCCGACAACGATTTGGGAAGGCGAAATCGGCGCGACCAGAAGCATGTCCCAGCTTCGCCGTTCCCGTTCACCCGCGATCGTTCCGTGCAGCATGAAGGGAATCACAAACAGGGCAAAGCCGAGGAAGATGGTGAGCTGGCCCGTTGGCTCCATATCGCCTCGGTTGTAGATGCATATGATGCTGTAGAACAGGAATAGCACCACGATGAGGCCAAGGCCGCCGTTTGCCTGCACGTTTGGCCCTCTGAAGCTGAAGAACTTTCTTCGGAATCGGTCGATTTCCGCGAGCATCGGATTGTGCGAGACATTGTGGTGCCACCACTGCTTGGCTTTGTTCATAGTGTTCCTCCGTAAGGATGGATCACGGCGTTGAGAGTTGATCCGGGGTGTTCGGAGCCCCATCCGGGGCCCAATCGGAGCCCTTCAACTTCAAACTGGATATAGACCGGCAGGGCTTGACCATTTGCAAGTCGTAGGACTTGGTCGCCGTTCTGGGGTGGCTTTGCGGTTAGCTCGGCGTTACTCACAAATAGTTCGATGGTTTGGCCTGGCTCAACTTTGTCGATTGGCTTAGGTAGCCGAGACCCTTGTGTGAAACGGGTTAGACCTCGGAGTACATTCTTTGAGCCGTTGGTGAGGACCAGTCGATACCCAGCGGAGGTTGCCATTGCATTGCACCGGATGCCGCTTAGGGCGTTTGTTGTCTGCAAATAGGTGAACTCTCGGAACGCGAGGTTTGTGGTTTCGCACTCGGGGGCGATGAGGTTGCGACCGTTGTCGATGAAGTTCATCGCTGAGGTTTGTTCATTTCCGTAGTATGAGTAGTCGTTCTCGATTCTAACGCGGTAGGTTCCATCGACAGAATTCAGCTTCAAATCGTGGGCGTCGGCGTTCGGGAAGAACATCTCGCTCCTTGCCATCACCACTCCTTCGCCACCCTGACCGTCCAGAGCCACGACGGCATGGGTTCGCGTCGCGGCGGTGGATCGGTAGAGGCCGATTGTGGAACGCAACAACACCAGGCTGAAGATAACGCTGATGATCGGAACAGTTACCCAGGCGAGTTCGGCTTTTTTGAGTTTGCGGAGGATGAGAAAGTTGATTGGGACGACAGCAACGATATAGAGCGCGACGATGAGGGCCAAACTGGATGACGACGGGGCGGCAATCTGGAAGGGGTCGGATTGGGTCGTTCCTGGAGCGGTCGAATACGAGTTGTTTGCGGCTTGAAGGTAGGGACCGACATATCCGCCGGCGGCGGCGCCGCGGTTGCGCTGGGCAGTCTTGAGGAGCATGACCCTTCGGCCAGCGAATGTTCGCAAGGGACCCTCGAAGGGGTTTACCGAAAGCATTCCTACTGACCCGAGCCCATAGTCTCCGATCCAGGCTTTACCGACTTCAAAATCCGCAGTTTTTGCCGCGAGGGCCGGCCGACCCACTAACTCGGTGATGGTTTGGCCATTCACCACTTCGTTAGTCAGTTTGAGATTGCCGACGGGCCGAATATCGTTCCAGCGGGCGTCGGAGCTTGCACTTTTGGCGACGCCTCCGATGAAGATCAGACCGCCACCGCTTTTGACGTATGCTTTGATGGCGGAAATTTGGGATTCAGTGAGTCGCTCGCTTCCCTCTCCCAGCACTAGGACGTCGAGCCACGTGTAAGCGCTGATTCTGTCCGGTGCTTCTTCGGGACGGGAACCGCCGGTTTGAACCCCGCCTTGGTCACTCGAGTCGCTTGAGCTTCCACGCATGAACCCCAAGTCGTCGGGATTATCGCTGATCAGACCGTAGTGGGCTGAGGCGTTGCTGTAAGAGATTTCAACTGGTTCGGAAATGTCGCCAACCCTTGTTCGGAGTTGGAAACGGGACGCACCGTAACCGGTTGAGAAGATTAGGACACGCTTCCTCGAGCCGGTCGGGAGTTCGACGGGGTATCTGATCTCGAGTCCGCCGGAGTCCTTTGCCTCCGAAATGGTTCCTGTAGTGTCCACGCCGACATTTTCGATGTCGGCATAGTAGGGCATGCTGTTGGCGGTTGTCATGCCCGCCCAGACGGGGCGAATCTTGAAGGAAATCCGGGACGTCTGCGCGCTCCCGGCAACGGCAGCCGCCATAACTATCCCGCCCAAGATTCCGCGCCAAACCATCTGCTGAATATCAGGACGAGATCAGCAGTTAACTTCGTTCACGGAATTAGTAAATTTCTACCAAGTTTCCCAGTGAGCCAATCTTTTTGTCGAAATTCGTTCGTTTCTGGGCAAGATGTTCGCGTCACTTGGCCGTTTCCCGATTGCAATGAGCAGAACAGGGAGATGGGTTTCGGGGATGTTGAACGTCGTGGAGACTTGTTCAGGGACGAATCCACCGAGCGGGGCAGTGTCCCAGCCAGCTTCGTGAGCAGCGAGCATGAATGTCATTGCCCAGAGGGAGCCTCCGCGGAATGCTTCGTCTCGTTGCTTCTGGGGATTCGCAGTATAGGCGCCGAGGGCCATATCTACGAACCCGACTCGGCGATCTTCGCCGAAGTAGCCATTCTTGATCTGGCTTGATGCGACTTCGTCGGCATGCAGATGGTGTTCGAGGTTCCCTAGGAGAATGATAACTGCGCTGGCTTCGGTGACCTTAGCTTGGTTGTAGCTCGCTTCTCGTAGTTTTTGCTTTGCCTCGGGCGAAGTGCAGACGATGTACTCCCAAGGTTGCAAGTTCATTGAACTTGGGGCAAGGTTGGAAAGCTCAAGGAGATCAGTTAGCTCTTTCTGTGCGATTTCGATCTTTGGATCGAAGAATGGGATTGAGCGTCGCGACTCAATGGCTTCACGGACTGTCATCTCCTCATTTCTACGCCTGGTTTCGCCGGGAGTTTGGGCCAAACGCGTTCCAGCTTCATTGTCTTGCGGATTTTGTTGACGGCCTGGAGGCGAAGAAGCTCGGTCATATCGATGCGCATCTGATCGAGTTCCTCTTTGTTCAAATCCTTCCCAAATCGCTCGACTCGGAAGAACTGGATCCCGTTTTGGATTTGGGCAGGCTTTGTGAACTGATTCACTCGGAGTAGCGCGAGTTCGGAGCGGACATCGTCGGGGAAGGCGCTGAGTAGACGCCAACCGAGTCGGCCTTTGGATTCGCGACCGGTTTCATCGGCGACAACGTCATCAACGACGGCTTCCCATGCCTCACCTTTTTGGAGGCGATCGTAGGCGCCCTGGGCGGTTTTGATCGCGCTTGCGAGGTCGGCAGCGGAGCTGGAGGCAGGCTTGATAATGATGGTCGACACCTTGACGTAAAGCTTCGGATCGAACTCCGCAAATGCGATTTTGGTCAAGTAAAGCGAGGTTTTGACGGCGAGATAAAGACGGGCTTTGGTTTGGCCGGTGCTCGCCATGGCTTGGTCGAGCGTTTGTCCGGGAGCGAGGTTGGCCCTCATTGCGTCGAGCTCTCGTTGGACGCCCTCATCGATCTCCTTGCCGGTGAGGAAGATACCGAGCTTGTCGGCTTCTGCCTTGGCGAGTTGGAAGTAGGTGACTTCGTTGAGGATTTCTTCGGCTTTTGCATCCCACAGCAGGGCGGCGATGTCGCTGGCTTTGATGTCCTGCCCGTTGACTTTGACCAGCACCTGATCTTTATCCGGCGCAGGTGGGAGGTTTGGGATTCCCAGTTGGATTCCTCCGGTTTGGAGGGCAAGGTGCAGACCGGCGATAGCGGCGATAAAGCTCATGAGTTTGGATTGTTAGACGAGGCTGGCGAGAGAAAAGATCGCCAGCCTGCGAATTGGTTAGCGAGGGACGGCGACGGAATCGAGCAGTCGCTTGATCACATCGTCCGTCGTTTGACCTTCGATCTCGGCTTCGGGGCGTAACGTGACGCGGTGGCGCAGTACTGCCGGAGCAATTTCCTTTACATCGTCGGGAGTGACAAAGTTCCGGCCTCGCATAAAGGCAAAAGCTTTGCTGATGTTCATAAGGGCGATGCCTGCCCGAGGAGAGGCACCGACCATGACGTCGCGGTTGTCTCTCGTCGCGTGAACGATTTGGTAGATGTAGCTGAAGATCTTATCCTCGATGGTGGCGGTTTTGACCTCTTGTTGAAGCTCGAGGAGCTCGTTCTGCGAGATCACTTGCTGGACGCCCGCCAGCTCGAGGTTCTGGGGTGAGAAGCCCGCGTGATGGGTTTTGAGAACGCTTACTTCTTCTTCGGGGGACGGATATCGGAGGAGGACCTTGAGGAGGAAGCGGTCTTGCTGTGCTTCGGGGAGAGGGTACGTACCCTCAAATTCGATCGGGTTTTGGGTCGCGAAGACGATGAACGGAGATGGGAGGGGATGAGCGACTCCGTCGACGGTCACCCGGCGCTCTTCCATTGCTTCTAGGAGAGCAGCTTGAGTCTTGGGCGGGGTTCGGTTGATTTCATCGGCGAGCAGGAGTCCGACGAATGCGGGACCCTGCCGGAACGAGAACTTGCCACTCGAAGCGTCATAGATCATGGTTCCCGTCACGTCGGACGGCATAAGGTCGGGGGTGAACTGGACGCGGCCAAATTCAAGCCCAAACACGTGGCCGAGCGTGCGCACAAGAAGGGTCTTTCCGAGACCCGGAACGCCTTCGAGAAGGACGTGACCATTTGCGAGGGTCGAAGCGATGATCTGGTCGACCACGTCGTGCTGCCCGGAGATGACCTTTCCGATTTCGGATCGGACGCTTTGAACCTTGGCTTCGATGCTCATAAACTCTCCTAGCTTGGCACAGATGCCTTGTTTCTGCAACCCATCGAACTAGGGTTAAGGTAGAAACAAATGATAAGAAATGCTTGAAGTACAAGGGTTGGTTAAGGAGTACAAGGAGTACCGGGCGGTTAATGAGGTTTCGTTCCGAATCAATCCGGGCGAGATTGTCGGGCTGATCGGTCCGAACGGCGCGGGCAAGACTACGGCGATGCGTTGTATGGCGGGCATTCTTCGCGCGACAAGCGGGCGCGTCTTGATCAACGGTTTTGAGATTAACGAAGATCAGGCGAAGGCAAAGCGGGGGCTGGCGTTTGTTCCTGAAGTCCCATCCCTGTATGAATTGCTCACAGTCTACGAGCACATGCGGTTTATCGCCATGTGCTTTGACACGTTACCGATTTTTGAGGCGAAGCATGAGGAGTTGCTTACGCGCTACCACCTTCTGGACAAGCGAAATGACCTTGTTGCAACCTTGAGTAAGGGCATGAGGCAGAAACTTTCGGTGGCGTGTGCACTGGTGCACGAAGCCAACGTGTTCCTGCTTGACGAGCCGTTGATCGGTATTGACCCAGCGGGTGCGCACGAGTTGAAACAAGAGATCGTTCGCACAAAGGAGAGCGGGGCGGCGGTTTTGGTTTCGACTCACTTACTGGATACAGCCGAGAAGCTGTGTGACCGAGTCTTGATCATGGCCCGGGGACGGTTGCTTGCGGAAGGAAGCGTTGAAGAGCTGAGAGAGCACTACGGAATGGCCGGGCAGTCGCTCGAAGACGTTTTCTTGTCCCTTACTAACGAGGTTTCATGATTCGGCCGCTCCTTTATTTGTGGGCGCGTCAGATCGTTAACGGCGTTAAGCGCGCATTCAGTTCTCCAAAGCGCCTCATTTCGGTGTTGGTGGGACTGGGCTACTACGTCGGGTTCTTTTTGCGCCCTTGGGAGCGACCGGCGACCTTCACAAAGAGAGGTGGCACCTTGCTTCCGAAAGGCGTCCAACTAGAACTCGCGAACGTCCAGCCAGTGGTGTTTCTGATCTTTATGACGATCAGCATCTTCATGGCGGCAGGAGTGTTTGCTATGAAGAATAGTTTTAAGCCGGCGGATGTGGACGTCCTGTTCCCGACTCCGGTGTCTTCGCGACTTGTGATGTATTTCCGGTTGTTCCGCGAATACTTCCTCACCTTATTCTTCCCGCTGCTTATGCTCTTCTTTGGGTTCAAGCCGATCTCGGGATTAGCGGCTGGACTTAAGGCCGGGGACCCTCGCGGATTCAATCAGATCATCATTGGGATGACCTTGGCGTGGTTGCTTTCTGCCGCGGTCTGGGTTGCACTGAGTTACGCGCTGTCGTTCTATCTGGCGAAGAATGAGAAGAAGTCCAAGCTGATCCTGCGGGTTTCGGGTTGGTCAATAGCGATCGCCGTCATTGTGGTCATGCTGACATTCGGACTCCGAATGTGGATCGATCCGTCTTGGAAGACGATTGTCGCGACGACTGAGATGCCTCATGTTCGGGCGATCATGATCGTGCCTTACCTGACAACTGTGATGTCGGTTGGGACGTTGGGAGGATCGATCTTGGCTTCGGTGCTTGCGGCAGTTGCCCTGCTGGTGATCGTGATTGTCTCGCTCCATTACGCCTCGAATCTTAGCGGCTGGATGTATGACCAAGCGGCGACTCGCGGGTTCCAGGGACAGACCCTGCGCGATATGCAGCGCAAAGGGGACGTTACCGGCATCCTTGTTGAGCGGGCAAAGTCTGGTTCTATCAAGCGTGGCCGACTCGCTCAGAAGCTGCAGGAAGTGAAGCTGTTAAATGGCTGGGCGCTCATCTATAAAGAGTGGTTGATTCAGGCTCGGACCGGGATTTCGATGAGCTTTATCTTTATGGCTGTGCTTGGCTTTATGGCCGTGATGTTCCTAAGCATTCCGGAAAAGAGTGAGCGAGTGATCCCATTCTTGTATCTGGGGATGGTCGGGTTTATGACCGCAAACTTTGGGTCAATCTCGGCATTTAACGGCTTCCAGGAGACTCTGCGACGCGTTGAGGTGATCAAGCCACTCCCGTTGACATCGCGCCAAATCGCGTTTTATGAAGTTGCGGCGAAGTCATTTGTAGCAATTGCGCTTTCGGTTTTGCCGTACACGATCGGACTGATTTATAAGCCTTCGCTTTGGCAATATCACCTTGCCGGGCTCATCGCGTCTCCCGCGATCGGGGTGGGGATGGTCAGCGCAGTCTTCCTGGTTGTGGTCTTGTTCCCTGACTTTGACGACCCGACCCAGCGTTCCTTCCGCGGTTTGATGCAGTTGCTTGCGATGGTGTTCGTGATGGCACCGGCGGTGGGGCTCTTTGTCTTGTTCCTCGGGCTTGTTCACACGTCGCCGATTATCCCGGCGGTTTTGAGTGCGGGTGTGATGTGTGGGATCGTGGCGCTGTTCACCAGCATCGCAGGACGGTTTTACGTGGATTTCAACCCTTCTGAGTAAACTGCTCTCACCTCGGAACCAGGTAGCTGGTTTGAAGTGTTAGACCTAACGACATGAAAGTTCGCCCATCGACGAAAATCGCAATCGGCTTTGCGACCTTACTTGCCGTGGGCTTTGGCGGAAGCAAGCTTTACACCCAGTTTAGACTGAGCGGAGTGAAACTTGATCCGATTTTGTCGGAAGACTTCTGCCTCGTCGCGATTAGCGAAGAGGCAAAGGTGAAGATCCTGTCCGTCAACCGAATGGTGCAGATTGTTGAGGCTTCCGATGACTTTAAATCTTCCGGATCAGGCGGCGGTGGTGGTGCGGATTCTGGCTCGATTAAAGCTCGAGTCCCAATGAAGGAGCTTCTTGCGATCCTTGATGGGGACGCTGAGGGGACCACCGGCTTGTTGTACAAGTTGGCTAAGAAGGAGAACACGGAAGAGCCCAGCGAAGAAGCTCCCATCTGGAGCACTGCAGATGCAGAAAAGGCTCTGGCTGGTGACCCAGTTCTTAAGGCCAAGCTTGAGAGCGACCTAAACGTTTCGCTTGACGGGAAACTCCCGGCGAAGCTCAACCGGACGGCCTTCTATCATGGCATTCGTTTGAAGGTGCCGATCACATTCGATATCTCGAACGCCTCGGGTAAGCCGGTTCAGGGATTCAACACGGTTCCGTTGAAGTCAAAGGCGATGAGTTCGCTCTATAAGGAGCTTGAGTCTAAGTTCTTGGACGCGGATGCGCTGGATCGATTCTATGCCGAGTACGTTGCCAAGAATGAGGGTAAATCGGCGGAGAATCCTGCTGACCTGATCAAGTCGCTCCTTGCTTCGGGTGCAAAGGGAGAGGGCTACCGGAAGGCCATCAATATTCTCAAGCATGCCCAGGTGATTACCAACCGGAAGATGATCGAAGGTGCTGAAGTCACCGAGGTTAACTCCGGAAAAGAGAGCTCTTACGACTTGAGTATCCACCTGACCGATGAAGGAGCTGCTCGGCTTTGGAAGTTCTCTAGCGAGCACCCAAACACGAAGATTATTGTGGTTAGCAAGAAGGTTCCGATCGCAGCCGCGACAGTGGGAACACAGTTGAATAGTAAAGAACTGGTGATTAAACAGATTGCGGACAAGACGCTAGTTCAGGAAGCTGTAGACTTAGTTAAATCGCGTTAACTGCAGGAGATTCTCTTGAATGATATTTTGAAGATTAGTGTTGGTGCTCTTGGCCTCGTTGCCGTTGGATGTGGAAAGGGTGAATACAAGCCCGTTCCGATCAAGGAACCAAAGGTCGAGGAGGCAAGCAAAGCTACTCCTGAACAGCTGTATCCGCTCAAAGTTGGTAACAAGTGGAATTACGCTCTTGAGATCACTCGTGAGATCGACGGTAAAGAGCCAGAGAGCGGCACCGTTGAGATTGGGTACGAAGTCAAGTCAGTTTCAAACCCTTCCCCTGGTGTGACCCGGGGCGTCCTTGTGATGTCGGAAGAGGGCAAAGAGAAGGACGAGCAGGTTTGGGAAGTTGACTCCACGGGCGTGCACCAAGTTTCGGTGGGCAAAACGCCGATCGTCTTCTCTCCTAAGCAAACAATCATCAAGTTCCCGCTGAAATTTGATGACGTTTATGACTACAAGGGCACAGGCATTACGCCGCTTGGAGAAGCAGGCTCGATGGATTATAAGTTTGCGACTCACGATTCTCAGCCAGTTGATACCGACAGTGGTCGAATGAGCGGACTGTTCATCGAGTCGAGCGGATCATTCAAGTCGCCAAAGGGCGAAGGCGTGGTTGGAAACAACAGCTGGTTTGTCCCTAACGTCGGGCTCGCCCGGTTTAAGCAAGTTGTCTCGATCAAGGGCGCCCGAAGCTCGCTCACGCTTCGGCTAAAGAGCTACACTATCAAGTAATGAAACCCGTCTTTTTCCTGCCGATCGCGCTCGTTCTTCTCGCTGGTTGCGGTGACAAAGGTGCTTCCGCGGCTAACGGAGCGGCCTCATCGGATACGAATTCTGCGACAGAAGTTGCAAAGACTCCTGAGGTTCCCGCCGAGCTTAAGACAGACGCTTTCGAGTACTACGGCCTTGGTCGAACCGAGCCGATGAAGCTCGCGATTAAGCAGAGTGGACAGCCGGATAAGGTTGGGTCTCAGACATTCAAGCTGGTTAAGGTTGAGAATGGCGTTGCCGAGTACAACCTAGAGAGCTCTGATGAACTCGTCGGTTTGGATACGGCAAGCTTCAAGGTCGAAAAGGGCGGAATCCGGGCTGCTTCTAACGCGACGATTTCTTCGGATCAATCGACTTGGGAACTCCCTGCCGGTCTTACCCCAGGCAAAACCTGGGACATCAAAACGACGGCGGACAGCGTGATGAAAATGACCGGAACAAACAAGGTCGTGGGAACTCAGGCCGTCACAACTCCCGTTGCTACCTACAATGACGCGCTGTTGATCACGGTCAACGCCACCGGTACCCAGGGTGGTCGGTCATTCAAACTGAACTCTAAGCTGTGGCTTGTTAAGGGTCGCGGTACGGTGAAGACGGAGATTGAGTCGATTGATGGAAAGAACACCAACAAGATTGTCATGGAAGAGGTTAAGTAGCCTCTTCTTATTGGCAAGCGTTTGGGGTTGCGACCAAGTTTCCATTCACGAATCTAACGGGACTTACCTGAGTTCGGTTCAGGATATCGGGCGTGTCTGCCCTCCGGGAAATGAGACGTCATTTTGCGTTGATGGCACCGTATTGCCGAGCAAGCTCAGCACGACATCTAAGGGAAGTGAACGGGTCATTGAGATCCGAGACATGGACGTCACGATCGAGCGTGAGCAGTACGAGGTCGGTTCTACCGGCTTGCTCGTTCGTGAGGCAGGAGACGAGGTTTATGATCCCCCGATCGGGATCATCAAGATTCCGATGCATGCCGGTGATAGCTGGACTTGGAAAGGCTCGTTGATTTCTCCGGCGAAGCCAATTCCTGCCGAAGCGAAGATTACGACTGAGGACGCGCAAGTGCCCTATCAGGGCAAGTCTGTGCACGCGGTGCTGACCACCGTGGACCTACGGATCTTCCTTGAGACGCCTCGATCTCGTACAATGAGATTTTGGGTCACCAAGGAATTCGGCATTATCAAACGTGAATTCGGCACATCAATCCGACAACCGAAAGAGTAGCAAATGGCGTCTATCACCCTCCGTCCGACTAGCGAAAGTCGCTCCACAAGCGTGGGGATTGATTGGTGGTTGATCGCGTCCGCCGTTGCGCTGACTCTTATCGGTTTGGGGACAATCTACAGCTCGCACTACGGGGAGACGACGAAGTTCTTTAAGGATCAGTTGCTCAACATCGGAGTCGGTCTTGTACCGTTATCGATCTTCTTATTCGTCCACCCACGTATTTGGGCAAAGGCGATGCCGTTCGTTTACGGGCTGAACTTGCTTGCGCTTTTCGCGGTTAAGTTTGTTGGGAAGACGGTGAACGGTGCCGAACGTTGGGTTAAGATTGGTCCGATTCAGATCCAACCTAGCGAGATGGCAAAAATCCTTCTCGTCATCACCTTGGCGTCGTTTTACGCTTCGCGCCAGGATCGGATTAAGGAGTTCGGGACGTTCGCACTCGGGCTGCTTCACATGGCAGTTCCGATCGTGTTTGTTTTCATCCAGCCGCACCTTGGAGCGTCACTTTTGCTCATTGCAGTCTGGGCTGCCCTCTCCCTCGTCGCGGGAGTGCCTCCAAAGTTCCTGGTGCTGGTTGTCGGACTTGTGGTCTCGATTGCTGCACTTGTTGTTTTTGTCACGCCGGTGCGAAAAGCCGTGTTAAAGCCGTATCAGGAGGAGCGCGTTTTAGCTTTGATCTACGGTGGTAACAAGACGGCCGAGGAGAAGAAGCAAGGTGTGGTCAAGGGAGATGACTACCAGGTTCAGCAAGGCTTTTACGCGATTGCGAATGGGGGACTGGCTGGAACGGGGTTCTTGAAGGGAACCCAAAAGCTCAACGTCCCTGAACAAGAGACAGATTTTATCTTCACGGTTTTCAGCGAGGAGTTCGGACTACTAGGAAGTGTTGCCTTGCTTGGTCTCTTTGCGCTGCTCTTTTACAGGCTTTGGTTGGGACTGCTCGTCGCTACTGACTTCTATTATCAGATGCTGCTAGCGGGAATCTTGACGGTGTTCGCCTTCCACTTGTTTGTGAACGTCGGGATGGTCTTAAAGATATTCCCGGTCGTCGGGCTTTGGTGCCCGTTCTTGAGCAAAGGCGGAACGGCGATTTGGCTGTGTATGTCGCTCATTGGGCTCGCAGTTAACGTGCGAGCCCGTGAACGCGCCGTGCTCTTTTAAGGGAGCTTATAGCCTTTGCGATACGGTCGGCGGTAGGCCCAGGTGTCCTTGCCTGCCTTGCCAACGATATCCATTTTCTTGCTATCCCAAACGATTTGCTCACCGCTATATACGGCGACGTTTGAGAGGTGGCAGATGTCGGTCGTCCTTGCCATGGACTCAAGGGATGATCGGGGGAGTTCTTTGGACTTGATGCAGTCAACAAAGTTCTGCCAGTGTCCGGTCTCGCCGTAGGGTTCCTTTTTGAGGCCCAAGTCCTTTCCATCAGGACCGATGAGCTTGATTCCACCTCGCCATGCACGAAGGGTCTTGCCGTCGGCAAATACCCACTCTATGCCATGCTCTGGCTTTCCTGGGTGATCGCGGAGGACTGACCAGCTCAGAGCAAACTCTTGCTGATCGAAGGTCATGATGGCATCGACGCAATCGGGGGCATCTCGGTCATCATTCACTGCCGACCACTGACCGCCGCTAGCGACCACTTTGTTCGGCATGATGATGTCTTGATCCTTCGACATCGCCAGGAGCGCGATGTCGATCATGTGAACGCCCCAGTCGGTGGTTCGTGCTCCACCTGTGTTCTTTCGCATTCGCCAGCCCCAGTGGACGACGTTGGCTTGATACGGTTGCGGCTGGGCGGGGCCTAGCCAGGTTTCGTAATCCAGTCCTTTGGGTGGGTCGCTGACGGGTTTCCGGCCAACGTTGCGGTTGTCGGTTGTCCACGTGCGAACGTGAACGACTTTTCCGAGCGTCCCTCCTCGAATCAAATCGATGGCTTGGACAAACTCACCCGTGCTCCGTTGCCAAGTTCCGACTTGGACGACTCGTTTGTGGCGCCGATGAGCGCTCACCATCGCCTGAGTCTCCACGATGTGGTGGCTCAGGGGCTTTTCGATGTAGATGTCCTTACCGGCTTGAGCGGCGTGGATGAACTGGATCGCGTGCCAGTGGTCTGGCGTCGCGATCACAACCGCATCGATGTCCTTTCTCTCGAGGAGGTTACGGTAGTCCTTGTAAGCGTCAGGCATCTTGCTCTGGCGCTTCTCGGCTGTCGCCATCGCAGGAGCGAGCTGGGCGTCATCGACATCGCAGAGAGCCGCGATTTCCACATCTTCCACGTTGAGAAGATTGGTCATATCGCTTGGCCCCATGATGCCGGTGCCGATCACGCCGATTGTGACTTTGTTGTTCGCGCTCATTTGTAGATTGGGAGCTTGTAGCCCTTGCGATAGTTGCGGCTATAGGCCATGGTGTTCTTTCCTGCCTTTCCGACAATGTCCATCTTGGCCTTATCCCATCGGACCATTTCGCCTGCCTGAAGGGAGGCGTTGACCAAGTGGCAAACCATGGTCGTTTGGGCCACGGAGTCGAGGTCAGCTCGAGGAGCTTGGCGAGACTTGACGCAGTCGAGGAAGTTCTCCCAGTGTCCGGACTCTTGCGGGTCAGCATTTTCCTTTGGAAGTTGCTTACCGTCGCCGTCGACGATCTCCCAACCGCCGCGCCAGACGCGGAGGGTGCGGCCATCAGCCGAGACGAATTCGGTGCAGTGCCCGGGCTTGCCTGGGTGGTCGCGGAGAACAGACCAGGTCATTGCGAAGTCGGGGTCTCCGAAGTTGAGAATTGACTCGATGGTGTCTGGGGCGTCTCGGTCGTCATCCTTGATGGTCCAGAGTCCGCCACTCGACATGACGCGGTTTGGCATTGGGAGATCGAGTCCTTTGCTCATTCCAAGAAGGGCGATGTCCATCATGTGGACTCCCCAGTCGGTGGTGAGACCGCCACCGGTGTTGTTAATCCAACGCCAGTTCCAGTGAGTGATGTTCTCTTGGTACAGTCGCATGGCGGCTGGGCCGACCCACATGTCGTAGTTGAATCCATCTGGAACGGCGATCGGAGCTTTCTTGCCGAGTCGGGTTGCGTCGGAGATCCATGCACGACAGTGAACGATCTTGCCGAGCTTGCCAGCTCGGATGTACTCAATCGCGTTGTGGAACTCTCGGGTGCTACGTTGCCAGGTTCCTACTTGAACGACTCTCTTGAAGTGTCGCTTTGCTCCCACCATGGCTTTGGCTTCGACGATGTTGTGGCTGATCGGCTTTTCGCAGTAGACATCTTTGCCGGCTTCGCAGGCATGGATGAGGTTCAGCGCGTGCCAGTGGTCAGGAGAGCCGACGATGATGGCGTCGATGTCCTTGTTCTCGAGCATCTTTCGGTAGTCATCATAGATTTTGGGTTCGCGACCGTACTTGTTGGTGACGTCCTTGATGTCATTTGGCATTCGGTTCTTGTCGACATCGCAGAGAGCCGCGACTTCGACGTCTTCATAGCCCATGAAATTGCGCATGTTGCTCGCGCCCATGCCGCCACATCCGATAAGACCGAAGACGACCTTGTCGTTTGCTGACTTCGATCGCTTCTTTGCCGGGGCCGCTTCTACCAGCGAGCCAAGACCGAGACCAAGACCTACCGCCGTTGCGGAGGTCGCTTTCATAAAATCACGTCGAGAAAAATTGTTTGAACCCATTGACTACCCTGTCGCCAACCTTCACGTTGGTTTGGAGGATATTATCACGATTAGGGCTGAAAAGTGGCATCGAAACGAGCAAGTAAAAGTGAGTTATCGATAAAAAGGAACTTGATCGCCTTGGTCCACTTCCCTTCGCCGTCGCTGGTGAGCGATTTGTACTTGGGGAGCTTGGCTGATATAGCGGTTGCTTCCTTGCCGTTTACGATCAGGTGAGCCGAAAATGTGCCGTATTGATCAACGGTGCCTTGGATTTCCCACTTGTCGACTTTTCCAGTCACGACTCCCTTTGAATCGACTTTGAACTTAAGGTTGTTGATCTCTACTTGACCACCGTATTGAGTCGCCAGTGCGAACGTGTAGTCTCCGGTGTAGTCGAGTATCGTTGCGTCGTCTTCGAGGCTAACTTCCCAGAGGTATCGGCTACCGGGGAATCCAGCTAGCTTTGTACGAAGGGCTTTGCCAAATCCGGCAATTCCAGCATCTTTCGCTTTTGCGATCTCTGGCTGAAGTTTTTTGAGCAACAGGATCGAGATGTCCTCCCATTCGGGGGTGAAACCGATAAGCTTTCCAACCACACCAAGATCGGGTTCGCCGCCTTCGATGATGTAGGTGATCAGGACGCTCAGAGGAATGAGGTTTCCGATCAGCTTGAAGTTTTCGCCTGAGCGTGAGAAGGCATATTCCACGGCCTCCTTCTTTCCCTTTTCTTTGAAGAGGACGTAAGCCTGGGCTAGGGCAAGATGAGTTTTGAGCTTTGGCTCCGTCGGGTTCAGTCGACTCATCACGGCTTTTGCCGCGGGCAGTTGATCCGAAAAGAAGGAGTTCCACATGAGGTGAACAGCGGTTTCATCGCTGAGGCCACCCTTTTTGGAAATGGCAGCTTCGAGTTGCCGAACAAGATTCATGTCGCCGTACTGGAGAGCAGAGAGGAGGCGGATTTCGGTAAGTTCTCGGCTGGCGACCTGTTGGGCAGAGAGCTTGGTCTGAATATTGAGCCAGTACCAGGCTTCGAGTCCGAAACCAACTCTGCACAGTTCCCGAGCATAGGACGCGAGCAGACTAGGATCTGCGAGAATCTCGGGCAGATACGGCCGATACTGGAAGAGTATCTCGCGTTTAAGTTTGGTCGCTTCGGTTTCGCGATCTTGGTTCCACTGGTCGATCGAAGCGAGTTCGATCCAGGTTTCAAAACTGATCGCGATCGCTTCGGTTCGGCTGGGGGCATATTTAAACACCGACTCTGGTATCTCTCCGCCGAATTCTCGCTTCGCCAGGTTGCCGGAGATCCACTTAAACAAGTTTGCTTCGAAGCTGAGGGGCTGATCTTGGAGGTACTGGCCAAGTTGTTCGGGATTGATCGCTTTCGCATCAATCAGCCTCGGAGTGAGCTTGAGCAAGGTGAGGAGCGGGATTTTATTTCGAATTGCCGCATCAACGTAAAGCTTTAGGTTTGCCCGATCTTGCAGGTGTCCAAACTCGATCATCGAGTAACTGGACAGATGAGAGAGCCCCTCGGTCTTGAGCGCAAGTGCGAGCCAAGTGGTGAGCCGTTCGACGTTTGGTTCTGCGAGGAGGTCGCGAACCATTGCATCGACGAGGTCGGACTGGTCGATGCTAGCACCTATACACTTAAGGTGAATGTCAAACGCCTCGCTGCCTTTGCCCTGGAGCCTGAGAATTGTGGCTTGTGCAAAGGCTCGTTGTTCCTGGTTCCACTTAGAACCCTCGAGCTTCGCTTGTATGTGGTTCTGGATCGCCGACTTCGGTAGGTCCCAGCGCTGCATCAGCGGGACGAGAATCATCACTTCACTGAAGTCATTTTCAAACTTCCCGACCAAGTGATTGATCGCATTTGAAGCCATTTCCGTCGTCACAAGCTTTGGCGGCATCAACGTCATGAGGGCCGCCCGACGGTTGGTGAGCGGTCGATCCAAGATGAATCGCTGACCGACCCGGGCGATCTCATAGGAGCGTCCGAGTTTGTTGAGAGCGACACAGTATTGGAAAAGGGCGGAGTCGGAGATATCGCCAAGGGCTTCGATTGCCTTATAGCAATCAATCGCCCGGGAGTAGTCGCCTTTTTCGACCAGTTCCCGCCCTAACTTTGTGAGAAGCGCTATTCGCTGATCCCGACTAAGCTGAGCTCCAGAGACCCCTGTCAGCTGTTTGTCTGGGTCGGCGGTAGCTATGAGTCCAAAGGCGACGTCCTGCGCTGCGTCGGCATACACTGCGGGAACCTGCTTGTTCGATCCATATTCGCCAGCGGTCGCGGCCGACACAACTTCTTTCAGTCGCTCTCCGATCTTGGAGACCCAAACGGCGCCGGTCACCGGGTCTGCAAGCGCTTGGTTCTGGAGGGAACGAGTTAAGTAGTAGGTAAAGGCGCCTTGCTGGCGGTTACGGAGCTCGTAGGATTTGGCACCCGGCTCGCAGCCGAGGAGGACGGCAATATTTGTCTTCTTCCCTAGCGCGATGAGCTCATTGCCGAATGGGTTCTTCTCACCTGCCCGACATGCGTCCGAGAGGATCGTCACGCTTTTCAGACCCGCATCGGCGAGTCGTTTGATTACTGATTTGATGGAGATCGCCGTCGAAGCGTAATCTGCGGGATTCGTATCCGATGGAAGCCAGTAGTCTCCATCCTTTAGGCCGACACCGTGACCGCTGAAGAAGACGATGAACTGGTCACCTTTTTCGAGGTCTGGAGACTTTAGAATCTCGGTGAGTTTTGCTTCAATATTCTTCTTCGTGGGTGCAACCTGCCCGGCATCGTCGGAGAGGAGGTGGACATCCTCTTTTTTGAATCCGTAACTGACGAGGAACTCTGAAAATCGAACGGCGTCCTTTCCGGCAAAGGTGAGCTTTGAAATTTTGGAGTAATTGCTTGCGCCGATACAGAGCGCCCACTTCTTCTCGGGGAGAAAGGTTGAGAAGTTGAGCTCAGCGAAGGCCAACGAACTTGCCAAGAGGCAAACCAAAACAAGTAGCTTTCGAATCATGAGCCAGATTGCTAGACGTTACCCAGGCAGAGCAGTTACGGTAGATTGATTTGGGCTTATGGCGATCAGAGTTGTAATTGTTGGTGCGGCGGGAAGGATGGGGCTGGTGGCTTCGCGTTGCTTGGAAGCGGACCCTCGGTTTGAGGTTGTTGGGCGAGTTGGGCGGGTTGAGGCACCTGGAATCGAGACTGATCTTGTGGCTTGCCTCGATCGCGAGAAGCCGGACGTATTGCTTGAGTTAACAACGGGACGCACGGCGGGCCAGCACGCCCTGGAGGCTTTGGCGCGAGGAATTCGGGTTGTGATTGGAGCGACCGGACTTTCATCCGGTGAGCTCGACGAAATTGAAAAGGCTTCCGCATCTAGCGCGGCGTTTCTTGTCCCGAACTTTGCGGTTGGAGCAGTCCTCATGATGCACTTTGCGGGACTCGCGGCGGCTTGGCTACCCGATGCTGAGATCATCGAGCTCCATCACGAGAAGAAGGTTGACGCTCCAAGCGGAACGGCAATGCGCACCGCTCAGATCATCCAGGAGTCGCGGACTTCGGATGCGATGAAACTTGGCGAACCGCTTTTGAAGGCAGAGGGAGCACGTGGGGCTGTGATTTCCGAGGTTCCCGTTCACTCAGTGCGGCTGCGCGGAATGCTTGCCCACCAAGAGGTGCTCTTCGGTGGGCAAGGGGAAGTTTTGACCATTCGCCACGACTCGTTGGATCGCTCTTCGTTTGAAGCGGGGATTTGCCTCGCGTGCGAAAAGGTTTTGCAGATGAGCGGGCTGGTTGTTGGCCTTGAGTCGGTTATGTTTTAGTCGACAAACTCGATTAGGCCCCAGCGCTCGGGTTGATGCATGTCAATCACGCCTTGTGGGGACCAGACCCAGTTGTCCTCGGGAAGACCGGGCCGCTTTACGTACTTACCGTCGACAATGTCCAAGTGCCATTGAACCCGGGAGAAGTTGATCTTCCACTGGTCGCCCGTGTGGGGAGGTACCTCGCCTTTAGAAATCTCCCAGAGGGCGTGCCAGGGGATATGGATCTCGACGCTCCAGCCTTGGTCAGTGTCTGTCGGGTCATTGAGTGTCCCTTCGAGTTTGACCGCCGTGCGGAGTCCCTGGATCTCCCAGCCGTCTACACCGCGTCCTTGCTCGCGGTAGGGGCGGATAAGGAGCAAGTCCCAGGTTGTGTTTAGAGCGTTGATTTCTAGTTCCGCATAAGCGAGGGCATCGTTATCTGGGTCAATAAACACCTCGAAATCGTTGTCATGGAAGATGACCGAATCGTGCTCCGTGAGCGTTGCCCAGAGATGGGGCTCTTCCATCTCAGCACCTATGTAGAGGCCGTCCTCTGCCCAAAACATCTTCATGCGGGTACGGTGCCGCGGGGTCGGTTTGACATCACCTTCGATGTCGACGAAATCATCCGACCACTCGCAATTGGTCCACGGGTGCTTGTTTAAGCACCCGTCAAGGACTTCAATGCCAGGTTGTTTTGTGGCTCGGTAGATTCTCACTTGTTCCAGATGAGGTCTTTCGGAGTGAAGCCGATCGCCTCCACGCCCTTAATGCCGTCTTTGAGCATTGACGCGTTGATCACCAAGATATCGGGGATTGCCACTCCGGCGCTGAATAGCGGGATTCGCTCGCTGAGCCGAGCGGATTGCACCGAGTTCGCGTGGAAGAAGCTCATTGATACGCCTTGTTGATCCACTCGACGCAGAAGGAGGGAGTCGCTTTGCCGTCCTTGGATATCAAAGCTTGGCTGGAAGAGAGCATTGCCATTTCCAACGGAATAGCAGAGTGCGTTTCGACCAGCTCCGGACTTCAGATACTCATCGTCGGACATAACGTTGACGCCGGAGTTGCCCCGATACCAAAACTGCTCGGCATCGAACTTCGCCTTGGCGCGCATCCAGGCGTTCTCCGTTGCCGAACCATGGGTTCCGTAAACGAGGACTACGTTGTTGTCAAGGCTTGCCTTGAAGCCTTTTCCAACGGGGAGATCAGTTCCGAGATTGATTTGATTTGCTGTTGGCTCATACTTGGCCGACTTACCATTCCATACAACCTCAACCGGTCCGCTGCCGAGGAGCACAGACGCGTCGAGAGTTAGGCTGGCGACGTTGGTCGTGTCCACGACGAACTTTCGGAGTCCTGGATAGCTGTTGGCTTGAACGTTTGACGCGGCACCGATTTGGGTTTGGGATTTGAACGTTACCCAGTGGCACTTCGGCGAAATGTAGGGGTTAGGCGTCGTGAAATCGATTTTTCGAACGGAGGCGAGGGTTGGAATCGCGGTCTTTGCGAAGAGGTTGAAGATCGGGGCGAAATCTTCGACACTTGCGCCGGGTTCTGGATCTGAGTCGTACCAGTGACCACCGCCTTTCTCTTCGTACCATTCAAGGTGCTTGTTCTCAGCGAGTTCTTGTCGCATTCTTCGTGCCTCGGTTACGGGGACGTTGTCGTCGGCGTCACCGTGGTTGATGAAGATTGGCTTCGAGAGCAAGTTGCTCTTCATGGTTAGCGTGTCGCTCGACAAGCCTGCACGCCGGAACATGTCACCGATGGGCGATTCGGGGTAGGAAGCGCCGCCTGCGTATGTACCAAAGCTGATCCAGCCTGCACAAGGGGCGATGACGGCAAATCGGTCTGGGAAGAGGGCACCAATGTTCCAGGTGCCGTGGCCACCCATAGAGTGCCCAGTGAGATAAATCTGCGATGGGTTTGGCTTGTAGCGGGCTTGGGCCTGTTCCAAGACTTCGAGAGCGTCGAGTCGACCAACGTCTTCCCAGTCGAATCCGTAGGGACGTCGGTTGGTTGGGCAGACGACGGTGAAGTTCTGCTTCGGTCCGTACGCTTCGCACTGACCTAGTGCTTCGACGCTGGCGCCATGGAGTGAGAGGGCCAAAGCGCGTCCCTGGGTACCGGCTTGGGCAGGGTTGACGGCGTAATACTGGACACTGTTGTCGATTCGGCTGAGGAATGTGCGCTTGTGAACTTCGTTGGCATTTCGGACCCGGAGCTTGAACTTTGCTTGGTCAAGGAGTTTGCCTTTTTGAAGCAGTCGGATCGAATAGTCACCCGTTTGGTTTGGTTTGAGTTTAAAGGCGGCTTTGGCGCTGGACTCGGCAAGTAGCTTCGCAACGGGGTGCTTTTGTCCGTTTGTCTCGAGGACTAAGTCGGTTAGGTCAGCCCCGGTCGCGTTGCGGATAACAAAAGCTCCCAGAAGCAAGTCTTTCTCGCCGCGAATGATATCGGGAAGGGTGGAATCGCGAAGATCGAGAGATACGGATGCGGGAGGATCAATCAGCTTGGCCGAAAAAGAGCCCCGGGCAACGGTGAACAGAAACTCATTTTTGCCTTTTTGGAGCTTGACAGGAAGGGAGAGGTATCCGAAGGAGTACACGTCTCCGGCTCGTGGAACGCCGTTGACATAGACCATTCCGTTCCCCCGTGCTTCGAGAAGCATGTACTTCTCTGAGTCGGATTGCACAGTGAATAACGCGTAGCCAGAGCCGAACGGCTGCCCAGAGAAGGTTCCCCCGTCGTTCGCTTTGACCACCTTCCAAGCTGAAGTATCTAGCTTCCCTGCAATGAGATCAGCTTCGACCGCGTCTGTACGAACAACGGTCCTTGCATTGCCGTTGATTGAACGGGCAACACCCTCGCGGAACTGGATTTCTCCTGCCAAGGATAGGGTCGGCAGGAGAAGGGGGACAAGAAATACGCATCGCATATGCGATGAAGATTACTTGAGATACTGGCTAACTTGGTGCACGTGATACATGTCGTGTCCGACGATGTACATCACGATGTCGGTGACGCTCATTTCTCCGTGCATTGGGTGGCTGATCGTGTTCGACCAATCATCCTCGGCAAGTCCGCTGAGGTAAGCGACGGTATCTCGGCGACGATTGTCGAAGACTTCGAGCTCGTGGTGAATATCCTTCTGGGAGTAACGATGATCGATTGCTCGTTGGTCCTCGTCGAAGTTCTCGACTTCTTTCCCGGGGTATTCGATTGCCGAAGTGATTCGGTTCAACCATGTTTCCTCAAGGTCTGCCAAGTGGGCAATGACCTCTCTCAGCGAGAACTTCTCCGGCGCGAGTTGTGTATCAAACAGCTCCGGTCGGATGGCGTCGACCATGCGGATCAAGGTGTCCGGCGTGTGCGCGATCTGGAAGAAGTAGTTGTTTGCCATGAGATCCTTAGCGTACCGAACCCCGCACGACAACCGCTGAGGATGTCGTGCGGAGTGGGTACATTCACCCCTTTCGGAGAACTTCGATTGCCTTTGCCAATTGCGGATCGAAGCCTTGCAGATACTGCTCTGGGCTCACATCGATCACGAAGTCGGGAACGACGCCCATGTTCTCCATCGGCGTTCCGTCGACTCGGTAGACGCCGGTGCCCGGCATTCGACCCTGGGTTCCATCAACAAGAGGAAGTCCGCCCGTGTAGATGACGTAGCCGCTAGTGGGGCGGCCGACGATCTTGGCGAGCTTTCTGGCCCGCATCGCTTCAGGGAACATTTCGGCGTTGGAGAAGCTAGTTTCGTCGCACATGACAACGATTGGCATATTCAGAACCGTTCCTGGACCCGAAACCAACGCCTCATCGCGAGGAACGTAGTTCATGTTCTGGCGTCGCTCGAGGATGTCAATGATTCGGTCTGCGGTGTTTCCGCCACCGTTTCCGCGAACGTCGATGACGACGCCCTTCTTGCCCTTCGCGTATTGCCAGATCTGCTGATTGAATCGGTCGAGCGACCCACCGTCCATCCCGGCGATCTGCACGTACGTGAAGTCTCCGTTGGAGTTGGATTCAACCCACTTTCTGTTCGATTCCAGCTTGTTCTGACGAATGATTCCGCCGTACTCACCGGTCGAAAGGGCTCTCGATTTGACTTCTCGTTCCTTGCCATCGACTCCCTTTACCGTCATGGTTAGTTCTCGACCAACTTGGTCGTTGAGGACGTCTCGGAAGAGGGCTTCGTTTGTGCTTACTTCTTTGCCGTTGATTTTGGTGACGACGTCGCCAGGATTGAGCTTAGTCTTTGCGTAAGCTCCTGGCGTGCGTTTGGGGACATCCAGAACCTTGATTCCGGGGCCCGAGTAGGAGTAGTCGATGACGAATCCTGGTACGGCTGATGAAGTGGAACGAGCTCCGCCGGGGCCTGGAGAGACCTCAGCGTGAGATGCCTCAAGTTCGCCGGTTAGGAATCCGAGCAGGGTTGCCATTTCACGTCGGTGTCCAACGGATGGCAAGAACTTGCGATACTTTTCGCCGATCGTGTTCCAGTCACGACCGTGGAAGTTATGGTCGTAGAAGGAGTCGTTGTAGGCTCTCCAGAACTGCTGGTACGCAGCGGCGCGCACCTTGGAGATATCTCGGGTGAACTCAGCTCGGAAGCTGATCGGCATTGCGGGGAAGCCCGGAGCCTTGGTGTTGATGTTATAGATTCGTCCGCCCTGCGTTACGGTAAGCGTGCGTCCATCTTCACTTAGTTCGACCCAGTTGGATCCTCCGGTGACCCGGCGTGGATTCTCACCGTTGTAGTCTGCTTTGTAAACTCCGTCTGGAGCAGCATAGTAGAACGATCCATCTTCCTTGTCGAAGGTGAAGATCGGACCGTTGACGCCACCGATGCGTCGTGAGCGGGTTTCGATGTCCTCGAAGTCAATCTCAACCTTGACGGCGTCCTTAGGCTTTTCGAACTTCATCGTGAGCTCGTTTGAGCGAAGCTCTTCGGGCTTGAGCGGAAGCGCGGTTAGCGCACCTGAGCGGAGGAAGTAGAGATACTTTCCGTCCGGAGTCCAGATCGGCGCATGGTGATCTGCGTTGGTTTGGGTGACGTTCGTCTTTTTGCCCGTTGCGAGTTCCTGAACGAAGACGTTGTTGCCGGAATCCCAGTAGTAGAGTCCGCTTCCCTCGAGAATCTCGACGAAGGCGACGTACTTGCCATCGGGTGAAAAACTGTACTCAAGGTTGGCACGGCCCGGACGCTTGACGACTTGGGTCGGCTTTCCGCCTTCTACAGGAACGGTGTAGATTCCTCCGTTAGGACCGTACTGCTGATACGCGAGCGACTTTCGGTCGGGAGTAAGTTGCAGGTTCTCCACGCTGGCAGACTCTGTGGAGACACGGACTGCCTTCTTGGTTGCGAGATCCAATCGGTAGAGCATAAGTGCACCTTCGCGGTCGCTCGTGAAGAAAACGCCCTTTCCATCTGGCGTGTAGATCGGAGCCGAATCGACGCCTTCCCACTCGCTCCATCGGACGGCATCGTCTCGGTTTGGTCCTTCGCCCTTCTTGACGGGGACAGACCAGATTTCGCTACCAGCCGAAAAGACAATGGTGGATCCATCTGGGCTAAGCGTTGCTGCCTCAGCGCCTTCGGTGAGAACGACGTTTTCCTCGGTCGAAATCTTGTCGTCCAAGTTCGCCGTCAAGGTGACCTTCACCGGTTCTCCACCTGGCTTAAGAGTGTAAACCGATCCGTCTCGTTCGAACGCAAGTAGAGAGCCGTCTCGCGAAGCTGCGAGGAACCTCGCGCCATCACCAGCGAAGTTGGTCAGTCGCTTAGCGGAGCCTTTAGCATCGATCTTGTAGACGTTTGGCGTGCCACCAACGGTGAAAGTGACCTTGCCGACGCTCTTCGTGAGGGTGCTTGAGCTCGCGACGGGGTCAGTCATTGTTACTGCGTAGATGCCTGATTTGGTGATGTTTGGCCAGAGGTGCTGGTAGCCGTTGCTCCGGACTTCGGTTCGCTTCCCGGTTTTCTTATCGAACAGCCAAAGCTGTTCGGCGGCAGAGCCTTGGTAGCGTGGTCGTTGCCAAGGGAATCCAAAGCGTCCGTAAAGAACTTTGTCGCCTTCCGGGGAAGCTTGGGGGGCGTCAATCGGCATTTGGTCGCTGAACAGGCTTTTGAGTCCGAGCGTCTCGGTATCCAGGGTCACGACTGATCGGTAGCCATTGTCGAACGTACGGATGAGAGTGATCGATTTTCCGTCGGCATCCCAGGAGTACGGAACGTCGTTGCCCGAGAACCAGGTCACCCGCTTTGGCTTTCCGCCGTCAGCACCGACGACGAACACATCAAAGTTTCCGAAACGATCGCTCTGGAAGGCGATTTTTGAGCCATCAGGGCTCCAGACCGGACGGTCGTCCATTTCGACGTTGTCGGTGATTCGAACGGCTTTGCCGCCGCTCGCAGGAGCAACCCAAATGTCACCTTGGTAGCTGAATGCCAATCGTGAGCCATCTGGGCTTAGAGAGAGCCATCGGGCGCCGATAAGTTCGTCGGCGAGGGCGGTGGACGATGCAACAAGGGCCAACGCAAAAATCCCTAATCTTCTTACAGATTTCATTGACATAACCCTACCGCTTTGCCCGGCAAATCTGCCCTGGTTTCATGTATCATCTTGCTCACATCTCAGAGGCGATTCCGTCGTGGAGTCGCTGAAAGAACGGGGAAAGTCCGGTGAAAGTCCGGCGCTGTGCCGCAACGGTCAAGACAGAAATATCTGAGCCCGAATGCCCGCTTTGAGTTGAAAAAGAAGCTGTCGCCAACGAGCATTGGTAGCGGGAAGCGCCCTGTTTGGGGCGTTACGGCACCCTCATTAACGATGGCCTCAACCGAGGCTATATGAAGAAAACTGCGTTTACGCTTATCGAACTTCTCGTCGTCATTGCGATTATCGCAATCCTTGCCGCGATTCTATTTCCTGTCTTTGCGCAGGCTAAAGAAGCTGCGAAAAAGACTCAATCCATCTCCAATCTGAAGCAGATCGGTCTTGCTTGGACGATGTATTCGGGGGACTATGATGACACCCTGATGCGGGTCCGCGTTGTCTCCACACCATCCCTCATTCGATATTGGTGGGGATCTTTTGACGGAACTGTTTTGCGCGAGGAGGACGGGTTGCTGTTTCCGTACACCAAGGGTAAGGGCGTGCAACAGGACCCATCCTTCCCCAATCGATTGCGATCGGTTGTCGGATTTACGGGTTACGGCTACAACTACAGTTACCTTTCACCCTCAAGCTACGCTCCCCCGACCTGGGCGGAGACTCCGGTTGCTGTGAATGCGACGGCAATTGGCTCGCCGAGTGAAACAGTAGCGTTCGCGGCCTGTGCGAGGATCAACAACTGGTCAACTTCAACGCCCACGCTGGAAGGAAACACTTACTTGGAGCCACCCTCGTCTGACTTCCCTTCGTATCATGCGCGTCACTCTGGCCGAGGGACCATTTTGTGGACAGACACTCATGCAAACGCGCGAACGCCGATTTACAGAACTGGAGCGTTTGGGTACGGCTACAACTCGGCGGATTTCACTAGGAATACGCTCGGTGAGATTGATCGGGATGGCAACTTTGGGACTGATGAACTATTCGACCTCGAGTAGCTGAACCTTTGACCCCGCCGTCCGTTTGAGTCAACATGCTGAACGCAATCATCGCACTCGCAGTAGCTCAGGCGGACGGACTCCAGACCGTCACCCTTACCGTTGACGGTGTGGAGCGCCAGTTCATCGCTTACGCCCCCCTGACTAAAGATGCTCGACCAAGACCTTTGGTGTTCGCATTCCACGGTCATGGCGGCAATATGCGCTATTCGCTGAACCGATTTAAGTTCAACAAGACATGGCCCCAGGCTGTGTCCCTGTATCCGCAGGGCTTGCCGACCAAGGGAATGACCGATCCGGACGGCAAGAAGAATGGTTGGCAGCAACGGGTGAACACCGAGGGTAATCGGGACGAGAAGTTTCTTGATGCGATGCTTGAGTGGGCGAAAAAGAACAACCGGATCGATGAAAAAAATGTTTTCTCGATGGGTCACTCTAACGGCGGTGCAATGACGATGGTGGCATGGAATTCTCATCCGAACCTTTTCAAGGGTCTGGGCGTTTGTTGCGGCGGTGGCCGTACGTTGCCCGAGAACAAGCCGACTGCGCTTTTTTCGGTGTCTGGTCGGAATGATCCAATCGTGAAGTTTGCTGGTCAACAGCTTTCGTTCAACTCGGCAAAGCGCGTCAATGGAGCAACGGGCGAGGGTAAGCCCTATGGTAACAACTCGACGATTTGGGAAGGTAAGGCCCCTTCGGTTTGGTACGTCTCGGATGGCGGCCATGAGCTTCCCGAAGAGGCTCTTGAGCAGTTGACAAAGTTCTTCAAAGACTTGTCAAAGAAGCCCTGATTGCGAACACGCGAACAAATCAGGATAATAGTAGTTCCTGTCGGCAAATTGTTGACAGTGACTCCGGGGGCGGTTAGCTCAGTGGTAGAGCACTACAATGACACTGTAGGGGTCACAGGTTCAAGTCCTGTACCGCCCACCATCTTTTACTTCATCTTTATGGTCGAGGTAGGCAAGTAGCTCAAAGAACTCTCGCGACCCATTTTTGAGTTGTCCCCATTGTGTAGTGAAAGGGCTCGAAACGGCGATTCTGACGCTGTAGGGGACGTAGACTCTAGGAGTTGCCTTGTTGCGACCCGTTGTGTCGCCCAGGCTTTCGATTGAGAAGGATATGGATCAGAACAGTACGCTTGACGATGTGAACTCGACTGCAGCACAGTGCCCGTTTCATGGGGGAAATATGAAGCGGAGCGCGGGTGGCGGAACCCGAAATCGGGATTGGTGGCCGAATCAGTTGCGGCTCAATATTCTGCGGCAGAACTCGACTTTGTCCAACCCTATGGAGGAAAGCTTCGACTATGCTTCTGCGTTCAAGGCACTTGATTTGGCTCAAGTCAAGAGCGACATCAATGCTCTGATGACTGATTCGCAGGATTGGTGGCCGGCTGACTACGGCCATTACGGTCCGTTCTTCATCCGAATGGCATGGCACAGCGCGGGAACCTACCGAATTCAGGATGGTCGTGGTGGAGCAGGATCGGGAACTCAGCGATTTGCTCCTCTGAATAGCTGGCCCGACAATGCGAACCTTGATAAGGCTCGACTGCTGCTCTGGCCGATCAAGAAGAAGTACGGCAACAGCCTCTCTTGGGCGGATTTGATGATTCTAGCTGGCAACTGTGCGCTTGAGTCGATGGGCTTCAAGACGTTCGGCTTTGGTGGCGGACGAGAAGATGTTTGGGAGCCTGAGGAAGACATTTACTGGGGTGCCGAAGGCACTTGGCTTGGTGACGAGCGATACTCGGGAGACCGAGATTTGGAGAACCCGCTGGCTGCTGTTCAAATGGGTCTGATCTACGTCAATCCTGAGGGACCTAATGGAAATCCTGATCCTCTTCAGTCGGCTCGCGATATTCGCGAAACGTTCGGCCGAATGGCGATGAACGATGAAGAAACCGTTGCTTTGATCGCGGGTGGTCATACCTTTGGTAAGACCCACGGTGCTGCGGACCCTTCGAAGTATGTTGGCTTTGAGCCAGCGGCGGCAGGCATCGAAGAGCAGAGCACCGGTTGGAAGAACACCTTCGGCTCGGGCGCTGGTGTTGACACCATTACGAGCGGTCTTGAGGGTGCTTGGACCACAACTCCGGCTCAGTGGAGCCACAACTACTTCGAGAACTTGTTTGGTTTCGAGTGGGAACTCTCGAAGAGCCCTGCGGGTGCTCATCAGTGGAAGCCGAAGGGCGGTGCGGGCGCAGGAACAGTTCCTGATGCTCACGATCCTAGCCTTTCGCACGCTCCGACGATGCTGACGACTGACCTTGCGCTTCGGGTTGATCCGGCTTACGAGAAGGTTTCTCGACGATTCTTTGAGAACCCTGATGAGTTCGCCGACGCTTTTGCTCGAGCTTGGTTTAAGTTGACTCACCGCGATATGGGCCCGATTGCTCGGTACCTTGGGCCAGAGGTTCCTTCTGAGGTTCTGATTTGGCAAGATCCGGTTCCGGCTGTTGATCATGCTTTGATCGACGCGGCGGACGTAGCTGACCTGAAGGCGAAGATTCTTGCTTCAGGCTTGAGCGTCTCTCAGCTCGTTCGAACTGCTTGGGCGTCGGCATCGACGTTCCGGGGTTCGGATAAGCGCGGTGGAGCGAATGGAGCTCGCGTTCGACTTGCTCCTCAGAGCAATTGGGTGGTTAACAATCCGGCTGACCTTGCCTCCGTTCTTTCCGTGCTCGAAGGAATTCAGTCGGCGTTTAATGCTTCGGCTACGGGCGGCAAAAGGATTTCTTTGGCTGACCTGATCGTTCTTGGTGGCTGTGCTGCTGTTGAGAAGGCTTCAGGAGTTTCGGTTCCGTTTACTCCGGGTCGGACTGATGCTTCGGCTGAGCAGACCGACGCGGATTCGTTCGGCGCGCTTGAGCCGTTTGCGGATGGCTTCCGAAACTATCGAAGTGATCGAGTGTCGGCTTCGACAGAGGACCTGTTGGTCGACAAGGCTCAGTTGCTGACTTTGACGGCTCCTGAAATGACCGTCTTGGTTGGCGGGCTTCGGGTTCTTGGTGCGAACTACGATGGTTCGTCGCACGGTGTGTTCACCCAGACCCCTGGCGTGTTGAGCAATGACTTCTTTGTCAATCTGCTGGACTTCGGAATCACTTGGTCGGCGACTTCGGAGACTCAAGAGGTCTTCGAGGCGAAGGATCGTCGCACGGGCAAGGCGAAGTGGACCGGAACTCGGGCTGACTTGATCTTTGGATCAAACAGTGAGCTTCGGGCGATTGCTGAGGTTTATGCTCAGGACGATTCGGCGGCGAAATTCAAGACGGACTTCGTTGCGGCTTGGAACAAGGTGATGAACCTTGATCGCTTCGATCTGAAGTAAGAGATCGCTCCACATTAGTAGCCAGAGCTGAATCATCGGCTCTGGCTTCTTTTTGCACGGGTATGGTTCAGTTATGATTCTGCCATTCCTGTTTCAGACCAGTTTGGAGGTTTCCGCTTGGGTTGTTCCTTTTAACCAGGCGAGTATTGATACCTTTGAGCAGCGGGCGGCGAAGCTGAGCGAGATTATGCCTCAGCGGTACACCGTGTCGGCGGACGGTTCGGTGGTGATGAACACGCTTTGGAGTGATTCCAATTGGGCGCGGGTTCAGGCGACGGCGAAGAAGTTTAAGGTTCGCATGCTGGGCATGGTGAACAACTATGAGGATCCGGACGGGTTTGATTCCAAGCGGATGACTTTGCTGTTGAACAGTCCGAAGAAGTCTCAGGCGGCGGTTGCTAAGCTGGTTGAGCTGACTCAGAAGGATGGTCTCGACGGGATCGATCTTGATTTTGAGTCGTTGGCGGCCACGGATCGGAAGGCGTTTTCTGAGTTTGTTGGTGCGTTGGCGAAGGGGCTTCATGCGAAGAAGAAGATCCTTTCGGTCACGGTTCACCCGAAGACTGAGGAGCCGGGCAACTGGGATGGGCCAAAGGCGCATGACTGGAAGGCGATCGGCGCGGCGGCTGACCGGGTGAAGGTCATGTGTTACGACGTTCACTGGTCAACTTCGGATGCGGGTTCGATTGCTCCGACGGAGTGGGTCGTTCGCGTTGCGAAGTTTGCCTTGAGCCAGATGCCGGCTTCGAAGGTTGATATCGCGGTGGCTTGGTACGGCTACGACTGGCGGGTGAAGCCGGCGACGTCGTTGACTTATGCTGATCTTTCACGGCTGCCGTTTCGGGTGGATGCGGCGAGCGGCGAGCTTGTGCAAGCCGATAAGGTTTATTTCTCGGGTCGGGCGGCGTTTGAGCAGAAGATTGCCGCGTTGAAGCCTTTGGGGATCAACAAGGTGAGCGCTTGGTACTGCGGGTCCGAGGATCCAGATGTTTGGCGCCTGATTCCGTCGAAGTGAACGGGGGATGGCGCAGTGGGCGCATTTAGGTTCAACGGGTTCTCGTTTTGAGCGATAGTTCGTGACAACTGGCGCAAATGATTGAACCTGTTTGCGCCAATATGTGTGCGGGATGAGGCAGGCGGGCTGTTTCGGTTCGATTGGTGTTGTGAGTGACGGGTGGTAATGCGTCGAGCAGGGTTGATTCCTAGAGAATTGAACATCTACCTACTAGGCGTAGTTCTGGGGTGTTTGTCAACCTGGTTCGGCTAGGAATATGGAGTGGAGGGGACGGTTGAGGGGACGCCTCCACACGTCTTAGGAGGCGCTAGCGCTTCCACCTAAGTCCCTCTCTAGAGGGACTTAGTCTCGTCGGCTTGAAGCCATGCTCAGGTTTCAGCCTGCGGGATCGAGGATCCCGAGGCATCGACCATCCAAGTTACTTCTGCTTCCCTCGCACACCTAAGTGGCTCACTATGGCATCAAGTCCTTAACCATTGGCGACGTCCCAGACTCCGACGGTGCCGTCGAGGCTTGCGCTTGCAATTTTCTTACTATCTGGAGAGAAGTCAACTGAAGTGACAGCATCAGAATGCCCAGTGAACGTCTTGAGCGCTTTACTGCTTGCCAGATCCCAGACCCTTACAGTATTGTCCTCGCCTCCGCTCACGATGGTCTTACCATCTGGAGAGAAATCAACTGAAGTGACAACATCAGAATGCCCAGTGAACTTCTTGAGCGCTTTACCAGTAGTAACGTCCCAGATCCTTACAGTATTGTCGAGGCTCCCGGTTGCAATGGTCTTACCATTTGGGGAAAAGGCAACTGAAGTGACCTGGAGCGAATGCCCGGTAAACGACTTGAGTTCTTTACCGCTTGCTACGTCCCAGACTTGTACGCTGCCGCCGTTGCCTCCAGTTGCGAGGATCTTACTGTCTGGAGAGAAGGCGACTGAGATGTCACCAGCTCCAAGGATTGTCTTAAGATGAGTTCTTTTTGCTGCGTCCCATACCTGTACGAATCCGCGAAAATCTCCACTCGCGATCGTCTTACCATCTGGAGAAAACGCAACAGAAGTGACCCATGTCGAATGCCCATAGAGCGTCTTGAGTCTTTTACCGCTTGCCAGGTCCCAGAGCATGACGGTTTCGTCCTCGCTTCCGCTCAAGATGGACTTACCATCTGGAGAAAACGCAACTGAAGCGACCTCCTTTGAATGATCTATGAAATCTCGGAGTTCTGTTCCGCTTGCTGCGTCCCAGACTTTTACGCGTCCGAAGGCACCATCGTAGCTTCCAGTTGCGATGGTCTTACCATCTGGAGAGAAGGCAACTGAATAAAACTCTTCATCGCCACAATTAAAAACTCCAAGTTTATGCTTCCGCGCGAGGGTGCCACTTGGTACGCATGCAAGCAGGAGGATTGAGATTACGTTGAGTTTGTTCATGTGAAGGCTGCCATGTTTGGATAATGAAAGTCGGAGTTTAGAAGAATTTTACTATGAAATATCTGCTTGTGGTTTCAAATAGTCCTGCTTGTCGGTGGAGCGAAGTTATCGCTGGCATGGCAATGATCTGCGATCTGCTCCCGCGAATTTGTTTCACTATAAAACCTAACCAATTTGCAGACCCGGAGCGGCCGACGAGACAAAGCAGATAGTTCGCATTCTCCAACTGAAGGAAGCCGGTAGAGACTTGGCAAGCTAGCTCGGCACAACTCAGAGCGTGCAGAAAGGCTTGGGATTGTGCTTGAAGAGGAGTATCGCGTTCTGGGGGCTGAGGGCGGTTCAGGTTGGCCCCGCCCCGAACCTGGACACAGTTGAATAGGAATCTCGAGGTTGCTGTTCCTACCGCTCCCGAAACCGACTCGCTCCTCGTCAGTCCATGAACCACAAGATGTAAGGAGATAGCTGGGTGCCTAGGCTAGCGCAGAGCAGAATTGAGGTTTGCCTTTTGAACTTTCCAAGTCGCCAACTCCAGAGGCATCCAGCAACCGAAACGGCGACCAATGCTAGTGACAGGTTGTTGTAGACCGTCAGGTGTCGCACGATCAGCAGCAGAATGAATCCTACTGGCACGCCTGCGACAAAACCGAGAATCGCAGAGCCGCAACCGACTCGATCCTTAGGCTTGCTCTGGCCACTTTGACCTATGAAATCATCAGGGGTCTCCACCTACCTGATGTACGCAACACCGCGCGATGGGTTGCATTTCACAACGGGTGTGGCTCAAAAGCGGACAGGGGCTGCCGCGTTCTATGATGGGATGTCTGTCACAATAGAGGGGTGCCCAACACTCCGATTCGACCTGCGATTTTGAAGATGAGCCCTTATTCTCCGGGGAAGCCGATTGATGAGGTGAAGCGGGAGCTTGGGTTGGATCGGGTGGTTAAGCTGGCTTCGAACGAGAACCCGTTGGGGCCATCGCCGCGGGCGGTTGAGGCAGTAAAGGCAGCGGCGGAGACATTGCACCTTTATCCGGATGCTTCTTGCTTCTCGTTACGCGAGGCTTTGGCGGCGAAGTACGGCTTGCCCATGAACCAGATTGTGGTGGGGAACGGGAGCGATGAGATTATTCATCTGCTCGGTCAGGTTTTTCTGGGGTCTTCTGATGATGAAATTATCGTTGGTGATCCTTCGTTTGTGCGGTACGACGCGGCGGCGGGACTGGCGAACTGCGTTTTGACCAAGGTTCCTTTGACGACGGACATGCGGCTGGATATCCCGGCGATGGCGGCTCGGACTTCGGAGCGGACCAAGTTGATGTTCATTGCGAACCCGAACAACCCGACGGGGACGATTGTTTCTCAGGTCGAGATTGAGGGGCTTTTGCAGTCGGTGCCTTCCACAACGGTGGTTGTCTTGGATGAGGCGTATTTTGAGTTCGCGCAGGGCGCGCCGGGAATGCCGAACTCGCTTGATTATCTGTCGCGGTTCCCGAACGTGGTGGGGATGCGGACGATGAGCAAGGCTTATGGCTTGGCGGGGCTACGGGTTGGTTATGCGTTTGTGTCGCCGGAGATTTCGGATGCGATTGACCGGGCACGGGAGCCGTTTAATGTGAATATTTTGGCTCAGGCGGCGGCGATTGGGGCTTTGTCGGACGACGACTATGTGGCGCGGACGGTGGCGATGAATCAGGCGGGATTGGACCGGTTGACGGCCCTGTTTAAGGAGACGGGCGGTACGCCTTATGAGAGCCACGCTAACTTTATCCTTGCGGATATTGGGCGGCCTGCGGAGCCGGTGTTCCAGGCCCTGCTTCGCAAGGGAGTGATCACTCGGTCGGGGCACGTTCTTGGTTTGCCAAACTGCCTTCGGGTCAGTGTTGGCACTCCGGAAGAACTTGACATTTTCGTTGAGAGTTATCGCGAAGTATTGGCGTAAAAAAGCCCCGCTAACGCGTAAGCGTTTGGCAGGGCTATCTGTTTAGTTAGGCTGCGACGTAGGTCGAGATTCGGTTGAACGGGATGACTCCGCGAATGATTGTGTCGCGGACTTCCAGTTCGTCTCCAAGGTTCTCTGATACTGTTTGGATGGCTTGACTCACCTGGTCCATTTCAGCATCGCGAAGTAGGTAGACGGCGATGTTCGCCTGCTCTTCGGTGACGTTGACTCGAACACCGAGAACTCCCTGTTCCCAGAGACCATCGAACGACTGCTCGATGACTGTCTCAACCTCCTTTTGTGTGATCGCGCTCTTATTTGCTATTTTGGTGGCGCTTTGCGATTGCATGGTTTCCTTATCCTCTACTTTAAATTGAACGTTTATGACTGCGGAAGGTTCAGTAGTTCCCTTCTTTAATCGTCGGTAAACCGATATCAGTTTCTCCATTGGTTCGCACAGAAATACAGTTAAGAGACCTTAAAAGGTTCCACAGTCCCTTGAAATGGGGGCATTTCTACCCAATCCTGATTCCTGCAACGGAATTGGCGTTTGAGGGGTAGATTCATTGTCATATGGATTCAAAGCGCGAGATCGAAACCCTGATCAGGTCGAAGTACCCAATCCTGTACGTCGTGTCTTATGAGGAGCGGCGGGTTGAGCTTGCGCTGCAGTCCATTGCGACGACCCTTTCGCGAACTTTGCATACGTGGTCGCTGACTCAGGGGATGAAGCCGGTGTTGGGTTCGGGGGCGAAGAGCACGCTTTCGCCCGAGCTGGAGGCGCTTGCGCAGGTTTATGAGGCCCCGGACGGCACGATTGTGATGTTGCGGGATTTTCATCACTATATGCGCGACCCTCGGGTGCTGCGGCTGTTGAGGGACATTGCGGCGCGATTGCGTGAGAAGAAGACCTCACTGATTTTGACGGGTTCGCCTCTGGAGCTTCACCCAGATATTGAAAAGGATGTTTCGTTGCTGAACTTCCCTTTGCCGGATGGCGATGAGATTGGGAAGTTGCTGGATACGGCTTATGGATCGTTGCCGGAGGAGATTCGGTCGAAGATCGAGCTGACCGCGGATAACCGGGAGCGGATTGTGAAGAGCGCTCAGGGGTTGACGATCAACGAGGTTGAGGCAGTTCTGGCTCGGTCGATTGTTGAGTCGAAGACGTTTGATCCGGGCGTGATTCAGAAGGAGAAGGAGCAGGTTGTTCGGAAGTCTGGCGTTCTGCAGTATTTCCAGCCGGACAGTTCGCTCAGCGATGTTGGGGGGATGAATATCCTCAAGGATTGGCTTAATCAGCGGACGGGCAACTTTACGGATGCGGCGCGGGAATTTGGGATTCCGGCTCCGAAGGGCATCCTGATGCTAGGCGTTCAGGGTTGCGGAAAGTCTTTGACGGCGAAGGCGATTGCTTCGCTATGGAACTTGCCGATGTTGCGGCTTGATGTTGGTTCGATCTTTGGCCAGTACGTTGGGCAGAGCGAGATGCAGATGCGGAAGGCGCTGGCTACGGCTGAGGCGATATCGCCCTGTATTTTGTGGGTCGATGAGCTGGAGAAGGCGTTTGCGGGGACTCGGAATTCGGGGGATAGCGGTGCTTCTTCGCGCGTTTTTGCGACGTTCTTGACTTGGATGCAGGAGAAGAAGTCGCCGGTGTTTATTGTTGCGACCGGAAACGATGTTTCGGCACTGCCGCCGGAGCTTCTGCGTAAGGGCCGATTTGATGAGATCTTCTTCATCGATCTCCCTGAGCAGAAGGAACGGGAGGATATCTTCCGGATCCATATTGGGAAGCGGAAGCGCGATCCGAAAAAGTACAAGCTGAAGGTTTTGGCGGAGAAGAGTGAGGGCTTCAATGGTGCCGAGATCGAGACCTGTGTGCTCGCCGCCCTTCAACGGGCGTTCTTTGAGAAGCGGGAGCTGACACAGGCTGATTTAGCGGCAGAAGTCGAGGCGTGCGTTCCGCTCAGCGTGATGATGGCTGAGGATATCTCGGCGTTGCGCGACTGGGCTTCGATGCGGGCGCGATCGGCGGGTTAGGCCACCTTTTGGCGTTCGGTCTCTTGGAGTCCACCTTCGACCACTCTTCGGGAGAGGTTGGCTTGGTAGGGCTTTGACTGCTTTCGGTTCTTCGTACGCGTGGTGGTCTTCGTCGTCGACGAATGCCACGGGAGCGAAAGATTCGTTAGAGCCAGCCAAAGTAAACACAATGAGCGTGTGTACTTTTTTGGGTCGTTTTACACCTGTTAGGTTCGACAGGGATCGCGTTTTTTGGGGTTGTTTCGGTTGGTTTTGGATGTCGCTGAATAGCTGGGTTTTTCGTAACTGGAATGTGATATACCGAAGCCATTCATGGGATTTGTGCTGAGTGCTTTTGCGGACGAGATTGATGCTGATTTGACTGTACAGCTGGCGCAGCTGAAGGAGCAGGGGATCGGGCTGATTGATCTCCGTACGGCGTTTGGGAAGAACGTGATGCTTCTTTCGGATACCGAGGTGCTTGAGGCGAAGAGCCAGGTTGAGGCAGCGGGTCTTGGGTTCAACTGCGTCGCGTCGCCGATCAACAAGGTGACGGTTGCTGAGGGGTCGGCTCAGGATGAGCTGGCGAAGCTGATGCGCGCCAGTCAGATTGCTTCTCTGGTGGGGATCGATCGGATTCGGATCTTTACTCCGGAAGGAGACGATTGGGCGGAGATTGAGGCTTGGATGGCTCCGCAGGTGGCCTTGGCGGAGGAACTTGGTGTGGTGTTGCTCCATGAGAATGATGGGCGGTATTACGGTTCGATTCCTGCGAATGCTCAGCGGTTGTTTGAGCGGTTCCATTCTGAGCACTTCCGGGCGGCGTTTGACTTTGCGAACTCCGTTCAGCATGGGTATTTTGCGATGAAGGACTGGTTCCCTTGGTTGCTGCCTTACCTTGAGACGATTCATATAAAGGATGCCCGGGAAGATGGAAAGGTTGTTCCGGCGGGTGAGGGAGTTGGCCAGGTTCGAGAGACCTTGACGTGGTTAGTTTCTGAAGGCTGGGAGGGAGTTCTCTCGATTGAGCCGCACTTGCAGTTCGCGGGTGACCGGGGCGGATTTTCGGGAACTGAATCTTTTGGGATCGCATCGACGGCCATCAAGGGCATACTGGAGGAGCTATGAGTTTGGTTCGGTACGGCGTTTTGGGATGCGGCAATATCTCGAAGTCGCATTGCGACGCGGTGAAGCGGACCGTTGGGGCGGAGCTGATTGGTGTTTGTGACGAGGTTTCGTCCAGGCTGGCGGCTCGGGCTGAGGAGTATGGGGTCCGGGGTTTTGATAACTTTGATGAGCTCCTTAAAGAGGTTGATGCGGTTCTGATCTGCCTTCCGAGTGGGATGCACGCAGACTATACAGTTCGGGCGGCGCAGGCAGGCAAGCATGTTTTGACCGAGAAGCCGTTGGACATTACTCTCGTCAACGGGATTCGGATGGTTGAGGCGGCGGAAGCGGCGGGCGTTAAGCTTGGTTGTATCAGTCAGCACCGGTTCGCGCGGGATATTCGACGCTTGCATGATGCGGCGCAGAGCGGGGAGCTCGGAACGCTTTTGCAAGGGGACTCGATCACGAAGTGGTATCGAAGCCAGGGATACTATGACAGCGCGGGCTGGAGAGGCACTTGGGCGATGGACGGCGGCGGCGCGCTGATGAACCAGAGCGTGCATTACATCGACATGATCCAGTGGATTATGGGCGGCGTGAAGGCGGTTCAGGCTCGGGTAAGGACCGGGATGCACAACATCGAGGTTGAGGACTCGGCAATGGCGATGGTTGAGTACAACAACGGAGCGGCTGGATTTATCCAGGGTTCGACTTCGTTCTATCCAGGGCTTTCAGAGCGGCTTGAGGTTCATGGAACCAAGGGGACCGTTGTTATTGAAGGTGACCGAGCGAAGGTTTGGGTGACCAAAGAGACCAGCGAGCATGAGCCGTTTGGACCCGCGGTGGTTTTGGGCAAGGATCATGAGCTTGATGAGGACCCGACGGCTCCGTTCCATGTTCAGCATGGATTGCAGATTCAGGACTTCACTGATGCGGTTATTGAAGACCGTGCCCCGTTTGTAACGGGCCGAGCGGCGTTGGAGCCACTGAAGGTGATCCTATCGATTTATGAGAGTTCCCGCAGGGGCGGGGAGCGAGTCGAACTCGCGGAGTTACAACCATGAAATGGGCAGCACAGTTCTACACATTACGAGAGCACGTTAAGACCGCAGCTGGTCTACGCACTGCGCTTCAGCGCGTTCACGAGATGGGCTACAAGGGAGTCCAAATTTCGGCGGTGGAGGCCTTTGAGAAAGAAGTCTCTCCGGAGCAGCTACGGGATTGGCTTCATGAGTACAACCTTGTTTGCTGTGCGACGCACCGACCTTGGGACAACCTTCTCACCAAGACAGATGCTGAGATTCAGCTGCACAAGACAATCGGGTGTACCCATGTTGGGATCGGCATGGCGCCGAAGAAGTGCTTTGATGGCGGGGCTCCGGCTTGGCGCGAATGGGTTAAGGACGCCAATCGCGTGATTGAGGCGTTTGGCAAGGAAGGCATTTCTTTCTGCTATCACAACCATGCGGTGGAGTTTGAAGAGAAGGGCGGCAAGAAGGCTTATGACATTTTGCGATCGGAGGCGGACCCTCGATTGCAGTTCATCATGGACACGTACTGGATCGTCCACGCAGGGGTTGACTGTGCGGATCTGATTGGTCAGATGAAGGGGCGGCTTGACGTCGTTCACCTGAAGGACAAGGCAGTTGTGAAGGGCGAGATCCGCATGGCTCCGGTAGGTAAGGGCAACCTCGCTTGGCACAAGATTTTGCCTGCGCTTCGGACGGCGGGAACCCAGTGGGGGATTGTTGAGCAGGATGACTGTTACGGCGAAGATCCGTTCGAGTGCCTTCGACAGTCGTTGCAGTATCTGCAACAACCCGAGAACGCTTAAGACTGTAGTCTTAGAACAAAAAAACGGGTCTGATTCTCTTGGAGATCAGACCCGTTTCGTTTTGCTTCTTCTTCTGTTATGTGATTAGAAGCGGAAGCCGAAGAGGTTACCGAGCGAGTTGAAGATGAAGATCGAGTTAACAATCGAGTTCAACTGCTGGAAGTCAGGCGTGTTGGTCGCTGGGATGTAGACGAGGTCACCAGGAAGCAACTTGATGTTCTGCATAGAGTCGCCCTTGTTGAGGAACTTGACGAGGTCAGCGTTGATTCGGACGTACTCGCCAGGTCGGCCTGGGAGCTCTCGCATGACGTAAGCCTTTGAGGTTCGTGCTCGGTAAGGAACTTCACCACCTGAGACGGAAACGGCGTCCATGAGGCGCATGGTTTCTCGGTATGGGTAGAGACCTGGAGATCGGACCTGGCCAAGGACCATGATTCGGTTTCGTTGCTCTTCGGGAATGTCCAGAACGTCGCCGTCCTGGAGTTCGTAATTCTGCGAGTTGTCACCAAAAACGGTGAGCGCGTAGAGATCGACGGGGATCAGCTCTTTCGAGTTCTTTCGTCGCAGAGTTGCTCGCCGAGCGTCAGCTCGGTCGGAGATGTAGCCACCGCCGGCAGAAAGCAGGTTGATGATCGTGTCGCCGGGGCGGAAGATGATTTCGCCTGAGCGGTTGACCTGACCGTTGATGCTCGCCTTGAGGCGTCGGTATTGGATGACGGTAACCGAGACAATTGGATCTCGGAGCAGAAGCTTCTTCTTGTAGAGTGCGAACAGCTCTTTCTCGATCTCGTCGAGAGTCTTGCCTTCTGCATAAAGGACACCAACGAACGGAGCGGCGATGTTGCCGTCTTCGCCCACTGGGACATCAGCAGCGATCTGCTGCTGATTGAAAACCTGAATTCGAATAACGTCCTCAGGCTTCAGAGTGTAGGGCTTGGCGGTCGCCGAGTTTTGGGCGAATGACGCGGTTGCAAGAGCAAACGCTACCCCCATAATGACTACCAGTCGCTTAAGCACAAAATTCATTCTGTTTCCAGAGTCCTCACTCAAAATCAAGTTTAGCATGTTCTGCATCCTGAGGAGATCTGCGGTGCCCTTCTACCACGATCGTGAATTCCCCTTTGCCGGGTACTTCGTCCTCATTAGGAATGATCGGAAGAGTGCTCCGGAAAACTTGCTGGTTCAGCTTAGTTATCTCCCTACATATGGCATATCGACGAAAACCTAGCACTTCTGCAGTGACTTCGAGCAGATTTCGGAATCGGTGGGGTGATTCGAACAGCACAAGAGTGTACGGAGAATCAACGTATTGAGCCAATTCCTTCCTCATCGCACCTTTAGTTCGACCCAAGAATCCGAGGAAGGCAAACCTCTGGGCGTAGTACCCGGAGAGCATGATTGCGGTGATCGGGGCGGATGGACCCGGGATTGCATCGACTTCGATTCCTCGCTCGTGAGCTAGGTCGGCGAGCCTTGAACCGGGATCGCTTACGCCGGGGGCACCACCGTCGGTGAGAACTGCGGCAGTTCTGCCTGCTTCGATCTCATCGAGAATCTGGTTGAGCTTGTAGTCGTCGGTGTGATCGTTTGCCACACGCATCGGCTTTTTGACTTCCAGCACGTGACCGAGCTTGGAGCTTATCCGGGTGTCCTCGACAACCCAAATATCCGCTTCGATTAATGCCAAACGGGACCTAGGAGAAATATCTCCTAGGTTCCCGATTGGAGTTGCCACCAGCGTGAGCTTGGGGGTTACTTCTTCGGAGCCGGGGCTGAGGGAGCTTTGGGCTGAGCGGCTTTCTGGCGCGCCTCTTCTTCCTTCTGCTGCTTGGCGAGTTCGGCTTCGGTCTTGTCGTAATCGGCCTTTGCTTTTTGCCATTCTTCTTGTCGTCCTCGGAATTCCTTTTCTTGCTCGGCCTTGACCAACGATGCGGTCTGAAGCTCCTTGAAGCTTGCCGCGATGTCGCTGTAGACGCGTTGTCCGTTAGCATCGTACTTGGTGTTCTTGTCCAATGCAATCAGAAGCTGGTTGTATGCGTCGTCGCCCTTCTTTTGATCCTTGAGATCGGTGATGACTTCCTTTCGGAGATCCCAGTTATCCTTGAACTCAAGGTACTTGGCAACGGAAGCGATTCGGTCAGCTTTCAGCTTAGCCTTGTCGGCGCCTGGGGTGTCGTAGATCTTTTGGAATGCGGCGAGGGCCACGGTTGCAGCGAGTTCTGCGCCGGGCTCATCCTTTGCGACGCCCTTTGCCAGGTCGTACGCTTTTTGGATTTCAGGGCTGACTTTGTCGCTCTGCTCCATCATTCCCTTTCCAAGGGCGTATGCGGCTTCGAATGCCTTGAGCTCGAACTTAGGTTGAGTTGACTTCTTGAGGTCGTCAATCTTCTTTTGGAACTGGCTTTGTGCTTCGGCGACGACCCACTGGTTGAGGTACTTCGCTTTGTCCTTGTCGAAATCAGCAGGAACGTTGGCCTTGATGCCGACTACCTTGAAGATGGAGAAGCCATCTGGCGTCTTCAGCGGTTCGGTGTATCCGTTAGGCTGAAGGGCTGCGATTGGCTTAAGGTCAGCGGAGCGCTCGATGGCGGTCATCGGAACCGGCATCGTTCGGTCGCTCTTCTTCTTGCCGGCTTCGGCAACTTCTTCGGAGTACTGATCGATTGCGGCTTCAAAGTTCTTGCCAGCTTTGACTTCGTCGTAGATCTTCTTTGCCTTGGCTTCGTCGGATCCCTTAATGAGGATTCGCTTTACGTCGTACTGCTTGAAGCTTTCTTTGACCTTTGCTTCATCTGGCTTGATCGAATTCTTGATCTGCTCGATTGCGGCGGCTGGGCCGAACTGGGCTTGTAGGAGAGGCTTTTCGGCAGGGTCCTGAAGCTTCTTCTCGAACTCGGCCATTTGGGCTTTGTAGAGATCAGGAATGGTCTTTCCTTGGGTCAGTTCTTTAACCTTTGCGTCCACTTCGGCATCGGTTGCGGTGGATTTGAGTTGACCACCCATGGTGAGCTGGTCTCGAACCGACTTGCGGAACTTCTCTTCGGTGATTTCCTTCTTGATCGATTCTTCGTCGATCTTGACACCGGATTGAAGTGCGGCTTCGAGCATGTAGCCTTGTTCAATGACCTGGGTGACAGCCTGGGTTTGGAGGCTGACGGCAAAGGTTGGTGGGAGTTGGTCGAGCAGTTGGGTGTTTCCACCGAGTTGCTGCTGAACCATTTGCTCCTGAGCCTTTTCGACCCATGCGACTGGGAGCTCTACATTTCCGACCGTTGCAAAGGTTGCCAGCTTTTGGCCCTTTGCATCAGTTGCGGAAAACTTTGCGGATTTACCGCATGAGCTGTAGCCCATAGTGACGACCATAGCGATGGAGAGGAAAAGCAAAAACGACTTTCCACAACCACCTTCAAAAAACTTCTCTCGAACCGTGCTGATTGACAAGGGATAACACCTACTCCTACTTGGGGAAGAACTGAATTATGACAGAAAATTGTTCCCCGATCCTTGACAAGTAGACAAACAGGACGTATAATCCGTCTACCTAATAGGTAGAAGGCACGGATGGCGAAAGGACTCACAAAGCGGCAACAAGAGATTCTCGATTTCGTTCTGGAGTATGTGGAAGGCGAAGGTTATCCACCCTCCATCCGGGAAATTGGAACTCGATTTGAGATCGGTTCGCTGCGAGGCGTGACGGTTCACTTGGACGCTCTTGAGCGCAAGGGTTATATTTCTCGATCGAATACTCCGAGATCGATCAAGCTCACTCACCCGAAGTACACACCAGGCAATTCTAAGGTTGCGATGCTCCCACTCGTAGGTTCAATCGCGGCTGGTGCTCCGGTCCTAGCCGAGGAAGATAAGGAAGCAATGATTCCTGTTCCTTCGGATATGGTCCGAAACGTAGACGGAGCATTCCTTCTTCGCGTCAAAGGTGATTCGATGGTCGGAGACGGCATCATGCCGCGTGACTTGGTTGTGATCCGCCCCCAGAAGACGTTCCATCAGTCGGACGTTATGGCGGTTCGGGTTGGTGACGAGGCGACGATTAAGCGCATTCACAAATCATCCGGAAAGGTCTCCTTGGTATCGAGCAATCCAGCATACGAGCCGTTTGAAGTTGACCCACGCGAAACTGAAGTTATTGGAAAGGTCGTCGGCTTGTTCCGCGACTATGAAGGCATGTCCTTCTAGTACTGCTTGGGCATCGGTAAACTAGGTTTCCGATGCCCGAACTGCTCCACTCTGCCATTTTTGGTTTACCGGCTCCCCGCACGGGCAAGGTTCGTGATGTCTACGATCTGGGCGACTCGGTTCTGATTGTTGCGACAGATCGCATTTCTGCTTTTGACGCGGTCATGGCGAACGGCATTCCGGATAAGGGGTGCATTCTCACCCAGATCAGTTCGTTCTGGTTTGGGTTGCTTACCGACGTATGCCCTAACCACGTGCTGTCGACAGATTTTGAGACAATTCAGGCTCGATGTCAGAAACCACAGCCGGAGCTTAAGGGAAGGTCAATGCTCTGCAAGAAAGCGAAGACAATTCCAGTTGAGTGCGTTGCTCGCGGCTATATCACGGGTTCTTTGCTGAAGGAGTACAACCGCGTTGGTTCGGATGTTCACGGTTTGGGGCTCCCTACGGGATTGATTGAGTCCAGCCACTTAAGCGAGCCCATTTTTACACCTGCAACAAAGGCAGAAGAGGGGCACGACGAAAACATCTCGTTTGCGACCATGGTTGATCGCCTTGGAAAGGAGACCGCGGAGTTGCTGCGAAACTGGACGTTGGAGCTTTACAGCCGGGCTTCGGCGCATGCGGCATCGAAGGGGATTATTCTTGCCGATACCAAGTTTGAGTTTGGGGAGACGGGGGATGGGATCATCCTGATCGATGAAGTCTTGACTCCGGATAGCTCGCGCTATTGGGACGGGTCTCAGTACGAGGCTGGGCATAGCCAGCCTAGCTTTGACAAGCAGTTTGTTCGGGATTATCTTGAGACGAGCGGGTGGGATAAGAACCCTCCGGGGCCGGTTCTTCCAGCTGATATTGTCGAGAAGACGCGGGCGAAGTACATTGATGCGTATCGACGCATCGTGGGCCAAGAGCCTGACCTATGATGTATCTGATCTATAACTTCATCCTGACCGGGCTGGCGCCGCTTTGGGTGCCTTGGATGTGGCTGAGAGCGCGGAAGCGAGGAGAGCAGCCCAATTGGTCGGAGCGCCAAGGCAACTACGAGAAGTCCCTTCCGGTTAAGGAAAAGGGCAAGAAGCGGATTTGGGTCCATGCAGTTTCGGTCGGCGAGGTGATTGCAGCGAAGCCGTTTTTGGAGGAGCTTCGAAAACAGAGTCCTCAGGCGGAGATTGTCCTGAGCGTGACGACGAGCAGTGGACATCAGACCGCGCGCGAAAAGCTCACTGGGTTGTTTGACCATTTGATTTACTTCCCGATTGATCTGGCAAGATTCCAGCTTCGTGGGGTTCAACGCGTTCGGCCCGACGTGATTGCGGTGATGGAGACGGAGCTTTGGTACAACTTCCTGTGGGCCGCAGATGTGTTTGATGTGCCGGTCTTCATGGTCAACGCGAGAAGCAGTGACCGGGCCTTTCGACGTTCGATGAAGTTCCGATGGTTCTTCGCTGAGACTTTGGCGCTCGTGAAGGAAGTCCTTGCCCAGAGTGAGCACGATGCGGAGCGATTCCGAGCCTTGGGCGCGCCCCGAGTTCGTGTTTTGGGAAACACTAAGTTTGATGAGGCAGCAGGGGTCTCGCCAACGGATTCGGCGCATTGGAAGGAAGAGTTGCAACTTGACGATCGGCCAGTCGTAGTTGTCGGATCGACTCGGAGTGAGCTGGAGGTTCAGCTGGTGGTTGACGCCCTGGCTCCGTTTGCAGGCAAGATTCAGGTGATTCATGCTCCAAGGCACTTGGAGACTGCGCCCGAGTTGGTTGCGTGTGCTTTGAAAACGAACTTTCAGGTTGGGTTACGCTCGAAGAAGGAACGCGCTGACTACTTAGTGCTCGATAGTTATGGGGAGCTGGGGAGCGTTTACTCGGTCGCGGATCTTGTGATCATCGGGGGTGGATTTGACACGCTTGGGGGGCAGAACATTATTCAGCCCTTGGCCCTGGGGAAGCCGGTTCTGCACGGGCCGAATATGTTTAACTTCCGAGAAGTTGCGGCGCAAAGTGTTGATGCTAGGGCGAGCCTAATTTGTGCCGACGCTGAGGCTCTCACAGCCGCAGTGAAAGAGCTTTTGGAAAGCCCTGAGAAGCGAGCGGAAATGGGGGCTCGGGCCACCGAGTTGGTCGCTCGAAATGTTGGCGCGAGTCGCCGATACGCCCAGGAAGTCACTCAAGAACTGAACGCAAGCTAAACTAGAACCCATGAAGGTCGGGGTGATCATGGGTAGTAGTAGCGATTGGGAGACGATGCAGGCTGCAGTCTCCGTGTTGAGCGATTTCGGGATTGAGACAGAGGTCGAGGTTGTGAGCGCTCATCGAACCCCTGAACGGATGGTTGACTATGCAAAGTCGGCTCGGGAGCGCGGCCTTGTAGCGATTATTGCGGGTGCGGGTGGAGCGGCTCACTTGCCGGGAATGGTTGCGAGTTTGACCACTTTGCCGGTGATCGGCGTACCGGTTCAGACCAAGGCACTTGGTGGCGTGGACTCGCTTTACTCGATTGTTCAGATGCCGGCGGGGATTCCGGTGGCGACAATGGCGATTGGGAACGCGACAAACGCTGGATTGTTGGCGGCACGGATGGTTGGAGCGACAAATGGTGAGGTCGCGACGAAACTCGAGGCGTACTCGGAGAGTCTTAAGGATAAAGTGGCACAGATGAACTTGGAGATCAAATCATGACGACAGGCTTTCTTATCGCGGCAGTCCTTCTGCAGCGCCCTCCAGTTTCGACGGCGAAGTTCGAGACGGTGGGTCGATTCCAAAAGTCGGCGCAGGGGGTGAGTTGTGAATGGCCGGGGTCCGCGATTCGAGCGAGTGTGTCGGCGACCACGCTGACCGCCGAGTTTACGACTTCGAGTGCGAATGACCGTTGGCAAGTAGAGATTGACGGACGCCCGACTCAAGTTCTGAAGTTGATCAAAGGTAATGGTCGGTACACGATTGACCTTCCGAATGCTCGAATGCACCAGTTGTTGTTGGTTCGTCGCAGTGAGGCTTTTCAGGGAGCTACGGAGTTCAAGGGTTTTGCGGGCTCGGGATTGCGGTTCCAGAATCCATCCGATGATGAGAGCATGTTCCGAAAGGATCGGCGCATCGAGATTATTGGTGACTCGATCAGTGCGGGATTTGGAGTAGATGGGAAGTCGAAGGATGAGCCTTACAGCCCTGATACGGCGAATGCCTACATGACATACGGCTGGGTCGCCGCCCGGTTGACAAAGTCTTTGCCGACGATCGTCGCTTGGTCGGGCAAGAAGATGTGGCCGGACAATACGATTCCGGACATCTATAACTACATCTTCCCGAGCAGCAAATCGGGAGCTTGGTCGCCGGATTCGGGACCAAAACCTCAGGCGGTCGTCATCAACTTGGCAACCAACGATTTTGGTCGTGGGATTCCGGACGAGAATGGATGGAAGAGCGGATACACCCAGTTTGTGAAGAAGGTTCGGAAGAACTACCCTTCGGCGTTTATCTACCTTGCGACCGGGTCGATGATGTCGGATTCTTGGCCGACTGGAGCGAAGCACTTGACCACTTTGAAGAATTGGCTGGACTCTATTCAGGCGAGCCTGGGTGACAGCAAAGTCAAGCGACTGGACTTCTCGGTTCAGCAGGAATCCGATGGAATTGGATCTGCTTATCATCCTAACGCAGTCACCCAGACGAAGATGGGTCGGGTTTTGGCGGTCGCCTTGAAAGGCGACTTGGGCTGGAAGTAAGGCTTAGGCGCTCGCTCCGGGGTGGAGGGTTCTGAGAAGATCCTTCACCTCGCCGTGCAGTTCCTTGTCGTAGTGCATCTGCTCGTTGATCTTTTGGTATCCGTGCATGATGGACGTGTGATCTCGGTCGCCGAACTGGGAGCCGATATGCTTCCAGGAGTCCCCGGTGATGCGTCGAGTGAGGAAGATTGCTACGTGGCGGGCGTGGACGATTGGACCCTTTCGCGATTGTCCTTTCATTTCGTCGATTGAGATGTTGTACTGCTTTGCGACGAGCTCGAGGATTTGGCCGATTCCGGGCTTGCTGAAGACTCCCTGGTAGTACCGCTCGACCATTTCTTTGGCGAAGTCGACTGTGATTTCGGCGGATTCCAGGCTGGCAAGGGTCGCGAGCTTGGTGATTGCGCCTTCAAGAGTTCGGACGTTGCCGGGAACGGTTTCGGCGAGGAACATCGCGGCGTCTTGAGAGAGCTCGACTTCCATTGCGGCGGCTTTGCTCTTGATGATCGCGCAGCGGGTTTCCGTATCCGGCATTTGAATGTCGGCGACGAGACCGCTTTCGAAGCGGGATCGGAGTCGCTCATCCATGAGGAACAGATCTTTTGGTGGTCGGTCCGATGTGAGAACGATCTGCTTGCCCAGAGAATAGAGGTAGTTGAAGGTGTGGAAGATCTCTTCTTGAGTCTTGTCCTTGTTGGCGATGAACTGGATGTCATCGACGAGCCATACGTGTACGTGCCGGTGCATGCGTCGGAACTGTTCGACGCGGTTGGCTTGGAGGGCGTTGATGAAGTCTTCGGCAAACTGCTGGGCGGTGACGTACGCGATGTTGACCTTCGGGTCGTTATCGATCAGCTCGCGAGCAATTGCGTTGAGGAGGTGAGTCTTGCCGAGACCGCTGTTTCCGTAGATGAAAAGTGGGTTGAACTTGACGCCAGGCTCGGAGGCGACGGCGATTGATCCAGCAAGGGCGAGTCGGTTTGACTGACCCTTGATGAAGGTGTCGAATCGGTATTTCTCGTTGGGAACGAACTTCTGAATCGGCGCGGTGAGAGCGGGTTGTGAAATCGCGACTGCGGTTTCGATGACTTCCTTTTTCTCGCGTGGTGCGGCGATGATTTGGAGTTCAACGGACTGACCGAGCTCGTCGCTGAGACAGCTCTGGAGAAGGCCTGAGAAGCGGTCTCGCACCCACTGCTGGATAAACTGACCCGGTGCAGCGAGGCGGACAACGTTGCCCTCCATCGTTACTGGTTCGAGAGGACGAATGAAGCGAACCATGATGGGCTCTTTGACTTCACTCGACATCCGTTGCAACACTCCCTGCCATGCTGCGGTGAGCACGATGGCTGATTCAGAATCTTCGAAGGAGAATTGGCGTTTCATTATCGGGCAGATCAAGGTTTGCTGGGGTGCCTTTGTTTGATCTAGGGGTCGGAGTATACAAGGCTTTTGAAACCGAGTCAACAAAGAAAAGAAGAATTGCTGACACTTTTTGCCATCCTCATCCGTCTAGGGGAGTCAGCCACTTTTTTCCTCGTTTTTCTTACCTCGGATGACGGTTTTTCTCGGCATTTCGACCGAATTCGTGTTTTGATTGCACAGAGTTCTACTGTTAATTTTTCGGGGGCGAACCTGGGTGTGTAGACTAATCTTTCTTGATGGAATCGCGCGTTCTGGTTGTGCTTGGTGGGAGTTGTTTGGACGCCGAACGGATGAATCGTTGGGCAGAATCGGCGACGCATTTGATTGCAGTTGATGCGGGGTTCCATCATCTCGAATCGGTCGGAAAACTTCCCCTGGTGGTTGCCGGAGATTTCGATTCAGCTGACCTGGGACGAGTGCCTGAGTCGGTAACGTTGCTTTCGCTGCCTGATCAGAATTACACGGATTTCGAAAAGGTTTTGCGGTGGTGTTTTGATCAAGGCTTCGAGTCGATTCACGTTGCCTGCGCCGAGGGTGATCTCCCTGACCATCAGTTGCAGAATCTCTTTTCGGCGGCGGCTTCGCCGGTGGATGTCTGGTTTGTGTTCCAAAGGGGGATGGGACGAATTGTGCGGACGGAGCACGGTGGGTTCTCCGTTCCGGTCACAGTGGGAGGAAGAGTTTCTCTGATTCCCCTCGGTGAGTGTGAAAGTGCGAGCCTTTCAGGTGTTCAGTGGCCCGTAGAGCGCCAGTCTCTCGCGCCGTTGGGAGCTTCAAGTATTTCTAACAAAGCAGTTGAGGAGAGGGTTTCCGTGGGATTGGAGAGCGGCACAGCCTTTCTGTTCTGGGAGACAAATGAGATTGTTTGGGAATAATCCTCGCAAACCCTAGTAGATTTTCTGGGATTTAGCCCAATAATAGGAAGCAACTCTCATGAACGAAGAAGCAACTCTTGCCGAAGAAGCCGTTGACGCTGCCGCAGAAACTACTGGACAGCCTGTAGAAGAGCTTTCGACTCCTGCCCTAACCGCAACCCTGGTTGTGAAGCGAAATGGCGCGGAGACGGAAGAGGTCTTCCCTGTCAACAGCCCTTGTGTGATCGGACGATTTGATCCGGCAGTTGGACCGATCGATATCGATTTGGCTTCTCTCCCTGAAGGTGTTTATGTCAGCCGCAAGCACGCCAAACTTGTGCAAGAAGATGGCGCTTGGAAGGTCGTTGACCTTGGTTCGTCAAACGGAACGTTTGTTCTTGGCGACGACTTCGAGAAGGTTGATGAGAAAGAGATTTCGGACGGTACCGAGATCGCTCTCGGCAACGCCCGATTTGTCTTCCACCTCAGCTAACAACTTAGGCTAACTGGACATCAGTTGAACCGGCGAGAACTTCCCCGATGACGGCGGCGTTCTCGCCGTTTTCTGTCATGTGGGTCAGGATTTGGTCAACGTAGAACCGATCGACCACGAGAACCATTCCGATTCCCATGTTGAAGGTTCGATACATCTCGGTTTCTCCGATATTGCCCATCTGCTGAATGAGATCGAAGATCGGAAGCGGCGTCCAGGATCGCTTTTCGACCATGACGCGTGTATTTGCGCTCAGGACTCGCGGAATGTTGTCGAAGAATCCACCGCCGGTGAGGTGTGCCATCGCGTGGAGAGGACTGTTTTCGCCGAGCCAAGGCTTGATTGCGTTGTAGTAGCAGCGGTGGGGCGCGAGCAGGGCGTCAGCGATTGTTTGCTCGGTGCCCGGGACGAGGTCTCGGACGCTGAGTCCGCCAACTTCGAAGAGAGCGCGTCGGGCAAGGCTGAAGCCGTTGGTGTGAAGTCCGTTGCTGGCGAGGCCGATGATGGCGTCACCTGCGGAGACTTGTCGCGGGAATTTGAGAGCGTCGTCGACGACTCCGACGATGGTGCCGACGATGTCGACTTCCTCGTCGTGATAGACGCCGGGCATTTCCGCGGTTTCGCCGCCGATGAGGGCACAGCCGATGTCGCTGCAGCTTGCCGCCATGCCGTTGACGACTGACTCGAAGGTATCGGCTGAGAGTTGACTACAGCCGTAGTAGTCGAGGAAGAAGAGTGGGTGGGCGCCTTGGCAGAGGATGTCGTTGACGCAGTGGTTGACGATGTCTCGGCCAAGGTTGGAATAGTCTCCTGCCATTGCGGCGACCTTCGTTTTGGTGCCGACGCCATCAATCGAGCTGACGAGCAGTGGGTTCTCCATTTCGGGGAACAGTCCCTTGAAAAGGGCTCCAAATCCGCCGATCCCTCCGACGACGCGCTCGCCTTGGGTTGCTCGGATATTGCCCACAACTCCCCTCAGTGCGCGCTGAGCTTCGTCGATGTTTACGCCAGCGGATGCATAAGTCAGTTCCTCAGCCATCTAGCTAAGGCTACCCGTTGGGCGGGTATTATATTTGCTTCCGGGTCTGTAGCTCAGCGGTAGAGCAGTGGCCTTTTAAGCCATTGGTCGAGGGTTCGAATCCCTCCGGACCCACCACTCCTCGGAAATTTCTCCGCGATTAGCGTCGAGAGAGGAGCGTTTACCTTTCAGAAGATTGAGATAGACTCGCGCAATGCTGGGTTCTGTTCTCGCATCGTTGGCGTTGGGTTCAGTGCACGTTGGTGCGCCAAAGCCTCGAATTGCTCCCGTGGAGCTTCGCTGCGAGTCGCAGGTTGAGCCGTTGGCGATTGATACTCCGGCGCCACGGCTGAGTTGGGTCCTTGAGGCCAAACCTGGAGAGCGCGATGCGTCTCAGTCGGGGGGCTACCGAATCTTGGTTGCGAGTTCGGCTCAACGATTGATGGCGAACAAGGGCGATTTGTGGGACAGCGGTCGCATTTACCGCCCGGAACAAAACAATATCGCCTATGAAGGAAAGGCGCTGAAGTCGGGCCAGCAGTGCTTCTGGAAGGTGCAGGTTTGGGAGCGAGACAGCGAGGGGGCATGGAGCAAAGCGGCTAAATGGGAGATGAGCCCGATGAAGCCTTCGGATTGGAAAGCCGGATGGATTGATGATGGGAAGAAAGATCCCACTTCGGACGCAGATTTTTACAAGGAGGACCCTGCTCCGCTGTTTCGGAAGGAGTTTCGGTTGCGCGGTCCGGTTAGCCGGGCTCGGTTGGCGATTTCAGGACTGGGCTATTACGAGGCGTCGCTGAATGGCAAGCGGATTGGGGACCATGTTCTTGATCCGGGTTGGACACGGGTTGAGGACCGGGTGCTGTATAGCGTCTATGACGTCACGCAGGCATTGAAAACTGGGGACAACTGCATTGGCGTGATGCTGGGAAATGGTTGGTACAACCCGCTGCCGTTGAAGCTTTTTGGCTCGTTTAACTTGCGCCAGAGCCTTTCTGTGGGACGGCCGAGGGTGATCGCCCAGCTCGTACTGACCTACAAGGATGGATCAACAGCGGTAGTTGGAACCAGTGAGCGGTGGAAGGTCTCGGACGGGCCGATCGTGCGGAACAACGTGTATCTGGGCGAGGTTTACGACGCGCGGAAGGAGATCGAAGGGTGGAATCTGGCCGGGTTCGACGATGCTGGCTGGGCTCCGGCGAAACTGGCGACGAAGACAATTGGGAAACTTGCTTCACAGTCCCAGCCGCCGATTCGGGTGACGAAGAGCTGGAAGGCAGTTAAGGTTAGTTCTCCTAAGCCGGGGATTTTTGTTTACGACATGGGTGTGAACTTTGCGGGATGGGTTCGCATTGCTACTGACCTGCCGACGGGGACGAAACTTGACCTGCGGTATGGCGAGTTGCTGTACAAAGATGGGTCTCTGAACCCGATGACGAGCGTTGCGGGGCAGATTAAGTACAAGCGGAAGGAGACGGGAGAGAGCGCAGGCGGCCCAGGTGCACCGGAAATTGCGTGGCAAGCAGATACGTTTATCACCAAGGGCGGCAAGGAGAGCTACACGCCTCGGTTTACGTTCCACGGATTTCGCTATGTCGAGATTTCTGGTTTGAAAGAACCGCTGCCTTTGGATTCGGTGACGGGATTGCGATTGAACTCGGACGTGGAGAGCGTTGGTGAGTTTGAGTGTTCGAATCCGATGTTGAACGAGTTGCAGGCGGTCTGCCGACGGACGTTTCTTTCAAACATCTTCAGCGTTCAATCTGATTGTCCTCATCGTGAGCGACTCGGCTATGGCGGGGATATTGTTGGGTCGAGTCAGGCCTTTATGGCGAACTTCGACATGTCGGGGTTCTATGCCAAAGCAATTCGTGATTGGTCGGATAGCGCTTTGCCGGACGGGATGCTGACGGATACCGCGCCTTCGATGGGAATCCAATATTGCGGATTGATCTGGGCGATGGCCCCCGTGCTGCTTGCGGATCAGTTGTCCCAGATGTATGGGGATCAGAGGATTGGGGAGCAGGAGTATGCCGTTGCCAGGAAGTGGCTTGAGCAAGTTGAGAAGAAGTATCTCGATGGCATCGTGACGGATGGACTGAGTGACCATGAGGGCCTGGAACCGAATCCCTCGCCGGAGATGGTGACTCCGATGTACTACTGGAGCGCAAAGCTCATGGCAAGGGCGGCAATAAACAGCCCGACCCCCATCGATGGAATTGAATTCAATCGGCTCGCCGAAAAGATCCGAGAGGCGTACCTGAAGAAATACTTTGACCCTAAAACGGGAAAAGTTGGTGTTGGGTCTCAGGCTTGCCAAGCGATTGCTTTGCACACCGGGATCATTCCGGACTCAGAGCGGTCGAAGGTTTTGGCATATCTGGTTGATCGGATTCACGCGCGGAAGGATCACCTTTCGACAGGGATTCTCGGTACGAACTATATGCTGGAGGCGCTTTCGAGAAGCGGTCAGGTTGACTTGGCTTATAAGATCGTGACTCAGCCGGACTTTCCGGGTTGGGGTTGGATGCTGAAGAATGGTGCGACGACGCTTTGGGAGCACTGGGAGTTTAGCGACAACACCTACTCGCACAACCACCCGATGTTTGGGTCGGTGAGCCAGTGGATGATGCAGGAACTGGGTGGGATTCAGCCGGATCCGGAGGCGGTGGGTTTTGACAAGATCGTGATTCGACCTCAAATCCCGGAGGGGCTGAACTGGGTGAAGTCGAGCTATCGGTCAGTTCGAGGGAAGATCGTGAGCAACTGGAAACGGGTCGGCAACGTCGTTCGATACGAAGTTGTCATCCCACCGAACTGCACGGCCCACGTGACTCTTCCAGTCAAGTCACGAAAGCCGGTGACGCAGAACGGGAAGCGTTTCGCTGGCGAGATTCGCCGTGGCAATGGGCTTACGGAGTTTCGATTGGGCTCAGGTCATTGGGAATTTGAGCTTGAATAGTGGTGAGATCTGGCTTCGCCAAATACTTTCCAAACACGTTCGATCGTGATTGAACCGTATAATCGCTTATCTTGCGGATTTTGGTGATCGAAGATGATGATGTGATTGGGGAGCGTTTGCGCAAGACGCTTGCCAAGGAGGGGTACGTCGTCGACCTTGCCCTGGATGGCGAGGATGGTCTGCGGCAGGCTCAGCGAGAATCGTATTCGTTGATCATTTGCGACGTGATGATGCCGAAACGCGATGGCTGGTCGGTTGTGGCCGAGTTGCGGCGGGATCGATCTCGGACGCCTGTTTTGATGTTGACCGCCCGGGATGCGGTTGAGGACCGCGTGAAGGGTTTGGACTTGGGTGCGGACGATTACCTGGTCAAGCCGTTTGACTTTAACGAGCTTCTTGCTCGGGTTCGCGCTTTGCTTCGGCGTGACAAGCCTGTGAAGTCTTCGAAAATGTCGTTTGACGACTTGGAAATTGACTCGGCTGGCAAGACTGTTCGCCGTGATGGCGAGCTGATCAAACTCACTCCAAGGGAGTATTCGCTGCTTGAGGCGCTCGTGCGAAATCGAGGACGGGTGCTGTCTCGCGAGGTGATTATCGACCGAATATGGAACGATGATGAGTCGCTTTCGAACACGGTGAATTTTCACGTGACCTCGCTTCGCAAAAAGATTGATGCTGGACGCGAGAAGAGCTTGATTGAGACGGTGCATGGCTTTGGCTATCGCATTGGAGATTGATGTCGTTTCGTATTCGTCTGATTCTGATTAACTCGCTAGCGGCGTTCCTTCTGCTTGGAATTGGGATGGGCTTCTTGGTCATCCGAACCCAGCGGGTGTTTGTTGAATCGATTGACCGCGACCTTACGAACCGCGCGACCAAGATGGGACGAGGCGGGGGACCAGGGCCGATGGGTAATGGCGGTCCTATGCGAAATCCTCCTGGAGGGAACAACGACATTGAGCGGCCGATTATGCTTGCTCCCGATGGCACTCCACGCCAATCGGGCTCACGTGTTTTGGACCCCAATGGAGTCAAAAGAACTCAGTCTGGTCGACCCTATTTTTCGACGGTTCCAGTTGACGGCGAGCAGGTTCGGGTTCTTACTTTAGAATTGAAGAGGCCGCCCAATGCGCCTGAAGACATTCCGGAGCGGAGTTTTGTGCAGATTGGCCACTCACTTCGCGACTTTGATCGGCTGAAGGAAACTCAGGCGGGGGTTGTTCTGATTTTGCTGCCGTTTGGGGTGATTGTATCGGCTTTGATCGGAGCCTTTTTGGCTGAGCGGGCATTGTCTCCGATTCGTCGCGTGGTGACCGCGGCATCATCGATTTCGGGTGCGAGCTTGGGGGTGCGACTTGAGAGTACGTCTTCGGACGAGCTCGGTCGGTTGTCGGGCACCTTCAACGCGATGCTAGATCGATTGCAGAGTTCCTTTGAGGAGCGGGACGTCGCGAATCGGCGGCTTCAGGCGAATTTGGATGCGCAGAAGCAGTTTGTGGCGGATGCCTCGCATGAACTTCGCACACCGCTGGCTCGGCTGCGTTTGACGACAAGTGGTGCGTTGCAACAGGATTCTGATCCGCAGGAGCTGAGGGAGGCATTGGAGATTGCGGACAAGGCGGGCATTTCGATGACTCGGCTCGTGGAGCAGTTGCTGGCGTTGGCTCGACTTGAGCAGCAGCCGGAATTGTCGGAGGAGAGCTGTTCCGTTCGGGACGCCCTTGATGAGGCGCAGAGTGTCTTGCAGGCGCTAACGCCGGGGCTATCGATCGAGTCGAAGGCGAGTGCTCACGTGCGGGGTAATGCGAGTGATCTCGCGCGCGCTGTGATCAACCTGGTTGACAATGCTCGGCGTCATTCTTCGCCGGGTGCGCAGATTTTGGTTTCGACCACGTTGAGAGGTGGGTCGGCGGTGATTTCGGTGCGCGATAACGGCGTTGGAATCTCTGAGGAACACTTGGAGCGATTGGGGGAGCGGTTCTACCGGGCTGATGAACACCGTAATCGGAGAGACGGAGGAGCTGGGCTCGGATTATCGATCACGAGGGCGATTATTGAGCGTTCTGGTGGCTCGATGAAGATTGCAAGTCAGGTTGGAAACGGCACGGTTGTCGAGCTCCACTTGCCCATTTTTTCAAAACAAGAGCAATCAAATAAATCCCAAACATCTGTTTCGTAAAGTAACCAATGTAAAGGAAAACCTTTGGAGGAAAACCAAATGGAACGAACACAACGAACACTCACTCGACTCTTTTCGATCTCTGCCTTGGTGGCAGTTTTCGCACTCTCGTTCGGACAGGGCGGCTTCGGTGGACCTCCTCAGGGTGGTCCTGGCGGTCCCGGACAGGGCGGGCCTGGACAAGGTGGACCTGGAGGTCCTGGACAAGGCGGACCGGGACAGCAGTTCCGAATGCCACGCGGTCCGCAACTTCTTCGACATCCTGATGTTCAGAAAGAACTCAAGATCACTGACGAGCAGATGAAAGCCATCGATCAAGCCTTCCCACAAATGCGGGGCGGTCAAGGCGGCGGACAGGGCGGCGGACAGGGCGGCCGAGGTGGTCAGGGTGGCCAGGGTGGCGGACAAGGTAACCGTGGAGGTCAAGGCGGTCAAGGCGGCGGCCAAGGCAATCGTGGAGGCCAAGGTGGTCAAGGTGGCGGTCAGGGCGGTCGTGGAGGCCAAGGTGGCCCAGGAGGACCTGGTCAGGGCGGACAGGGCGGACCAAACCCGCAGAACGACGCTAAGATCAAAGAAATCTTGAGTCCTCAGCAGTACACCCGCTTCAAGCAGATTGAGATCCAGGTTGTTGGACCACAGGCGTTCATGACCCGAGAGCTCGGAGAGAAGCTTGCAATCACGGAAGATCAGCGCGAAGCGATCATGGAGATCATGGAAGAGTTCCGGCCAGAACCAGGTCAGCCTGGGCAACAGCAACAGGATCCTTCCAAGATGATGAAGGCAGTCATGTCGAAGGTGCTTGGTGTGCTTTCTGACAAGCAGCGTTCGGAGTACAAGGCCATGGTTGGACGTGAGTTCTATCTCACCTCTCGCCCACCGATGGGAGGACAGGGCGGACCTGGTGGTCCTGGTGGACCAGGGGGTCCAGGAGGTCCTGGTGGACCCGGCGGTCCTGGAGATTTTCCTCCAGTAGACGGCGGAAAGTAAGGATTCGGTCAACTCTCTCAGACCGATATCGAGCGGGTCGGGTCTTCGGACTCGGCCCGTCTTGATTTGAATATCGAATAAACTGAATCCCAATGACTCCTCGGTTAGAATTTGCCATCCAGGCTGTCCGTGCGGCGGGCGATTCAACATTGGCTCACTTTAGGAACCGCGTGGGCTGGGAGTTGAAAGGTGACTCTTCCCCGGTGACGGTTGCGGATCAGGAAGCGGAGCAGCTCCTCCGCGATGCGCTGGCGCAAGAGTTTCCCGGCGAAGCAATTCTTGGTGAAGAGCAAGGATTGACCGGCGAGGGTACGACCCGCTGGATTATCGATCCGATTGACGGGACAAAGTCCTTCGTTTCCGGGGTTCCGCTTTACGCCACCCTTCTTGCTTACGAGGTTGACGGACTGCCGGAGCTTGGCGTTTGCTACTTCCCTGCGCTCGGCGAGATTCTTTACGCCGAGCGAGGCGCGGGGGCGTTTTTCAATGGCGAGCCTTGCAAGGTTTCTGCGCGAGGTTCAGTAGCGGGGAGCATTCTCGCCTGCGGTGGACCGCTTTCGATGATTAAGCACAAACGGTGGGATGGATTTGCCAAGCTTTCCGAGAGCACTCTCACATCGCGAACGTGGAGCGACGCTTATGGCCATGCGCTAGTCGCGACTGGACGCGTGGATGCCATGTTAGACCCGGTGGTCAGTCGATGGGATCTCTCCGCAATTCGAGTGATTATCGAAGAGGCGGGCGGCAAGTTCTCAGATTTTTCTGGAGGTGACCCGTTTGAACGAGGAGATTTTGGATTGGAGGCGGTTAGCTCTAATGGCCTTATCCACAGCGAAGTGTTAGGACACTTTTCCGCATGAGAGCCCTCGGCGTCGACTTTGGGGGCAAGCGCATTGGCATTGCGGTAGCGGAGGTCGAAGCTCGCGTTGCTTCACCACGCGCTGCGATTTCGGCGAGCGGAGCTTTGCGGCGAGATGCGGCATTGATCAGCGAGATTTGCAAGAAGGAGCAGGCTGAAATCATCGTCGTCGGCGAGCCTCTTGGGGCTGAGGGTGAGCCGACTAAAATGTCCAAGATTTGCCGAAAGCTTGGCGACGAGATCGCCCAATTGGGACATGAAGTTCGGTTTGTCGATGAATCGATGACGAGCGTGGGTGCGACGGCTGACTTGCGGTTGCAAGATTGGACGGCGGCGCAGCGACGCCGACATATCGATAGCGAAGCCGCTTGCCGAATCCTCGAGAGGTTTTTCGATGCTTAGAAAGGCTAAGCGTCGGGTTGCTCAGGTCGGAGTATTAGGTGTCACCGTCGCGCTCGGGTTCGTATTTTCTAGCTTGATCGCGCCGATGCCGGTTGGTCCGAAGCAGAGGTTTGTGATGGTTAAGCCTCGTAAGCTGAGTGAACAGCTTCAGATCATGGCGGACAAGGGAGTTATTCGAAGCACAATCGCTACGAGCTTGTACGGAATGGTAGTTGGTTTCCGAGGGAATCGGCTGATTGCTCCTGGAGTTTATGAGGTTCACGCCGGGCAGTCGGCTGGCGAGGTGCTGCGAGCGTTGGTTACGCCGTTGCGCCAATTGGTTCGCCTCCCGGAGGGCCGTTGGGCGGCTCGAACGGCAAAGACCCTTGCAGAAAAGGAAGTTTGCACCTCGGCTGAGTATCTAGAGCTTATCGGCGAACCGGAAAGGTTTAAGACTCCCGGCGTTCCACTGACCGGGGAGACTCTTGAGGGCTATTTGTATCCTGATACTTACAACTTCCCTCCTGATTTGGGGGCGGAACTGGTGATTCGCCGGCAGTTGTTGAACTTTGCGAAAAAGACGAAGAGTTTGGGGCTTACGGAGAAGAATGTCCACCGGGTTCTTACGATCGCCTCGATGCTTGAATTAGAGTCCAACAAATTGGATGAGAAGAAACTGATCGCGGGCGTCATTGAAAATCGGATTAAAAAGGGGATGAGGTTGCAGATCGACGCCACGGTGAACTACGGAATGCAGCTTTGGCGGCCGCTGTTCTACAAGGACTACACGAGCGTCAAGTCGCCGTATAACACTTACCTGAAGAGTGGGTTACCGCCAGGACCGATTTGTTCGCCCACGGTGGATAGCATCAAAGCGGCGCTTGCTCCGGCCCAACACGATGACCTGTTCTATATCTCTTTGCCAGATGGTCGCACTCTTTTCTCGAGCACTTATGAGGAGCACTTGAAGAACGTTGCGCTTCGAGACAAGATTAAGACGGAGGCAAAGAAGTGAGCTTTTTGGTTGGTGATTTTGATCGGTCGCGGGCAGGGGCGCTTCGGAAGTTCTGCCCTTGGAAGTCGGCTCGGGTGTTGCAAGACGTATCCCTTGACATGCTTTGGGAGGCGGGAAAGCGGCTCATTCTTTTGGATGTTGACCACACGATTGTGAAGTGGCACGAGGAAGAGTTTTCAGCGGAGGTTCTGGCTTGGGTGGCGGCGGCGAAGGCTCGTGGATTCCAGCTTCGAATTCTGAGTAACACACGGCACCCTCAACGACTGGCTCGGCTGTCGGCCCAGATTGGCATTCCGACGAAGAACGGTAAGTTCAAGCCGTCTCCCGAAATGTACAAGGAAGCCCTGAAGGAAACGGGAATTGGTGCCGAGCAGGCTGTGATGATTGGGGACCAGATCATGACCGACATCTTGGGGGCAAATCGGACCGGAATTGATGGAATCTGGCTTCAGAAAATGGATGGGCCGGAGTTTGCGGGCACGAAAATAAACCGTGTAATTGAGCGAATTATCATGTCCGTGCTGTATCGTACTCTTGTGCCTTCCTCCGACGAAGCAACAGTGGCTCCTTCTCGACTGCTTGACCGCCCGATTGTGCGTCAGTTTGCGAAGTTCCTTGCGGTCGGCGCACTCTCGTTTCTGATTGATACTTCGATTCGATTGCTGCTCATGCGGAAGTTGCATATCGGTTCGGAACTGGCTTCGACCGTTTGGGGGCAGGGCCTGATGGACCGTTTCCCGAACCTTGTGAACTGGTACGCGAGCGAACCGAGTCGGGCGTTTGCGCCAGTGGCGTTTTTCTGCGGTTCATTTATCGCTACGTTCAACTCGTTTTTGCTCAATCGTTATCTGACCTTTAAGATCAAGGAAAAGACGGATGCGGGTAAGCAGCTCCTTCGAGTTCTGTTGGTCAGTTACACCGGACTTGCGATCAACGTCGTGATTTCCAGTCTCTTCTTTGGGATTATTCCGGGGCATAAGACGATTTCACTTGTCCTTGCCAGTGTGATTGGGGCGGGAGTAGCGGCGTTTTGGAACTTCGCAGGTCAGAAGTATTTTGCGTTCAGGGTTCACGAACGACCATGAGTGTTTTTGGCTGGCGGGAGGCTCCGCGGGCTGACTTTGCGGTCTTGGGGCATCCGATCAAACATAGCCTGTCTCCCAAGATGCATCACGCGGCTTACGACGCGTTGGGGCTCAGGGAGAACTACGTTGCGATTGAGGTTATTGCAGAAGAATTTGAGCAGGCGATTGACCATTTGATTCAGCTGGGATACCGGGGCGTGAATGTGACCATTCCGCACAAGACTGCCGCTTTTGAGTGGGCTGATTCTACTTGCGAGACTTCCCAGAAGCTACAAGTGTGCAATACACTACGATTCTCGGATCAGTCCGGGGTGAACACCGATGTTCCCGGATTCCTTAAGTCACTTCCGGGGCATAGTCAACGCGCCTTGGTGCTTGGGGCGGGTGGCTCGGCGAGGGCAATTGTTTACGCCTTGTCGCGACAAGGGACCGAGGTTTCGGTGTGGAACCGGACGGGCAGCCGGGCAGCGGAGCTTGTTGATCAAGTCGGGCTGGGAAGTCGGATTGTCTCCGATCCTGCAGTCGGAGGATTTGGCCTGATTGTGAATACGACTTCGACTGGGCTTACCGGAGATTCCCTTCCGATTGATTGGACGGGAGCTGAACCCGGATCTCAGCTTGCGTACGATCTGGCATACTCTAGTGGCCCTACTTCCTTCCTAAGCGAGGCTGCTTCTCACGGATTAACTGGCATGGACGGACGAATGATGTTAATGGAACAGGGTGCTTTTGCTTTTGAATACTGGTTTGATGCTTCCGCACCACGCGAGGCGATGTGGGAGGCGATTCGATGAGGCCGCTTCGACCCGTTGAGCCAAACCTGCGACGGGCGGCGAATGCACTGCTCGCTGGTGAGCTTGTGGTTTTGCCTACGGAAACCGTTTATGGGTTGGCAGCTGACGCGGCAAATCCGGAAGCAGTTGCCAAGATTTTTGAAGCCAAGGGACGACCTTCGGATAATCCGCTGATTGTGCATGTTTCCCACATGGACGCGGTGGAGCTTTGGTCAGACCATCTTCCGAAGGGAATGCTGAAGCTGGCTCGCGCGTTTTGGCCAGGACCGCTGACCGTTGTGGTTCCGAAGAACCCACGCGTGCCGGACATTGTCACGGCAGGGCTGGACACGGTGGCGATCCGAATCCCCTCTCATTCGCTTGCGTTGGCGATTCTTGAGATGACGCAAATGGGTTTGGCGATGCCAAGCGCGAATCCGTTCATGGGGCTATCACCGACTCGTGCGGATCGGATTGACGAATCAATCACGGCTCATGTGGCTTGTATCATCGACGGCGGTCCTTGCCGGGTTGGTATTGAGTCGACCGTGCTTGATTTGAGCGACGGCACCCCCAAGATTTTGCGACCCGGGACTATCACGGCGGAGGAAATCGAAGCGGTGATTGGAACCGTTGAAGTCTCGACGACTGATGCAAAGAAGGCGCCCGGGATGTATCGGCGGCACTATGCGCCGAAGGTTCCAGCCGTTCTTGCTCCGAAGGCGCTTGAGGGTGATGCGGGGCTGGTGTTTGGCTACACGACGGGGGCAAATCAGATTCAGATGCCCAGTGACCCTGCAAACTACGCTAAGAAGCTTTACGTTGCTTTGTCCGATCTTGAGACACGGGAACTCCCGCGAATCGTGATTGAAGAGCCGCCCCAAACACCAGAGTGGGCTGGCGTTTGGGACCGGATCAATAAGGCTACTGCGACTGAGTAACCGGGCCTACTCAACGCGGTAGGTTTCGATCAGCTCGCCGGTTTCTTCGCTGACGAGGTTCCAGACCTCTGGGTGGTCGGTGATTGCGAGGGCTTCTCTTGGGGTGTAGCAGCAGAGGTTGGCGGCAACCTCGACTCCGAAGTCTTGGGTTAGGTTCGCAAAGACATTTCTGAGGGTTACAGCCGATCCGGCAAGAGATCCGCCGTCGACCAGTCGAACGTCGCCTTCTCCGACAACGCAGTCCAAGTTCCACATTTTGAGCTTGGTTCCTGGTTCAAGACCGGATGCCATTGTTGAGTCGCTGACGGCGATCACGTCACCATCGACCAGACGCGTTTGAATCAGGACAAGCGCGGCTTCGGGAGAGACGTGGATGCGGTCGTAGATCAGCTCGGCGCAGAAAGGAGTCAGGGTCATTGCAGCGCCGGCAGCTCCTGCTTCGCGGTGGTGGAAGCCACGCATTGCGTTGAACGTGTGGGTGCTGTGCTGCATGCCTGCTTCGTGACCCGCTGCGGCCTCGGCGTAGGTTGCGTTTGTGTGCCCCATGGAGCAGATGACTTTACGCTTTGTGAGACGCTTGATCAGTTCGATTGCGCCGGGGAGCTCGGGGGCTAGGGTGACGACTTTGAGCCGTTTGTCGTTCAGGATTTCATCCCACTCAGAATCGCCGGTAGGCGGGTTTTGGATGAATTGCTTTGGTTGCGCACCTGGGAATTCGGGGGAGATAAACGGGCCTTCAAGGTGGAAGCCTCCGATCAGCGGGTGGTTGGGGAGATTGGCCAACGCGCGTTTAATATCCTCGACGGGGGCGGTAACGGTTGTTGGAAGGAATCGCTCGTAGCCGTCTTCGGCCAGCGTGTTGCAAAGTTCCTTCAGTTCGGCGGTCGAGGCGCTCATGAAGTCGATTCCGAAGGCTCCGTGGATGTGGATGTCGATCCACCCTGGCACTAGAACGCCTTCCGGATCCCCCTTCTTTATGTCGTTCATTTCGCCGGTTTTGGTATCAAATCGGACGAGATCGAGGCCATCCTCGCCAGGGGTAAGAGCAATCAGTTGACTCATAATGCTTTGGAAAATCCTCCGGGGTCTCGCAGGACAAGTCCGTCGAGTTCTAAGAGGGTTAGCTCTGAGAGTACTTCACTGGTCGTGAGTCCGGTGATTTCGACGATTTTTTCAACGGGTTTTGCTTGAGAATCGAGGACGCTTAGGATTTGCCCGGCAACCCCTTCGGCTTCGACAGTGGTGGCGACTTTGAAGTCGATTCCGAGTTGTTCGAGCACTTGCATGGGGTGGTCAACGAGGGTTGCTCCATCACGGATGAGAGAGTGGGAGCCTTGGAATCCAAACTGGTCAATCGGTCCCGGGACGACGAATACTTCTCGACCTTGCTCGGCGGCGAATCCGGCGGTGCGGATGGCGCCGGACTTAAGAGGGGCTTGGATGACCACAACGGCGTGGCATAGCGAGGCGATGAGTTGGTTGCGGAGGATGAACTTGTAATCGGCGGGCTTGGAGCCGAGAGCAAATTGGCTCATGAGGCAGCCTGAGGTTTTGATCCGCTCAAAAAGGCTAGCGTTTGCGGATGGGTAAACGTGGTCGACGCCGTTTGCGAGTACGGCGACTGTCGAGCCGCGGGCGTCGATTGCGCCTTGGTGGACTTCGGCGTCAATGCCGACTGCGCCACCGCTGACAACGGTTACTCCATGGCGGGCGAACTCTTCCGCGAACTTACGGGCGCACACCCTGCCGTAGCTTGTTGCCGATCTGGTGCCTACAATGCCGATACAGGGGCGATAGATTGGCTTGGGGTCTCCAGAGAGGGCAACCACCGCTGGAGCGGCGCTGGAGTGCGATAGGGCTTCGGGATAGTCCTCCTCGGTGAGGAACTTGAAGTTGCTTTCGTTTGCGGTGCTGTTGTAAGCGCGAACGCGTCGTTGCTCGGCTTCGGTGAGAAGTGGATGGCCCGATAGAACGTCCTTCCAGTCAGCACAAGGGTCGAGAGATCTTGCAATCTCTCGACCCTTAGTGACCGACATCTCTGCGCTAAGCAGTATGTTCCAGTTATTTGTTGGGCTAGCCACCCTTTCCGCCAGCACCGCCACCGAATCCACCTGCGCCGCCAGGACCGCCCTGACCATCAGTCGCGGGCTTGATTCGTGGGACGAGTGGCAACGCGTTGTCAACCTTGAGGCTGACGGAGTGCGTGGTCTTGTTTCCAAGCCAGTCGGAGACAGTGACGACCAAGTCGTGTCGTCCGCTTGGGATCGATGCGTTCTTCTTCGCCTGCGAAACTCGAACGATAAGGACGCCGTCCTTTCCAAAGTCGTAGGCGTATGGCTTGCCGCCGATGGTGACCGAGATGGTCTTTCCGTCGACGCCAGATGTGTCGTCATCGATTTGGAAGAGGAACTCTTGACCATTGGTTCCTGCGATCATTTCGCCGCTGCTTGGCCAGAGGGTTTTGACGACTGGAGAAGTCAAGTCAACTCCGGTTACCTTATCGAAAGCGAGAAGGCTTGAATCGCCGGCAGTTACCAGCAGGGTTGAGCCTGCGAGAACGATTTGGGTTGCGATTGGAACTGTAACTACAGGAGCCGCCGTGTTGTTCGACTGCGCTCCGCCGAGACCTTGTCCACCGCCTAGACCACCGCCGAGTGCTCCGCCACCGATGCCACCACCGAGCGCTCCGCCCGGGGCTCCACCAGGAGCGCCACCTGGTGCACCTGCGCTTCCCGAGTTGAGGGCAGCCTTGGCCGCTTCATTCATTGGGCGAACATAGTATTGCCAGTCAACCGCACCGGTCGCTGCATCAACGATCGTGAACGAGCCGTTGGTGAGAGCGAATGCGATCTTCTTTCCCAGAATTGTTGGCTTGGCGAGGGGAACTGATCCGAGGGCCAGAGGAGTTCTCGTCTTGAGGGTGCCGCTGTCCGAGTAGACATAAGCGTTTCCGGATCGAGAAACCGCAACCACGACTCCTGCGCCGACTTCGGGCGAGAAGATCATTGGCTCACCGACGGGAACTTGCCACTTTGGCGAACCGGTGCTCTCGTTCATGCAGACGAGATAGTTTGCCGAATAGGTGTAAACGTAGCCGCCTGCGCTTTCGACCGTTCCGTCGGTTGGACGAATGGCGAATGGCACGCTCCAGTTGGATCGTCGCGAGGATACGTTGATGGAGTGAAGCTTGTTTCGGTTATCGAAGAACATGACCGAATCTCGACCGTTACCAGTTAGAGGTCCAGCGATTCCGTCGAGTGAGCGGTAAGGAGTTTCGTAAACGCTGAGTCCCGTCGTTGCATCCAGAGCTGTGAACGATCCACCTTCGAGCGGGAAGGCGACGAACTTGCCTAGGCTGAGGGGCTGACCAGTGATTGTCGAAGGAGATTCGTAAACCCACTTCAGTTCGCCGTTTGAAGGATTGACTCCGTAAACTTTTCGATCCGTTCCTGCGGAAACCAGCACTCCCTGGACAAGGACAGGCGAGCGGCGGAAGGTGCCGTCAATTGGTTGAACGTTAGGAAACTTCCAGTTCGTGTTCCCGGATTCGCGGTCAATCGAATAAACGCGGTTCCCCAGGTTCAGAAAAATGTTGTTGCCATCGACTAGCGGCGCACCGGTTGGCGCGGACGGCGATGATTGTTGCCATCGCCAGGCTAGCGGGGCAGGCCCATCAAATTGAGCCATTGCTGCCGCAGAGACAAGCGTAAGCGTCGCGAGGACAAAACTTCGATTCCCAAGCATATTAAGACGACTTCTCCAAGACCGCATTGCGACCTATGATGGACATTGTAGTCATCTGAGGGCTACTTTGTCCAGCAAAAACCACTGCTATCGGTAGGACGTATCAAATAAACTCTGCGATACAGGCATTTTGAAAACCGTTATCCTCTGTTATCACAAGATCGGGAGCGAACTTGAGGAAGGTCGCTGGCTTAACTGTGCCCCAGAGACACTTGGAGCTCATGCTCGTTTTTTTGGGAGGAAGAAGTGGCCAGGGGTTTTACCAAGAGACTTTGCGGCGGCCCGACCGGAAGGGATTTGCTACACGTTTGATGACGCTTACGTCTCAGCGGTAAGCAATGCGCCTGCAATCCTAGAGGATGCTGGCTACCGAGGCGCGTTTTATGCTGTTCCTTCCCTTGTCGGAGTCGTGTCAAACTGGGATGACCAGAAGGCTCGACCGCTTGCGACTTGGGCCGAGTTGATTCGACTTTCGAGTCGTGGACACGAGATTGGAAATCATACGAACTCGCACCCACGCATGGCGGAGCTGACTCTTGAGCAGCAGATCCAAGAGTTGGCAGTTGCGCATCAAATGCTGAACGACCGAGGATTGGATTCTCGTTCCGTTTGTTACCCTTACGGATCGTTTAATGCCGATACGTTAGCTGCGGTGAGTTCGCTTGGATATCAGGTTGGTCTCAAATTAGCGAAGCGGCCAGTCCAGGGTGAATCAGCGTTGGAGCTCAATCGAATTGTCGTCTCCTTCTCAGATTCCTTGCCAAAACTGCTTTACAAGATTTACGTTCGGCCCCACTTGCCCTAGACACCTTTGGCGTTGTTGACTGCGTTTTTGACTCGTTCGATGAGCTTCGTTTCGTCGACGCCAATTTTCTTTAGGTAGGCCCCTGCTCGTGTGATTTGGTCGATTTGGGGGACTTTTCTGATTGTTCGACCTGTTGTCTTGATGTCGTTCAGGAGCAGGTAAAGGTTCATCCGGAAGCTCTGGGCGGCAAACGCACGGAAGAGCGCTTTGGATTTGGGGTCCTTGGGCTCCCAGTTGCCAATGAACTCGCTAGTCAGCAGAAACGAGTATTGAAATTCAAACGCGAACTTACCGGGAGTTTGTTCGGCGAGTTTCCGGGTGAGCATGTAAAGCGCATGAGACGGGAGTTGGGCGTCTTGAAGCAGGCTCAAGACGAAGTAGTCCGCCCGGATTGTGTCCTTAGCAGGACCTGAGTGCATGAGCGATGGATCGAACATCCAGCCCAGCCAGAACCAGCTGAGTCGGAGTTGCTTCATTTGTTCGGTCGGGGAAGGTCCGCCGGTGTTCTCGGCGATGAGTTGCGGAGACATCCCAAGACTTTGGAAATCGGCATCGGCGTAGATGCGACCAAAGTCTCCGACCTTCCACATTGGGTTTCCTTCGGGGAGCCAGACTTTGCCGAATCGTCCGAAACGGATGTAGTGCAAGTAGGCAAGCAGTGAACGGTACTTGTTTTGCGCCAACATTTCGATTGGCGAATTGACCGGTCGTGCGGCGATAGCCCGGTCATGTTCAAGGATGTCTTGCTCTGTTTCTAGCTTGACGGGGTCGCCATCGGTGGCGGGCACGTCCGGGATCCAATCGGCGATGGTGGCGGATGTGTCACCGTTGAACTTGTCCGCCGACAGGGGACTGAGTGGGAAGGCGACTTGAAGTTGGAACGGGTCGATGGCGACGATTTTCTTTCGATATTCCAGCGCCTCTTTAACTGAGTTGATTTTGTCTGTCAGTACCCAGCTTTCAGAAGTGACTTGTCGCAGAAACTGATTGTCGTCATCAGCTTGATCTCCTTGGTCTTGAAAGGGTGGGAAGACACCTTCGAAGGGCACAAAGGTCTTGAAGCCAGCTGCGAGAGCCTCGGCTTGTGGTTGGGTAAGGTGCCGCTTTGCCCGACGTAACACCGCTCCGGGAGCGATCACATGAATTTCGAAACCCGTCGGAGAGTGACACGAAGCGCAGTTTTGCCCCTTCGCATCACGAATAAACCACTCAGGAGGGAGATCCTGAGTGGTTTGAAGGGCTACCGCGGCGAGGAGGGTGAGGATCACTTTCCTACAGCGTAGAGCACTGCGTTTGCAATCGCGATGACCGTTCCGTCTGCGGCCACAGCCGTTGGTGTGTAGGCTTCGCCGATTCCCGGCGTGAGCTGGAGGCTCTGGTCGAATCGGTTGGTCGCTAGGTTCCAGCGGTAGAGGATTCCGTCTTCACCGGTGACGAGCACGCTTTGTCGAGTCACGTCGACGACGGCTGAGTTGACACACCATTCTCGGACTGCGTTTGGATAGGTTTGGTTGTATTCAGGGTCCGTTGTGGGGTTGAGGATCGAACGGACAACCTTCATGGTCATCTGTCCGGATCGGGCGTCGATTTCTGAGTTTTGTGGGTCAAGAATCGCTAGGCGGTTCAAGCCCTGACCGCCACCCACGCCGTAGTTGTTGTATTTGATAAACAGCAAATAGGGGGAACCACCCGTGTAGTCCGGAATCATGAAGCTCGGGACCAGAGAGGCGGTGTCGTCCCAGCCGAAAGCACCCGGAGTCTTCGCGACAGTCAGATCCTTGTTAAAGTGCAAGAGCCAGCCTCGGTAGCCGTTGTGGGGGAATGGGTTTTCGAGGACGCCGATGTACACGTCGCCATCGGTGCCAATTGTTGGCGATGCGGTTCCGTCGGCATCGATTGCGGCGTCGTTACCGGTCTTTGGGTCTTTGAGAGCGACACGTCCGGTAACAGCGTAGTTGCTTAGGTTTGCCTTTACCAGCATTCCACGTCCGAAGTTGCCGGAATGGACTGTGACGTAGAACGAGGTTCCGTCGGCAGTAATTGCAGGGGCGCAGTTGGTTTTGACGCGGCCGACTGCTGAATCACCGGAAAGGGTCGCTGCAGATACCCATGAGCCGACACCGTCAGCAGAAACTCGTGCGATACCGCTCGTTAGGTTGGCAGCATTGGTGCCAAGGACCGTGAAGCCAAACAAAACGGAGCCATCTGGGCAGGCGGTGAGAGGTGTACAAATCTTTACGTTGCTTCGCATGTTCGAAGCATTGGCGTTGTAGATGGCGTCTCCGTAGAATGCTCGTGTTGTGATCGTCGCGACTTTGCTGTGCGCGGATCGGAACGAGACTCGACCGCCGCCAGATTGGAATGCAACTCCTGGATCGAAGACGTTTGCACGCTTGGTGAGCAAAGTTGGAGACATGCTCGGAAGCCAGCTAGACGGAGGCAATGAATAGTCAGTGTCTGCTGTCCAGACAGGATCACCGTTGAAGGCATTGAACGCTCTGATCTTGAAACCGTCGGTTAGGGTTTGCTTGACTGGGGTAATCAGGATGTTGCCACGCGTAATGATTGGAACACCGTAGTGGGTGAGCAAACTGTTACCACTGTAGCGAGGAACTAAATCAACTGGAGTGGACCAATGCTTCTTCACGATATCTTGTGAAGCCATGAAGCTGATGCCGGTGTGCTGGGGGTCTCCGCTATGACCCGCCCAAACGTTATTCCCCCTAAGTTGGGCCGAGAGCCCCGATCCCGCCAAAATTGCGGTCAATGCCAAAGAACTAAACATTGAGCGCAGTTTAGTCCTTTGGCGGTTGATTTGCAAGGGTAATGAAAACTAGTCTTCGCCGAAGACTTGCCACTCATGAATACCGGTGGCAAACCCATTTTGTTGGTTTAGTGTGAGCCTAAGCGCAGTTGTGGAGACAGGTGCGAATCGCACTTCATTCCAGATGTCGAGAGCCGTTCCGTACTTCTCTCCTGCGATGAGCTTCAGAGGAGTCCAAGTGCCTTTGATCAGGGCCTCGACTTGCCAACTCGACGGGATTCGTACACCTCCGCGACCCGTATCATCGAACCAGAAGACACGCATACTTGCTACTTTGGTTTCCTTTGGGAAGTCGTAGCGGACCCATTCTTTCCCGCCGAGGTGACTCCAGAAGTGAAGCTGCTGAGGGGAGTTTGGGTTGCTCGTCGTCGGCGTGAAGCCGTCCTTGACCCCGTTGATCTTGGCGTAGCCACTCTCAAAGCTGACAGAAACCTTGGCGGTGGTTTCGAGTCCTCGCATCGGAGATGGGGCGGGATTTGGCGAGAGCCAAACTCGCATATTGCCAGGCTTTCGGTTATCCCACATGAAGTATGGGATTGCTTTCAGCTTGACCTTTTGAGGAATGGCAACCGATTGGAACAGTCGGCCGACCCACGAGCTCTCTCCTGACAGATAGCCTTCTCCTTCAAGAACAGTCGTTGCATTGAAGAGCTTGGGGTCGACGGAGGCAACGAAATCGCTGTTGATTGGAACACCGACGCGGTCCATATCGACAGGATTGTCGACCTCTTCGAGGCAGTAAACGAGGGGTCCGCGCTTAAGGGCGAACATTCCTTGGGTGTCCTTGACCGATGGGTGAGAGACGACCTTTCGAACTGGCATTGGGATTTCCATCTCGACGACGTCGCCGTCTTTCCAAACTCGTCGGACGCTCAGGAAGCCATCCTTGAGGTTAGTTTTTGCGGCTTGCTTGTTCACCGTGAGTCCGCTGATCGCACCCCAGCCTGGCTGTCGAAGCGAGAGACCGAAGCTTCTCGAAGCTCCTGGGTGGACGGTCAGTTTGACCTTGCCATCCCAAGGGTAGTTGGTCTTGACGTCCAGCTTGACTGGAGCTCCGGCGACCTTCGCGGTGACGTCACCACCGACGTACAGCATCACGTAGAGCTGGTCTTCCGTGGTTCCGTAGCTGAGGCCTCCCATCTGACCGATCATTCGGGCGAGGTTGGGTGGGCAACATGCACAGCCGAACCAATCTTGGCGGTGGTGGCCACCGGTGCTGGCGAGTGGGTTCACATAGTAGTACTTGTCGCCCGCCATGTTGATTCCGGCTAGAGCGCCGTTGTAGATGGCTTGCTCCATAACATCGGCGAACTTCCCTTCTCCGTTAAGCAAGGCTAGACGGTAGTTCCAAAGGGCGTTTGCGATGCTGGCGCAGGACTCTTGGTAGGCGGTGAAGGTGGGCAGGTCGTAGTCGACGGTGAATCCTTCGTTGGAACCGGATGGTCCGATTCCGCCGGTGATGAACATTCGCTTGAGAGCGGTGGACTTCCAGACTCGATCGAGCATTGCCTTAAGCTCATGATCGTGCGTTTCGTGGGCAAGATCGGTGACGCCACTAAAGAGATAGGCGGCTCGGACGGCATGGCCAACGATGCTGGAATGTTCTCGGATGGGAACATTGTCGCTCCAGTAGGTTCCGTCGTATTCCTTTTCGGGAGTATTGTGTTCGGTGGCGAAGAAGTGGGTGCCTCGTTTTTCGATGAAGAACTGAGCGAGTTTGAAGTAGCGTTGCTCACCGGTTGCTCGCCAGAGTTTCATGAGCGCTAGCTCGCACTCGGGGTGGCCGGGATATCCCATTTTCTTGCCTTCCCCGAATCGGGCTTCGATGTGATCGGCGAGTTTAGTGGCAACTTTCAGGAAATTGGTTTTGCCAGTCGCTTCGTAGTGGGCGGCGGCGGCTTCGAAGAGGTGTCCTGCGCAGTAGAGTTCGTGGTCGTCACGCAGGTTGGTCCACTTACGGTCCGGCTTGTCGAGTTGGTAGGCAGTGTCCAGGTATCCGTCCGCACCTTGGGCTTTGGAGATTAGGGTGATCCAGTTATCGACTTCTTGATCCAACCAAGCGAGCTTGTTTTTGCCAAGGACGTAGCTTGCGGCCTCGAGAACTTTGTAGACGTCGGAGTCGTTGAAGACGTAGCCAACGTAGCCGCCGGATTGGCGGGCGGCGGCTCGCTCGAAGTTCTGCTTGTATTTCTTTGCAACGAGCTGGTCGAGCTGCTCACGCATCGTGACTGCGCCGAGGGCCTTTTGTCGAGGCGCCCAAAAGCTGTCGTTGATGTTGACGTTTTTCCAACTAACCGGTTGAATTTGGCCGAATGCGCTTATGGAAACGGCGCCGATCAAAATGCTTGTTAAAAGACGCATCTTGGAGCCGATTATGCACCGTAAAGCTTGGGCATTGCTTCGTAGAATGCAATCGGGTCTATAGTTGATAGGACGATGTTGTTTCTTGCATTGCTTGGTGTTGGTTCGGGACTTGAGAGTCCGGTCACCACTCCTTACCGCAGCACTGAGAAGTTAATGGCGAGATCAATCGTCGGTTCCAAGTCAGCGGCTCTCGTTTACGAACCGATTGACTTCACGATTACCGCTGCGGCATCTTTTGAAAATCCGTTCGATTCCCAGGATGTTTCAGTCCGAGTGACCGTTGAAGAGCCAGGCGGGACATCGTTTGAGGTGCCAGGTTATTTCTCGATCGACTGTCAGCGCAAGTTAGAAAACGATCGGGAGACGGTTATTCAATCGGGCAAGCCGAGCTGGCATGCGAAGATCAGTTTCCTCAAAGAGGGAAAGAACTTAGTGACGGCAGTCGTGAAGGACCGGAGCGGGACTTCGTTGACGGACACGTACACCGTTGAGGTCTCAAAGGGTGACTTGACGGGATTCATCAAAAAGTCTGAACGAGATCATCGGTTCTTTGAGACGTCCTCCGGGTCGAGCTTCTATCCGATCGGGTCGAATGTCTGCTGGGCAGGACCGAAGGGGACTTACGACTTCGACACTTGGCTCCCGAAATACGGAGAGCAGGGTGCGAACTTCATGCGCGTTTGGTTGGCGCCAGGTCTGTTTACATTTGGGATTGAGCAAAAGGGTGCGAGCCGGGATGGGAAAGGCCTTGGCGTTTTTTCGCTCGAAAACTTGTGGCGTCTGGACTATGTGGTGAACCTGGCGCGCAAGAACGGGATGCGGGTCAAGTTTTGCGTGGAGTCGTTCAACATCCTCCGCGAAAAGGATGGCTACAACCAGTGGGAGGAGGGACCGCACAGCATCGCAAACGGAGGGATTTTGCACACCCCCGCCGAGTTTTGGGAGAACGCCGAAATGGACCGGATCTTCCTCAACAAAATGCGCTATCTGATCGCTCGCTACTCCGCTGACCCAACGGTATTTGCGTGGGAGCTTTGGAACGAAGTTGATCTGACCACAGGATTCAACGCTGATTTAGCAAAAGAGTGGCATCAACGGATGGCTCGAGAGATCCGGAAGATGGATCCTTACAAGCATCTGATTACGACCAGTTTTGCAGACTCGATGGGAACGAAGGACATTGACATGCTGGATGAGATTGATTACATCCAGACCCACAATTATTCGTCTCCCGACGTGATCAGCCAAGTTGCCAATCAGCAGTCTCGCAAGGGTAGTTGGGGCAAGCCACACTACATCGGCGAGATCGGGGCGGACTGGGCTGGACCAAGAGCTGACGAGGACCCGATGGGACTGCAGATTCACGATCCGCTCTGGATCAGCACGGCGATGGGTTCTTCCGGTGCGGCGATGCCGTGGTGGTGGGACAATTTGATCGAACCAAAGAATTGCTACCCGCTCTTTGGTGCGTTGGCTCGATTTGTTCAGGGCGTTGACTGGCCGCGAGAAGATTTTCGCCAGACTCAGCCTAAGCTGGATTGGTTGACGAGGCCTAACCCGCTTCCGAGACGAGATATCTCGATCTCGAGTGCGCCGCCGGAGTGGACCGACTCGCAGTACAACAAGCCACGTTCGATCAAGGTAACAGAAACGGGTGCCAGCGGGCAGCTACCGATCGCCGGCATTGCTCATGGACGGGTTAACCATCCCACCATGCACAATCCGGTGACGATAACGACTCAGTTCACTCGGCCGACTAATCTGGAAGTCATCGTTGACGGTGTCTCGGGTTGGGGCGGAGCCAAGTTGGCGATTGAGCTTGATGGCTCGGCTTACCTTACGAGGGATTTCCCGCAGATTGACCCGAACAATCACGAGACTATTCATAAGTACGATGGCACCTACTCGGCGACCATTCCGGCAGGCAAGCACACGGTGACGATACGCAACATCGGGGCCGACTGGATGACCTATTCCGTGCGTTTCAAAGATGCACTGGTGCGGGCTAATCCTCCAGTTGTGAGTTGGGCCACAGTCGGCAATACGGTGGCACTGGCGTGGATGCGCGTTGAAGACCGAACATGGAGACGACTTGTTGTGTTGAAGGAGCAGATTCCGGCGGCACCGGCGACTTCTTTTGAGCTGAATGGCCTCGCCAGTGGAGTTTGGAACGTTGAGCTTTGGGACACGTGGAAGGGCGTGCCAGTAAGGAGTGAAACGGTGAAAGTAGGTATTGACGGAAACTTGAAACTGTCTCTGCCCCCGATTGAGACAGACTTGGCGCTGAAGGCGGTTAAGCAATGACGCTGCCGCTTGAGCAGTACGATTACGTCGTTATTGGAAGTGGTCTGGCGGGTTTGAGCTTTGCGGCGTCGGTCGCGGCACATGGCCGGGTTGCTGTTCTTACTAAGGCAGAGATTTCCGACTCGAATACTCAGTGGGCTCAGGGCGGCATTGCGGCGGCGGTTGGTGAGGCTGACAAGTGGGAGTTCCACGAGCGCGACACTATGGTGGCGGGGGGCGGGATCAATGATCCAGCTGCGGTTCGATACCTGGTGCAACATGCCGCCGAGTCGATCGATTGGCTTCTCTCGTTAGGTGCAAACTTTGACCGAGAGGATGGTGAACTCGCCCTTGGAATGGAAGGAGGACACAGCCAGCATCGGATTGTGAAGCACGCCGACAGGACTGGTTGGGAGGTTGAACGGACGGTCGTCCACGCTGTTCGATCTAATCCCAATATCACGGTGTTCGAGAAGGCGTTTGTGACTCAGCTGTTGATTGAGAATGGTCGATGCGTTGGGGCCGTTGCCGAAGTCGACCTGCTGGGGCTGAGAGCATTCGGCGCGAAGGTTGTTCTGTTGGCGACCGGCGGTTGTGGGCGAATGTATCAGCACACGACTAATCCGAGGGTTGCCACAGGGGACGGGATTGGTTTGGCCCATGACATTGGGGCGGAGATTTCGGAGATGGAGTTCATGCAGTTCCACCCGACCACGCTTTATCACAATCAGTTACGCAGCTTCTTGATCACCGAGGCTGTGCGGGGCGCAGGTGGAACGCTTCGGAACCATAACGGGCGTCGGTTCATGTACGACTACGATCCCCGCCTTGAGCTTTCCCCGCGTGACGTCGTCGCCCGAGCGATTGAGGCGGAGATGAAGAAGCTCGAGACGTGGTGTGTTTATTTGGATACGACCCATCTTTCGCCTGAACTTTTGAAGCACGAATTCCCGACGATCTGGGAAAAGCTGGAGTCGATTGATATCCAGATGGATCGTGACTGGATTCCTGTTGTTCCGGCACAGCACTACTCGTGTGGTGGTGTCAAGACAGATATTGACGGTCGATCGTCGATTCCAGGCCTGTATGCGGCGGGGGAAGTTGCTCGCACCGGAGTGCATGGCGCGAATCGGCTCGCGAGTAACTCGCTTTTGGAGGCAATGGTGTTCGCAAGGGCGGCTTCGGTGGCGGCACTTGAGGAGACACACGTCCCTCCGGAGCGATTAACGGTGAAGCCAGCGAAGTCGGTTACTGAAGCCGATGCGGTGCGGCTAAGACGGCTTTTGCAACATCAGACGACGAAGGGGGCGGGAATTGTGAAGACCAACGATGGTCTTGCGGAAACGGCTTCGCTCATTGATAAGCTGATGAAAGAATATGAGCGCTTGCCTGCGGCTCCGTTCTCGACTTATTCTCTGGAGACTCGCAACTTGATCATCGCGGCTCAGTACGTTGTGCAGGGCGCCATTGATCGACAGGCAAATGTCGGGCTGCACTACAACGCTGACTTGGTTACAGCCTAGTCTCGGTGTACTGTGGTGGTAGCGCAGTCAGTGGGATAGGGTCCGCGAAGAGAGGAAGACCCAGAACGGCGGCGCACTGGCCCGTGCGTTGTGGCTCGTAACGAAGGCGAAGTGAGCCGACTCCCGGACTTGTGTACAGCCCAGCGATGTTCCGTTTTGAGCTTAGTTGGATTTGATATGGAAGGGTGAGATTGATCTCCTCGATCAGATCCTGTTCGCCTTCCCAGCAGAGTTCGTATCCTTGGTTGACAGAGTTGATCCACATCGGTGCTGCACTCAGCGCTCTGAGTTCGGAGAACCAGTTTGAGACAATGGGATCGGGCTTTGACTCGCTGGTCAGTGAGAAGATTCCCTTTCGAATTCCTAACATGGGCTCGATGAACTGGGGCATCGGGCGCATCAGTCCCTGCCTTCGAAGCCAGATTTCTTTACCCTTCTCGGCACTGAGGGCGGCTTCCATCATGGCGGCTCGGAGTCGGAGCTCTGGATTGCTCGCGAACGAGCCTGCGACCCCAGCAATTGCCAAGATTCTCCGCTCATCGTCGTGAGCAATGTTCAAAGAACCCGTGTATGGATCCTGTCGCCAGCTGAGACTAATGAATTGGGGGTCATCGGCGGGGCTCTGGGGCTCGCCCATGTTTGCTGATTGAGTCAGGAGGCTATGCACCGCCGCAGCAAGCATTCCATCGCCTTTTGCGTTGTAGAAGACGTTTAGCTTGGTGTTTGGCTCTTGAACTGGCGCGTTTGCTTCGTAGTAATCCGCCAGTAGTTTTTTGACCATTGGGCTGATGGTTCGGCTACGGTTTGCGAGAGTGTTTGCCAGTGCCAGAGAAATCAGATCGGTGGGCGACTTCCAGGTTGGCTCGGGGAGCGCAAATGGGAGGAGTTCACCGAAGCTGAGGCCGCGTCCGTTGGGAATACGACGAATCGGGAATCTTACACGCAGCTCGGGTTCGGCGGACACGAGGACGGGTTCTCCCTCGATCCGTGAGGGATAGGTGGTGTAGAGGCTCTGAATTTTTAGCGGATAGGTGCCGTACTGAGCGTAGAAGAGCAGCTTAGGAAGAATCGTCCTTTGTCGCGGGAGTTTCCAGGTGACATCGAGTCCAAGAGCGTCTTCTTGGATTGTAGGCTCTGGCAAGTCTGCGAGTGGGCCATACCAGAGGAGCTCTTGCTTGACACACCGTTCGGAAAGCCTTCCCACTGCTCGCGCGGTGGTTGCTTGGTATGGTTCGGTTCCGAAGGGAAGGCAGATTCGCACCCAGCCCTTATACTTCGGGTCAGACTTGATCACCCAAGAGCCGAGTTCACCGGTTACGGTCAGTCCGGTTTTGTCTTCGGGAAATCCGAGGACGATTGCAGGCTGTCGATCCTGGAAGGAGACGGCGACCCAATCAGAATTTGGGGTTGGTACTCCGTTTCCTGCTGAACCTTCTTTCCAAGTAAGGAACGGGGAGGCAGTGGAATTTACTCTTAGCTCAATGCCTTGGGAGAAGTACAAACTGAAGCCAAAGTCGGCAATATCGAACCGAATTTTGGATGGCTTACCCGGGCCGCCTTCGGTCAGGGCGACCATGCGGTAGGGGTCGGTTAGGACTCTGTTGATTTTATTGAGGGGGGTGGCGAAGCGGATGCGATCTGAACCGGGGAACTTTGTCTTGAACCCTTCATCGGTGAACTCGAACCCTGGAATTTCGGGATACCTTGTGTAGCCGAACCTTCCAAACCCTTCTTGCGCGAAGCCTCTACCGCAGACCGTTAAGAATAACAAAGCCAACACGGCTTGTTTCTTTTGAGTAAGCGAGACCAAAAAATGGCTTATCTTGGGAGATACGGTAGGCAAGTATCAGATTGTAGTCCACGAAGGTATCGCTCGCATAGCGGTTAAGCGTATATGTGATGCTCGTTTTCCAGGATGGAGCTAGGAGGTAGTCAGTTTGACCGAACAGACTGAGTCTGTCTGCGTCGAGGCTCTTCTGGGTGAGGAGGCTAAACTCGAACCTTCCTCTCCGGTACGAGGATTGGTTGGTGACTCGGTGTTCGCCCAACGATAGTTCGGTTACGCCGTCTCGGCCGTAATCGTAGTTCCAGGTCGTGCTGAACGAGTTCTGCATGAACTTACTGAGGGATATGTTTGCGTTGGTATTGACCTGAGTGCCGTTGGTGCCCGAAAATTGTCCGAGTGTCAAGCCCGAGCTGAGCGTCGAGCTGTTGTTAATCCGTATTGGATCGGATTGGAATCGAAGGCGGCCTCCGAGGCCAGTTGTCGATGTATTGTCGGTTTCGGTTTTGTTTTGGCCGTAGGAGGCGTTGATGCCGTAGAACATCTGCACTGGCAGGCCCTTTACTTTGATCGGGTTTCGTTCGGCGACGAGGAGATAGTCCGTTCGGTTACTTGTTGGTCCGGTGAGGCTCCTTTGCTGGCTTGCTATGAGGTTCAACTGGAAGTCGGACTGTTGCCTGCTGATCGATGCGTTGTTGAGCATCGACTTGAGCTGTGGTGAGTCAATCGAAATGTTGGCGGTTGTTTGACCATCGAGCCGCAGGGTTTGACGGAGGCCGATGTTGTAGTCGTCTCGACCGACTCCACTGAGCACGAGGTTTCCAACGGAGTTATCTCGTCGGTTCCAGTTGGATTCGTAGTCGAAGAAGACACCTCGGTTGACGTTGAATCCCCGTCCGTAAGACTGACCCGTTCGGAACCTGATGGCTGAGGTGCTTTGTCTTCCAAGATTGATGAAGAAAGGGTAATTCACGCCGAACTGGCTATCGGTGATCGTGAAGTACTGCTGCATCGGGTACATGCCCTGGAATCCGCCCGTTGAGAACGACATGAGGCCCTGAGTCCAGACCTTTTGTTGACCCTCATAAACGCGGACATCTTGGAACTGAACCTCGCGTCGCATGACGATGCTGTACCTGGTCGCCGTTAGTTGCCTTGTGAGGAGGTCGTTAGGGTCCTCTAGCTTGAGTTCTTCGTTAGTTGCGGCGATGTTGGTTTTGCGGGTCTTCTTGAAGTCGAATGTGTCTGGAGAGACTGCGACCGTTACAGGACGGATTCCGGTTGGACTGACCTCAACTACGGCGACACGCTTTCGAGGTTTGCTGAGTTCGTAGCCGATCTCGTTGTCACCCATGTAAGCACTGAAAAGCCCGTGCGAGTAGGTTAGTTTGGAGATCGGGAGGTAGTCGATTGAGGTGACACCATAGCCACGTCCGTTTTTCGTGTCGATATAGAGCTCGGAAAACGTGTAGGGTTTTCCTTTGATTTCAAAGGTGATGTTTTTGGCGCGCAGTTCTCCCGAATCTTGGAGATACTGGATGTCATCACACTTGAAGTTGGTCTCTCGGAAAACGCCCGAGACATTTTGCTTGGAGCCGGCGCCAGTGAGGATTCGCGTTTCGAAGTGGTATTCGAATCGACTCGGTACGTTGATTTCGATGTAGTCGCTGGCAGTTGAGAGTTTGTCTCGACTGGAAACGAAGTTGACCTCAAGTGTGGACGGGTTACTCTGGTTGTTTAGCTCGGTAGCGGTGATCTTTGCGGTTCCCGCAATGTTGCCAGCGATCAGGGTTGCTTGGGCGCGCCCTCCGATGACAGCAACGATTTGTTCTCTGAACGTACCCAGCGTTGAGGTGAGGAGAATCTTTGTGCCGTCTTGAACGACGGAGCCATCATTGTTGCGGGCTTCGATCGAGATGTTGATCGCAGAGCGGCCGTCTGCAACGACCTCGTAGGGATATGCCTGAAGTCGGATATTGATTGCTGCGTTGGCAACGATCGCCATTGCCAGAACGGCAAGGGACACTATTGTCTTACTTCTGGACACGCAGGTAATTGTAATAGAAAAGAGCCAAATCCGGTTGGATTTGGCTCTTTTTCTAGATGTTATTTGCCTTATCGGTTGATGACGATTGGGACAATCTTTCGGACCCGCTCTCCATCTTGGCCTTCAGCCACGATTTCAGCTCGGTAGGTTCCAGGAGGCTGAGCTCGGTTGGCTTGGTCCATCAGGTTCCAAACTACCTCGTTCTGTCCTGCCTTGTCGGCTCGTCCTCGGCTGACGGTCATGACCTCCGTTCCGTTGGCCTTCAGGATTCGGACCGTCGTGGTTGCGTCGGTTGCGAGGCTGTAGGTGAGTCGGATCGAAGTGTCTCCTCCGGTTCCTCGGCTGTTTCGTGTGACCACGACGTTACCGATTACTGCTCGGCTGACCGTTCCGGTTTCGACTTGGATCTTGAATTCGCGAGTGCTTGCGCTTGCTGCATCGAATCGGTATCCAGAAACCTTTCGGAGGTCTCGAGTTTCGCCAGTGGCGGTGTCGACGAGTCGGACTCGCACGTTCTTTGGAATGGTGCTGAGGTTTGGCCAGGTGACCGTTACAGGACCTGCATCCTTAGCGAAGACCGAAACCTTGAACTCTTGTCGACCGGCCTTATCCGAGAGGGATTGTGCGAGTCGAGTTGCCTGACCGTTTACATCCTTTTCGACTGCCATGCTGACCGCGCCATCGATTGGAGCGATTGGTGGCTCTTCGATCACCGTCTTCTTTGCGACGGTTGCCGAGTTGGCGATACCGATGTAGTTAAAGTCATCTGCGGAAGAGTTTGTTCGAGCAGCTAGCTGCAGTCGCCATTGCTTGTCAGACTGAGTCCATGAAGGCTCGTTGGTTGCTCGAGCGAACGGGGTGAATACTGCTGGGTAGCGAATAACCACGTTCTGCGACGAGTAAACGTAGATCCAGTAGCCTCGTTGTGGCTCCATGGAGTCCGTTGCCTTCTGGATGAATTTGTACGTTGCTGTATCTTGATCCCAGTAAGCGAGCGAACCGGAGATGATTCCCTGCTGAACGAGCTCTGAGAAGGTGAATGCACCGTTCGAGTTCGAAGCTGCAGATCCAACGATCTGTCCGAGCTGGATGGAGGTTTGGTATGGGTTACCAACCAAGTTCCAACCTGGCTTAAGGGTGATCAGAGGAGCGCCGCCTGAACCGTCAGGTTGTGGAGCGCCGTCGGTTGGAGCCGTTGGCGAGCCACCGAGGGTGATCGCTTGCTCCTGGTTCATGATGATCCAGGCTGCCTTTCCGCGATCTGGCCCAGTTGAGATCACGTAGCGTCGCTGCGTAGGCTCATAGTTGAAGGCTCGGAAGTCTGCGTCTGGAGCGAGACCAAGGATGGTTTCCCAGGTAGGAGTCTGGAAGGTCCATGGCGAGGTCACCAAGTTTGCGTTCTGTCGAAGTTGCAATCGAGGCTGGGAAACAATCTTGATTTGACCGGTGATGGTCTTGACTGGTCCTGGCGTCGGGGTGACTCGAACTTGATAGGTAACGTCTCCAGCGGTAAAGTTGTCGACACTGACTTGGAAGTCGATTGGCACCATTCGTCGAGCATCGATTCGAGGAATCGTGCGGACGCTACCACCAACTGCGGTGAGTCCGGTGGGAAGGAGGAGCTCAACTCGAACATCCTGGAGAGGAAGTTCCTTGTCGATCGAAGAGAAACCGCGGTTGTTGTCCACCCACACTCGAACTGGGAACGGGTTTGATTCAAACGCGTTTGAGTTCGTCGGGTCGAGGTTGACAACCTTTGGAGGGTCCACGACGACAGAGTAAGGCTTGCCGTACTGCGAATCGCTCCAAGTATTGCGGTAGAACGCAACGATCTTGCGAGATCCGCCTACTGCGAGGCTCTGCGGAAGCCAGGTTTGGATAAACGCAGGTTGTCGCACTGCGATAACGTCGGAGATTGGCTCCTGGAACAGGCCGTTTGGCATGGCATCCAAACCGTCTGCTGCAACTCCACCAAGAAGACCTGATGGGCTACCTAGAACGAAACCATCAACTGGGGTTTGGCTTGCGGTTGGGTCTGCAGCGTCGGTGGTTGCATCGGATGCTGAGTTATCAACCCGCATTCCGTAAGAGTCTGTTCGACTTAGCCCGAAGCTGACTTCGGATGGGAATCCTGAAGGATCGTTGGCTCGGGTCCATCGTCGCTCCGTTCGTGGCGGCTTGATGCCAGGAACAGTAACGTAATACTCAGGAGTTGGAGTCTGGTTGTTCTGTGGGATGGAGGTTAGAATTCCAAGCGCTTGACCGAACATCATTCCGACGGTGTGGGTATTTGCGGTATCGACGTTGGTAAAGGTCCAATCTAGTCGAGCGGCGTCACCAACAAGATCAACCCGAAGATCGATCTGCGTATTGTTGTTTGTGGTTCGGGCGTAGAAATAGGTATCAGACGCGCCGGTGAATGTTGTGGAGAATCCGTTTGCACCGAACCGTGTACTCGTGGCATCTTCCTGGACAGTTGCATAGCCAAAGCGACCAAACACAGATCCAACATCGTGACCAAAGCTTAGGGTCAGTGCCATACGGTTATCAAGGGCGGTACGAACAGTTCCTTGGTTTCCGACGCCAAAGCCAATGCGACCGGCCAAGTTGCCATTGATTGCCGCACCGAAGCATCCTTCATCCCAGTTGCTCGTACCGCTAATTCCAAGCGACACGGCAAAGAGAGGATTTATCAAACTCTGCCATCCGGCATCGGTTGAGAATGGCGCGGTGTTTGCCGGTGGAGGGCACACTTCTCGCCAATCAGCAAAGGCTGAGGACACGCCTAGCGTGCCAAGAATATATACCGATAAAAAGCGACTGTTGCGAAACTTGCTCATGTTGGCCTAGTTCGATTAGAAAGCGTTCCTGGGGGGAATGTTCCCCCCAGGAGGAGGGATTTTAGTTGGTTGGAGGGGGAGGAGGCGCGCCAGGTCGGGTGAGCTGATTGACTACGCTGAAGATGTATCTCTGCTGCGTGAAGTCGTCAGGCACTGGACCAGGAACATCGATGATGTTCTTCGCTCCAATTCTCCAGTAGAGAGTGGTCGCCGTGAGGATGCTTGATGGGAGGCTCGTGTCGTTCAGGTCGATTGCCTGGGTAGCGAGAGTTCCCGTATCTCTTCGTTGGAAGACCGTTCTCTGGATGTAGGTGTTCTTGGCAAAGTTCAACGTGCTTGAGACTTGGATCACGTATTCGACAGTGATGTCGTACAGCGGATTTGCAACGCTCAAGAAGGTGAACTGTTGTGGATTCTGCAAGGTCGCATTGGACGCAGGAGCAACAAGCCCTGGTCGGTTAAGCGGAGTTGCATAGCCGTTTGCCGTGGTTCGTGGCGAGAGGAAGAAACAGGTTCCGTTTCCGCCGCCGGTCGCACCACCGGTCGTAGCTGCAGTCGACGAAGTCGTCGCACCGGTTGTCGTTGAACCAGTAGTTGCACCACCAGTAGTTGCACCACCAGTCGTAGCACCGCCAGTTGTCGCACCGCCGGTGGTCGCACCACCAGTTGTTGCGCCACCAGTTGTTGCGCCACCAGTTGTTGC
>CAIYMO010000016.1 GCA_903927345.1 uncultured Armatimonadota bacterium | reverse complement strand
TTCGTTGATTCGTATGATCAACTTGATTGCGAGAGCCTAACAATTCGCCCCGGAAGTGACTCGCCGCCACGGCTAAGTATGGCAGGCGTGGAAATTAGCGTTCGGCCAGAGTTCATCATCAGCGGCCAATACCGGCAGCGAAACATTTGCGGCGCATTGAAGTTATACTTTTCTAAGGATGATCCTCTTACGGATCATTCGGCACCATATATTGCGGCGATTGTGCAGCGATTCGTCGAAAATCATATTGCCACTGTCGATACCCAAGCGCGGGGCGAAGCATGTCAGGTGTTTGACGTATTTGCGGGCCAGCTCTTTTCTGCTCCCAATGCCATTACACGCCGATTCAATGACATGGAAGCTGCGTGCAATGAGATTGCAACCGTATGGCCAACCGTTTGAATCGCCGAACAAGGCGGTCAACCGGAGCGGCGGTTGGCGCGTTTCCTGAATTCCAAGCCGGTGGCCGCCGCCCGGTTACCTTGGTCGTTCGGCACGGAACGCGTGGCACACAACTTTTACGGGGATCTTGATCACTTGAAAGCCATCACACTGAGGACATTAGTGCTGTTGCTTATGGGAACATGGACAGCCATGGCTTCCGCGATGGACTTCATCCACCCGGGCGGAATCAATTCAGCCTCGGAACTTGACTTCGTAAAGGGTCGGATCAAGGCAGGAGCCCAACCGTGGAAGGGCGAGTTCGAACAGCTCAGGGACTCGGCTTATTCAACCCGCGGTGCACATGGCCTGCAAACCATCGACTCCAATAGCAAGGACGCAGAACTCTCACGAGACGACGCGATTGCGGCCTACGCTCAGTCGCTCCTATGGTACATCACTGATGAGGACGTATACGCACGCCGCTCCATCGCAATCCTCAACTCCTGGTCATCACTTCAAGGATTTACAGGGGGATCCGATCAGGATCGATTGCAAGCCGGTTGGATCGGATCGGTCTTTGCATCTGCGGCGGAGATTATGCGGGGGCATCCTGATTGGGCAGCGCGCGACGTCGAGAAATTGCAAGGCGTGTTCAGGCGGGCTTTCTATCCACAGTTAACGATCGCAAGTAACTGGAATGGGAATGTTGACTTGACACAAATCAATGCATTGATGGCGATTGCAGTCTTTAATGAGGATCAGCACGAGTTCTCGACGGCGCTCGATCGGTTGCAGATCCGTAGCCGCGCATACTTTTACTTGAAATCTGACGGTCCAAAGCTATCAACGATTGCGGGCGACGGAGGCGATCCACAGGCATTTTGGTCGAATCCCAAACGGTTGATTGACGGGCTTACTCAAGAGACCTGCCGCGACAACGGGCACCATTCCCAGTTTGGCCTTTGTTCGGCGCTTCATGGCGCCGAGATCGCTTGGCACCAGGGCGTCGACGTGTACGCCGAGAATCAGGAGCGATACGTAGCAGCAATGGAGTTGCTGGCGACCCAGTTCCTTTCGGATTCGATGCAGGGTGTCTGTGAGAATGACGCGCCGACGGCAAACCGCTTTGACGCTTGGGAGGTTGGATACAATCATTATCATCACCGCAAGGGACTGTTGCTTCCGAACACCGAGAAGTTGATTGAGGCGCAGATTCGGACGAAGGCTCCGAGGGCCGTTTGCAACTTGGTCTTCGACATATTGACGCATAGTGGGCTTCCAAAAGTGCCGAACAAGGCGGTGAACCCGAGCGGCGGATCGGGCGGTTTCTGAAATCAACGATTCTTGGCCGCCGCCGGGTTACCTTTTTCGTTCGTCTTCAACGCACACATCGATGCGACGTCGCAGATTCTGATTGTATTCCAGTTCGTGGTGGTTTAAACTCGTCTCTCACGGAGGCTGCGAATGACGATTGAAACGATGATTGAAAGCTTATCTTTGCAGGAAAAGAT
>CAIYMO010000015.1 GCA_903927345.1 uncultured Armatimonadota bacterium | reverse complement strand
CGAAAAACTCGTCGCCAAAGGCAAACCCAAGAAGTCTGCACTTATCGCCTGCGAACGCAAACTCCTCATGATCTGCTACGGTGTTGTCAAATCTGGAAAGCCTTTTGAGGTAACCACTTGACAAGACAGCATCTGCCACCCAAGCTGCTCCTGCTTACCCAGCCCACGCAAGTGGCTAGCCGGGTACCCATTTGGGGGCGTCGAGCTGGTTGAAGTGAAGTAGCTTGGGTGTTTGCTTGCCTCGGGGGCGAGTATCCGGTGTCAGGACATATGTTGCAAAGTGCGCCTTAGGTTTTCCCCCAATAAGTGCCCTCAACTCGCCCTTGCTTGTTGAAGAAGAAAAGCAAGAGGTTCGGCACCAAGTTGTACTCGTGAACTGTTTCTGCTACGGTTGGATCGGGTGCTGGTTCATATGAGGTCGCAATCTGTTTGCGCACACTCGCATTGTATTCTGCTCCGGAATATGCCCTAGTGGGCTTCCCAAACAATCTGGTAATGAACTGCATATCTGACTTTGAATTAGCCCTGACTTGAGCAAGCTTCGTTGATATTTTGTTGTCCGCAGCTGCCCCCCAGGAGCGAATTCCGGCAATGCTAAATGCGATTACGACCGCAACCACGATCGACCATTTCTGTAGCCGAATTTTACGAGAGGTTAGCCAGGACATCGGGTTACATCCAAGGAGAAAGGCTTTGGAGGAGACGAATCTATCGTCGGAGCTGGTTTTGGCGGCGAGCCGCTCGCGTGGGCGTGGTCAGGGGCTTTAAGCACTTGGTCGTTTATCGTAAGTCGCTCCAAGTATCTCAGTTTGTTCAATGAGCGCTCCACGCGTACACCCGGTCGAACATCGCTTAAGTTCAACTCGCTCAAGTTTGGAAAGGCCGCAAGAAACTTATGGAGTGGGTGACTCGTAAAGTCACCACCATCGATACTCAGTCGGAAAGTTCGTTCACAAGCAACGCTGTTTGCTCCACGCTTGTTTGGCTCAAATGAGCACCCGGTTAACAAGACGCTAGCCGCCTGCAAACTTGAAATGAAATGGGTGCGCACTGAACAATGTCCGATGAAAACTTGTTGTGGGCTAGGTTGTCGGGCATCCAGAAATGGCGATTCAGCTGTGTTTGAGTAGTTGATGAACAGGCGCCGACATCTGTGTGTACAGTTATCGAGCCCAACCAGACTGCTCATAGAGTGAATACTCACTGCTTCGAATTCGCAGGATTTGCCAAGGATAGGCAGTGCATCACAATTTGAGACGCGCAGAACCCCGCGTACAAAGGCTTTCTGAAGTTGACCTTCGTTCAGGAAGCACTCGGTAAAGTGCACGTGACAAGCAGAGGCACAACCTAGAAGAATCCGGTTGATCGTTAGTATGTCTGAGTGTTTGAACCCAATCAATCGGGGAGAAGACAAATGAGTAGCGATCTTTTTGACGGCTGCGGTGGACCACGCACCAATAATCGTTACTGACTCACAAAGTGGATCCGCCGAAGCTTCTAAATCAAGGATTTCGAACCTGTCGGTGGAAAGGTGCTCCTCTTCCAAATGAAAATCCAGGTGAGGAATATTCGCTACCAGAACGCCAATCCGTCCACTGGAAAGCATTAAGAATGTTTTGTGAACAATCATAAGAATTGACAAGTGAGGCGGCACGGTCAAGCAACCCAACAATGAATCATTTGATCTCGGCGAGCCTCGATTTGTAAGTGTACAGCCTTTCATTCGAGTCTAGAATGCCTCATCTGATCCCGAGTGTTACCCAAGCTTCTTCGGCGTACGGAGCCATCACTGAGGTTTGTCTGAAGTGTGCTTTTTCAACCATGACTCAACATCCACTGAAGGAACTGTTTTCTTCACTGCTTCAATAACTCTATCCGAGCTGTTATTCTCCGAATCCAAGCGAGCACCAACGCTTAAGAGATAGTCCGCCGTTTCCCAGCGCGAGAAAATTAGAGCGTAATAGATGGGTGTCGATCCATTGACGTCTCGAGCATTGGGGTCTAAACCTGCCGCGATTTGTTTGCGTAGCTCAGCTGTGTTTCCGTCTCGGCACGGCTGATGCCAGGGCTCATCCGGTCCACTGAGTGCGCAACCCCAAAGTGTCCCCATCAGAGCTAGAGCAAAGCAGTTGAAAACGCGTTTAGAACTCGTATTCATTGAAATCATCAAGTGAGCCTCCACAGTGCGACTGTGGAGGCATCGCCAGCCTACTAAAAGTTATCGCGATGAGAACTTGTAAACGGTCGTTGTTCGGTACGTCTTCCCTGGGCGCAGCAACGTCGATGGGAAGTTGGCGTGGTTGGGGGAGTCGGGGTAGTGCTGGGTTTCGAGGCAGAAGCCGAAGCGCTTGACGTAGGTTGCTCCGCCGTGGCCGGAGAGGGTTCCGTCGAGGAAGTTTCCGCTGTAGAACTGGATTCCGGGTTCGGTGGTCATGACTTCCATGTAGCGACCGGTCTTTGGTTCGTGGACTGCGGCGACCTTTCGGAGTCCGCGGCCGCGCAGGACCCAGTTGTGGTCGTATCCGCCGCCGAACTTGATTTGCTCGTTATCGGCGTCGATGCCTTTGGCAACGACGGTTGGCTTGCGGAGGTCGAAGGCGGTTCCTTTGACAGGCATGAGCTTTCCGGTTGGAATGAGCTCGGCCGAGACGGGGGTGATGTAGTCGCTGAGGATTTGCACCTTGTGTCCGGTGTTATCCTTGGCGGTTGGGCCCTCGAGATTGAAGTAGGTGTGGTTCGTCAGGTTGACGTGGGTTGCCTTGTCGGTTTTGGCGACGTAGTCGATCTTCAGCTCGTTTTTGGCGGTGAGGGTGTAGGTCACTGTGACTTCGAGCTTGCCGGGGTAGCCCTGGTCGCCGTCGGGTGAGGTGAGGTGGAAGACGATGCTGGCGTTCTTTGGCGTTGGCTTTCGGAGGACCTTCCACATCATTTTGTCGAAGCCCTTGGTGCCGCCGTGAAGCGAGTTGGGGCCGTTGTTGATGGGGAGTGAATACTCTTTGCCGTCAATTTTGAACTTCCCTTTTGCGATTCGGTTTCCGAATCGGCCGACGGTGCAGCCGAAGTAAGGAGATTTGGTCGGGTAGCTGTCGAACTCGGGGAATCCGAGGGTGACTTCGCCGAGCTTTCCGGTTCGATCGGGCGCGGTGAGGGAGACGACGGTTGCGCCGTAATCCATGATCTTGGCGACCATTCCGTTTTTGTTCTTGAGAGTGTAAAGGGAGACTGGATTCCCTTCGAATTCACCGAATTTTGTCTGCATTGTGGCAAGTAAAGCGAGGCTAGTGAGCACCATTGCACCCTTAGCATAGCCAATTGGCAATAAGGATGCAATGGAGCGAGGTTAAAGAACTTGAACGGCGGCTTCTTCGGACCATTCTGGGAGCCACTCGGGCACCAGATTTGTTCGAACAGCCTTGAACCGACTCGGGTCAAAGTTTACTAGAAGCTTCTCGCCGACGGCGCTCTCGGTTTGTTCGACGTGCTCGGTAAGGAGCGATCGGATGAGAGCGGATTCGTCGGAGTTTAGCTCGTTAAGGCTGACGTAATCGGCGTTCAAGCTTTCGGGGGTGGGGTCGAGGAGGAACACTGTTCCGCCGCTCATTCCTGATCCCAGATTCGGTCCGGTGGGGCCGAGGACAAGGGCGGTGCCGCCCGTCATGTATTGGAACGCGTTTGCGCCCACGCCTTCGACCACGAGGGTTGGGGAGCCGCCTTCGTGGTTTTTGCGGAGGCAGATACCGAATCGATTACCGGCTCGGCCAGCGATGAACGCTTTTCCGCCTCGGGCTCCGTAGCCGAAGCACGAGCCGACGAGCGAGAGTCCGGTTCGCCTTCTTGGCGGGGAGACAACAAGGAGTCCGCCGTAAGCCGCAGTGAATGCGGAGTCGGCGATGTTCCCTCGGAGGTGGAACTCCATTCCCGGAAGGGAGTAGGCGCCGTAGTAGTGTCCGGCGGAGCCACGGTGGATGAAGAGGAGGGGGCCCTTTGCGAGGCCCTTGTCGCCGAGCTTTCGGGCGATGAGACCGGAAGCACCGACGCCAACACAACGGTCGGCATTGGTGAGCATCTCGTCGATTTCTAGGCTCTTGCCTTTATCGAGGAGGTACTTTGCAGCGTCGACTTCTTGCTTTCGCATCTGAGGCATGTTTGCCTCGGTTTGGGCCTTGTAATCGCGCCATTCGCAGTGTTCGCCGGGGGCGTTCACGAGGGCGGAAAGGTCGAGGAGGGCGGCTTTACCCGTGATGCCTGGCTTTGGCTCGAGGAAGTTTCGGTTTCCGATGACGTCGTCGAGGTGTCGGATTCCCGCTTCCGCCATGCGCTCGCGGACTTCTTGGGCGATGAAGGTGAGGTAGCGGGCGATGTGCTTGGATTTTCCGCTGAAGCGGGCGATGAACTCGGGGTCCTGGGTGGCGACACCAGGGGTGCAGCCCAGCCTTCGCTTGCCGTTCGGGTCGGTAGGATCGATTCCGCTCAGGTGGCACTTTCGGAGCATGGAGCAGCCGATTGCGACGAGGAGCGAGGTTCCGAATCCGACTTTGTCGGCGCCGAGAAGGAAGAGTTTGAGGACTTGTTCGCCGTTTTGGACGCCGCCATCGGCAGAGACCTCGACGAGGTGGCGGACTCCTTCTTCGACGAGCATGTCTTGCACAGTGCCGAGGACCGCCGCGGCGGGAAGGCCGGCGTGCTTTTGGTCAACGCGCTTTGCGGCACCGGTTCCGCCACAGCCGTCGCTGATGTGGATTCGGTTTGCGCCGGTGTTGACTCCGCCGACGGCGACCATCTCGATGCCGGTGGTGGCGACGAATTTTAGGGCGCAGTTGACTTTGGGGTTGAGGAAGCGCCAGCTTTCGACCATCAGTTTGACGTCTTCGATGGAGTAGAGGTTGTGGTTGATGGGCGGGCTAACGAGTTCGTAGCCAGGTTCGCAACCGCGCCGGAGGGCGACCATCGGCGAAACCTTTTTGCCGGGAAGTTGGCCACCTTTTCCGGGCTTCGCGCCCTGAGCGAACTTCACTTCGGCTTCATCGGCGCAGGCGGCGGTCATCGGGGTGATGGTGAACCGGCCACCGGCGTATTGGACCGAGCGGTTGCCGTCGGGGCGGCGGATACGCGACTTATCGAAGCCACCTTCGCCGGAGTTGGCGATAGGGCCGACGCCTTGGAAGGTGCCTTTGAGGCGGGCGTGTCGGTAGAGGAGGTTGAAGGCTCGGGCGACGGTGCGGTGGGCAGGTTCGCTCAGAGCGCCTTCACTCATTCCGGGGGCCATGAATCGCCAGACGATGCTTTCGACGGAGTCGACTTCCTCGATGGGGACTGCGTCGCCTTGCTTGACTTGGACGAGGTCGAGGAGGTTGAGCGGGGTGCGGTTGGAGACCAGCTTGGAATAGGACTGGTACGCCTCGTATGTGCCGGGCTTGTGCTCGTGAATCTTTTTGGCGTAGCCGCTGGCGCTTTGGAGGGAACGGACGATCTCGGCGTTGTTGGCGTGCTTTCGGCCGTCGCGGGTGTGGCGGAATTCGCCGGCGTCCGCGAGGGAGGGCTGATCTGCAAAGCCGTTTAGGTGGAACTGTCGCCACTCCGCGTTGAGGATGTCAGTTCCAATCCCGGAGATGTGTCCGGGGACTCCGGGGAATTCCTTGGCGAGGAAGTCAAGCGAGAGGCCGATTGCTTCGACAAGTCTTGCACCGGCGTAGGCGGCGGCGGGAGTGACGCCCATCATGGATTGGGCTTCCAGGAGACCAGATCGGAGGGCTTTAAGGTATTTGTCCTCGTCTTCGACGGACGCGATCCCGAGCCAAGGGGAGATGACGTCGACGCCAAGGGAAACGTGGAGGGCGCAGTGATGGACGTCCCAGACGCCGACTTCGGCGGCGAGGCCGACGCGGTGGCGAAGACCTTGCTCCACGAGTTTGGAGTGGAGTCGGGAGACGAATCGGAGGGAGGGGAGAGCGATTTGGTTCGAGGTTGGCGCGACGTCGGTAATGAGGAGCACGTTGGTGCTTTCGGCGAGGCGGAGGGCCTCGGCGATGCGCTCGTTCATTGCCAACTCGAGATCTTCACCGAAGGGGACGATGAGGGAGATTGGCGTGACGGACTCTTGACCTCGGAGCCAGTTCATTTCTCCGGAGGAGAGGATCGGGTTTTCGAATGAGTAGAGTCGGCCGGTTGCTTGGCGCCAGAGACCGGAACGGTCACCGAGGGTGATCGTGGTATCAAAGACCCAGGCATCGCGGATGGGGTCGATAGGAGGGCTGGTTTCTTGGGCGAAGCGGAGTTTGAAGTGGTCTTCAATCCGCCGGGGTAGGGTGTCGAGCATCGCCGCCATTGGCGTGTCGTCTCCCATTGCCCCCAGCGGAGGTTTGCCGGTTTTGGACATGGGTTCGAGGAGCACTTCGATGTCCTCCTTGGTCATTCCGAAAGCGAGTTGGTAGGAAAGAAGGTCGGATTGAGCGGGCTTCGCGGTGGGCTCGACGGCGGAGACTTGCGCGATTCGGGCAACCGGCGATGGGAACGGCTCTCGGGCGACTTCTTCGCGGACTTTTTCGTCCATCGAGACACGACCGTTGTTGAGGTTAATGAGGACGGTTTCACCGGGACCGAGGACTCGCTGTTCTTCGATTTCGCCCAGGTCAATCGTGCCGGTGAGCTCGGAGACGGCGAGGACGAAGTCTTTGGAGACCTGGGCCCAGAGAGGTCGAAGACCGTTTCGGTCGAGGTGAGCAACCGCGACGTCACCATCGCAGCCGACGAGGGCGGCGGGGCCGTCGCAGGCTCCGAGATAAACGCGAGCGGCTTTATAGAAATCGCGAAGGGGGTCGTCTTTGGCAAGGACCGATTCCGCGGACGGCAGGAGTCCCAGCATGGCTTGCTCGAAGCTCATTCCGCCAGCGAGGAGGGCGATCATCATGTCGTCAAGGTTTGCGGTGTCGGAACCACGGGGGCAGACGATCGAGTTGACTAGCTCAGAAACGGCACTCAGAGACGGAAATCGCTCGACCAGGTTGCGGACGAGGTCTTTGCCGATGGCTTGCATCCAGGCGACGTTTCCGTTGATGGTCGAGATTTCGCCGTTGTGGGCGATGGACCAGAACGGCTGGGCGCGACGCCAAGCGGTGGTGGTGTTGGTGCAGTAGCGGCTGTGGAAAAGGACGTAGCGGCTCTTGAAGTCGTCGTTTTGGAGGTCGGTGTAGAAGTCGGCGATGCGGGAGAGGTCGCAGAGGCCTTTGTAGACGACGGTTCGGTTGGAGAGCGAGCAGATCGAGAACTCGTCGCCGGCAAAGGCGGTGATGGCTTCGTCGAGCGCGAGTCGGAGGAGGTATCGGCAGGCGAACCAGCCTTCCTCGCTCATGTTGTCGGGTCTTTTGAAGAGGGCTTGTCGGACGCGCGGGAGGGTTCGGAGGGCCGATGAGCCTTCGGGAAGCGCGGACGGGTTGACGGGGACGTCTTTCCAGTCGAGGACCTTTACTCCAGCGAGACCGGAGATGCGCTCGACTTCTTCGATACACTTTTGGCGGGCCTTGCTGTCGAACGGAAGGAAGAACATTCCGAGGGCGACGTCGTGCTGGGCGACGAGCTTGGTGTGATCCTTGAAGCGATCGAGCAGGAGACCCCAGGGGATGTCAATTTGGAATCCGGAACCGTGTCCGGGCGCGCCACGGTGGTCAAAGTTCTTGGTTAGCTCGATTGCTTGTTCGACGACGCGCCTTTGGGCGACGCCCTTTCGCGAAGCGAGAAACCCGATTCCGCAAGCATCTGCTTCGAGAATCATCCGACCATTGCGCTCTACCTGATACATGAATGTGCCTATCGTCCGCAATCATCGCGGGACCGGTAGGCAACGTCGCTACGCCGGGATTAGCATTCTACAGCAACTTTCTAGATTTTTGAATACTCTTCAGAGAAACGAGTTGAAAACCTCGTTAACAGTGTTAGCCCCAGCGGTAGAACGACCGCTTCAGATGACCGTTTTGGTCAAGGATAAAGCAGAGCGAGAAGGGGCCACTGGCGAAATCTTGTAGGACGATGTAGGTGATCGCGGTATCGCCTTTGGTGAAGTCCAGTTGTCGCTCGTTGCCAGTCATGAGCTCCTGGTCGGTCTCGAATCGGTCAGGGGTGCCTAGCTTGGCTTCGATGTGTTTACGGGTCATTCTGGGACGGAACTCCTTTAGGATCGAATCCGTCATTGCCTGCCGGATGGGGAGTTGCTTTTCCGTGTATGGCTGTCGAGGCCAGTCGGCGGCGTTGAATGGGCGGCTGGGGAGAGTCGGTTGGTTGTAGAAGTTCGCCAGCAAACGGTAGGGGTTGATGATGACGAAGAGAAGGCCGCAGAGGGAGAGACCGGCACAGACCGCGAGCGGGAACCATAACCGTTTGAGCCACGCCACGGTTCTACTGTATCACAGCTTGGTTTGGGGTGTAATGGCAAGCATGATTCGGCGTCTTGCTTTGCTTCTTGTTGCCTTCCCTACCTTGGCTTTTTCGCAGGGGTCAGCGGCGGATTATGCTCGGGCGGATTCTTTTGGGCAGCGGTTCTCGGGGAAGGTTCTGAATGAGCGGTTGACGCTGAACTGGCTGAAGGGCGGGAAGGCTTGGTATGTCCGGCAGCTTCCGGCTGGGAAGTCGGAGTTTGTTTTGGTGGATGCGGCTGCGGGCAAGAAGGGGCTGGCGTTTGATCACCGTGCGGTTGCTCTGGCTCTGAGCAAGGCGGCGGGCAAACCCGTTGATCCGACGCAGTTGCCGCCAAAGGCTTCGTTTAGCGATGATGGTTCGACGGTGACGTTTACGCTGGATGACGCTTATCAGGTGAACCTGAAGACGTTTGAGGTGAAGAAAGGTCGGACTCCGGACGCTGGGGGGTTGAAGGCTTATGCGCCGGAGGAGGTTCCGGAGAGTGGCGGAGGCGGGGATCAGACTTCGATCACGTTCCGCAACGACTCGGCGGAGCCGCTGAAGATTCACTGGATTCAGGATGACGGGGGCTTGCGCGAGTATCAGACTTTGCAGCCAGGGAAGGAGTGGTCGATCCACACTTGGGTGACGCACTTTTGGGCGGTGACTCGTCTCGATGGGACAAAGTTGGCGACTTATAAGCCAGATCGGAACGGGTCGACGGCGTTTTTGGATGGGAAGCGGGTTCCGTTTACTCCGGCTCGGCAGCGGCCGCAGAATGAGTCGCCGGACGGGAAGTGGCGGATTACGTTTACGGATAACCAGGCGAATCTCTTTGATGTTGCCGCGAAGGACCGGAAGCAGTTGACGACTTCGGGTTCGGCGGCTAATGCTTTTCGGGGGCCGGTGGCTTGGTCGCCGGATTCAAAGACGGTGGCGTTTTATCAGGTTGAGCCGGAGGAAGCACATCCGCTGAACATCGTTTTCACGACTCCGATGGACCAGTTTCAGCCGAAGCTGACGACTCGGCAGTACTTGAAGCCGGGTGATAAGGTGGCGAAGCCGGTGCTGTTTATCTATCGGGTTGGGGACGCGGCTCCGAAGCGGGTCAGGACGATTTTCGAGGTCGGTGGCAATACAACCCTCTACAACAACCCTTTTGATTTGGACGGGGAGCGATGGCTTGACAGCAAACGGTTCTTGTACCGTTACAACGAGCGGGGTCACAAACTCATGTCCCTTGTCGTGGTTGAGGCGGACACCTGCGTTGCCACCCCGGTCATTGAGGAGACCAGTTCTACGTTTATCGATTGGACTGGGAAATCGTTTTACTCTGTCTTGAGTGGCGGCAAGAGCGCAGTTTGGCAAAGCGAGCGATCAGGTTGGAGCCATTTGTATCTCTATGACCTTGAGAGCCGCGGGTACCAAGCGATCACACAAGGGAATTGGGTGGTTCGGGCGGTTGATCGCGTTGATGAAGAAAGGCGGCAAATTTGGTTTCAGGCGAGCGGGTTGGACGCTTCGCAGGATCCTTACAATGTTCATTTCTGCCGGATTGGGTTCGACGGAACAGGGTTCACGAGGCTGACCGAGGGGAACGGGAACCACCGGGTCTCGTATTCGCCGGATGGAGCATATTTGCTTGACTCGTATTCGCGGCCGGACATGGCTCCGGTGCATGAGGTTCGGAGCGCGGTCACGGGGAAGAAGGTGGTTGACCTTGAAGTTGCCGATCCTTCGGAGCTACTTAAAGCCGGGTTCCAGATGCCGCGAGTGTTCAGCGCGAAGGGACGGGACGGGAAGACGGACATTTGGGGTCATGTCTATTTGCCGACGAACTTTGACCCGGCGAAGAGCTATCCGGTGGTGGAGGACATTTATGCGGGTCCGCATAGCAGCCACGTTCCTAAGAACTTCCACACCAACGCGGGTGGGATGCAGATGGCGGAGCTTGGGTTCATCGTAGTTCGCATCGATGGGATGGGGACGAGTAATCGGAGCAAGGCGTTTCACGACGTTTGCTATCAGAACATCGTGGACGCCGGGTTCCCCGACCGGATTCTTTGGATGAAGTCGGTTGCTCAGCAGATTCCTTCGATGGATTTGACTCGGGTGGGGATTTATGGAACCTCGGCCGGCGGGCAGAACACACTCCATGCGCTGTTGACCCAAGGGGATTTCTATAAGGTCGGGGTGGCGGATTGTGGCTGCTATGACAACCGGATGGACAAGATCTGGTGGAATGAGCAGTGGATGGGCTTGGTCGGGCCGCATTATGAGGCGCAGTCCGGGCGAACTTTGGCGAAGAACCTTCGCGGAAAGTTGCTTCTGTTGTTAGGGGAGGCGGATACGAATGTTGATCCGGCTTCGACTTACCAGGTGATTGATGCTTTGATAAAGGCGGACAAGGACTTTGACTTCGTCACGATTCCGAACGTGGGGCATGGGGCGGTTGGACATCCTTATGGGAAGCGGAAGCAGCGGGACTTTCTGGTGAAGAATCTGCTAGGTGTCGAGCCTCGTTGGAAGTGACGTGTTAAAAGTCAGATTAGGCTGGAAGCTAAAACGGCTTTTGGCCGCTTGCCGAAGGGTGAAGCTTCGGACCAAGGGTTACCGTGGTGACAACTTGCATCTACGGGTAATACTCGAGTCTCACTTTCCCCGAGATTCCAGGTGGCAGCTTGCCGACGGTTTTGGAATTGGGGAATCGTGGGTTCACAATGACAGCTTCTTCATCTGTTTCCGAGTGAATTCTCTCGGGGCTATATTGGCCAATGTGTTGACTGCCGACCAGTTCATGCGGGCAGACATAGCGAATGCATGCATGGACACTGGCATTTGGAAGATCATTGAGGAAGCCCCCAGCTTAGAAACCATTTGCGAAAACTTCAAGTTTGTTCGCCAACTCCGTCTACCTGATGACGGTCATGATGTTAGGGAGAACTTTAGCAGTGTCTTTCGGCAGCTCGACGCTGCGAACGAGCATGAACACGAGGCACTTCGGAATCTGAAATGAAGCACCCCAAAATTGAAATGGTTGTTCTTGGAACTCGGGTGGAAGAGATTTGAAGCTTGGTCTATACCAGGTAGATGTTGGGATGATGGCCCACGCATGCCAACTGATCCAAAAAGTCGTCTCCTCGAATCCAGCCTGGGAATATGAGCAGATCGAAGCGCATTGTTGTTGGGCTCGCTACCAGGATTGGTTCCTTTACTTTACTTGGGGAGTCGACGAGTTTGGATTCAGCGAATTCAAAGCTTACTTGGTCACAAAACATTTCAAGGCCACATATGACGGGAGTCCGAACGACCGTGTACGCGAGTCGGCCATCCTGACTTCTCCTGCGTGCATCGGGATCACCGGAAGACTTCTGGATTGCATCGAGGAAGCGGATGAAGCGAATTTTTCGCGGAGAATCTCTGACCTCCTCGTCATTCTCCAAAATAAGGGGATTGATGGATTGGCTCGGACGTGGGCAACAGAGCGCTGCACGCTTTTGAGAAACTGGGAACACGTCCAGGCGTATGTGCAGATTCCCTGGATGAACGATGATGGTTCGCTCGTAGGCGAGTAAAATCTCCACGATGCCCAGCACGCCTTATTGGTCCGGATCGTTTCCGGCTCTGACGACTCCTTTCAACGCCGATCTTTCGATCAACTACGATCAGTTGCGGGCTCACCTTGAAGTTCTGATTGACTCAGGGGTGAAGGGGTTTGTGATGATGGGGTCGTTGGGTGAGAACCTGGCTTTGACCTGGGATGAGAAGTTTGAGATTTTGCGGGTTGCTCGCGAGGTTTCGGCAGGACGAGTGGCGGTGTTGAGCGGGGTTGCGGATACTTCGACGGCTCAGGCGGCTTCCTACTCTGCTAAATGTGCGGCGCTGGGAATCGACGGGATCATGCTGATGCCGGCGATGGTTTACAAGGCGGATCGCGATGAGCTGATCACGCACTTTACGACGGTTGCGAAGGCATCGGATCTGCCGATTTTGCTTTACAACAATCCTTTGGCGTATCCAGGCGATTTGACTCCAGAGATTTTGGAGACGTTGTGCGACGCGAGTGATCGATTTGTCGCATTGAAGGAGTCTTCGGGAGATACGCGGCGGTTCCTTGACATTCAGAAGCAGATCGGGAATCGGTTGGCGCTGTTTGCGGGGGTTGATGATCTTGCGCTGGAGTGTGCGTTTCTCGGTGCCGTTGGCTGGGTGATGGGGATTGGGCTTGCCTTCCCTTACGAGAATCAGCGCCTTTGGGACTTGGCGATGGCAGGCAAGTGGGACGAGGCTCGGGAGCTTTATAAGTGGTTCTCGCCGGTGGCGCATTTGGACGTTGGAATCAAGTTTGTTCAGAACATTAAATTGGCGACGGCGACGACGGGATACTGCGCGGAGCATGTCCGATTGCCGCGATTGCCGTTGGTCGGAGCTGAGCGCGTTCGGATTCAGGCGGTCATCGACGAAGCGGTTGCGAATCGCCCTACACTGTAGTTGATGAACATTCACGTCATTGACTCTCACACGGGCGGAGAACCTACTCGGGTCGTTGTTGGCGGCTGGCCGGAACCGGAAGGTGCGACGGCGGCTGAGAAGCGTGATTGGATGCAACAGCATCAGGATCATTTGCGTCAGGGCGTGGTTTGCGAGCCTCGCGGGAATGATGTGATTGTGGGGGCGTTGCTCACTGAGTCGCAGGATGCTTCGTGTGTCTGTGGGGTGGTGTTCTTCAACAACGTCGGCTACCTGGGGATGTGCGGACACGGGACGATTGGGGTGATTGAGACTCTCAAATACTTGGGGCGAATTGAAGCGGGAGTGCATCGGATCGAGACCCCGGTTGGGGTTGTTGAGGCGACTTTGCTGGAGAATGGCGAGGTCGAGATTCAGAATGTCCCGAGTGTTCGGGCTCAGCAGGGAATCTCGGTTCAGGTGTCGCTTGGGACTGTGGTTGGGGATGTTGCGTGGGGAGGAAACTGGTTTTTCTTGGCTCATCGAACTCCGGAGATGCCGGAGTTGCTCGTAGAAAACGCGGGTGCGCTGATCAGTTTGACGGAGGAAATTCGGGACGCGGTTAATGCCCTTGAGTCGGAGAGTCATTTTGTTGACCACATCGAGTTGTTTGACGACACTCCGACGGCGGATTCGCGGAACTTTGTTCTCTGCCCTGGATCGGCTTATGATAGATCGCCATGTGGAACTGGGACAAGTGCGAAGCTGGCTTGCCTGTTTGCCGATGGGAAACTTGCGGAAGGCGAGAAGTGGGTTCAGGAATCGATCACCGGTTCAAAGTTCACCGGTTGGGTGACGCTGGATGATCAGCGGCAGTTGATTCCGCACATTGTTGGACAGGCTCACATCTGTGGTGATTCGAAGCTGATCTTTGACGAATCTGATCCGTTTTGCTGGGGGATTTCATGAAGGTTGTTGTGATCGGCGGTGGTGTGATTGGTCTTTGCTCGGCTTACTATGCCCAGCAGGACGGCCACGAAGTGACCGTGATTGATAACCAGTTTGAGGGTGCAGAGAGCACTTCCACTGGGAATGCCGGGATGATTGTTCCGAGCCATTTTGTGCCGCTAGCGGCGCCGGGGATGATTCAGATGGGGCTGAAGATGCTCCTGAATCCGAAGTCGCCGTTCGGGTTCCACTTCCCTCCCTCGGTAGACCAACTTCTGTGGACTTGGAGCTTTTACAAAGCGGCAAACCCGGAACATGTTCAGAAGACCGAGATGATTCTTCGGGATTTGAACCTGCATTCTCGGCGAGAGTACGAGGCATTAACCGAGGCGATTGGCGTTGGGTTTGAGCTACGGAAAGATGGCCTGCTGATGCTTTGCAAGAAGCAGAGCAGCTTGGATCATGAGGCGAAGTTGGCTCAGCGAGCGAACCAGATCGGGGTTCGAGCGAAGGTGTTGTCATTGCCGGAGCTTAAGGAAGTTGAGACGGGGGCAGATGTTGACGTTTGCGGTGCGGTGCACTTCTTGGATGACGCTTCGCTGACTCCGCAGAACTTAATCTCGGCTTTGAGAGATCATCTGACTCGGCACGGGGCGACGTTCGTAAATCTCCAATCTCCCACTGGTTTTGGTAAGACAAAGGGCAAGCTTGACCGAGTACACACTCAAGTCGGGGAGTTTTTGTTTGACGAATTGGTGATTGCGACGGGCGCTTGGTCCGGCGGAATGGTTCGGAGCCTCGGGCTGAAGATGCCCATGCTTGCGGGGCGGGGCTATAGCATGACGATTGCGAAGCCACCCGCGATGCCAAAGGTTTGCGCGCTGTTGGCAGAAGCACGAGTTGCGATTACGCCGATGGAGAATGGACTTCGCGTGGCGGGGACAATGGAGCTGGGTCCGCCAAGTGATTACGTGAACGAAAACCGGGTTCACGGCATTGTCGAGTCCGTCCCTCAGTTCTATCCCCAATTCTCGGAAGCCGATCTACATGGCGAGCCAATCTGGGTGGGTAACCGCCCTTGTCCGCCGGATGGATTGCCCTATATCGGGCGCATCAAGGCAAACCCAAATGTTATCGTGGCCTCGGGCCACGGAATGATGGGACTGAGCCTTGGACCGATCACCGGTAAGCTCGTTTCAGACCTCATTAGTAATCGTTCTACGACCCTCCCTCTCGACCAACTCGACCCCAACCGTTATGCTTGAAATTCAATTGTCCGAACTCGATGCCGTTATCCGTCGCGCTGCTGATGCCGCGCCGTTCCTTCGCACTGTTGAGGGGAACGCGCTTGCGGATCTGCTTGATGGAATTGCGGATGCGTTGACTGCGGCAAAGGCGGAGATTGTGCCGGTGGCGATGCGGGAGACTCACCTTCCTGAGGCGCGGTTGAACGGTGAATGCGACCGGACGGCAGGTCAGTTCCGAAACCACGCCGTTGATGTACGGGCGGGCAGGTTTAAGCAGGTTGACTCAGTGACCGCGATTCCGGACCGGACTCCTCCTCGGCCCCGGATCAGTCGATTTATGATTCCACTGGGTCCGGTTGCGGTGTTCGGAGCATCGAACTTCCCTTTGGCTTACAGTGTGGCCGGCGGGGACACGGCTTCTGCGCTGGCTGCAGGCTGTCCGGTGGTGGTCAAGGCTCACCCTGCTCATCCGGAGACTTCGCGGATGGTTGCAGATATCGTGTCGGCTCAAGTGAAGTCGCTTGGGTTTCCTGAAGGGACCTTCCAATGCGTCCATGGCGACAACTCGGTCTCGCTCGGATTGGTCGAGCATCCGTTGATCAAAGGAGTTGGATTTACTGGTTCGTTGCGGGTGGGGCGATTGTTCATGGATGCCGCAGCGAAGCGACCGGTGCCGATTCCGGTGTTTGCAGAGATGGGTTCGGTCAACCCGATCTTTGTTTTGCCGGGTGGTGTATCAGGATTTGCAGACGGATATATCCCGTCTTTGACCCTTGGAGTTGGACAGTTCTGCACCAATCCGGGAATCGTGCTTGGGATTGATTCGCCTGAGTGGACTGCGGCGAAGGTGCGGATGCAAGAGCTAGCAGCAGCGGCTCCAGCGGGCAAGATGTTAACGCCGGGGATTGAGGAGAGCTATGTTCGGCTTGCTCAGTCAACGTGCCGCCAAGAAGGCGTGACCACGCTGGTCGAAGTTCAGAACCCTGGTCAAGCGGGACTTGCGGAGGTTTCGGGGGCTGAGTTCATCAAGAATTCGCACCTGCAAGAAGAAGTGTTCGGCCCATTCGGTTTGATTGTTACTTGCAAGAGCTTTGACGAAATGTTGGCTTGCGTGGGAACGCAAGGCAACTTGAGCTCGTCGATCCACTTTGGCGAGGGAGATCAACATTTGGTGGAGATTCTGGTTCCTCCGGTGGAGCAGATTGCGGGACGCATCGTGTTCAACGGCTTCCCAACGGGGGTTGAGGTTTGTGAGCCGACCCAGCATGGAGGACCTTACCCGGCGTCTTCTGACGTTCGGTTTACAAGCGTCGGAAATCATGCTCCAGAGCGATGGTTGCGACCGGTTGCTTATCAGAACGCACCTGAGTTCGTCACCGCTGGGTTGTAAACGCCTTTTTCCAGCAAATCTGGCTTAACTGTCAGATTTGCTGGTTAACAAAAATCGCTGAACGGGAACCCCCCTGCTGGGGAATTACTATGGTTTCAGCAGTCACTTTTGCAACCACATTGATCATGTCTGGCACGACGCAGCCGAAGGTTAGCGCGGCAGATGCTTTTTCACTTTTACGCGAAGGGAACCTTCGCTTTGTCGCAGGTCACACCGAGCACCCGAACCAGGGTTCGGATCGGCGGTTCGAGACTTCTAAGGGGCAGTCACCGTTTGCGGTTGTTTTGACTTGCGCGGATTCTCGACTTTCGCCAGAAATCATTTTTGATCGAGGACTTGGGGATTTGTTTGTTCTTCGGGTGGCGGGTAACGTTGCCGATCCAGATATCATTGCTAGTATTGAATACGCGGTTGAGCACCTCGGTTCGAGTCTGGTAGTGGTTCTTGGCCACGAGAAATGCGGCGCGGTGAAAGCGGCGCTTGACGCTTCGGGCGGGGCAAGCCACGCGCATCAGCCTTTCTTTACAGAAAAGAAGCACGGTCACGCGCCAGTAAAACATGCCGCGCCGACCCACACCACGGTTGCGAGCTTCTTGCCGGGTTTGATCAAAGAGATCTCGCCTTGTATCAAGCAGACGTCGGCCTGGACGGGTGATCGGCTTCACAACTGCGTGACCATGAACGTCATGAACACGGTAAACCACGTTGCCGAGTCGGCTCCACTGAAGAAGTTGGTGAAGGATCGTAAGATCACGGTCGTCGGTTCGATCTATGATCTTGAGTCGGGACTCGTCAAAAACTTTTACGAGTTTGGGGCGAAGAAGGCCCATTGCGAGCACTGCGGAAAGTAGTTGTTTGTCGTTTCAAAGCCCCAGCGCGTTCAGTGCTGGGGCTCTATTGATTCCGTCGAGACAGGTTTGTACCCCACAGTGAGCCAAAACTCAGGTACAATGAACCGTCGAATCGATGGTTGCGCGTAAACCGTTGACTTCAGCCCCCCGAATTCCAAGTGACGTAGGGAGCCTGAACTGAGCGGTGGACGAAATACTCTCGATCTCGATTTAACTACGGAGCTTAAGAATAACCATGCCCCTGAGTCCAGATAAGAAAGCACAAGTCATCGCCGATAACGCCACCAAACCGGGAGATACCGGTTCGGCAGAAGTCCAGATCGCAATCATGCAGGCTCGAATCCAGCAGATTACCGATCACCTTCGAACCCACAAGAAAGACAACCACGGTCGACGTGGTCTCCTCGTGTTGGTTGGTAAGCGACGACGCCTCGAGGCTTACCTCCGCAATAAGGATGTTGTGGGCTACCGTGCTCTTATCAAGAAACTCGGCATTCGTGAAGTTAAGCCCCGTTAATCTTAACGGAGCATAAATGATACACACACTCGAATTCGAGGTAGGCGGAAAGGAGTTCTACCTCGAAACAGGTCGCGTGGCTAAGCAAGCCGGCGGCGCAGTTCTCCTTGGAATGGGCGAGACGATCGTCCTGGGCGTCGCAACGATGTCCGAAAACCCCAAAGCAGGAATCGACTTCCTGCCTCTCACTTGCGACTATGAAGAGCGCAAGTATGCCGTCGGAAAGATTCCTGGCGGATTCATTAAGTCCGGTGGACGACCATCCGAAAAGGCGATCCTCGTCTCACGACTGATGGACCGACCAATCCGACCACTCTTCCCGAAGGGACTTCGCAACGACGTTCAAGTCATGGCGATGCCATTCTCGGTTGAGCAGGATTGCCCTCCCGACGTTCTCGCAGTTTGTGCCGCCGGAGCAGCTCTTGCAGTCTCGAACATTCCGTTCAAGGCTCCAATCGCTTGTGTCCGAGTTGGACGAATCGATGGCGAGTTGATCCTCTTCCCAACCAACGACCAGATCAAGGCTTCTGACCTTGACCTTATCGTTGCTGGACACAAGGATGCTATCTCGATGGTTGAGTCGGGCGCAAACGAAGTTAGCGAAGCCGACATGGCCGCAGCTCTGAAGTTCGCTCACAACGCCATTCGCGAAATCGCTCTCAAGTTTGAAGAGTTTAAGAAGACCGTCGGAACGAAGATCCGAGAAGTCAGCTTGTTCACGATTGATGAGGACCTGAAGAAGGCGATCAGCAAGAAGTTTGGCAAGGACATCGAAAAGGCTCTTCTCGGTTCGGCTGACAAGGCCGTTCGAGAGTCCGCTCTTAACGACCTGATCAAGGACATCGTTGAGAAGCTCAAGCCTGAGTATGCCGACCAGCCTGCAATTCTCGGTCAGCTTCCTGAAGCGGCTGATACCGTTGTGAAGTGTGTCGTTCGCGACCTCATCATTACTAAGGACAAGCGACCAGACGGACGAAAGCTCGACGAGCTTCGAAACATCGAAGCCACCGCCGGAATTCTTCCACGCGTTCACGGTTCAGGTCTCTTCACCCGCGGTCAGACCCAGGTCATGACCATCGCTACTCTCGGCCTTCCTGGAGACGCCCAAACCATGGACGGACTCGAAGAAGTCGATGCTAAGCGATACATGCACTTCTACAACTTCCCTGCCTATTCGGTTGGCGAATGCCGCCCGAACCGAGGTCGAGGACGACGAGAAGTTGGCCACGGCGCACTTGCAGAGCGAGCACTGATCCCAGTTCTCCCGCTCAGCGACCCTCAGTTCCCTTACACCATGCTCCTCACCTCTGAGGTTCTTGAGTCAAACGGTTCGACCTCGATGGCTTCGGTCTGCGGTTCTACCCTGGCTCTTATGGATGCCGGTATCCAGATCAAGGCTCCTGTTGCAGGAATCGCGATGGGTCTGATGTCTGACGGTAAGGAGTACAAGGTTCTCACCGACATCATCGGAATGGAAGACTTCTGCGGAGACATGGACTTTAAGGTCGCTGGAACCCGCGCTGGAATCACCGCCCTTCAGCTTGACACCAAGCTCGACGGTATTCCTGACGAAGTTCTTGCACGAGCTCTGAACCAAGCGCTCACCGCTCGACTCCAGATTCTTGACATCATGGAAGCTGAGATCGACGCTCCTCGTTCGCGAGTTGCTGAGACTGCTCCTCAGGTCGTTACGATGCAGATCAATCCTGAAAAGATTGGCGCGCTCATCGGACCTGGTGGCGCGACCATCAAGAAGATCTGTGCAGAGTCAGGTGCAACCGTTGACGTTCAGCAAGACGGTCGAGTTCTCATCGGTTCGACCGGTGCAGAAGCTGCTAACAAGGCCATGCAGATGGTTAAGGATGCAGTTGGCGACATCGAAATGGGTGTCGAGACGACTGGCGTCGTTACCCGAATCATGGGTCGCGGCGTACTTGTCGAGCTTGCAAGCGGAAAGCAAGGATTCGTTCCTAAGGAGCAGATCACCCTCAAGGAGATCAACCGAATCGAAGACGTGGTTAACATGGGCGACACGCTCAATGTGAAGACCCACGAGCTTGACGATCAGGGACGACTCAACTTGACCGCGATCGGCGTTAAGCAAGACCTCCCGACCTTGGAAGGTAACGAAAACGGAACCCCTCCTCCATCACAGGGTGGCGGCGGTGGCGGACGCCCAGGCGGACGTGGTAGTGACCGTGGCGGACGAGGCGGCGGATTTGGCGGCCGAGATCGCGGTGGCGACCGAGGCGGAGATCGAGGACCTCGACGAGACGGACCTCGCCCAGATCGAGCTGAGCGACCTGCTTCAGGCGGCGACGAGCCAAAGTTTCGAAAGCGACAGTAGTTTTTTCGCTTAGAACCGAGTCAATCGCTCTGATCCTTTGGATTGGAGCGATTTTTTTATCGATCGGCGATCTGCAATCAGATCAACCCAATTTATTGCACTCGTACCTTCACAAATCAGTCCGAGAAAACTATTCATAGCAAATTGGGACAGACTCCGTTATGATTTGCCCTTGATTTACCAACTTTACTGAAGAGGAGCAATGAAACTCGGAAGTAAAGTTGGGCTGGGAATCTTGGGGATTACATCTGTAGTTCTTGGCGTCTTTGTCCTGTTTCAACGCCCGATGATGCTCAAGAGCTTTGAAAATCTCCAATACTCTGCAGCTCAGCAGAATACGGATCGAGCCTATCAATCAATCTTGACGGAAGTCAGTTCACTGGGACGACAGACGCAGGATTGGGGGAGTTGGGATGACACGTATAACTACGTTTTGCGGTCGGATCCGTCATACAAGCGAGTCAACCTGTCGAATGCGATGTTCGACACGGCCCACGTGGACCTGATCTGGATTGTTAAGAATTCCAAGGAGCTGAGTCATGCTGCTTGGCGAGATCTCAATGGAGTAGTTCATCGTACGGATCCTGGATTTGACCCAGTTAAGTTTGCCTATCCTGACTCCTCAAGCGTTCAGCCTCGTACCGGAGGGGCATGGGATATCCGGACCGTAGAGGGAGACCCGATGGTGCTTTACGCCCGACCCGTGCTTGACAGCTCTGAAGCAAAACCGCCAGCGGGGATGATCGTGATGGGCCGATTTCTGTCGCGCAAAAAAGTCTCCGAAATGGCGAAGGCGATCGGCGTTAACTTCTCACTTGACAATATTGAAACGCTCAAACGCAAATTAGGAACGTTGCCTGCTCCTGGACTTGTAGGCTCTTTTGCGTATTGTGCACCGCCAACCGAACATGCTGAGGTTGTCAGCATTCGGAATGTAACGGGTGACGATGGACGAACGCGATTCGGGATCTTTTGTCGTACTCGGCCCACGATTCTCCATGATGGAGTTCATACGGTCAATCAATCGATTGGCTACATGGTCTGCTTCAGTTTGTTTAGCTCGCTACTGGGGTTGGTTTTGATTAAGCTACTGGTTACTAATCCGCTTGCCCTGCTGTCGGCTCAAGTGAGTGAGATTGGTGATGGCAAAAGCAGAAATCTCTCGGACACGCTGATTCAGCGAAGTGATGAGATTGGGCTCGTCAGTCAATTCTTCCAAACCGCATTCGACCGCCTGGAGATCGCCCAGCTTTCACTGGTCAAAGCCTCTCACGAAGCAGGAATGGCTTCGGTTGCACGGGAGGTTCTGCATAACGCAGGTAACGTCTTTAACTCGATCAAGGTGGCCATTGGGCAGTTACACTCGATTGCGTCGAACTCGAAGCTTCCACGTCTTCAGGAGTCCCTCGATTTGCTGCAGGCCAACCAGGGGAGCCTTGATCGGTATACGTCTGAGGACCCGAAGGGCGCTAAGCTTCTTCCCTTCCTGGCAGTATTGAGCGACCGTCTTGTGAGCGATCATAAGAAATCGCTTGATGAACTGAATGACCTTTCGGCATCCGTCGCGCACATGGGCGAGGTCATTCAGGCGCAACATTCGTTTGCTAGCCAGTCGACGGAGCTTGAAGAGGTCTTCCTTGCGCCACTGGTCGAGGAATCAGCACGAATCGTTCAGAAGTCTTTACAGCATCACGGAGTCAAGCTCGAGCTCTCACTAGAGCCTGAGGTGAAGGCGAGTTGCATTCCGCCGTTGTTTATTCGGGTGGTTGTTAACCTTTTGACCAATGCCAAAGACGCTGTGCAGTGCCGAGAGTCTGGGGCGAAGCTTATCAAGGTTCACATGACGGAGATGAACGATGGCAGCGTATCGCTGTTGATCCAGGACAATGGCGAGGGGATTGAGGACCACGACGCGGCAAAGATCTTCGCCAACGGATTTACGACGAAACCCAACGGCTCGGGATACGGGCTTCATTATTGCGCAAACACCCTTCGAGAGATGGGATGGAGCATCCGCATGGAAAGTGCGGGGCCTGGAACCGGCGCGAGTTTTATTCTTACCGACAACACACGGTCGCTTGATCAGGAGGCGGCATAATATGATCCCAAAAATTCTAGCGATCGACGATAACACGGGAATCTTGAACGATTACCGAAAGATTTTGACGACATCAGGGAGTGCCGTCTCGAGTGTTTTAGAGGACTTTGAAAGCGACCTGTTTGGAAACGTCACGACGGACCAACTGCCGTTCAACTGCGATCTGTTTACGGCTACGCAGGGTGAAGAAGGGTTTAACTTGTTCTGTAAAGAACGATTGGTTCAGGCGTTCGACGTTGTTTTCGTCGACATGCGAATGCCACCAGGATGGGACGGGCTCCGTACGATTCGTGAGATTTGGAATGTTGACCCGAGCCAGTTCATCGTGCTCTGCTCGGCCTACTCTGACTATAGCTTTGCCGAGTTGCGCGCAGTTTTGGGGAACCGGCCCAACTTCCTGATCCTCAATAAGCCATTCTCGCCGGATGAGATCTTGCAGATCATCACTTCGATGATGGCGCGCGAATCAGATCAAGTTCGCACCGAGAAACACATGGCGGGGGATTTGAGAATCGCGATTGAGCAACACAAGCTTTCGACAGTGTTCCAACCCCTGATCAACCTCAACACGGGGATCCTGGTCGGCTTTGAGACTCTTTGTCGATGGGAGATCTGCGGAAAGCCCGTCGCTTACCCTGACCAGTTTGTCGATGTCGCCGAGCGCTACGGACTGATCAAAGACCTTGGCTCCTTCGTCATTTCAGAGGCCGCCGAAATGGCTAAGGTTCTACTTCCGGGCTGGCAGGATAAGAGCTTCCCGCTTGTCACCGTAAATGTGTCACCGAAGCAACTTGACCCTGGTACGGTCGACCTTCTGGACGACCTGACTGCCAAGGCCGGTATCCCAGTTGCGGCATTGGGGATTGAGATCACTGAGAGCGGGGATATCGCGACGGATTCAGCTTGTGTGGGGATCATCCGGGAGATTCAATCGGCGGGCTACCACGTTCTCCTTGATGATTTCGGAACGGGTCACTCGTGCCTTGCAAACCTCTCGAAAGTGCCGTTTGATACGGTCAAGCTCGATCGAACATTCTGCATGAGCCTTCCCGAGTGCGAGTCCTCGGCACTGATGTTGCAGGCGTTTGGCAGGCTGCTCTCGCAGCTGGGTAAGACGGCGCTGGTGGAGGGAGTCGAGACCGAAGAGCAGGAATCGATCGTGCGGTCCTATCAGTACACGATTGCTCAGGGTTACTTCTATTCGCGACCAATTAGTCGTGAAAGTGCGATTGAGAAGTTCTATGCGGACGAAAGCCGGGGCGAGACTAAGGCCGCTTGACGTGCTCATCGTGTAGCTCTCTAGACTGACATTAGTGGTGACTGAAAGGGTTAAAAAGCAACCTATCTCATTAGGTGTAGCCCTTCATACACCATGCATGGAGGCCCTTTTTGTGATTTTTTCCGTTAAGTGCTTGACTTTTGATTTACCCTGCTGGTTTACTCTTCGACTGTACATGGATCACCCAAGACAAGGGTGCTAACGTCGAACCTCGGTTCGACCGAGGCACAGAAACATAGACACTGTTCGACGTAGTGAGACGAGCCGCTTTGCTCTCTCTCCCAGACTCAATTTCGCGGGCCGAATGGCTTGAGTTCTCGCCTGTTACGTGAAACTACTCAGGTCAACCACTTGCCCGCGTTTCGATTTCAACTGACATCTCCGTCTCTCGGGACGGCTAGATTGTCGCAACTACAATTTGCACGGGCCGGATGGTTTGCCTTATCTTTTGGGAAGATCAGCGGCAGACTAACTGACTAGCCTGTGCTTCATATGCATTAAGAGTGTGGGCCGATTCTTGTAGATTATCGCCTGTTAAGCGGAGGGTCGCTGGTTCGAGTCCAGTCGTCCCGACTGTGGGAAGTCACAGACGGGACGTAGCTCAGTTGGTAGAGCATCTTGTCTACTTGGACACCTTGTCTGCGCTCTTAAGCATTGAAAATCATCTTCTCCGGGCCGATGAGGTTGGGTTATCTCACTCAAATCGGCTGCTTTAGAGGTGCTTCGGCGGAAAGGCCGGCCGAGTCGTAAGACTCGAGGCGTGTGGAACGCAGCATGGCAGTCGAACCCAAGTTCGCACTTGCCCGGAGTCAACAAGGTTCGTCGTGCGGGCCGAAGCATTTGGTTTATCGGTTAAAGGCACAAGCCCACTGGTTCGAATCCAGGGCCTGAAGGAGAATTCCCAAAGGTTTTTTGACCACGGCATAACTTGCCTGCATGACGAGCACATACGATTTCCGGCGGGCCGGAAGCAGAGGGTTATCGAACCCTGAAAAGGGAAACCGTTGTGGACAGCGAACGCTGGTCCATCAGGGAAACATCCGCTGCAAAACTTGTCCGCTGGCGAAAAGCAGAATCCTACGAGGAGGAAAGAAGAACATGAACTACAGCAAACTATTCAACACCAAGAAGACCAATCAGAAGCAAGCCATTCCCGGCTCAGGCCAAGTCCTGAACCATGCTGGCGGCTATAGCTGGAACGTGAATCGGTGGACCATGCTGGAACGCTTCTTGATCCTCGGTAGCGAAAGTGGAACGTACTACACTGGGTCGAAGCAACTCACCCGGGAGAACACCCTCAACGTCATCGAGGCAATCAAGGAAGATGGACAGCGAGTCGTGGATCGCATCGTCGAGGTCAGCACTAAGGGGCTGGCGCCAAAGAACGATCCTTCGGTCTTTGCCCTTGCCCTTGCTGCTTCGTTCGGATGTGACAAGACTCGGAGCGCGGCGCTTGCGGCTCTGCCGAAGGTTTGTCGGACCGGAACTCATCTCTTTGCCTTCGCCGCAGCTTGCGACGGAATGCGGGGATGGGGTCGAGGACTCCGAAAGGCAGTCGGCAAGTGGTACAACGCACAGACTCCAGAGGCTTTGGCTTACGGACTTGTGAAGTACCAGGCTCGTGAGGGTTGGTCGAACCGTGACTTGCTTCGGCTTGCTCACCCGGTCGCCGCTACTGAGACCCACAACATTCTGTACAAGTGGGTTGTCGATGGCGAGTTGACCGGAGAGGCTCCGCTAATCCAGGCCGTCCAGGCTTTGAAGGAGGTCAAGGACCTCGACAAGGCGAAGGCTCTGATCGTTGAGAACCGGATTCCGCGAGAGGCGGTCCCGACGGAAATGTTAACCGAGACTGAGGTCTGGGAAGCACTTCTGGAGGACATGCCGCTCACCGCGATGATCCGAAACTTGGCGACGATGACCAAGGTTGGATTGCTGAAGAGCGGACTGTTCCGAGGCGACTCGGCGGCGGTAGAGAAGGTTGTTTCGACTCTTCGAGATGCTGAAAAGCTCCGAAAGGCGCGTATCCACCCGGTTGCGATCCTTGCTGCCCTCAACACCTACTCTGGTGGACGGGGTATTCGGGGTGACAACACCTGGAAGCCGGTTCAGTCGATTGTCGACGCTTTGAACGATGCGTTCTACGCAACGTTCCAGAACGTTCGGTCAACCGGAAAGCGGTACGTCCTTGGACTCGACGTTTCGGGTTCGATGGCGGGAACCCTGGTCAGCGGAGTTGCTGGGCTTGACTGCCGTAAGGCGTGTGGAGCAATGGCACTCGTTACTGAGGCGGTTGAAGATCAAGTGACTCACTTGGCCTTTGACACCAAGGTTTATCCGTTGAACTTGAACAAGTCGATGCGACTCGACAAGGTTGTTGAGACCTTGGAGAAGACTGGAGGAGGTGGAACAGACTGTTCTGCGCCGATCCAGTACGCAATCAAGAATCGGATTGAGGCCGACGTCTTCGTGATCTACACGGACTCGGAGACTTGGTACGGTTCGCAGCACCCGGCTCAGGCGATCGCCGAGTACCGTCGAAAGATGGGAATTCAGGCAAAGCTGGTCGTGGTCGCGATGGCATCCAACCGGATGACCATCGCTGACCCGAACGATGCCGGAATGCTCAACGTCGTCGGCTTCGACGCCTCGGTTCCGGGGGTTATCGCCGACTTCGTTCGGTAAATGAAATGAGAGCGCGGAGGTATTCCTTCGCGCTCTTTTGCATGGTAGAGCATCGAGAAACTTTGGGTACTGAGATTCGTCCGATTTGCATGAAGTTTGTGTTGGGAGTGGTTTGTGGGGCGGTCGCTGTGTACGGATTTCAGCAATCGAAGCCATCCCACAAGTCGAAGTTCGACGTTGATTTAGCGGAGTACCACGCTAAAGAGCTGTGGCGGCGCCACTATGAAGTTGACCCTAAAGATGACGAGGCAGCCATCCGTGAGCGGAAAGATCTTGGGTCAGCCGAGCAGTTCTGGATCGTATCGAAACTGTATTTCGATGGAGATCCACGTGCCAATGTATTGGACGGAGATTTACCCATTCGGATGATTCGCAGCAAGGAACTTCCCTCGTTCCATCAAGGGGTCGCAAGATTTGCTGTGTCGAATCAGGAGCTGGACAAGTCGTATTTGAAGGCCACGGATAAGGCTTACGCCGCGCTTCTGAAGGCGAATGAAAAGTACCTTACCGAACTCGCCAAGGCAGTTGAGATCGGATTCAAGCCGAAGAAACTCTAGCGCGTGCGAGCCTAGTGGCGCAGGGCTGTTCCCTTCTTACTATGCGTTGGCGTAGCGGGCGACTAGGTCCGGCCAAGTTCCGGTTGCGATTGCTTCTCGGATTTCTTGCATTAGTCGCGCGTAAAAGGCGAGGTTGTGGAGCGAGGCGATTCTTGCGCCGAGCGGCTCGTTGGCTTTGAAGAGATGGCGGAGGTAAGCGGCGGAGTAGCGGTTGGTTGCCGCGAATGAAGAACCTTCGTCGTGGAGGCCGTCGAATTCCGCCCACTGTTTGTTCATCGCGTTGATTCGGCCATTGAGAGTATAGAGGCAGTGGTGGCGCGCCATGCGGGTGGGGAGAACGCAGTCGAACATGTCGACTCCGCACGCAACGGCGTGGATGATGTCTTTGGGGTGCCCAACGCCCATCAGGTAGCGGGCTTTGTCTTTGGGAAGGAGCGGTGCCGTATGCTCGACCACGGGATATTGCATCTCTGTGGGCTCGCCAACGGAGACTCCGCCGATGGCAATTCCGTCGAATGGGAGATCGGAGATATAGGCCGCACTTTCGTCGCGCATATCGAAGTGGACTCCGCCTTGAACGATTCCGAAGATGGCTTGACCTTCTTTCCGCACGGAAAGGTTTCTATGAGCCCATTCATGGGTGCGTTTCATCGCCTGGTGGGCTTCGTCGCGCGAGCAGGGGTACGGCGGGCACTGGTCGAGCATCATGCTGATATCGACACCCAGTTGCGCCTGAATTTGGATTGATCGCTCAGGAGTGAGGAAGTGCTTACTGCCGTCGAGGTGAGACTTAAAAGTGACCCCTTCGTCGGTGACCTCGTTGGTTTTGCTCAGCGACATCACCTGGTAGCCGCCGCTATCGGTGAGGATCGCGCCGTTCCAGGACATGAACTTGTGGAGGCCGCCGAATCGTTCGACGAGCTCGCTGGTGGGTCTGAGTGAGAGATGGTAGGTGTTCGAGAGGACTTGTTGGAAGCCGAGGGCTTCGATGTCTTCGCTGCCGACGGTTTTGACCGTTCCTTGGGTTCCGACGGGCATGAAGAACGGGGTTTCGACGACTCCGTGCGGAGTGTGCAGCCGTCCGCGCCGCGCCTTGGTATGCGGGCAGATTCCGAGGAGTTCGTAGCGGATGCCGTTAGGTGCGTTCATGCGGGACAGTTAGGTGTACCTCAATTGAACTCGGGGGAAAAGGTAGATTATCTTGTGGGTTCCGGTTCAAGGATTGATGTAAGGACGCTTGCGGCCCCAGGGTTGGCGTCGATGCGGGCGGCTCGAAAGCCGATCATCCTGATCCAGATTTGCTTCTTGGTATTCGTCGTTTTGTATTATGCGATTCCGAGTTGGCAGAGCTTGCCGGAGACGATTCGGTCGTTTCGCGAGAAGTGGGGGTTGGTGTTCACTTTGGGGTCGGTATGGGTTGCCAGCCTGGTGATTCCCGATATTGCAGCGATAGTTACTCGACATGAGCGACCGAAGACTAGCTTCGCGGGTTTGTTGGTGAAGCTCGCCTACTTCGGCTTTATCGCCCTCGCGGTCGACACGTTGTACATCTTTTTGAGCCATCAGCTCGGGGATAAGCCTTCGCTGGGCGTAGTGGTTGCCAAGATCGCTTTTGATATGTTGGTCTTTTCTCCGTTTCTTTCGATGCCGGTAGCGGCTTTGACCTTCATGTGGATTGATTCGGGCTTGAACTTTGCGGCAATGCGGCAGAAGCTATCCGAGGGAGATTTCTGGAAGCGCTACTTCCCTACGCTGGTTACCTGCTGGATGTATTTTGGGCCAGTGACCATCGCGCTTTACTCGTTGCCGTTGGCGCTCAACTTTCCAGTTTCGATGGCGGCGCAGGCCGCTTGGGGTCTGATCATTACATCTGTGGGTTCGAGGTCGGTGGAGTGAGCAAAAAGAGGAAAATGCTATTGATCACAACACTTTCTGTCGCTCTCGTGAGTGGGAGTCTCGTTGTAGCTAGACGATGGATTGTTGAAGCCAGCGAACCAGATGCGATTAGGTACGAGAAGTTTGTGATTCCGAAGATGAAAACGCTTATCGGAGGAGTGCCGAAAAAGTTTCGCTTGCTCTATGTCAATTTGGATAACGAGACGTACATCTTCCGTGGAGAGTTACAGCCAGGCAACATCGTCGCCAAAAGGTTTCGGATGTGGATGGGCCGGGATTCGCAAGGTCGAAGTGTCATCGGCATTGCTCGTGACATGGAGTGGCTATCAAGGAAGTGGACTGAACTAGGATTGGTGAAAGTGTGAAAGGCACACTCATCAACACGGGCACGGTTGTTGCAGGTTCGACTCTGGGATTGCTGGCTGGGCAGTTGCTACCTTCCAACGCCCAAGACATTGCACTTTCGGGGATTGGGCTCGTCAACCTTGCGCTGGGGGTTAAGATGTTCTTGCCCTCGAAGAACCTGATTCTGGTTGCGGCGTGCATTGCCCTTGGCGGAATCTTGGGGCTGCTTTTGGGAGTTCAAACTGGGCTGGAGTCGCTTTCAGTTTGGGCGAAGCAGGTTGTCGGCGGGCGGGGGCAGTTTAGTGAGGGCCTTCTGACGGCTTCGATTCTGTTTTGTGTGGGACCGATGACGATCTTGGGGTGCATTCAGGACGGACTCGAAGGGCGCTCGGAACTATTGGGGCTGAAGTCGACTTTGGACGGCGTTGCCGGGTTCTTCTTAGCGGCGTCACTTGGTGTCGGCGTGCTGTTTTCGGCGGTATTTCTGCTCGTGTTCCAAGGAGCGATTACGCTCTTAGCCTCGCGATTGAAATGGCTCCGGGACGATGAGCAGCTTCTGAATGAGTTCACCGCCGTGGGAGGACTGATGATCCTTTCCATCGGGATTTCGCTACTGGGGCTCAAGCAGATGCCGACCGCGAACTATCTGCCCGCGCTCATCCTCGTTCCTCTGGCGTATCGGGTTAACCGGCTGTATTCAAACTATAAGACTTCTTCTTTGGGCTGAAGTGGTTCGGTTTGGTCGTCTTTCGCGGGCTTGCCCCAAGTCAGGAAGAGCATGATCATACTGACCGTGATGCAGCTATCGGCGAAGTTGAAGACCGGGAAATCGTTGATTCGGCCGTTTGTGATGCTGGCGAGCCGGACGAGGAACATGTCGGTCACGCCCTTGGGGTTTGCCACGCGGTCGATCAGGTTTCCGATGGCTCCGCTGGCAAGAAGAGCGAGCGCGATGGTGCCCCATCGGGTTTCGTTCTGATTCTTGTGCATCGTGTAAACCGCGAATCCCGCGATGACGATGGCGACGGGCGCCATCAGAAGTGCCGAACCCTGGAACATGCCAAACGCAATCCCTTTGTTGTAGCTCAGGGTGAGTTCAAAGACCCCCTTCCAGGGTCCACCGTCCCAGTATTGACCGACCATCAAGTTGTTCCGGGTCCAGGCCTTGATGGCCTGGTCGATGACAAGCATCACGATTGTGATGACCCAAAACTGAGTAATCCGCGACCTCAAAGTCCGAGCACCATCCGGTCGCGAGCGCTGAGGAAGACGTTCTCTCCGTCGACTTCTACTTCGGTTACGTCGGGACGTCGAACGCGCGACCGAATGCACTCGTTGTACGGAGACTTAATAAATGTCACGGCTGGTTCACCTTCGGAGAGTTCAACCCAGCTGACTTTGAAGAAGTTCGCGAGTTCTTCTCTAGAGAATGACTCCAGGAGCTGCTTTTCGGTTGCATCCACACTGAGGTGAGCGACGACGTCTTGGGAGTTCTTGATTCCGTCGGTGCCTTTGTAAGGTTCGAATGAGCTGTTGACGATTTGCTTCGCGGCGATGACTGCGGCGAACCGCTGCTGGAGCGAGCTGCCTTCGATTTCGTCGATTGGACTTGCGTCAAAGGTCTCGAAGAATACGGAACTCGCCTCGACTCCCATCGTCGCGTACATCTTTTGCCAGCTTTCCTCGGCAGTGTGCACCAGAACGGGAGCGATGAGCTTGATAAGCTTTTCGGCGACTTCGTAGCATGCCTGTTGGCCGGAGCGTCGGGATTCCCACGCTTCTCCGTCGCAGTACATGCGGTCTTTGACGGCATCGGCATAGAACGCTGAGAGCTGTTGGCGACAGAAGTTATGGACGCTGGACATCACTGTGCCGAAGTCGAATCGCTCATACGCGTCAATGCAGTCGGCAACGAGAAGATCGGACTGCTCGATGAACCAACGGTCGGTCGAAAGCAGATCATCGGGAGCGACGGCGACCACTTCGGAGTATCCCTTGAGGTTTCCGATGAGGAAGCGGAGGGCGTTGCGGATGTTGCGGTAGCTCTCGCCGAACTGCTTGAGGATCGGGTCGCTACAAGGGACGTCGTTGGCGTAGTCGGTTCCGGCGACCCAGTAGCGGAGGACGTCGGCGCCGTATTCGCCGCTCGCCTTCACAGGGTCGATGACGTTGCCGAGGCGCTTGGACATTTTGCGTCCTTCGCCGTCGGTGACGAAGCCGTGGGTGAGAACCGCTTTGTAGGGGGCACCATTGCGGGTGGCTTGGCCAAGAATGAGGGAGGTATTGAACCACCCTCGGTGCTGGTCAGAGCCTTCGAGATAGAGATCCGCCGGCCAGTTCTCTTTCCATTCTGGGTAGACGTTGCCTTCCAGAACGGCGAGCGAGGTTGAGCCGGAGTCGAACCAGACGTCGAGGACGTCGGTTTCCTTGTCGAACTCGGTCTCGCCGGTTTCGGGGTGGACGTAGCCAGCGGGAAGAATCTCGGCAGCTTCTTTGATGAACCAAGCGTCGGAACCTTCGGCTTCGACGAGATTGGCGACCGCGTCGATGGCAACGGGATCAAGAACCGGAACGCGGCTCTTTTTGCCGTAGAAGACGGGAATTCCGACACCCCAAGGGCGCTGCCGAGAGATACACCAGTCGGGTCGGTTGCGAATCATGGCTTCGATTCGGTTTTGACCTTGGCTAGGGACCCAGTTGACACCGTTGATGGAGTCGAGCATTCGACCTCGAAGGCCATCGTGTTCGAGGCTGAGGAACCACTGTTCCGTGGCTCGGAAGATGACGGGCTGACCGTCTCGTTCGGCGTAAGGGTAGCTGTGGCTGTAGTCGCTGACGCTAAGTAGCGCGCCGACTTCCTGGAGTCGCTCGACGACGACAGTGTCGCAGTTTTTGTAGAAGACACCTTCGAATTCACCGGCTTCGTGGGTGAGAACTCCCCGTTCGTCGACGGTGTTGGGGACGCCGAGGTTGTACTTCTGACCGGTGAAGAAGTCATCACGGCCGTGGCTCGGAGCGGTGTGAACGACGCCCGTTCCGTCTTCAGTCGTGACATAGTCGGCCATGACGGCAAGACTTGATCGATCGAAAATCGGGTGTTTGAACTCGATTCCATCGAAGTTGATTCCCTCAAGAGTTTTGACGACTTCGTAGCTTTCCCAGCCCACTTTCTCGGCAACCTTGGCGACAAGGTCCTGGAGGAGGATGTAGTGGTCGTTTCCGACTTTGACGATGTCGTAGTTGAACTCAGGGTGGAAGGCGCAGGCGAGGTTTGCGGGGATGGTCCAGGGGGTTGTGGTCCAGATGACTGTGTAGACGTTATCGAGTCCTTTGAACTCCTGATTTGGATCGTTCTTCAGAGAGAAGCGGACGTAGATCGCTTTGCTGACGTGATCGTGGTATTCGATCTCGGTATCGGCAAGGGCGGTTCGGCTGGTTGGGCTCCAAAGGGTTGGTCGGAGACCCTTGTAGATGTATCCCCCCTCAACGAGACGTCGGAACACGCGAACAATCTCGGCTTCGAACCGGAAGTCCATGGTCGTGTAGGGCTTCTCCCAAAGACCGAAGACTCCGAGCCGCTTGAACTGATCGCGCTGGATGCCGAGGTATTCGGCGGCGTGTTCTCGGCAAGCCTGGCGAAGCTCAGGAATTGTTGGAGTGATCTTCTTCTCCGCGAACTTCTTCATGACGGCTTGCTCGATGGGCAGGCCGTGATTATCGAAACCGGGGACGTATGGAGTTCGGAAACCCATCATCTGGCGGCTCTTGAGCACAAAATCCTTCAGGATTTTGTTCATCGCGGTGCCGATGTGGATTGGCGAGTTCGTGTATGGAGGGCCGTCGTGCAGGACGTAGGTTGGCGCGTCCTTTCGGGCTTCTTGGAGCTTGTGGTAAATCGCTTCCGACTCCCAAATTTGCTGAATCGACGGCTCCAGAGTCGGCAGGTTAGCCTTCATGGGGATCGTCGCATCCGCGTCGGGGAGGTGTAGAGTCGATTTGAAGTCCATTTGAACCTACCAGTTTACCGGGAAAGCGAGTCCTGCCCGGTAAACTACAACTTCATGCCGAAGACCACCATCGTGACGGCTATTCCCTACGTGAATAGCACTCCGCATATCGGGAATATTCTCACCACGCTTTCTGGTGATGTGACTGCTCGTTATTTGCGGATGCGCGGCGAAGATGTCTTTTCGGTGGCGGGAACTGATGAGAACGGATTAAAGATCAAAGAAGCCGCCGAATCTCAGGGGCGGGATGCTCATGAGTTCACCGCCGAGATTGCGCAACGGTTCATCGAGATTTTTGATGGCATGAACATGAAGTTCGACAAGTTCGTTCGAACATCGCTACCTGAGCACCGCGAGGCTTCACAGGCCCTTTTCCGTAAGCTCCAGGAGAACGGTTTCATTTACACCGCGACCTACGAAGGCTGGTACGACGTCTCTACCGAAACCTATTTCAAGGAAGCGGACCTGGTTGATGGGAAGAGCCCTGACGGGAACGAAGTTCGCTGGGTCAGCGAAGAGAACTACTTCTTCAAGCTGTCGGCGTTTGGCGACCGACTACTCGCGCATATTGAAGCGAATCCAGATTTCATCATTCCGGAAACGCGCAAGAACGAGGTTGTCAGCTTTATCAAATCGGGGTTGATGGACCAGTGCGTTTCGCGCAAGAACAACGGATGGGGAATCCCGGTGCCGGGCGATGAGACGCAGGTCATCTATGTTTGGTTCGATGCGCTGATCAACTACATCACCGCAACGGGTTGGCCAAATCCGGGCTGGGAAGACAAGTGGCCGGCGCTGGCGCAGTGGCTTGGTAAGGACATCCTCACTCGCTTCCACGCAACGCTTTGGCCGGCGATGCTGATGGGCGCCGACTTGCCTTTGCCCAAGCACGTGATTGCTCACGCTTGGATTTTGTTGGGGTCAGAAAAGATTTCGAAGTCCAAGGGTAACGTGGTTCGCCCGCTGGAACTTGCCGCCGAGACCGCTGCTCTGGCTGGTTGCTCGCCTGAGGTTGCGGTTGATGTGGTGCGCTACTACATCACTGCGACGATGGGTTATGAGAACGACTCGACGTTTACTTACGAGGACTTCCACAAACGTTACAACAGCGATTTGGCAAACGATTTGGGCAACGCTTTGAACAGATCGCTTGCAATGGCGCACAAGTTTGTCGGAGGCATCGTTCCTGACGCACCGATTGAGGCTGAAGTGCTTGAGGCAATTCAACGGTGCAAAGATGCCTACGAGACGGCCATGGCGGGCTTCCGCCTCGAGCGGGCGGCGAACGCTGGAATCGACATCATCCGGTTCGTCAACAAGTACGTCGACACTCGCGCACCTTGGGCGCTTGCGAAGGCAGGCGACGAATCGCTCGCGGGCGTTTTGCGATCGATGATTCTTTGCGTTCGAACTGCTGAAGGGTTGCTTCGACCATTTATGCCGACGGTCTGCGACGAAGTTGCTCGCCAGCTAGGAGTTGCGCCAAGCTCCGATTGGAACCAGGTCGGGACTGCCGACTCGCTCCCCGTAGGAACGCTCTTGAGCGAGCCTCAGCCGATTTTCCCACGCATCGACCTCTCGAAGGTCCCTGCACCGCCGAAGCCTGAAAAGGCAAAACCAGAGAAGAAGATGGAAGAAACCAAGAAACCTGCTGAAGAGACGACCGGAATCATTACGATTGATGACTTTGCCAAGGTTCAGCTCCGGGTTGGGCGAGTCTTTGAGGCGGAGCCACTTGAGGGGAGCGACAAGCTACTCAAGCTCCAAGTACACATTGGTGAGGAGAAACGGCAGATCGTCGCGGGAATTCGCGCGAATTACACGCCTGAGGATCTGATCGGTCGGCAGGTCGTGGTTGTTTACAACCTCAAACCCGCCAAGTTGCGCGGAACTGAGAGCCAAGGCATGCTGTTGGCGGCGACTGACGAGAATGGCGGGGCGATTTTGCTTCAGCCAGATCGCGAAGCACCCGAAGGCACTCAAGTTCGCTAATCAGTTCCGGACGTGGGTTTCAGAAGAGTGACGGTGGGGGCGGAGTTCCGCCCTGTGTCGGATTCGTGTTGTAGTACTTGTCGCTCTCCTGAGCCTGCTTGTAGCCTTCCTCGATTTGCTTCTTAATCCGCTCAGGCAGGTTATCAATGGTGTAGATCTTTGGATCGGTAACGTGCATCTCGCGCAGGCTGTAAGACTTGGCGATCCCCTTTCGGACCGTGACTTTGAAGGTGAGCGATCTGGAGGTGACGATCCGGATTGAGTTCTTGTCGAACGACTGGTAGGGGGAATTAGCCCAAGGGTACTTGGTGGGATTCTTTTGTTGGAAGAGGAGTTGGCCCAGTTGGTTGGGGTCCTGTTGCTGGATACTGGGATATTGACTTGAAGCTTCGGGCCCCATGAGCAAAACTTCCGAGCTGCTTTCGGACCCCGTCACCGCCATCTCGCCACTCAAACCGTTTGGACACATATTTGTTGGTTCAGAAAGTAGCCCACCGTAAACTTGGGTCTGGATCTCGTTGAACTCTTCGCTCCAGCCGCCATTTGGCTTTTGGAACATCTGATAATCGACATCCCAATTCGCCCAGTCTGCCCAAAAAATGGCTTTGTAGATTTCTCGGGCAAAGCGGTCGCCCAACTTTTGTAGCGGGACCACTTTTCCGCTGAAGATCAGCTTTCGCAATGGTGGGTCCATAAAGGCATACATTCGGAGCGTAGCCCGATCGTTGTTGACCGGAAGATCGTAGGGACGCACCTGGTTGATCCTCCTTGAGAGCCGGTAACTTGCCATTTCGTTCGGAGGAAGCTTGGCGGCAAACTCTGACTCCTCCTCGATGGAGACACAATCCCGTTCGTGAGCGAGTCGAATCAATGGTCCGATAGTTCTTGGATCGACAGTCATCTTTCGCGCAGCCAGGCGATCCCGGAGGGTGAGAGTGAGCCAGTTGTCCGTTTCCTCCAAATCCACGATCTTGCGAAGATAAGGAGATTTGAGGTTGTCCAAATTCCCAAATGTCTCTCCCAGTTCACTCAAGTTGTACGCAATGACGTTCTTGTTTTGCCCAAGCCACTTAAGCACTTCAAGTTGGTATTGACCACTCGCCTCATACTTCTCCGGGTTAAGCAACTGCTCCAATAAACTCTTTTCGATTGGTGGGCGCTTCGCAATTCGAGACCGTGATTCGAGCTTGGTGTACGCCTCGGCCTCCGGACTCAGTTTGAGTTTTGTTACGCTCTTCTGCTCCCCCATGGACTTCTGAAGCTCTTCGGCCTCTTCTTGATTAATGCCGTTGAAGGACTCGAAGGAAGTGGAGATGCTCGAACCTTTCTCGTCATAGAGCGCGACTTGGGCGCTGTCGTTGAAACCGGTGATATCCGTTGTGAATCGGATTTGAATGGTCGGAATTTTGTTACTCACCGCATTCGTGCGAAACGCGGTTTCGGAGAAGCCGTAGCTGATGTATTCAGTATCTCGACCAGATTTGATTGGCGTTGACTGAGTTACGTCAGCCCAAATGTTTTGCTCGTTGACGAGTTGCGCCCAGAGGTCGTCGAACCGGACTTTGAGCGGACGTTGCATCGCAGTCGGGTGGTTTGAGTAGACGACCCTTCGATCGTCGTCGCTGAGCGGCATCATCATGTCGGGGGTGATTCTGGACATGAGCCGCTTCATGAAGCGGTTATAGGGCCCCCTTGCGTCTGCTCGCTGAATGCGACCGTAGTAGTTTCGGTCATACGACCCTTCTTCGCCGGCAGGCTTGGTCTTACTCAGTGACTCGAGTTCCCGCTTGAGGCTCTTTGCTTCATTCTCGTCGAAGGCGGTGAACTTAGCCACTCGTTTTTGGGCCTCTTCGATTGATTTTGCCAGTCGCTTATAGCGCTCCGATTCGGCGAAGAGCTTTTCTGCGCGTTGTTGTTCGGAAGTTTGTTCGAAGAGTAGGAACCGCTCCTTTCTGGACCAAGTGGCATTAGCCAGGGTTGCCAAACGACGCATCAGTTCGCTTTTGGAGATGTCCTTGACTGATATTGTGATCGTGTCGTTGAGGAGAGGGGTTGCGATGACGATGGGCTCACCGAGTGCTTTGCTCAGAATCGGAGCGAAGTTCTCGAGTCGGATGGTCTTTTGCTCAAGAGTCACCAGGGGCGGCTGTTGCAAAAGGGGCTGAACGAATATGAGCGGCATCATCTCTCTCGATGTCAGGACGTTCCGGCAGGTTTAGTAAGTTCAGACTTTTGTTCAGATTTAAAGATAAAGGGAAAGACGAGCGCACACGCCAACCCAACCCCGAGGGGAACGATGAACATTGCTTGCCAATCGACAAGTTTTCCGATGTCGTTTCCACCAGGAATGGCGACCTTGGCAGGGAGCGTGGAGGTGTTTTGGTTTTGGGAGATTCCCGCCATGAGGGCACCAATCGCTCGCCCGATGCCTTGGGACGAAAGCAGGAAGAGAGACTGAGCCGACGCTCGGATGTCCGGGGGCGCTACATGCTCTGTGTACATAAATCCGGCGATGAGGAAGCACGGGATGCAGAGCCCGTGAATCAACAGGCCTAGCAGGGCGACTGGGGACGACGGGAAGAATACGAAGAAGGCGTAACGAAGTGGCCAAGCCATGAGACCGATACTGAGGACCCACTTGATGCCGATTTTTCGGATGAGCCATGGCAAGCAGAGCATCATGAGCAGTTCGCCAAGCTGGGCGATGGTCATGACTGCCGAGAGCTTGGTCAGCGGAATCCCGAGTCCTGCGGCGCCCGGATTGAAGTAGCTTTCGGGAAGGGCGGTTTTGAGAGCGTCGACGCGGGGGGCACTTAGGAATCCACCGGCGAAAAGGTAGTAGTAGTCGAACATTGCCGAGGCGACTGTGCCGACAAGGATCAGCACCATGAAGTTTGGGTTTCGGAGGAGTTTCACGGCTTTGCCGAACGCGAATCGACCGGATACGGACTTGGTGGGAGGAGTTGCCGGCAGAAGGAGCGAGAACAGGCCAAGGAGAAGACTGAGCCCGCCACCGAGAAGGAAGAGGTCTCCCACGGGGGCGTGGAATTTGAGACGCCACAGCGACAGCCCTAGGCCAGCACTCATCCAGCCGATGGTTCCGGCCAAACGGATCGGTGTGAACTGGCGGTGGTGATCATCGAGGTGGGCGAAAACAAGGCTGTTTGCGAGGGCTACCGTTGGCGCATACAGAAGGGCGTGGAGCCCGAGGCAAACCATCGCCCAGTTGAAGTTTGTCTGCTTTGCTGCGGCGATGAGGGCGAGGCCCGAGAAGACGTGCAAGAGCCCCAGAAGCCGATCCGTGCGGATGTATCGATCGGCGAGCGAGCCAAAAACTGGCGGCATGATGATGGTTGCCAGCGGCATCAGGAGAAAAAGCAAACCGATTTGGACGCCACTGACATTCATGCCACCCTGACCATTCGATTGGAAGTAAACAGCCGCGGTTGGAGCCCAAGCACCGCAGATTGCATATTCCAAAAACATGAGCAGGAACAAGCGCAGAAACCGTGACATTGCGTTCATTTTAGACCTACAATCACTCAATGTTTGGCGTCGCGCTTGTGTTGGCAAATCTAGCACCGGAAGTTCCCCCGCTGATTCCTCTTCCTCAAAGCCAAAAGGTTCTTGGCACGACACCGTTTGCGGTGAAAACCGACACGAAAATCAACAGCGAGCAGCCGCTCTTCGCCGTGCAAGAGTTGCGAACAATCTTCCCTTCGGCCCCTCTTGCAGACTCACCGGTGAGGGCAGCTAACCAGATCAATTTTCGACGTGAGCCAACATTCCAAGCAGAACAGTACGTTCTGAACGTTGCCCCTACTCGAATTGACATTGCCTACGGAGACGCTTCGGGAGCGCTTTATGCTGTCGAAACACTTCGGCAACTTGCCAACCAAAACCAGGTTTTGAGCTACCGAATTGAGGACAAGCCTCGGTTCTCATGGCGAGGCTGGCACCTCGATGTTTCGCGCCACTTCTTTACGGTCGCCGAGGTCAAACGGAGCCTGGATCAGATGGCGCGGTACAAGCTGAACCGCTTCCACTGGCACTTGGTTGATGATGGGGGCTGGCGCATAGCGCTAGACCGTTACCCCGAATTGACGAAGAAAGGCGCTTATCGGAAGTCGGAGCCTTGGAGTTATTCGAAGATTGAGCTCACGACGGACACCAAGGGCTACGGCGGCTTCTATACAAAGCAGGAGGTCCGCGACGTTGTTGCCTATGCTAAAGAGCGCGGCATCACCGTTGTGCCCGAGATAGAGATGCCCGGGCACACTCTTCCGAGCATCCATGCGTTCCCTTCGCTCGGGTGTCGGGACGCAAAACGGATCCCGGACAACAGTTGGGTGACCAACGTGTATTGTGCTGGAAAGGAGCTGCCGTTCCAGTTCCTTGAAGATGTGCTGTCAGAAGTCGTGGAGCTCTTCCCTTCTCCTTGGATCCACATTGGCGGAGACGAGGTGGACAAGAAATGGTGGCGGGAGTGCGAGGACTGCCAGGAGCGGATCAAGACCGAGAAGCTGAAGGATGAAAATGAGTTGCAGAGCTACTTCATTCGCCGCATCGAGAAGTTGGTCAACGCAAAGGGACGGCGCATGATCGGCTGGGATGAAATCCTTGAGGGCGGACTGGCTCCGAACGCCACGGTGATGTCCTGGCGAGGCATTGAAGGCGGGATCGCTGCGGCGAAGTCCGGACACGATGTCGTGATGTCGCCAACATCGCACTGCTACTTTGATTACGGCTACCCGAGCGTTTCGACCGAACATGTTTACAGCTGGGACCCGGTTCCGAAGGAGCTTAAGGGCAAGGAAGCCGAGCGTGTGCTTGGTGGGCAGGCAAATGTGTGGACGGAGTGGATTCCCGACGTTCGCCGGTACGACATGATGGTTTGGCCCCGGATGTTGGCGATGTCCGAGGTGCTTTGGTCAACGGCTCCGAAGGACTTCACCGCATTCTCCAAGCGAGTCAATGCTTCGTATCCGTTGCTGGAGCAGATGGGAGTCGACTATTACTTGGAGGAACCCGTTACGGAAACGTCGTTCTTCTTTAACAAGGCACCGACTGTGTTCTCGAGTTCGCAGTTTGCGCGGCCGGTTTACTTCCAGGTTGATCCCAAGGCTCCGGCTGAACAGTGGGAATTGCTTGGTCAGCATGAGCTTCCGGCGAATAAGGCGTTTTATGTTGCCTATAAGCGGAACAACGGAACGCTGGGAGACATCGCTGAGCTGTATCGTTCGGACAAGATTGCTCCAGTGCCGGCAGGCTCAGTTGTGTCCGGGCTGAAGGTATCGTTCTGGGAAGGAACCTATAAGTCCTGTAGAGACTTCGAGGAGCTGAGCCCGAAGGGGAGCGGAGTAGCCAATGGAGTTGGATTGTTCGCCCGGCCTCGAGCGAACAACTACGCCCTGCGCTTCACCGGCAAGATCCGGTTCCCAGGTCGGAAGTTTAAGCTGTATCTAACGTCGGACGATGGCTCGGTTTTGCGGCTAAACGGCATCAAGGTGATCAACCATGATGGTCCACACGGCGACACAACGAAGTCGGTGGGCGTTGAGGTTGCCGACGGCGTGTACGATTTTGATCTTCGGTACTTCGAGGCGGGCGGCGGTTCGGCCCTTCGGCTGGAAGTTGAGGGAAGCGGGCTGAAGCGTCAGCCGGTTCCGCAGTCCTGGTTCAGTCGCTGATTGAACAAAAGAGAGGATTCAAGGTTTCCCTTGAATCCTCTTTTGGTGTTCGAGGTAGCTCGACTTTAGTTAATGACCGGGTTGCCGGTGGCTGGGTCGAGGATTGGTGCGCCACCATCGGTGAAGGCGCGGGCGCCCCACTGATAGTTGTTTGGAGCGATCGTCTGCGCGAACGGTCGGTACTTAGCGGAACCGTCTGCCATTCCGTAGTTGTCGCCCTGGTTGCTCCAGTTGTTCCAACCGTGGTACACGATGAGCGGGTAGCTCGTTGATGGAGCAGTTCGGCAGAGGTTGAAGATGTTGTTGGCTCGGAGGTTCTGGAAGTTCAAGCCGAACAGCTGAGCTGGTCGGGTTGCACCATCTTCAGCGCTACCAAAGTAAGCCTGGTTGTTAGCCGCATCTCGGGTGATTGCGTTAGTCGATCGGTGCGATGCACTTCGAGTAACCGAGGTGATCGACGACGAAGCAAGGCACTCAAGATTTCGGGTGAAGCCCGCGATCAAAATCGTGTTTGAAACGCTGTCGAGAGCGGTTTGGCTCACGATGTTGATACCACGATTCACGTCGGTGATGTTGCGGTAACGAGGAATAACTGCCGAGTTGACGGTATAGGAGATGCGAGGAACTTGCTCATCCACGATTGCGCCGCCACGAACAAAGTTCGGAGGAACGATGCCGGGGTTAGCGGTGCAGATGTTTGCAGTTTGGCCGCCTGGCGCACCCTTTCCGCTGTTGTTGTCAGCAGAAGAGAAGCAAGTTGGAGCGTGTCCACCGATGGTGTCGCCGGGGGAAACATACAAATCAATGTTCTTGACATAGGGTGCGGTCATGCCGGACCAGTGGATGTAGCCTGCGTTGGTACCGCCAGCAGCCGGGTTGAAGGCTCGGTGGAAGTACGCGGATGGGTACATATCATCAACATCAGCGGTGTACATGGTGATGCCGAGGCTGATTTGCTTTACGTTGCTGAGGTCAGCGGCCTTCTTTGCCGCGGCCTTTGCTTGGGCGAAAACTGGGAAGAGGATTGCAGCGAGGATTGCGATGATCGCAATAACCACCAAGAGTTCGATCAGGGTAAATGCCTTTTTCATTTTCAGAGGGCTCCGTTCTAACGTCTATTGATGCCACTGCATCGACGCACCCAGAGATGATTTAGCCTGCGATGATTCTTTAACTGTTCCTTAACCGTTGATTGATTGTATTAACTGAATCATAAAAATAGCCCCATCCAAAAGGATGGGGCTTTGTTTGTGGAATCCAGATCGGGCTTAGCCGCCGACTTGGGTAACTCCGTCGATTCGGACAACGATACCGCCGCCGCCGCCGTAGTTACGAATTCCCCACTGGAAGCTGTCCTGGCGGAGCGTTTGGCTCAGCTTGGCATTCTTAGCGTGGGTGTCTGCGTAGGTGTAGTTTGCGGTTCCACCGAGAACATCGGTTCCCTGTCGATTGAATCGTGCAGGTTGCGAGTAAGCGATGTGTGGCAAACCAAGTGCGCTTGCGGTCTGACAGGTGGTCAGAGCAGCTCGTGCTTGTGCCTCGGTAAGAGCGAGGTAGGTTGCATTTCCAACTTCAGCTGCGAGTTCACCAACGTAAGGTGCGCCCGAAGCGAGGAGGATTGCGTTGGTTGGTCGGTGAGACTTGAACGCAACACCGGATGCCGAGGATGTATCGTTGATACAAGCTGGGATGTCGGTGAGAGGAGCCAAGAGGATGAGGTTGGCCGAGTTGTCAACTGCAGTTGCGCTGACGACGCTGGATGGGTCCGCGGTTCGTCGCTTTCGTGGCATAACAGTCGCGTTTGCGGTG
>CAIYMO010000014.1 GCA_903927345.1 uncultured Armatimonadota bacterium | reverse complement strand
GTACTGAGTTCGCCCGATGCGGCGAATCAGATTGAGGTCCATGTTGATTGACTTACGATCTGGATAGTTGAGCATCTTCCAGGGCACGAACATCTCGCACTCCCATCCACGATCCGTTTTACGGGTCTTCGCTTGCCACTCGCCACGCCATTCGCGCTTTGATGCCCGACCGCCGGCGATTCGCTCGGTCTGGGTTCCGATCGCGTTGACAATGAACTCGTTCAGCTGGTCATACGCCCGAGTTCCAAACAGGTTGAGATCCAGAGTAACCGTATCCTCACCTCGGAATTCGGCATTCGGAACAACTTCACGACCGATAATCTTATCGGGCTCAGAGTCTTCGCAGACGAACGCGCAGTAGATTCCCTTGTCTGTGTATCCGAGGTAAGCAAAGGTTCGATCTGCCTTCGGAGTTTGCGCTGTCACACGATCTTTGAAATCATCTATGTAGGCGGCGGGCGTCCACTCTGAAGCACTAATCACACCGTCAACGATCGGAGCAACTGCTAATTTTTGAGCAGAAACTTGCGGGAACTGGGGTCCGGCTAGCGCGAGGCAGGAAGCGACGCACGCGAAGGTCAACGCGATGATTTTCAGGGCAAAAAGACAATACCTGAAACGCAGTCCTGTACCAGGAACCACTTTTCATTGGAGCAAGTAACTTTACTAGCCGACTATAATCGTTAGATATGGACGTTGCTGTCCTCGGTAGTGGGAGTTGGGGTACGGCCCTTGCGATTCTTCTGGCTCGAAATGGGCTGGATGTAACGATTTTTGGTCGGGACCATGAGGAGCTCATGATCATGCGTCATACGCGTGAGAACCTCAAGTACCTCCCCGGTTTTACAATGCCGAAGAATGTGACGGTCGATGACATCGCCAATCTGGGCGATTCACCGATGACAGTCATCGCGGTTCCGGCGTCTGCCGTCCGCCCACTCCTTGCCGAGATGCAAGGAAATCATCCGTTGCTCGTGATGGCATCGAAGGGCCTTGAGTTGACAACGGGTCAGATCGTGACAGACGTTGCGGCAGAGATGAAGCCAGATTCCATGGTCGCCGTCTTGAGCGGACCAAATCTCGCGGTGGAAATCGTGCAAGGAATTCCGACGGCGGCAGTTGCTGCTTGTACGGACCCTAGAGGAGCTGATCGCGTGCGATCGGCGTTTATGTGCCCTAGCTTCCGGGTCTACGCATCTTCGGATGTAAAGGGTGTCGAGTTGGCGGGTGCACTCAAAAACGTTTTGGCCATCGGTGGCGGCCTTTCGGACGGTCTCGGGTTCGGAGATAACACCAAGGGAGCCTTACTCGCTCGGGGCTTGAAGGAAATGATCACTTACGGGCTTGCGATGGGAGGTCATATCGAGACATTCCTCGGAATTGCGGGCGTTGGTGACCTCTTTGCGACCGCCTCTTCAAAGCTGTCGCGAAACTACCGTTTGGGGTATCTGATTGGGTCAGGCAAGCACGTTGCCGATGCTCTTCATGAGATTGGTCAGACGACGGAAGGGCTGACGACAGCCGAAGCGGTCGTGCATATCGCCCGGCAGCATGGAATTCAAATTCCGGTCTTCGAGACGATCGATAACGTCGTTCGTGAGAAGATTCAACCACGCGGCGCAGTTTCGCTCCTTATGGAGCGGTTTACTCGTGAAGAGGGTCTCGACTTCGGACATCTCACCCATCAGCAATATGGTGGAAAGGACTCCGAACACGTAAACGACGCTGTTCATGAAGAAGAGGTCATTATTCATGATGACCCCTCCCACGATACCGGGGCTTAAATCTTCTTGAGAAAGATGTTTCGGAACTCCACCGGGTGACTTTCGGATTGAAGGCTGATCGTGCCGCCTTCGATCTTTAGATTGCCGTTCTTGATCAGCGGCTTAGCGTCGTTGTCGTTCGGATCAAGTTGAACTTGTTCGTAGCGCATTACCTCAGTGCCGTTTATGCGGTGAATAACCTCTCCGTAGCCGTGGACCTCGATTTCGGCTTGGACCCAAGTTTCGCCTCGGAAGGTGTCGGAGACGGAGTCGAGGCAGTGGGGAGTCCAGAGTTTGCCGTTGCGAACGACGTTGGTGCCGGGTGTACAGAGGTTTCCGGTGTGACGTACTCCGGTTGGGTCCCCGCCAAGAAACTGGACTTCGGCACTAACAGGGAATTCCTGCTTGAGGCCGATTGTGGCTGGGTCTTGGCCGTGGATCATGACGCCGCTGTTTCGGTATGCCCATCCAGGACCGCCTTTGCACTGCTCGCCTGTGAATCGGTATTCGAGTTTCAGGATGTAGCTGGAGAACGGCGTCTTGTAGAACAAGTGACCAAAACGGCCATTGAATCCATCGGTGTATCCCTCGTAGCCAACCTGGATCGCCTTGTCTTTGACACGGAACGTGTTTCCAAAATTGTCGCCGTAGCTGTAGCCGGTGATCTTTGGCTTCCATCCGTCGAGGTTTCTCTCATTGAAGAGCTTGATCCACTTTTCATCGGGTTGGGTCAGGGCTAAGGCGAAGGCTAAAAGCATCGTTTGTCCATCTTACTCGGACAGATTTGCTTTACAATAGGCGTATGTTGCCATGGACGGCGATGATTGCGGTTTCGCGACAGGAAGTCGCGATGACTTTTCCTGTTCTCGGGTCGGTGACTTGGGAGGATACGTTTGGCGCGCCTCGAGGGGCTGATCGGAAGCATATTGGTCAAGATTTGCCGGCGGAGAAGATGCGGCCTTTGGTGGCGGCGATGGATGGCGTTTGGTACGGAAACGCTTTGAACGGTTCTGGGATTCGATGTGCCGACGGGACGACGCTGAATTACTATCACATTAACAACGACACTCCTGGGACGGATGATGGGAAGGGGGGTGACGAATATGCGATGGCGCCGGGGATTTGGGCGGGGGTTCCGGTTAAGGCGGGACAGTTTGTTGGTTATCTTGGGGATAGCGGTAATGCGGAAGAGACGGTTTCACATTTGCACTTTGAACTTTGGCTAAAGGATGTTGGCGTTGTGAATGCGGCGCCGTCGTTATACAAGGCGTTGCGGCTTGAGGAGTCGGTGCATATTCCGGAGCGGCCGGAGTTTGTTCCTTTGCACGAGGATGAAGTTCGCTGGGATGGCGAGGTTCGCGAGGTGAACCCGGAGAAGGGGTATGTGAAGATCGACCTGTCGGGGACGGTGGATTCGAACGGGTTGGGTCACGGGATTACGAAATTCACGCGGCGGTATTTGAAGTACGACGCTTGCGATGTTGTTCCGGCGGTGGGCGATTTCTGCTTGGTGATTGGCAAGATTCCGGAGCCGAGTAAAGGGCTGCAGCCGAAGGCGATGTTGATTCTTCGGTCACGACCTGTCTTGGTACTGAGTCGCCGATTGCACTGACACCGATCGGTCGGGCGTGCAAACCGTGACGATCAATTGGCGGGGGTAGATCGCCATTCTTTGGGTAGAGGTCGCTCGAAAACGGCGATAAACAACCCCATGCTCACCACCATCAATCAGCTTATTGGTTACAGTCTCGCCAGTTTTGGTCAGGAATTTGGCAAGGTCAAAGAGTTCTACTTTGACGACCATTACTGGTCGATTCGGTATGCCGTTGTTGATACCGGCAACTGGATTATTGGTCACAAGGTGCTGATCTCGCCTTATTCGATGATCGAAGTGAATAAGTCGAATCGGCACCTTGTTTTGAGCCTTTCGAAGCGGCAAGTTGAAGACGGTCCAACACTGGAGTCTCATCTGCCGGTTTCGAAGCAGTTTGAGCAGGAGTATTACGACTTCTACGGTTGGCCACGTTATTGGAACGGACCTTACGTTTGGGGCGGTTATCCGCAGATTTTCCGCGATCCGCTGGCCTGGACGCGACCTTATCAGGAGAACGAAATTTGGGATCCTGAGTTGCGGAGTTCGGCTGAGGTGACCGGATATCACGCTTTGGCGAGTAACGGAAGTATTGGGCACGTTGTCGACTTCGTTTTGGACGACGAGACTTGGGCGATTCGCTACCTGGTTGTTGACACCGGTGCGCTGCTAAAAGGGAAGCAGGTTTTGGTATCGCCGCATTGGATTAGCAACATCGACTTCGTTGGTTCAACAGTAAAGCTAAACCTGACGCAGGAACAGATTCATGCCGCTCCGGATTACACGTCAGAGACGTTGTTGAACCGCGACTATGAGAGTCTGTTGCACAAGTATTACGGTAAGAAGGAATACTGGATCGACTCGATTGAGCCAGTCGTGATTGGCCTCCCGGATCATAAATAGTCGGGGGGAACTTCGGGACTGCCCCAGGGACGTGTGTTGGGCGCAATGGGCGTCTTAGGTTCAAATCGTTTTCCTTTTTGTCAAAAAGTGGGCGGGAAGGGGCGCGGGATTTCGAGGAGATTTGGTCAATTCTAGAAGGGTAACGCAAACCCGGTTGGGGCTTGCGTTTGGATATTTGTTCATCACCTACTAGGCGAAGTTGCAGGGCGGTTGTCAACCTGAGACTTCGTTGTTAGCGTCGGTTTGAGAGATAGCTTCTTGCTAGGAGTTCGCCTAGTTTCACGATTCCGGGGGCGGTGATGACGATTTTTTCTCGCTGAGGCGGGAGGTCGGTTGTGGGAATGCGAATGAAGTAAGAGTCGGCTGCCGCCATTGCCGCGAGCTCATCCTCGATTCTAGGTTCTCGGGGTCCGAGAGGTTCGGAGGGGGCTTGTTGGCTGACGAACCATTTGAGGTTGGGCTGACCCACGTCCATGCGACTCTGGCTTATGAGTTCTTTGAGCCACTTGTTGATTTGGCGGCGGTAAGGGCCGTATGCCATGTCGTTTTCGCCAACGTGGTAGAAGATGCCCGCTAACTCGACCTGGTGCCCCTTTGCTTGCAGTTCTTTGATGGACTGCTTGATGAAATTGATGAAGGGTTTGTATTGGTTCTGGTCGGTTGCGGAGGTTCCGGCGGGGGTCCAGTCGTTGACTTGGGAACCGCTGTGGGTGAACTTGGCGATGGCGAAGTTTCCAACGGAGGCGGCTTGGAGCTGTTGCCCGAAGCTGAGCTCGGGCCCGAAGGTTTCGGATGCGCCGGCGACGCCGAGAGGTTCCCAGCCGGTGGATGACGTGATTCCGCCGCCGAGGCTGTATTTGAATGGGATTTTGGGATTGTCTTTGGCGAGGACTGCGGTTGGGGGCGAGGTGAGCAGGTCGGCTCGGAAGGCTCGCTCGCCTTCCATGTTTCGGTGTCCGGCGAGGACGAAGAGCTTGACAGGGCTGGATTTAGTGAGGGGCCACGCTTTGAGGGGTCGGCTGCGCTTGGCAAGTTTGCCGATGGATTTGAGATAGGCATCGGCGTAGCCTTCGCCGTGTTGGAGTTGGCCGAGGGTTCCGTAGTGGTAGTGCAGTCCGGCGCCGTCTCCGATCTCGACGGCGTTTTGGGACGTCGGAATGTATTCGGCGTTGGGGTCTTCGGCGGTGACGGCCTTTTGGGCGGTGCGAATCGCGTGCATGTTTTCGCGGTTATCCATTCCCCAAACCGTCTTGGTGCAGAGCTCGCCGATGTAGAAGTTGAGCTTGGGCAGGTTGAGGTCGCGTCGCCAGCTGGCGAGGAAGTTCTTTAGGTTCTTGGCGTACGCGGGCTTGAAATCCCGGCTGAACATGTCGTTTTCGCCCTGGTGCCACATGAAGCCTTCGACGCGGTACCGAATTCCCTTTCGGTCGAGCTCGGCGAGGGAGGAGCGGATAAGTTGGAGGGTGAGGGGGTAGAGCTTGAATCCGCCGGGGGTATCAGGGTTCCAGTCCTCGCCGAGGGTGGTGCCTCCGGATGCGCATTTGATGATGGCGATGGGGGCTTTGGTCGTTTGGGCAACTTTGCGGGCGAAGCTAACTTCGGGGCCGAACACGTTACCGAGGGGTTTCAGGGTCGTCCAGCCGTTGGAGAAGCTCATGTCCTCGCGCCCGATGGAGTAGGAGTACATCACATTCTCTTGGGTCTGGTCGAGCCCGGCGAACGGTGGGAAGAGCTTGATGTCGTCGGCTCGGGAGTGGGAGCCGACCATGTTTGACTGGCCCGCGAAGATGAAGACCCGAAGGGTTTTTGTGTCAGCTTGCGACGGGGCGGATCTGGCGGACACTGCGAGAAGCATCATCGCGAGTAGCGTTTGGACAAGTCGGAGGGCAGTGAGCATATCGCACGGGCCTTTGGAGGTTGTGGGTCAGTGTAACACGAAGCTTATGCCACCGCGTTGACCCTTTAGCAAAAGCAAAAGGAGAGGGTTCTTCGGATCAGGGCTCACTTGTGCCAAACAAGGGACAAATTCTTTGCCCCGCTCAAGCCCCGGCTCGGTTTAACTGCTACTTGGGAATGTAGAAGGTCGTGGAGTAGCCACCGCCAGCGGCTGGTAAAAAAGCGGCCACAAAGTGCAGACCTCCCAACCAGATGACGTTATCTGCTGTTCTGGCGATTGATTCGACCCGATGGGATGATAAGTCAAATTTTGCGATTAATCGGTACTTGCCCTGAATTGACAGGTGGTAGACACCCTGCACTGGACTGGGCTTGTCGGCAGAAAGCTTCCGGGTTGTCACCAGGAAGCCATCCGCGACACCAACGGCAACATTTGGTGCAAAGGGAGGGGTAGAAATTGCCTTGATTCGCCATTTGTCGGATTGCCGAATAATCTCCCGGATATAGGTTCCTCCTTCGTCCATAAAACTCTGGTCACCGAGTTCAATGATTCTTGATCCCATAATGGTGATGGCCTTTACGTTGTCAAGCATGACCACTTCGGGCTTTCGACTTCCTCTCGGTAAAAACGTGAGTGCGCCACCCCACTCACCTACATCTGCGAAGAAGAGTTCGCCGTTTGCGTAGGGGATTCCGTCGCCAGGAGTGAAGTATTGACGAAAGCCACTTTCGAACGTCTTAAGGATCGGCTTGCGGGCGCTTTTGCTCTTGAGGTTCCGAGCGAGTTTCTCCGTCTGCTGCGCTTCGGACTCAACGATCAGTTTGCCGTTCTTGGTCGATACGACGTACATTTGAGTCTCAGCGTATATCGTGTCTTTGCTAGGCACGCCAACCTTGAAACCTGGCGGCGGTTTGGGTAGCCAAATCGTGAGGAGTGCTGAGAGCAGCATTGGCTTAGTTTAGGTGATTTTCTGCTGATTTAAACGGACAAAATTCCGGGTCGTTGCAGCATCCATGGCAGCCAGAATCCCGGTTGGAGGCTTTCGGGATTCGGGATTTGTTGGCTTGAATAGGAGTCTGTTGTCTATTCAACGTGGACCCTTGAACTCCTTGTCTTCAACCTTACTGTTAATTGAGGGGGTGAATTGGATCGCTTTCAAAGTCGATAGACCGCCACCTAGATCGGTTTTCTCTTTCAGTTGAAGGAGCAAGGAGGTTCGTTTATCAATCCAAAGCGTAACTAAGGAGTCGGTGCTTATCAGCACAGAACACTCGCGCTCTTTGATCTTTTCCGCGCCACTCATTTTCCACTTGTTCAGATCCAAAACGCCGGAGAGGTAGTCGGGCGGCATGAGCAGTCGGGGCAAGTGATTGGCAATGCCGAAGCCCAGACTTGATAGAGCGATTAGGCCGGTTTCCAGATCGGTAACTGAGTTCTCACTGCCGTCGAGCCCGATATGGAGTCGGCCGATCTCGCGTCGGGAAGAGCTTGAGCCTTTGGTGCTAGTGGTAGTCCACAGGACGGAGGTCATCCATTTATTCCCGCCTTCTCGTTCACTGACCTCGAGCCGCAGTTTCTTTGGTCGAGCAAAAATCGTGGCGAATTTCCACTCGCCCCAGACGGCTTTAGCCCCCTTGCTGTCGATCCTCCAGATGGTTTGCGTTCCGGAATCGCGATAGGTCTTACAACCCGAGTATGCGGTCCGTACCTGCCGAACCAATCGATCGACCTCATTAGGCGCATGAACGGGAAGGAACAGAGCAATGGCAGCCAGCATGATTAGATTCAAAGTCTAGCAGGTGGTACGCCGATTCAGCTGACCTGAACGCTCAGTCCACGTCCCGTCAGCATCACCCGTCCTGGCTTGGTGGGCAGGTTTTGCCCCTTGAGTTTGACGCTCTTGGGGTTGCCGTGCAACACAAACGTGGGATTGATGGGGCCGTGGTCGTCGGCTAGTTCTTCGAGGTTGAGGATGAGGTGGCCTTTGGCGCCGACCACGGTGAGGCGAACCGCGGAGCGGATGCCTTTTTGGTAGTCGTAGGTGAGGCCGTCGTCGGCTTTGTAGGTGTAGGTGGTTTCTCCGGTCCAGTCTTCGGGGACGAAGATGTGGAAGTTGACGCCCATCATTTCCTTCTCGGTGGTAGTCGGCGTTCCGGGCTGCATCGGGAGGATTGCGCCTTCGCGGATGAAGAGGGCGGTTTCTTCCCTTCCTCGTTTGACGATGACTTCGCCGGGGGCGAGCCATTCGCCGGTGCGGGCGTCGTACCACTTTTGGGTTCCGGGGAGGGTGACCTTACGGGACTTCTCTTCGTTGACGAAGGGGGCCTGGAGGATTGCGTCGCCGATCATGAACTGGTCGTCGAGTTTCTCGTTTCCGGCTTCGGGGTAGTGGTAGAGGACGGGGCGGAGGATGGGGTCGCCGGCTTCTTCTTGCTGGATGAAGAGGTTGTAGATGTAGGGCAGGAGCTTGTAGCGCAGGCGGATGTAGCGGCGGATGACCGACATGACCGGGGCCTTGAAGGCGAACGGCTCTTGGTCGCGGTTCCCTTTTCCGTTGTGGTTTCGGGCGAATGGGAAGAGAAAGGCGAGCTTGATCCAGTCGACCATGAGCTCGTCGGTGACGTCGCCGCCGAAGCCGCCGATATCCATTCCGGCGAACGGCTGTCCGCTGAGGCTGAGGCCGATGCTGCAGGGGATTGAGTTGGCGAGATAGAAGTAGTTGGAGCAGTTATCGCCGGTCCAGATGGCGGCGTATCGGCTGCTGCCGATGAAGCCGGATCGGGAGAGGATGAACGGGCGCTCGTTGGGTTTGGCTTGCTTGAAGCCTTCGAACGTTGCTTGTTGCATTCCGAGGGCGTACTGGTTGCGGTGCTTATTGTGGTGGTCTTTGCCGTTGTTAAACCACATCTCGTAGGGATCGACGGGGCCCGTGGAGGGGTCGTTCATATCGACCCAGCAGGCGCCGAAGCCGCTGGCTCTGAATTGTTTGGCGTATCCTGCCCACCATTGGCGGACTTTGTCTTGGGTGAAGTCGGGGAAAACGGTTTCGCCGGGCCAGACGAGGCCGACGTAGGGGTTGCCTTCGCTGGTTTGGCAGAAGGCGTTGTTCTTGATTCCGTCGTCGTAGACGGCGTATCCGGCTTCTTTTTTGACTCCAGGGTCGATGATCGGGACGATTCTTCGACCGGTTTTGGTGAGTTCGTCGGCGGTTTCTTGGGGGCCGTTGGGGAACTTTTCTTTATCGACGGTGAAGATGCGGTAGCCCTTCATATAATCGAGGTCGAGCCAGAGGCCGTCGCAGGGGATTTGGTGTTTGGTGAACTCGGCGTCGAGTTTGAGGAGGTCGTCGTGGCCTTCGTAGCCCCATTTTGATTGGTGGTAGCCGAGGCTCCAGAGGGGTGGGAGCGGGGTGACGCCGACGAGCTTTTGGAGCTTGCGGGTGAGTTCGGGGAGGGTTGGACCGACGATGATCCAGAGGTTGGGCTCGCCGCCTTCGTTGCCGAGAAGGAGGTTGGGGGAGGTGCGCTGCCATTCGACGAAGACGCGGGAGTCGTCGACTCCGGGGGTCTCGATGAAGGCGGGGCTGGGGTTGTGCAGGAGGAAGCCGACGTAGGTGTCGCCGATTTTTGCGGCGACGTAGGGGGCGGAGTAGTAGGGGGGATCGGACGGGTTGTTGCCCCACTGTGCCCAGTGGAAGTCGGACCAGACGTCGGTGTTCCAGAACTTGGCGCGGTATCCGGAAAGCTCTTGTTGGCCGAAGTATTTTTCGCCCATGCCAAAGAATTGGGCTTGGTCGGATAGCTCGAAGGAGAACAGGGAGTTTTCGCCGAGAACGCCAAATTGGCCCTTGAGAAGGATTTTGTTCTTGGGTCCTTTGACGAGGATTTCGCCTTTGGAGGTGAGCTCGACCTTTTTGCTGTCGTGTTGGCTGGGCTCGTTTAGGGCGACGATGGATCGGTTTTCGCCCCAGAGTTTGGCGTCAGAAATTTGGATGTGGAAGACATCTCCAGTGAAGCTGTTTAGGCTCGCCCGGAATGTCTTCTCGGCGTCGGTGAGTTCTCCAGTTTCGACATTGAAGCTGTTTAGGAATCGAAAATTCGCCGGGTGGGGCGACTTGGAGAAGAACATTCCTTATAGTTTATTTGATTCTGGTTGATTCTTCTCTGGTTCGCCCCGGGATTTGGGTTAAGCCAGTTTGGCGTCGAGGGTGATTTCGGCGCCGGTGAATAGCTTGGAAACGGGGCAGCCGGCTTTGGCGGTGGCGGCACATTCGGCGAATTGCTCGGCGGTGGCACCGGGGATTGAGGCTTCTACGGTGAGGTGGATCTTGTCGATTGCGAAACCGCCTTCGACTTTGACCACGCTGACTGCGGCCGAGGTTCGGATGTAGTCGGCGACGAGCTTGTGACCGCTGAGGACTCCGCTGAGAGCCATGCTAAAGCAGCCGGCGTGAGCGGCTCCGAGGAGCTCTTCGGGGTTGGTGCCTTTGCCTTCTTCGAATCGAGAAGTAAAGGAGTAAGGGGCGTTGCTGAGGGTTCCGGTTTCGGTTGAAACTGTGCCCTTTCCGTCGAGAATTCCGCCGTTCCATTCGGCGCTGCCTGTGCGTATCATCACATAGAGATTACGCCTCTGTTGATAAAAGATTCGCGGGATCTGTGAATTCTTAATTCTGGGGGCGTAAGATTCATCGCATGGCAAAGGTTGAGGTTTATAAGACGCTCTGGGGATTGGGCGGGACGATGGAGCAGCGACTCGAACGGGTTAAGTCGCAGGGATACGAGGGATTTGAGGATTGGGTGCAGCCGCACTTTACGCTGAAGCCAATCATCGACAAAGTTGGTCTCAAGTACATGGCGATGGTTGCCGGGGACGAGGTGGAGGCGTTTAAGCGCGGACTCGGAGAGGCTTATGACAATGGAGCGGTTGGCGCGACTATTCACGCCGGTCGGCCCTGGATGACTTATCAACAGGGACTGGATCACCTCGGGAAGTTGGTTGAGGCGACGAAACAGGTTCCGTTTCCGGTGAACTTTGAGACACACCGAGGGCGGTTGTTGTTTGAGCCGATGTCGACTGCGCAGTATTTGAAGGACTTGCCTGACCTGTATCTGTGTGCCGATTTGAGCCACTGGACAGTCGTCACGGAGTCGATGCTGGGAGGGTTTGGTTCTCAGATCGAGCTGGTTTTGAGTCGGACGCGACATATTCATGCTCGGATTGGGTTCGAGGAGGGTCCTCAGGTTCCAGATCCACGGGAGAAGAATTGGGAGGGATACACTCCAACGTTTGAGAAGTGGTGGGATATCGTTCACGCGAACAACCAGAAGGCCGGCCGATTGACGACCTTCGATCCTGAATTTGGACCTCCCCACTACCAGTGGACGAATCCGCAGACGGGGGCGCCGTTGGCTGATATTGAGGATGTTGCGATGTGGATGACGAAGCGACTCCGGGATAGATGGTCAAAGTAATTCAGCACAATCTCCGATATCTTTGCGATATCCCACCAAACCTGGAGTGAATTGTTAGATTTACCAGGTAGAAAACCTCACAAATAGGTTTCAATATAGGTGTTATGCAATTCGTTCGGGCTTCTGCCCTTGTTTTGGTTGGGCTTATTAGCGCGGTTTCTTTTGCTGGTTTCACACCTAGTTTTGTGATCGACAACTCGGCCACCAACGGTCAATTTGAATCCAATGTTGATGGCGACACCGGAGCGGGCTCGTTCAATGCACTGAGCAACCCAGATCCATTGTCGTTCAACGCATTTTCCGGAGCGGTTGCAGGCGGTAACTCAACGTTCACCAACGGAACAACTGCTTTCAACGACAGTGGCTTCACGGTCAACGCACATTATTCGTTCGACGGAAACGGCAGTGGTTATTCGAACTTCTCCGTCCGAGGCGGCATCATCGCAACAGAGATTTCTGACTTCGCGGTGAACTACGCTCCTTACACTGGTCTTGGAGTTTCTAAGATCTTTGTCAACGGACTTGAGATCAACAACCCAGAGGGTCAGACATACACCGGAAGGCTCAATGTTGGCGACAAGCTCGAACTGCTCGTCACCGGTAACGTGGCTGGACCAGGTAACTTAGTCGGAGATCGCGGCATGTATGCTGAAGTTTGCGCAGTTCCAGTTCCAGAGCCAGCTACTCTTGCTGCTCTCGGCGGTGGTGTTGCTCTTCTTGCTCGACGACGACGACAGCGCTCCAAGTAAGCGTTCGCTATCGCTCTTGACGATCCCTGTTCCGCTTTGCGGAACGGGGATCTTTTGTTTTAGGGGGCGATCCAGATGGGGTCCGAGTTAGGTGTGACTTGGATTCGAACATTGCCGTCGAACCGGAGGCTCAGGATGTCCATTTGCTCTACTTGGCAGCGCATCACGGAGAAGTTGGCAAAGCCTGCCTGAGCTTCCTCTTCGGTCGGTTCGCGGTCGGCGAGTTCTGGTAGAAGGTTAGAGTTCGGCTCGTCGAGTGGGGTGCTGGGACTCATGGGGGCTAAGTAGCACCGTCGCGACAGGAGCTGACTCTTTTGCCACGCCTCGGCGGCGATATCATCGAGGTGGTGGATTTGGGTTCGACCGTAGCAGCGGACCTGGAGATGGTCCGGGAAGGAGTAGAAGAGCCAGGTGCAGCGGGGGTCGCTTAAGAGTTCTTGGGCTTTAGGAGATCGCACATCGGCATTCGCTCGAAGTTCCCATGCGCTGGGATCGGCGTGGCGTAGGATGACGCAACGGGACTCGGGGCCACGCTCACTGAGGGTGCTGAGCGTGGGGGTGTGGAATGGGTGACGGCGCTGGGTGCACGCTTGCACGATGAGTCGCCACGCCAACTCCGTCAACTCGTTCGCACTGGTGAAGTGTGGAGCTTGATCCATTTACTCGTATCTAATTATCCGAGCCTAGCCTCGTTTTCGCTTCCCGCTTGGCGGCTTGTTTTGCCGTGCACCGGACCTTCCGCGCGGGCCGAGGGGGCGACGTGGTCGTTTCTCTGGCTTCGGCTTGGCTGTAGCGGCACGGACGATCTGGCGCGCGGTCAGCTCGACGGGGAGCTTCTCTTCTTCGATAGGCTCCTCTTCGGCCTGGTGGGGTCGCTTGCTGAGAACTTCGTCTCCGTATCGCCAGAGGTAAGGGAGTTCGTGTTCGAGTGGCTCGATGAGGACTTCACCTTTCTTTTTGAGCAGACAGACAAAGGCTCCGGCACCAAGATTCTGGTGAGGATAAAGCCGGTACGAGGGGAACGCGGAGAGGGGCGAGCGGAACTCGGCGAGGTGCGGAACTTCGACGGCTTCCATTGCGGGGTGGTTCTTAAGGAACCACTCAATCACACGCTCGTTTTCGCGGGTAGTGAAGGTGCAGGTGGCGTACAACATGTGTCCACCCGGGGTGACGGTCCGGACAGCGTTACCGAGGATGCGACGTTGGCGACCGACGTTTTTGTCAATCTCGTTGGGGAAGAAGCTTTCGTGAGCGTCTTCGCCTTTTGCCATCAGCGATTGCCCTGAGCAGGGGACGTCGCAGATGACGAGGTCAAAGGTTTCTTTGAATTCCTTGGAGTAAATCGATGGGTCAGCGGACCAGACTCGGCTGCGCTCGATCTTGCAGCGATCGAGGTTCGCGATGAGGGCTCCGGCGCGTTTTCGAATTGACTCGTTGCAGTAGAGCACTTCTGGCTCGAACGCACGGTAAGCGAAGATTGCCTTACCGCCGGGTGAGGAGCACATGTCGAGGATACGGACAGGCTCGCGGGGGATTGCGAGCATTGCGCTGGCGGAGAAGACTGACGAGAAGTCTAGAGAGTAGTACGCGCCCTTTTCGTAGAGCGGGTGCTTAGATGGGCGGAAGTCATCGGCGATGCGCTCGACGAATTCGGGTTGCCACTTGAGTCGACGGTGCCGGGGGAAGGCCTTGATCTCGATTCGATCGTTTAAGACGATGATCGCTTGCTCGCGGGACTCGCCCGCCATCATCGCTTCGACAAAGTCGACGCGTTCTGTGGGGTCGGAAAAGAGCGTTTCCGCAGCTTTTAGCAATGGTTCGGGCGGCTCTTTTTTTGGCATCTCCCCTCTATGATGAAGGATAATCGAATCATGATTCCTGCAATCGCCTTTGCAACCTTGCTTCAAGGTCAGATTTCGGACGGAAAATCACCGATGCCGTCGCCTTGGAAGGACCCTGGCTACATGAAGTTGGTCTGGATTCAGTCGCCGAATTTCGGCCCGAGGCCGAAGGATGCCGTGGTGGATACCATCGTGATTCACAGTACGGTTATCCCAACGCTGAAGGCGACGACCGAAGCTTTTCAGCGCGAATCTTCGCAGGTTAGCGCTCACTATTCGATTGGCAAAGATGGTTCGATCGTCCAGAACGTGAGCACCTTTGATCGGGCTTGGCATGCTGGGGTGAGCAAAGATGCTCGCGGGAAAGAGAATCTAAACCACTTTTCGGTTGGAATCGAGTTGGTCAACCTGAATGATGGAAAGGACCCGTATCCAAAGGCTCAGATGGATGCGCTTAAGGCGATCATCGTTGTTTTGAAGCGTCGGTTCTCGATTGTGCAGATCGTCTCGCACGAATATATTGCTCAGCCTTACGGTCGGAAGAGCGATCCCACGAACTTCCCTTGGGATGAATACAAGCAGTTTGGGTTGCCGCTTTACTACGGGAAACCAAAGTAGGAACTTTACGCGTCAGATACACATAGAGAGAACTATGAAGCTCGCATCCTTGCTCGTTATTCCTGCCGCCCTGTTGGTTTCAGGCTATGTGCTCGCCCAGGACATCCGAACGCCCGGAGTGGCTACGACAAGCCCGATCCGAAAGGATAAGGTGGTTTTGACCGACGCGGAGTGGCAAAAGAAGCTCACCCGTGAGCAGTACGAGATTCTTCGCGCTAAGGGCACGGAGCCAGCGTTTTGCGGCGTTAACCTCGACCAGAAGGGCGAAGGGACTTACTACTGCGTTGGCTGTAACTTGGATCTGTTTTTTGCAAATACCAAGTTCAACTCAGGGACCGGTTGGCCATCGTTCTATAAGCCGATCGACCGCGACCGAATCTGGTTTAAGACCGACCGGGAGTACGGCATGATCCGCACCGAAGTTCTTTGCGCTCGTTGCGACGGCCACTTGGGTCACGTCTTCAACGACGGTCCTGCGCCGACTGGATTGCGCTTCTGCATGAACGGAAAGGTTTTGAAGTTCGTTCCGAAGAAGGGCGAGAAAGGCCACGGCGGGCGATAACCACTTTTCTGGGGACTCCCAAAATGAAAGCACCTGCATCCCAGATTGGAATGCAGGTGCTTTTTCGATCTGGTCTAGCTTAGCCGACCGAGCCTTCTAGGCTGACGCCGAGGAGCTTCTGAGCTTCGACGGCGAACTCCATGGGGAGTTCTCGGAAGACGTCTTTGCAGAAGCCGCTGACGATCATGTTGACGGCGTCCTCGGTGGGGATTCCTCGTTGGTTGCAGTAGAAGATTTGGTCTTCTCCGATCTTCGACGTGGAGGCTTCGTGCTCAACGGTTGCCGATGGGTTCTTCACCTCGATGTAGGGGAAGGTGTGGGCTCCGCAGCGGTCGCCCATGAGCATGGAGTCGCACTGGGAGTAGTTGCGGGCGTTGTCGGCGCCGGGGTTGATTTTGACTAGGCCTCGGTAGGTGTTCTGACCGTTTCCGGCAGAGATTCCTTTGGCGACGATGGTCGACTTGGTTCGCTTGCCGATGTGGATCATCTTGGTGCCAGTGTCGGCTTGTTGCTTTCCGGCGGTGAGGGCTACTGAGTAGAACTCTCCTACCGAGTCGTCGCCTTTGAGGATGACCGACGGATACTTCCAGGTGATGGCGGAGCCAGTTTCGACCTGGGTCCAGGTGACCTTGGAGGCTCGTCCGGCGCACATGGCTCGCTTGGTGACGAAGTTGAAGATTCCGCCGATGCCGGTCTTGGGATCGCCGGGGTACCAGTTTTGGACGGTGCTGTACTTGATGGTCGCGTTGTCGCCGGCGGCGTAGAGCTCGACGACGGCAGCGTGGAGCTGGTTCTCATCGCGCATTGGCGCGGTGCAGCCTTCGAGGTAGCTGACGTAGCCGCCTTCTTCGCAGACGATGAGGGTTCGCTCGAACTGACCGGTGTTTTCCGCATTGATTCGGAAGTAGGTGCTGAGCTCCATTGGGCATCGGACGCCCTTCGGGATGTAGACGAAGGAGCCGTCGGAGAAGACTGCGCAGTTGAGGGTCGCGTAGTAGTTGTCGCTGTAAGGGACGACGGAGCCGAGGTATTTCTGGACCAGCTCGGGGTGCTCGTGGACGGCTTCTGAGATGGAGCAGAAGATGATTCCGAGCTCGGCGAGCTTGGCTTTGAAGGTGGTGACGACGCTGACGGAGTCGAAGACAGCGTCGACGGCGACCTTCCCTTCTAGTTCGGACCAGTCGGTTGGCTTGGCGAGGGCATCGGCGGCGCTGCTTGCGGCGCCCTTGACGTTGAGGAGAACCTTTTGCTCTTCGACCGGGATGCCTAGCTTTTGGAACGTCTTGAGAATCTCAGGGTCGGCGTCTTCGAGGGAGTCGAGGACGGCTTTCTTCTTCGGCGATGCGTAGTAGGAGATCGCCTGGAGGTCGGCCGGTTTGTAGCTGACGTTTGGCCAAGTTGGCTCGGTCATTGTGAGGAAGTGGCGATAGGCCTTGAGTCGCCAGTCGAGGAGCCATTGGGGCTCGTTCTTTTTGGCGGAGATTCGGCGGACGGTTTCCTCGTTGAGGCCGGGCTCGATGGTCTCGGTCTCGATGGTGGTCTCCCACCCGTGCTCGTACTCGCGATTGGCAAATTGCTCTAATTGAGCCGTTGACTCGTCCAAAACCTTCTCTGACATGTTGTATCCCGCGCGGGTCCACCTGGCATCACCAGCATCACCTTTGCTCTGCGTAGTTCTACGCAGGGATAGTTTACTTTGTTGTATAGATTGATTGGCGGTGGTTCGCTTCGTTCTTGAGTGCGGGATGGCGCAGTTGGCGCATTTAGGTTCGGCGGCTTGAGAATTTTCGGCAAAGTCCGCGACAGATGGCGCAAATGGTTGAACCTGGAAATGGGGCGGTTGGCGCAAGTTGGAGGTTTTGGCGGTTTTAGGTTCAAGTTGCGGTTTCTTGGATATCATTTTCGGCGGTCCTGGCGGAAGTTCGGTACGCGGAGAGACGGATTTGAAAGCGCACCTGGCACCGCGCGATCAAACATTGGATCATCACTTATAGGTCAGGAAAAAGGGGTTTCGTCAACCGCGTGGCGCGAATTTTGTGGCATGCGCTCGCGGAAAGGCCAACGCTGTAGCCTGCGGAATCACGGGTCCCGTGACATCAAACTAGTATGTTCGAAGTGATTTATCGGCTGAGGTTTAGACGGAGCTGATTGCTGCCTTGGCGGTGGTGGGACTGGGTTAATCCTAGGCGATCAACTCTCCCGGTTCGCGTCGCTTACCGACCTCTCTTATCCAAGAGAGGTACCTCTCGTCAGGCCCCAGGATGGTGGGTTTTCTCGCCGGCTTCGATGAAGACGTCGAGGAGATACTCCCTACCTCTGCTGAATCAATCTCGGCGCAGGGTAACCGATCGCTGGTATCAGAAGCATCGGCGATCTTTTAGAGGAAGTGCGATACCACTGTGGCGACAATATCCCATTGGTCCCCTCGCTTCTTAAGAACAAAGTGACTTTCATTCGGATGGAACAATGGAATTGACGTCGAGAGCAAGCAATAGCGTCCAGAGAACATGGGCTTCGCTAAGTTGACGCAGGTCGTCCCTCGATCCAGAGATCGCATTTCCTTCTTCCGGCTCCCATCAAGGTAGCCAGGTTGATCTGTGACCAAGACGCGAGAGTCGAACTTGATTGAAGTGAGGGATGGCGAGAACTTCACAGTTGGAAAAGCGTTGCTATGACATTCTTTGATCGCCCACTGCAGAGAGTTGATATTTGATCGGCAAAGCTTAAGACTTTTCCGTGTATCCGCGTCCCCGAATCCCTGCTTCGCATAGGTCTCTAGAGACTGTTTCTCCTCCAGCGAACTGTTGAGAAGTGCCCGAATCTTGCCTAAAAACTGATCGCCAGTTCCGTAGAGAACGATCGAGTAATCAGAATATTGGGGTCTTAGTACCACTCGGCTTTGGGCACCTAAGGGCTGCGGACAGAACGTGCTCATGCACTCTTGGATCACCGCGATCGCGTCCGACTTGGACACGCTTCCCCGTGAGCAGTAGGCAACAAGCGCGGCGCACTGGAGAAACATGTGAACAATGTTACGACATAAGTTGCTGTCAGGCCCCAGGATGGTGGGTTTTCTCGCCGGCTACGATGGAGACGTTGAGGATGTTTTGTTTTGGCGGTAACGGGCAGGTGGCGAAGTTGGTGAAGGCGCAGGGCGGGTTGTAGGCTCGGTTGAAGTTGAGTTCGTAGTTGCCGTCTTTGCGTTTTTCGAGGTCGATGAAGCGGCCGGCGGGGTAGGTGGTGGTTCCGCTGGTTTGGTCTTTGAAGTTGAGGAAGTAGGTTTCGCCTTCGTCGATGGCCTCGAGGCGGAGCTTTTTGCCGCGGAGGGTGAAGCTGAGGTAGCCGGGGTTAGGGGCAGGCTCGGTGTAGCCGAGGATATTGGTGATGGGGAGTTGGCGGGGCGTTTTGTAGGGGACGAACTTGGCTTTGACTTTGTATTCGGGTTTCGGTGCGTACCAGGCGAGGCCTTTAAAATTGGTGCGGGTGGGGGCTTTGGGGTCCCAGACTCTTAGTCCGTAGCGGTCGCCTCGGTGGATGATGGAGAAGGTGACTTCGCCGGTGTAGAGCTTTTCGTTTTGGTTGACGTCTTGGTCGAAGTCTTTGGAGTCGGGGGTTCGGCCGCCGGTGGGGAGCTTGGCGTGGAATTTTTCGCCCGGTTGCCACTCGATGGTGCCTTCGGCGGTGCGGATTTCGATATCGGTTCCGAAGCCGATTTGGTTGACGCCGGGTTTGAGCCAGTGGAGTCCGGCGACGGCGAGCCATCCGGTTGGCTTCTTCAGATTGGTTTCGCGCTCGGCGCGCCATTTGGATTCTTCGGCGTTTAGGTCTGCGAAGGTGAGGGCGATTGCGAGAGCGGTGGTGATCATGTTGGGTTGTGCCTGAAGGTCTTCGGCTTCAGAGAGGGGCTACATGAATAATACGCTCGGGAACGGCGGTGCCTTCGACCCAGAGGATCACTTCATATTCGGATTGACCGATCGACACGATCTCACCCACCTCGGGCAGATGCCCGAGTCGGAATTCGAACTCGTCAACATGGTGAACTTCGTGGCACACGACGATCACCGGCTTTAATTCCGCCATGAGTGAATATTGATTCACAGCCGGGCATATGTGTTCCTATTCAGTTAGGAATACATATTAAAATGCTGATAGTTATAGGAATCTAGACGTCGAACCGAATGCCTTGGGCGAGTGCGGGGCGTTCGGTTCCGAAGTAGGTGGTGCTGGTTTGGCGGCGCATGTAGGCCTTCCAGGAATCGGAGCCGGATTCGCGTCCGCCGCCGGTTTCCTTTTCGCCGCCGAAGGCTCCGCCGATTTCGGCTCCGCTGGTGCCGATATTGACGTTGGCGATGCCGCAGTCGCTGTAACGCTTGAAGAATTCGGCTTCGCGGACGTCGGTGGTCATGATTGCGCTACTGAGGCCTTGGGGTACCGCGTTGTGGTCTTCGATAACCTGGTTAAGGTCTTCGTAAGGCATCACGTAGGTGATGGGAGCAAAGGTTTCGGTGAAAATGGTTTCGCTCTGCTTGTTAAGCCGGACAAGGGCGGGTTTGACGTAGTAGCCAGGGCGGTCGACTCGTTGTCCGCCGATGATCTCGACGGCTTCGGGTTTGACTCGGTCGAGGGCGGACTGCATTCCGTTGAAGCTTGCTTCGTCGATGAGTGGACCGACGAGGGTGCTGGCTTCCAGGGGGGAGCCGACTTTGTTTTCGCCGAGGCTTGTGTAGGCGGTTTTGAGGGAGTTGTAGACCTGGTCGAAGATGCTGGTGTGGACGAAGACGCGGCGGGTGGTTGTGCAGCGTTGGCCGGCGGTTCCGACGGAGCCGAAGAGGATGCTCGGGATTGCAATGGCGAGATCAGCGCTTGGGGCGATGATCATTGCGTTGTTTCCGCCGAGCTCGAGGAGAGACTTGCCGAATCGTGCGGCGACCTTTTGGCCGACGGCTTGGCCCATTCGGGTTGATCCGGTGGCGGAGATGAGGGGGATTCGGTGGTCGTCGACCATTTGCTCACCTTGCTCTCGGGCGCCGATGATGACTTGGGAGAGGTGGGCGGGGGCCTCGCCGAACTCTTCGCAGGTTTGCTCGAAGAGGGCTTGGCAGGCGAGGGCGGTAAGCGGAGTTTTTTCGCTGGGCTTCCAGAGGACGCTGTCACCGCAGACGATGGCGAGGGCGGCATTCCACGCCCAGACTGCGACTGGGAAGTTGAAGGCGGAGATGATGCCGACTGGGCCGAGCGGGAGCCAGTTTTCTTGCATCGTGTGGTTCTTTCGTTCACTGGCGATGGTGAGACCGTAGAGCTGGCGAGAGATTCCGACGGCGAAATCGCAGATGTCGATCATCTCTTGAACTTCGCCGCGGCCTTCTTCGAGGATCTTGCCGCATTCGAGGCTGACGAGGGTGGAGAGGTCTTCTTTGTGCTCGCGCAGTTTGTTTCCGAATTGCCGGATAAGCTCGCCTCTTTTGGGACCTGGGACATCGCGCCAGGTGCGGAATGCTTGTACGCTTTGGGAGATTTTCGCTTCAATGGATTGAGCGGTATCGAACGCGAGTGAAGCAAGTTCGGAGCCATTGACTGGAGTGGTGACGACAAGATCGTTGCCAAGAGACTTGCTGAGATTAGGAATGAGCTTGGCAATCACTTCGTTTGAATTCATGACTAGATTATGGATGGTCGGAACTTGGTCGCGTTGAAACTTCATAATGTAGGCATGTCAACCACAACTCCGATCCGGTGGGATCTCTCGGCTTTGTTCTCCTCGTCTGATGACCCGAAGATTGAGGCGAGTTGGAAGGAGGCTCATGAGCGGGCGGATGCGTTTGCAGCGGCGTACCGGGGGAAGATTAACACTTCGTCGTTGACGGCGGCGGTTTTGGCCGAGGCGCTGACTGAGCTTGAAGCGATTACGGTTTTGATCGTGAAGCCGATCACTTATGCGAATTTGGTGTTTGCCGCCGATGTGAGCAAGCCTGAGAATGGGGCGTTTATGCAGGATCAGACAGAGCGGGCGACGGAGCTCCAGGTCAAGTTAATGTTCTTTGAGCTTGAGCTCCAGGCGGTTCCTGAGGCGGTGATTGATCCGCTGTTGGGCGAACCTTTGCTGGCGAATTTCTTGCACCACATTCACGTTTCGCGCACTTACTCTAAGTACCGACTTTCGGAGAAGGAGGAGGTGCTGATGGAGGAGCTTGCGAACACGGGATCGCGGGCTTGGAACCGACTTTTTGATGAGGTGACGGCGAATCATGTTTATCGGATTTCGCTTGAAGGCTCGGAGCAGGAGAAGAGTCAGCAGGAAGTGTTGGCGCTGTTGCGGCACGAAGACCGGGCGACGCGACAAGCGGCGGCGGATTCGTTCTCGGTGGGTCTGAAGGAGCAGGAGCGCGTGTTGACGTTTATTTTCAACACGCTTCTGCAAGATAAGGCGATTGATGATCGGCTGCGGAAGTTTGAGTTTGCCGAGCAGTCGCGGCACCTTTCCAACGAGCTGGATCAGGAGACGGTTGAGCTAGTCATTCGACTGTGCCGTGAGTTCTATCCTTTGGTGGCTCGATACTACCGGGTGAAGCGGTCGATTCTTGGGCTTGAGGAACTGACGCATATTGATCGGTACGCGCCTTTGTTTGCGGCGGAGGAGAAGGTGTCTTGGTCCCGTGCGCAGGAGATTGTCCTTGGGGCATTTGGGGCGTTCTCGGCGGATATGGCGGAGAAGGGATCGGAGTTCTTTGAGAAGAACTGGATTGATGCCGAGCCTCGTAAGGGGAAGATGGGCGGGGCGTTCTGTTCTTACAACACGCCAGATACGCACCCGGTATTGCTTCAGAGCTATTTGGACAAGATGGACGATGTGATGACGTTGGCGCACGAGCTGGGCCATGGTGTCCATGCTTCGTATAGCCGGGAGCAGTCGTACTTCAACTATCACGGAACTCTGCCTTTGGCGGAGCTGGCTTCGACATTTGGCGAAATGCTGGTGTTTGAGAAGCTGGTGGCGGGGGCTTCGGATAAGGACAAGTTGGCCCTTTACGCAGGCAAGATCGAAGGGATTTTTGCGACGGTTTTCCGACAGGCGGCGATGTATCAGTTCGAGAAGGGTGCGCACAACAAGCGACGCACTGAGGGCGAACTGACGGCGGAGGAGTTTGGTTCGATCTGGCAGGAAGAGTTGCAGGCGATGTTTGGCGACTCGGTTGCGCTGGGCGAGCAGCACCGGTCCTGGTGGATGTATGTGGGGCACTTTACGGGCTCGCCGTTCTATGTTTATGCGTACTCGTTTGGTGAGCTATTGGTTCTCAGCTTGTATGAAATGGCAAAGAAGGCAGGCCCTGGGTTCGCAGATCGGTACGTGGAGGTATTGAAGCTTGGTGGCTCAAAGACTCCGGCGGAGTTGATGGGGATGTTGGATATCGACCTTCGGAGCGAGGAGTTCTGGCGCGGCGGGTTTGCGGCGCTGGAGAACATCATGTCGGAGTTCGAGCGGCTGCACTCAGTGGTCGAGCTTTAAAGGAACTTCTTCTTCCACTCGTCAAGGAGGCGTAGGGCATCGATCGGCGTTAGCTGATTGATGTCCAGCTTTTCTAATGCCTCGACCACTGGCGGGGCGTCGAACTCGAAGAGGGTCATTTGGAGACGCTTGGTTTGGGTTTCGACGGGGGTGGGCGGTTTGTCTTGCTCGAGTTCGCTGAGGATTTCTTGGGCTCTTCTCAGGACGGTACCGGGGACGCCGGCCATTCGGGCGACGTGGATTCCGTAGGAGCGATCGGCTCCGCCGGGGAGGACTCGGTGGGTCCAGACAATGTCGTCACCAAACTCTTCGACGCTGACACGGAAGTTCTTGACGGTTGGAACCGTTTCGGCGATGGTGTTGAGCTGGTGGTAGTGGGTAGCAAAGAGGGTTTTGCTGCGGGTTTCGACCAAGTGCTCAATCATGGCCCAGGCGATGGCGAGGCCGTCGTAGGTTGAGGTGCCCCGTCCGACTTCGTCGAGGATGACGAGGGAGCGGTCGGTAGCGTGGTTGAGGATGTTTGCGGACTCGACCATTTCGACCATGAAGGTGCTCTGTCCGGTGGCCAGTTCGTCCTTGGCGCCGATGCGGGCGAAGATGCGATCGATGATCCCAATTCGTACACGTTTGGCGGGCACGTAGCAGCCGATCTGAGCCATAAGGCACACAAGGGCGGCTTGGCGAAGGTATGTGGACTTCCCTGCCATGTTGGGGCCGGTGATGATGAGGGTTCGGGGGGTTTCGTCGCCGATGGCGAGATCGTTGGGGACGAAGTTGGAGGTGTTGGCTTCGACGACGGGGTGGCGACCGGAGTCCATTTCGAGGACGTCTTCCTCGACGATTTCTGGTCGGACGTAGCCTCGGAGGGACGCGATTTCGGCGTAGGTTGCGAGGACGTCGATTTCGGCGACAGCGCGGGCGGTTTGGAGGAGGGCTCCGGCGTGTTCGGCGACTCTTAGTCGGATGCGGTTGAAGAGGTCCGACTCGAGAGCGGTGGCTTTTTCTTCGGCGCCGAGGACTTGAGCTTCGTGGTCTTTCAGTTCGGCGGTGATGTAGCGTTCGGCGTTTGCGGTGGTTTGTTTGCGGATGTATTCAGCGGGGACCTTGGCGGTGTGCTGTTTGGTGACTTCGATGTAGTAGCCGAAGACGGAGTTGAAGCCGATTTTCAGGGTGTTGATCCCGGTCTTTTCGCGTTCGCCCGCTTCGAGTCCGGCGATGAAGTTTTTGCCATCTCGGCCTAGCTCTCGGAGTTTGTCGAGTTCGTGGTCGTAGTCGGGACGGATGACGCCGCCGTCGCGGATCGTGTGGGGTGGTTCGGGGACGATTGCTTTGTTCAGAAGTGAGGCAAGTTCGCCGTGAGATTGGACTTGCTCGATGAGTTCTTGGATGCGTCCGAAGCCGAGCTTCTCGGCCGGGGCGAGGACCTTTGGGAGTCCGAGGAGGGTGGCTCGGAGGGCAGCGAGATCGCGGGGTCCGGCGAGGTTTGCGCTACAGCGGGAGACAAGTCGTTCGATGTCACTGAGCCCGCGGAGGGCGTCGCGCAGGTCGCCGCGATGAATGGAGGAGCCGAGGAACCGGGCGACGGCGTCGTGCCGTCGTTTGATCTCTTGGGTGTCGAGAAGGGGTTGCTCAATCCATCGACGGAGTAGCCTTGCGCCCATGGGGGTGCAGGTTTGGTCGAGGACTCCGAGGAGGGTGAATCGGCGAGAGCCATCGGCGAGGTTTTGGGTGAGTTCGAGGGAGCGGCGGGTGGCTGGGTCGAGGCGCATGAAGCCTTCGACGGAGTAGGTTGCGAGTCCTTGGAGGTGACCGAGGTCGAGCTTGTTTCGCTCGGCGTAGGCGATGATCATTGAGGCCGCGGTGACGGCGGACGGTTTGTCAGCGCAGCCGAAACCGCTGAGGGAGGAGACTCCGAAGGTTTCTTGGAGTTTGCGAGTGGCTTGATCGAGCCGAGGTTGGGCGAAATCGGTTGTGGTCGAGCCGAGGGCATTTCGGGCAACCTCACCGTAGGCGTCGGCGTCTTTGCCGAGGAGGAGCTCCGATGGTCTCACTCTCGCGAGTTCTTGGAGGAGCCTTTCTTGGGCTTCGCCACCGACCATTTCGGTAACCATGAACTCTCCGGTGGAGGGATCGAGCATGGCGAGACCGAGGGTACCGTCGTTGACGCAGAGGGCGGCGAGGAAGTTGTTTCGGCCGGCTTCGAGGAGCGAGTCCTCTAGAACGGTTCCGGGTGTCATAACTCTGGTGACGCCACGCTTCACCAAGCCTTTGGCGGCTTTTGTGTCCTCAAGCTGATCGCAGATCGCGACCTTGTGTCCTTTTTGGAGCAGCTTGGCTAGGTAGCGTTCGACGGCGTGGAAGGGGACGCCGGCCATTGAGACTCGCCCGTTGGACCCATCTTCCCGCCCGGTGAGGGTGATTTCGAGAGACGCCGCAGCGATTTCGGCGTCTTCTCCGTAAAACTCGTAGAAGTCGCCAACTCGCATTGCGAGAAGCACCCCAGGATTTTCGGATTTCACCGAGAAATACTGCTGGAGCATAGGCGTTTTGGCGGTCATCGACCTTAAGAGTATGACCCGCGCCATAATAGGAATGAGCGAACATGAAACGAGTCTTCATCCGGTGGGTGCTTCTGGCAGTTTCTGTGTTTGCCGCCTCCCTACTTTGCCAAGCTCTTGGGCTTGGTTTCCAGGCTCATGCCGAAGGAGTTTCGCAGTTCCTTACTTTGATGGTTGGGGTGGCATTGCTTGCCTTCCTGAATGTCACGCTCGGGAAACTTTTGAAGCTCATCACGCTTCCTTTGAGCTGCCTTACGTTGGGCTTCTTCTCGCTTGTTGTTAATGCGGGAGTGCTTTACTTTGCGGCGCGGTTTAAGCTTGGGTTCCAAATCGTTGATGACGGCATCAAAGGGTTTGCGGCGGCTTTTGTGGCTTCGCTCCTTATTTCTGCCATCAACGGAGCGTTAGGCGTATTCTTGCCTGACGAGAAAGAGTGATACGACGCCACAAGCTCCGCCACGCGCTTGCCCCTACGGTGGGGGTTTGGCGTGCCGCTGTCTTTTTGCTGATCGGTTTTGTCGGAACGCTGGTTGGGTCACTCATGGCGTTCAACGTTCAGATTCAAGGATTGACTCGGGAGTTGCATGCGGCTTCGTCGGTTGCTTTAGGAAACGTCGCCGACGCTGATCAGACGGATTTGGCGATTCACTGGGTTGGGGCGGCGCTTCTGCTGCTCGGCGCGGCGCTGATTATTCTTGCGATTCGCTTGGCATTTATCCACGTTATTGAGACACTGAACCCTTCGATGACGGGCGGACGTGTTGACGTTTATGTCCGGCGTCAACAGCTAGCTTCGGGCCCACGGATTGTGGCGTTGGGCGGAGGCACGGGTCTGTCGACGTTGCTTCGAGGATGGAAGCAGCATTCGTCGAATATCACGGCGGTGGTTACGGTCACCGATGATGGCGGATCGTCGGGGCGACTGATTCAGGATAAAGGCATGATTCCTCCGGGGGATATCCGGAACTGCTTGGTTGCTTTGGCGGATGCAGAAAAGGCGATGACCGATCTGTTCCAGCACCGATTTCGCGATAGCGGATCGCTGAGCGGCCATGCGATGGGGAATTTGCTCATCGCAGCACTGGTGGATCAGGCTCAGGGGGACTTTGAGCGGGCGATTAACATTGCTTCTGAGGTTTTGGCGATTCGCGGTCAGGTGATGCCTTCGACGCTGGACCATGTTGGACTTCGGGCGGTCCTTGATGGCGACCTGGAGATTCGGGGGGAGACTGAGATTGTCGCGGCAGGGCGACGGATAAAAGAGCTTCGACTGTCGCCGGATAACGTTCAGCCTTACCTACCTTCGCTGGAAGCGATTGCGGATGCCGATCTGATTTGTGTGGGGCCGGGGAGTGTTTACACTTCGGTGATCCCTAATTTGCTGATCCCGGGCGTCGCGGCGGCGATGCGCGATAGTCGGGCGTTGAAGGTTTACATTTGCAACGTGATGACGCAACCTGGCGAGAGCGACACGTTTAGCGCGAGTGAGCACGTAAGCGCGATTTTGGCCCAGGTGAAGGAGCGCGTCTTTGATTACGTGGTGGTCAATACGGGCGTGCCTTCGCAGGAAGCGTTGGAGAAGTACCGAACGGTGGGACAGAACCTTGTTGACCCCGATATTGACCGCATTCGGGCCATGGGGCTTCGTGTGATTAGCGGAAACTTCATGAGTGAAAGCGACTTTGTTCGCCACGATCCGGTGAAGGTTGTGAGTCGCTTAATGACTCTCTTGGGGCTATAACCCCGTATTTCGTTCAGCGCTTTGCCTGAACGGCTGATGGAATCACCCCGTCATTGGGCTCGGCTTGAGCTCTTGGGGTTTGGAAATGTATAAAGGGTTAATATGCTTCACTGCATTTGCAGCATTGTCTGCTGGCGCAAATGCACAAGTTTCGGCACTGATCAATTATCCGGTAGCGGATGTTCTCGGTCATCGTGAATTTCAGTTTAATCATAACTTTACGTCAGCAGATTCTAAGTTGACGGGTCAGTATCTGCACTCTCACAACTATGTTCTTGGTCTGTTTGATGTTGCAGAAGTCTCGGGGATTGCTGACTTTTTGGGTAGCCACACGTTTGGCCTGAAGTTCACGCCCTATCGGTCCAAAGACGAGAAGTTTGCCTTCGGATTTGGATGGCAGGGGCTCTCCTCCGATGCGGTTTCTCACTTTGAGTACGGCCGATACACGATTGGTGACTACAACCTCCACTTTGGATATCAGCATGATGATGAAGACCGAGGGGTTTTTGGTTTTGACCACGCCTTTAGCCAACAATGGGGATGCTCTGCTGAGTATGTGGGCAACTCCACGGGTTCGAGTGCTTATAGCCTCTTCTACACAATGAAAAGTGGCCTCGTGCTCCAAGGGATTTACACGAAGCCACACGACTTTGCGACAGAGGCGAACTACACCTTCGTTCTTACGTACACGTTTAGAATTTGAGATCTGAGACCGCAATCTTTGCGGAAGTTGCTACTTCAGAAAGGGTGATCGTTACGCGGTCGCCCTTTTTTACGATTGCCGGGGTGCGGTCAACGTTGGTGTGGAATGGGTAGACCTTGATGGTCACGGTGCCATTTGCGTCGTGGGCAGTGAACTCCTCAACGACACGCATTCCTCGGCGACCAGCGTACACCTTGGTGACTTTGACTTCGTCGATGACGAAGTTACGAGGTTGGATCATTGCGGCCGCGACAAAGAGTGAAGTCATGATGGTCGGTGTACCTGCATAGTGTGTGCCAAAGCGGCGATTCCAAGAATAAGAAAATTTGTCTGGCCCCCATGAGAACTACCTGTTTGATTGCCAACTATTAACGTAATCACCGAATCAGAAGGGTTCAACCATGGCAAAGATTTTCGGAAACTTAAAACTCGCGCAGAAATTTGCGCTCTCTTTCGGGATCGTGCTCGCGCTCCTGGGACTCCTTGGCTTTTCAGCCCTAAAGGGATTTGGGCAAATCGAAGCAAAGCTTGATGTTTTCAAGGGAGATGTCATTCCTGGTCAACGAGCGGCCACTGCGCTTAATGATGGGGTGATGGGTTCCTACGTTGCGTTGAACGAGGTTGCTCAGGAGCCCAACGTTGCAAAACGCGCCAACCTGGCCTCTGACTTTGAGGCAGCCATCTCCACGATGGACGACGCAATCAAAGCCTATGAACCTACAATCACTGTCGACGAAGATCGGAAGAATTTCGACAAATTGAAAGGAATGTGGGAGATCTATCTAAAGTCCGCACGGGGCTACACTGCGGCTCTTCTCGCAGGTAAGAACCCGTATGATTTAACCTCTAAATTTAACGATGTCAGCGGCAAGTATCACCCGCTGGATGAGTTTTGTGCGTCAATTGCAAATTGGAACGAGAAGCATGGTTATGAGCTTCATAAAGAAGCCGTTGCGGTTGGGTCGAGTGCGACAGGCTCCATGTGGTCCGTTATATTCTTCGCTTTCGCGGTTGCCGTTGGGGCAGGAATACTTCTTACTCAGTCAATAACGAAGCCATTGGCCCTGATCGCCGACCGACTCACTTCGGTTGAAACTCGATGTGCGGTTAGCATTGAGGAAGGTTTTATCGCCCTCTCGAAAGGGGATTTGACGGTCGCTATTGTTCCGTCAACTCCGCTCATCAAGTCGTCTGGAAAGGATGAACTGGCTGCACTCGCTAACACTTTTGACTCTATGCTTGCGAAGATTCAGACTGCAATCGAGTACTACAACGGGTCACGAATCACTCTTCAGAGCCTTATCCGTGAGGTTCGAGAGGGAGCTTCCAGCGTCGCCGATACTTCTTCGACAGTTGCTGCCGCTTCAGAAGAGATCACCGCAACTGCATCAGAAATTTCTGCAGGTAGCGATCAACTTGCTTCGAACGCATCTGAAGTTGCGGTAATTGTTGAAGAGCTTCACGCTCAGGTGCTTGAGGTTGGACAGAGCAGTGCTCGACAGGCGAGCCTGGTTGACGAAGCAGCTTCCTCGTTGAGTGAAGCTTCACGAGGCATCTCGCAGGTTGACGATGCGGCTAAGGAAATGGCTGCTTCGGCGAGGAGCGGTAATGAAGCGGTTTCGGAGACAGTTTCAGCAATGGAGCGACTCAAAACTCAGGTCGAGTTCTCGGCGACTAAGGTCCAGGAGCTTGATGCGGCTGGTCAAAAGATCGGCGACATCGTTAAGACCATTGACAGCATTGCAGCTCAAACCAATTTGCTTGCTCTGAACGCGGCGATCGAAGCTGCTCGAGCTGGTGAGCATGGACGAGGCTTTGCAGTTGTTGCTGATGAAGTTCGAAAACTTGCGGAGCAATCGAGCCTTGCAACCAAGGAGATTGGCGGATTGATCGGAGATGTTCGGTCGACTGTTCAGGAGACGGTTGAAGCGATTCAGACGACATCCAACGAAGCAGAAGATGGCGTAAAGCGCTCGACCCTTGCTGGTGAGGCCCTCAAGGAGATTCTTGCTTCGGCGGAGAAGGTTAAGGCTCACGCAGACCACGTTGCCAACGTAACGTACGAGGCAACCGCTTCGATGGAAAACGTAGCTCTCGCTGCTCGAGATAACTTGCAGGCTAGCCAAGAGATGACTGAGGGCACCGAGCGAGTTACCAACGCGATTACTAACGTTGCGGCGATTGCTGAAGAAGCAGCTGCAGGCGCATCGGAGATGACCAAGGGAATCACCGACGTGAGCGAATCGGCAACGAACCTCAGCGTTCTCAGCGTTCAGCTTGCAGGTCGGCTGGACATGTTCAAACTTGAATCGGGGAGCAGTGCGGCCAAGTTTAAAGTTTACGAAAGCAAGGCCGCCTGAGGCGGTTGATGTGGCCGTCCCTGGGAATCGGTTTCTCGGGGCAAGCTTCATCTTTAGTACACTAGTGTGGAGATGAGTCGAGGGAGATTGGTAATTCTGAGCGGTCCGAGTGGAGTCGGCAAGGATACTGTCATCAATGCGTGGCAGGCACGAAATCCCAGTGTTGCACGGGTTGTTGCCTATACGACTCGTGCAGCACGCCTGAATGAAGTTGACGGCTTGGACTACAACTTCGTGAGCCGACCCATCTTTGAAGCAAAGGCTGCGGACGGTGACTTTCTTGAATATAAGGAAGTTCACGGCAACTATTACGCGACTCCCTTGAGCGACATGGAAGCGATGCTGGAGGAAGGCAAAATCGCGATTCTCAAGATTGACGTGCAGGGTGCGCTGACCGCCATGGATTTGCGGAGCGATGCTTTGACGATATTCCTCATGCCACCTTCGATTGAAGAATTGGACGGACGGATTCGGGGCCGCGGCACTGAGGACGAGGCGACGATCGCCAAGCGCCTGAAAAATGCTCATGACGAGATGGCGGTGCGTGACAAGTACCAGCATATTGTCGTTAATGAAGATGTGGAAGACACCGTTGACATCCTCGAAAGGCTTGTCCTATGAACGCAGTTTTGGGCGTTTCGGGTTCGATTGCGGCTTACCGGGCGGCGGATCTTGCTCGCGAGCTGATGCGAGCTGGGTTTACGGTGCGAGTTTGTCTGACTGACGCGGCGCAGGAGTTTGTTTCGGTTGCTTTGTTCGAGGCATTGACGGGGCAGCCTTGCTTGATTGACACGTTTGACGAGCCTGAACGTGGCCGAATGGCACATATTGACTGGGCTCGGGCGGCGGATGTGGTGGTGGTTGCGCCGGCGACGGCGAATACTTTGAACAGGCTTGCGGCAGGAGTGGGGGACGATATGTTGACCACCCTTTGTTTGGCCTCGACTCGGCCGTTGGTGCTCGCTCCGGCGATGAATCCGCAGATGTACCTTCATGAGGCTACACAGGCTTCGCTGGCTTTGTTGGAAGAGCGCGGGGCGGTGATTGTTGAGCCGTTGGAAGGAGACGTTGCTTGTGGAGAGAGTGGTCAGGGCAAGCTGGCTTCGATTCCTGAGATTGTCGCGGCGGTGTTGGAAACGGTGTCGGTTTCGACAGTTTTGAAGGGAAAGAAGGTCGTAATCACTTCCGGTCCGACTCGCGAACCGATTGACGACGTTCGCTACATTACGAACCGTTCGAGCGGGAAGATGGGCTCTGCACTGGCTCGGGCAGCTTTGAGATTGGGGGCGGACGTTACGGTGGTTGCCGGTCCGCAAACGGCAAGGTTCCCTTCTGGCGTCAGTGTACTGCGGGTTGAGACGGCGCAGGAGATGCATGATTTGGCGTTGACCGCGGCGAAGGGTGCGGACTACATTGTTGGGGCGGCGGCGGTGGCTGATTACCATGTTGCTAACCGAACTTCTGGCAAGCTTCGGCGGACAGCGGAAAACTTGGAGCTGGTGCTTTCACCGAACCCAGATATCATTGCGGCGCTAGCGGCGGCGAACCCGGGGGCGACCGTGATTGGCTTTGCGGCAGAGCCGACTTCGGACCTTTCGGTTGCACAGGCGAAGCTCAAGCGAAAGGGGCTGTTTGCGATTGCCGCAAACGATGTGAGCCAGGCGGGGCAGGGGTTTGATACGGACACAAACAAGCTCGATTTGGTGTTTGCTGATGGACGCTCGGTTTCGAGTGAGATGATGTCGAAGAACCAGTGTGCGCGTTGGTTTTGGGACCAGATCCTTAAGGAATCTTGAACTTTTGACGCCTTGAAAGGCGTCTAGACGAGAGATGGCAGAGTCTCGGAAGCCGTTTTTGATGCCGACGATCGGTTGGCCGATCTTGATGCTTGTCATCGTCGCGTGCGTCCTGCTTGTGATGCCCAGCCGGAAGCAAAAGGCGGCTGCGGCGGCTCGGAACAAGTTAGAAGTGATGTTCAGGCAAAACGATCCTTGGCCAAAGAAGGTCCTGTCGCAGGCGGTCATTCTTCCGGTTGACCATGAGCCGTATCCCATTGAGCGCATCTTGATATGGGCCCCACGGGATCAAACCGCGGGAACATTAGCGAAGATCCAAGATGGATTTCCTGAGATAGGTGTTAAGAATGTGCCGACAGGTTATGGAGTTTATGAGCCGATCCCTGCGGGGGTGATTTTTGCGCCGAGCAAGGGTGCTCCGGACCTTTACAACTTGGCACTGGTCGCTTTGATTATCGACAAACGCCCGAAAGCCGATCGAAAGGTGATTCTTGAACTTGTGACGAGTGCGGCGAATAACCTGCCGAAGACCTCGGTAAGGCTGAAGGGCATCCTCGCGAAAGCAACTCCAGCGGAGATTTCTGCGGCTAAGAAGTCGATCGAAGTAAATACGCCTCTTGTTGGTAAGGCTGCGCTGGAGTTCCAACTGGTGCGCAGCCGAAGTGGGCAGGCGTGGCTGACAATTGGACCGATGATTTGGGAGTTGGCAACCGCCCTGCGTGACGCGGGCTACTTTGATGCGACTCAGCCGCCTAACTGATCGACGAGGCTCATGCCGGGGAGTTCTGAGTTCATCAGGAACCAGGTGAGCTCGCCGGTGAGGGCTTCGGGCTTTTCTTCTGGCAGGAGGCGGCCGGTGTCCGCGAAGGTCACGGTTTGGGCTTCGGGGAACAGTTGTTGCATCCGCGCCAGTGACTCTTCGGTGTGAAGCGGATCCTTGAGACCCCAGATGATCAGGGTTCGCTTATCTGACAAGCTCGCTACGGTCTCGCCCACGGCGTTGAACCAATCACCATCGCGGCGATATCCTTCGACGGTGGAGAAGAGTCCGATTCGGTCCCGGTGGGTTTCAAAGGGGTGAAGATACTGCCTTAGAATCGGCCTGGCGACCCGGTAGCGGTCGGCAAAGAGCGGGGGAAGGACAAAGGACGGAGTGGCGCGGATGTGCCGGTAGTAGAACTGATTGAGCGGGTGTCCGTAGTTCAGGGCGAGCTTGGCGGCTAAGGGGTTTTCCTGCATGTCCCAAAGATAGGAATTGAGGATAACGATGTTGCGGACTTGGTCGGGGTTTTCGGCGGCCCATTTGAGGGCGATTGGTGCACCGAAGTCGTGGACTACGAGAGTAACTTCGTCAAGTCCCAGAGACGCCATGAACTTCTCGAATCGGCGCACGTGGTCTTCAGGGAGATAGCCAGCGGTTTGGGGTTTTTCGGATAGCCCGAACCCGAGGTGGTCGGGGACGATGCATCGATAGGTTGCGGAGAGGGCTTCGACGGTGCGTCGGAAGAGGAAGGACCAGGTCATGCATCCGTGGACGAACACGACGGCGTGGCCTTCGCCCTCGTCAATGTAATTCATCCAGCCTTCTCCAGAATCGAATTCCCTCAAGGCAAATGGGTACTCGACACGGTTCAGCCACCTACGATAAGTCTCGTCCACCGGTTGCCTATTCTACGCGAAGTCGGTCATAGTCCTTTCACATGCTTGATGTTCGCGATTACTGGAATTTTAGTGACCCGGCCGCTACTCGGACGGTTTTCGAAGAACTGCGGACAAAACTTGAGGATCGGCAAGAGTATTTGGACGTCGTCGCCCAGATCGCCCGGACATATTCGCTGAGCGGTGAGAACCAGGCTTGCCTCGACATGCTGAAACCCGTTTGGGACGAGGCATTAGCGGCGGGTGGGCGCGCGGCGGCGAGCACGATGCTGGAAGCTGCCCGGGCTTATCGCGGCATGGGGCTTGTTGACCAAGCCCGGAAGGGGTTTGAAGATGTTGCTCAGTCGGGCCCTGAGGACCTGCGGGTCGATGCTCTCCACATGCTCGCCTTGATCTCGGAGGGAGACCAAGTTGAGTTTTATAACCAGCAGGCGATCACGCTTGCCAAGACATCGAAGGATGTTTGGGCGCGGCGCTGGATTGGGACGCTCTACAACAACATGGGTTGGACCAAGTACGAGGCTGGCGACCTAGATGATACGCTTGAGTATTTCGAGAGCGCTTTGTTGGCGCGTTATGAGTTTGGGCAAGACGAACGGGTGGACGAGGCGAAATGGTGCATCGGGCGGACCCTTTGCGAACTGGGACGCATCCAAGAGGCGCGCGAGCTTCAGCAGGAGATCCTTGAATCTGACGCTGACCTCACTGACGACGAAGTTTTGGCAGCATTTAAGGCCTAGCTCATTGGGCAGGCGGAGGCCCGGTGGACTCGCGCACGTCGAAGTTACACGGGAAGAGGTGGGTGCGGTTTGGCAGCTCTTCGCCTTCGATGCGTTTGATGAGCATGCTCACGGCTTCGTAAACGAGGTCGCGGACTGGCTGGTGAATCGCGGTCAGGCGAGGGGTCAGCGTGTCGCAGAATTCTGTTGAGTCAAATCCGACAACGCTGATGTCTTCGGGAATTCTGATTCCAAGCTTTTCGGCAGCGCCGTAGATGTGAGACGCGAGGTTTTCGGTACGGAGGACGATTGCAGTGCCACGGTTCTTATCGGTAAGCCATTGCGTTGCGTCTTTGTCGGTGTACTGCATCTCGTAGCGTTTTCCGCGCGGAATTCCGACGGTATCGCAGGCGGCAAGGAACGCTTCCCAACGGTCGGTATCCTCGGCCGAGCCGATGTTATCGGCGTCGACGCCGAAGTCGATTTTGCGATGTCCAAGATCGTAAAGGTGCTGTACGCCGAGTAAGAGAGCTTGCTTGTTGTCGGCGCAGAAGTAGTCGTGGGTGTCGTCTGGTGCGAGACTGGGCGGGACGTGGAGGTGGACGATTTTCAAGCCAATTCGGTTGGCGATTCGGCTGGTTTCGGGGTCGAGGTGGTACTTACCCCAGACAATGCCGTCGAACCTTCCGTCGGCGATGAAGCGCTTGTGATCCGCATGGAGGCGGGGGCAAATAGTCAGTGAGTAGCCTCGCTCGAAGCAAGCGGTCTGCATTCCATCGTAGAGGTGGGCGAGGTACCGGGAACCGATCGCTATTGGGCCGAGAGAGTCGGTGACGAGGCCGATGTTGTAGCGTCGTTCGCCGCGCAGATTACGGGCGATCTGGTTTGGGATGTAGTTCAGCTCGTCGGCGATCCTGCGGATTTCGGCAGCGCGAGCTTCGCTGACCCGGACGGTGACTCCTCGACCGTGGAGGACTTTGCTGACCGCCATGGGTGAGCATCCAGCGGCTTTGGCGACATCGCGGATCGTGACTCCCATTTACACGTATATCATAGCCCTTTCGGCAGAGCTTTCGTTCTGCAAGGCAACATGGGAGCCCTAGGCACTGCGGCTTCTTAGGAAGACTTTCCCTGATCCAGGTTGACGAATGTACCCATGAGGGTCTTTTCGGCTCCGCCTTTGTCTCCACTTTGGAGGGCGCGGAGGGCCATTGTGACTTCTTGAGCCTCGGCGGTTCGTCCTTGATTGAGGAGGAGCGCTTGGGTTTTTTGGAGGTCGGTGATGGCGCCCATTTGGGTAATCATTCCGGTTTTGAGACCCATGACGGTCTTCTCGATTGCCTTACTGCTTGCGACGATGGTCGATGCTTGGGCGACTCGAGGGTTGACGGGTTGGGAGTAGCGAGAGGAGTCGGCCGAGAACTCCATTTCGAAATCAAGGTTGACGGTCTTGGTCTCGCCAGTGACGAGGTCGTCGTAGGTGAGTTTTCCGCCGAGGACTCGGTAATGACCCAGCGGGTGGTTGGGGAATTCGAGGTCGATCACTTGCTGGATCGAGCTGCCGCGCTCCATGTCGGCGAGGGAGATGTTGACCGCGCCTTCCATGACCTGCTGGGGAGCATTCATTTGCACCCAACGGGCGAGTTTTAGCTCGAGGTTCATGTTGCGAGTGACCGTGGTCATCAGCTTGTTGAGCTCGTCGCGGAAGATGTCAGGGATCATCTGGGGCTGTGGGATGTAGTGGTACGTTCCTCCAGCGCGCTTTGCCATTCCTGCGAGAAGCTCTTCGTTGTAGTCGGGTCCGAAACCGAGGAATGTGACGCTGATTCCCTTCTTTTGAAGTTCGCCAGCGTGGGTGGTGAGGGCGGTGTAATCCTTGATTCCGGCGGTTGGGTCGCCGTCGGTGAGGACGATCATTCTCGTTGCGCGGTTGGTCTCGATGAATTGCGAGACTTGTTGCATTGCGAGCGAGATGCCGTCGTACAGGTTGGTGGTGTTACCTGCGGCAAGCCGAGCGATGCCGGACTTAACCATTTCTTTGTTGGTCACCTGCTGGGGAGGCATGAGGACTTCGACGACTTCTTCGAAGGTGACGATGGAGAGGACGTCGGTGGGCATCAGGAGGTCCACGACGTGGGAACACGCTTGTTTGACGTATTCGAGGGGTTGACCTTCCATCGAACCGGATCGGTCGATGACGAGGCAGAGGTTCATGGGGGTTCGGCCGCCGCCGACTACACCGCCAAAAGTTTCACCGCCACCGGCTCGGAGTTCGAGAAGAAACTGCTCGCGAGCGGGACCGTTTGCCATTGATACGGTTCGGCCGGGGATAACTTCAACGGTCAGCGCGGTCAGTGGAGCCATCACGGTTGTCCGCTGTCCGCCACCGCCTCCGAACGACTGAGCGGGCATTGCCACCGTGGCATTGCCCCCCGCCATGGGAGTCATCATCGTTCGATTTGGGTCAATGCGCTGCGTGAGGTCCATGATTCTTACTAGGATTCTATGCGAAAACTTGTCGCTCCTACCTTGATAATATCGCCCGATTTTGCAATTCCGTTAGTCACTCTTTGACCATTTATGAAAGTTCCGTTCGTACTTCCGAGGTCGGTGACGTTGACCATCGGTCCTTGGGCTTCGATTCGGGTGTGTCGCCGGCTTGCGCTGCTGTCGAAGGCGAGGGGGACTTGTTGGCTCTCGCGGCCCAGCTCGAGCGGCATGGTGACGGGGAATCGTTGGCCGATCAGCGGACCGTCGATGGCGACCAAGGTTGGCGCGGCGACCATCGGAGCTTGCATCTGGGTTGGTGCAAATGATGGCTGGGCGGGGACGGCAACGGTGGGGTCGAATACTGGTTGCCCAATCGGCATTTGGGGTTGCATTGCGGGACCGGGTTGCACAGGTGCTTGTCCGCCGATGGGGAATGCTTGGGCTCGGCCAGGTTCGGGTCCTCTTGCGGGTGCTTTGACGTTTTTGGTGATGAACCGGAGGTTGACGCTTCCCAGTTGGATCACGTCATTGGACTGAAGGACGTGTTGCGACACTCTCGCTCCGTTGACGCCGATTCCAATGGGTGAGCCTTGGTCAACGACGACATATTGACCACCCTGTTTTTGGATGATTGCGTGGTTGGGGGCAATATTGGCGTCGCCGAAGAGGGGGATGTCGGCGCGTTCGTGCCGACCGAGTGCCATGACGGGTTTATCCAGCACCCATTCCTTCCCTTCGTTACGTCCGAGTTCTAGACGAAGCCAAGCGGACTTGGAGAGGGCCTCGACGATGCCGATCATGAGGGCGATGGCACCGCACATCAGGGCGGCGGTAATGGCACGTCCTGGGGCACCGATCTCGCCCACCTGTCCTGGGGTTACGCCTTGAGCGGACAGTATCATGCTGCCAAAGATGTTTCCAACGAGATCGAACAGCATTCCTGCGGCGAAGCCGCCGATTGCGCCGCCGATCGCACCTTGAATTCCTCGGCGCACCACAAATGTGCAGTATCCGATCCCTGCGCCCATTCCGAGTCCGATACAGGTGAACGCGCCAACTCTCCCGGCGATGCCCGCGATGGGGAGGTTGATGAGTTTGACAAAGCCGATCCCAAGACCCTTACCAATGCTGAGACCGATTACGGCGAACAGCATCCCGAGCGCCATTTCACGAAGAGCATGAGTTCGGCTTCCGCGCGAGTATCCGTTGAGGAATCCGACGGTCGCACCGAGGGCGATTGCCCATCCGGTGGTCATGATTGCTTCGAATCCAAGCCATTGAGCACTGTTGAAATCCAGCGTGTTGGGCTTGAACGGCTCGACCATCGCCCATACGGCTACTCCCGCGATGATTCCGACGATGGTCTTGAAGATGATGCTGCCCATTTAGCCCTCGAATCTGTACTCGATTGACCCGAAGCGGAGTTGGTCGCCGGGATTCAGGGTTACGGTTGCGCCGACTTTCATTCCATTGACCCAGGTGCCGTTGGTGCTGCCGTGATCCACGACGGTCACCATCGAGCCGGATTTCTGGAGGGTTGCGTGGCGGCGGGAGACGGTATCGCTGGGAACGACCAAGCCGTTGCCGAATTCGCGGCCGACCGTTGTCTCTCCTTCGGGGAGATCAAATGCGGAGCCATCGGTGGCGACGAGCTTGGGAACACCCGTTACCGGGGTTGGAGCCGACATTAGGGAGATCGGGGCGATTGGAGCTGCGGGGGACGGATCGAGAATGATTTGCTGCATCGGCTCGGGCTTGATGGGAGCGATTGGGGCTGGATCAGGATCGACGGCTGCACCGGACTGAGGAATGTCTGCACCGAGCTTTTTGAGTGTGTCTTGAACCTTATCGCCATTCTCTCGCATGTACTTGAGGACATACCAAACGACGGCGGCAACGACTCCCATTCCGATGAGGGTGGTGAGAATGTTGCCAACGGGATTTGCTTTGGAGGCTTCGGCGGTCTGTGCGGGCTTTTCGCCATCGGCTTTTGGCTGGGCCTCGCCGTTGGTTGCTTCGGTAGCGGCTGGCTTGGAACCGGCGACGGCATTGCCGTCTGGGAGAGCTACCTTTAGTGTGGGGATGGGCTGTTCTCGGTCAATTTTGATCGTAAATGACTGCTTGACTGGCTCGGCCATGCCGTTCTTGCCGCGGTAGTTGACTGTGACCTTTACTTCGCCGAACTGGACGAAATAGAAGGAGACTTTGCCGTTGGACTTGGAGTCGATGAGCTCTTGGCGCTTGCGGTTGCCTTCTTGGATTTCGACGGTTGCGGAGTCAATCGGTCCACCGGGGGCCATGACTTGGACATCGACTTGCTGGGCGGCGAGGAACGAGCTGTGGGTGACTGCCCATGATCCGTCGCGGATGAACTCCTCGGACTTCATGGCGACGTTGCCGCTTTCTGTGTCGACCAAGAATAGCTTTGGCTTTGCGGCGGTTGAGGTGAGCTTGATGGTGACTTTGTCGCCGCTAACCTTCTGGACATCGGTGACTGGCTTAGAGGGCCAATCAGACGCCTCGAAAGCGTGGAATTGGTGCAGACTGCCGAGGGCAATGTTGACCTCGCCTTGGGCAAACCCGATGGCAGCACATGCGATCAGAGCGACAAAAGCTAAAACTCGTTGCAAGATGAGACAATTCTAGCCCGAGCTTGGGGCAAAGCACCCGCAACATCGCTTGCTTTATAGCCAATTGGACCAATAAGTTCGGCGCAGATGTCGGCGGCGGCGCCATGCCAGAACATTCCGCATCCTGCGGCATAGTAGCCAGGGATGTCTTGTGCGAGGAGCGTCGCGATCATTCCACCGAGAACATCTCCCATTCCGGCACTTGCTTGACCGGGGTTTCCGGTGCTGTTGACAAGCTTCGGTTGTCCCGCTTCGCCGACGATGCTGTAGGGCCCCTTGAGCAAGATGCATTGCTTGTATTCCCCAACGGCGTGGTCGACAGTTCGGAATCGGTCGGCCTGAACTTCGGCGATTGAGGCGTGGAGCAATCGGCTCATTTCGCCGGGGTGGGGGGTGAGGACGCAGTCGGTGGCGGGAAGCGCGATTCCGTTTGCAACGCAGGTGATGGCGTCGGCATCGATGACAGCTGGGATGGTGAGGCTCTTGAATAGCCGTCCGAGGAAGGAGTGGACGGAAGGTTCCACGCTTAATCCGGGTCCGATGAGCGCGCTAGTGAATTTATGTTGGTAGCGCAGGATTTCGTCAGCGGCTTCTTCGATGACGACTCCATTTTCTTCAGGAAGTGGGAGGAGAAGTGCTTCGGGGATGTTGGCGGCAACGGCGTCGCAGACGGAGGAGATTCCGGCTACGGTGACGAGGCCAGCTCCCGCGGCGAAAGCGGCCTTCGCCGCGAGCGTTGCGGCTCCGCGCATCCACTTACTGCCGGCGACGATGAGGACATGGCCATTGTCGCCCTTGTGGCTCGCTTTGAGACGCTCGGGGAGGAGGGAGGCGACCCATTCGCTGTCGAGCATCCGGGCTTCGGTGGGTTCGGTGAGCAGGGGTTGGGGGAAGCCGATCTCGCTAACGGTCCAAAAACCGGCGTGCTCGAGACCGATGCCTTGGAACAGGAATGGTTTTGCCATTCCGAAGGTGATGGTGCGGAGCGCCCAGATGGATTCGCCCAGTTCCTCGCCGGTGTCGCAGCAGATTCCGCTGGGGACGTCGACGGAGATGACGGGGACACCGCTTCGGTTTATTGATTGGATCGCGATTTTGACTGAGCCGTGGACTTCTCTTTGGGCTCCGATTCCGAGGAGGGCGTCGATGATGACGTCCTTTTGGCTGATCTGCTCGAGCCTTCGGCACCAGCAACCATCGTTGGGGAATGAGATTTGGAGACCCGCTGCGCGGCACATCTCGAACTGGCGACGGGTGAGGTCGACGAGTTCGGCTTCTTCGCAGCCCATGATGACTTCGACTCGGTAGCCACGTTCGTGAGCAATGCGTGCGGCGACAAGACCATCGCAGCCGTTATGACCTTTGCCACAGAATACGGCGACTCGTCCGGAGTCGGGCATTAGTTGGCGGAGGGCATCAAAGATCGCCATACCAGCGCGCTCGATAAGGACGGACGTAGCAATGCCGTACTCGCACTCGGTGCGATGTTCCAGCGTTCTTGCCCTCTCGGCGTTAGCGATCCACATTTAGTCTGAACTTGTCTACGCACTATCGTGTCGTTATGTCACGGATCGGACCGTGTGTAATGAAATCTGTCCACCACAGTTCACATGGTAATACTTGCGCCGAGTTGCGAGGCGGCGTTTTCGGACGATTTCTGTCCCACATTTCTTGCAGTGGTAAACGACCTCTTGGCGGGGTTTATTGCGTTTGACTTCGTAGTTATGGTGGACCTTGGGATCGAGCCCTAGGTCAACCATTGCCTGTCGCCAAGCGGGTCCGTGCCCCGCTCCTCGACGACCGGCTCGGTAGAACGCGAGGAGGTGCGCGTATTCATGGAGCACGGTAATTCGCACTCGTTCGGGTTCGGTCATGAGGATCGAGCTGAGGGCGATTGTGCGATGGGAGTAGATCGCGAGACCAGCGGTAACGGGCATTCGGCGCCAGTCTATGAGGGGCACGTAGCCGATGGGATGGGACATGCAGGCTGACCCGAGGATTTCTTGAGCTAACGCCCTTATTTCGGGAGTCGGCGAGCTCATCGTGCGCCGAGGGATCCGAGGATGCTGCTATTTCCGAAGTCGCTACTGATTGAGAACCATTTACGGGTGTCGTACTTGTCGCAGATATCGCCAACTTTGCGGTCGGTCTCGTTTCCGTACTGATCGATCGCCGTTGATTGGTTTTTCATACCGTACAAGGACTGAAGGGCTTTTTGGGGATCTTGCTTGGAGGCGTCGAGAGCATCCATTACGTCGGTGATCATTGCGCCGGTCTCGTCGACTGCGTGGGTATACGAATCGGCGATGGTTTGGCACTCTGCGGGCGGTGGCACGCTGTCGAACTCTCGACGCAAGCTGATCCACTGAGCCTTAGTGTCTGCGCTGGAATTGTTTAATTTGTCCGCCGCTGACTCTGGCATGTTCGCATCAGGATCTCCGGATGCAAGGTCGGTTAGCCCTTTCATATCCGTACCAAACTGGGCGGACTGGGCGAGGACCATGAAGCTGGAGAGACCTTCTTGGGCGAGGCGGCTTCGTTTCCGTTCGATTCGCTCAAGATGTTCGAGCCACCGGAGGATCTCGGGGGGCATCTTTTTGGCGGCTTGACTGTCATCTGCAAGGACCGGAGCGGTTTCGCCGGTCTGTTGCAAGATTGCGGGAGGATCTTGGCCTTGTTTGGCGAGCAAGTTCGCCGGAGTCTCTTTGCCGGTCTTCTGAAGCATGTTCATCATGAAGAAGCCGAGGATTGCGAGGGCAGCCAGGAAGGCGATGCCGAATATCCAGCCGAGAGGGGATTTCCGCTGTTGAATCGGGCCGTTCGCGCCTTGGTAGTAACCGACGTGACCCGCTTTTCGGGCCTGCTTCATCTGCTCCTTGACGTTGACCGGTTGAGGTGCTGGTGCTTGATAGGGCACTGACGGCTGGGAAGGTTGGGGCGCGGGTTGAGGGACCCCGAGGTACGCCCGGAGATCATTGCCACAATTGGGGCAGAAGAACGCCCCTTGGGGCACAACTCCTCGGCAGCGCGGACAGTTCATTTCAACCTCAATACATCATAGCCCCGATCTGGTCAAATCATCAGGCAAACTTTTTGTCTCATCTTTTCGTCAAATCCTGGAAGGACAGCTTTAGGCTAAGGAGGAACAGATGGAGTTTTTGAGTTCCCAATCGATCAGGCAATTTTTCAGCGATGCGGTTGAGCAGGTATTCAACCATGACTTTGGGCTGAATGGTCAGCAGCAGATCAAGAGTTACATGACTGATCTGATGATCAAATTTGTGGGCTCGGAGGATTCGATTGCCCCACGGAACTGGCTTGGAGAACCGGTTTTACGGCTCACCGAATTGCTTGAAGAGGGTGATGTGATGGCGAATGCGTCTTCGTTTGAGCGCGAGCGCCGGGTTCATCAACATATTGGCGATCACCTGCTGTTTTGGACGGGATTGTTCCCGAAGGGGCACCAGGTGATTCACATTGGGTCCGATCGACTAATTGACCCGATTGAGCAGGGACGGTTTAGCTATGAGATCGTCTCGTTGTTCGATCTGCCGCCTCATGAGGAGGAAGCGCCGATGTTTCGCGAGCTCAGCGAGAACTTTGAGACGTACCAGGTTGGACTGAGGCAGATTAGCCAAAGGCTTTGGGCAGCCTAGTCGGCCATGACGGCTTGGTTTCGGCCCAGATCCTTAGCTCGGTAAAGGGCTTTGTCGGCCGCTTCTATGAGTGCATCGATTGACATAACCGATCCTGAGCAGCATGCCACTCCCGCCGATGCTGTAACTTGCTTACCTTCGCAGTAGGTGCGACGCACTTCAGAAAGCATCCGCTCCGCAGCTTGCAGAGCTTGGCCTGAATCGGTCTGTGGGAGAATGACTGCGAATTCCTCACCTCCGTAGCGAGCCACAAAGTCCGAAATTCGGGCGCAACTCTGCAGAGCATGTGCCACCTTCTTGAGAACATCATCTCCAGCCATGTGACCGTACGTGTCGTTGATTGACTTGAAAAAGTCAATGTCGAACAGAACTAGGCTAAACGGATTACCGTTCCGCTCGACCAGAGCGATTTCTGCGCGGAGTCGTTCAAACAGGCACCTTCGATTTTTGAGACCGGTAAGGACGTCTGTATCGGCCATGCTACGAAGTTGGACGTTTTTCTCCTCTAGTTCACGCTGATGCATCTCAAGTTCGATTTGAATCAAGTGTAGAGAATCCAACCGACTCTGGGTTTCATCTCGCCCGTTTTTCAGCTCGGTGATATCGGAAAAGCTCGCAACAACAGCGTATGGTGCTGTTGATTTTCCATCGAAGAGGGGCACCGAGTTAATTGAGATCCACGTCAGCTCGCCGGTCGGTTTATGGACTCCCATGACTTCCCCGCGCAGCATGTGACCAGTTGCTAGGGATCGCATAGCTGGATGTTCCTGTCCTGGGTAGTCCGATCCATCCTCACGGATTGAGCGCCAGCGTGGATCAATTGATGTGCGACCGCACATCTGCTCGTTTGTTAGCCCTAAAATTTTCTCAGCTGCCGGGTTTGAAAGCATAATGCGACCAGTTGAGTCCTGCAAAACTACGCCCTCGCTCATAACTTCCAGCATAATGGCCAGGCGTCGCTCATTCTCTGCTGCAGCTTCAGATAACTGGTGAGTGATCGTGACGTCCTGTGCACATCCGAGATATTGAGTCCTTTCGGAGTCGGTGCAAAAGGTGTCAATTCGAAGATTAATCACCCGTTTTGAGAGATCCGGACGGGTTATAGAGACTTCTAGCTGGAGAGGTTGCCCCGTCTGTTGGAGGCATTTCCAAGAACTCGTTAGAGGAAGATTTTCCTTGTGCTCAAAGAGCCGCAACCAGTGGTCGCCTTCAATCTCGGAAATTGACTGTCCAAAGAGTCGGACCATCGGCTCGTTGACACGAACGATGTTGCCTTCGCAATCCAACAATATCGTTGGCTGGGGAAGAAACTCAATTAGTTTGCAGGTATCCAAGCCTTCACCCAGCCTCATGCCCGCATCCTCACTTGACTCTGGCTCCCCCATGTATGAAAATTATAGGGCGATACTTGTTCGGACAAGAGTGTCAAAACTACTGATCGAGGCTGTTGTTTCTCTTGTGATACGAGTCAATCGATTGACTAATGTCTTCTATCAAATCCCTGACGTCTTCGATGCCAACACTGAGCCGAAGCATAGTCGGCGGAATGCCTCGTGCAACTCGTTGCTCTTCGGTCATGGTTGCGTGGGACATCAGCGGTGGATAGGCGATAAGGCTCTCGACGCCGCCAAGGGATTCGGCAAGAAGGAAGACTTTGGCGTTTTCGGCGACCCAGCGAGCCTCTTCGACGGTTGCGAACTCGATGGATACCATTCCACCGAAGCCGGACATCTGTTTCTTGGCAGTTTCGTGGTCTGGGTGCGATGGGAGTCCGGGGTAGTGCACCTTGGTGACCTTTGGATTGGCTTCCAGGGCTTCTGCGATCGCTTGGGCGTTTTGGCAGTGCCGTTCCATGCGGACGCTCAGGGTTCGTGCGCCGCGAAGGGAGAGCCAGTTATCGAATGGGGAAGGGTTGCAGCCGAACGCCTTGTTCCACTCAAAGATCTCGTAGGCGAGCTTTTCGTCGTTGGTGATGGTTGCACCGCCAACAACATCGCTGTGGCCGGAGATGTACTTCGTGGTCGAGTGGAGAACGATGTCGACGCCAAGGTCAAGGGGATTTTGCAGGGCTGGCGATGCGAAGGTGTTGTCGAAGACCACGATGAGACCGGCCTCTTTTGCCGCATTGACAACTTTTGCGATGTCGGGAACGCGCATCGTTGGGTTGGTGGGGCCTTCGAAGATCAGCATCTTTGAGGTGGGCTGAACCACGGACTTGATTGAGTCGGCGTCTTGGGCGTCGAAGCTGGAGTAGGTGATCCCTTGGCGAGGGAGATACTTCTCGGCGAGTCGGAACGTGCCGCCGTAGATATCGTTGGCGACTAAAAGATGATCGCCCTGCTTGAGCAGGGCGAAACATGCGGCCACCGCCGCCATACCGGAGCTATAGATGGTACAGTGCTCGCCGTTTTCAAGCGCAGCGATGACCTGCTCCAACATATCGCGATTTGGGTTTTGACAACGAGAGTAGTCGATACGTGGGATATGGTCGAGGTCTTCCCAAGCAAACGTTGACGACTGATAGATGGGAGGAACGACTGCTTTGTACTTCGGATCTGGATCCTGACCGACGCGCAGGGCTTTGGTGGCGAAATGCATCCGCTTATTGTACGACCTTTGCCAATCTGACCTTGTTGGTTGAACCTAGCCGCCTAAGAATATTTTGCTAAATCATCAATTGGCTGATTGTTCTTTCGCCTAAGCCCATGCTCATCGTCATTCCTGCGCCGCCGACACCCGTTACGATATGGACGTTCGGGAGTGGCACGGCTTCGTAGACTTGGCCGGCATCGTTTGTCGAATAGACTCCGTGCCAGCGGAGCATGACTTCAATTTGCGATGTGGGCAAGAACAGGTTTAGATAATCGAGAATCAGTTGGTCAACATGCTCATGGTTAAAGGGGGAGATTGCCAAGCCGTACTCGTGGCTGTCTCCGATGACAAGCTCGCCGGTTCCATGTTGAGAGACCAGGAGATGGACTCCCCATTTGATGTGCTCGGGTAGTTCGGCTTCAAAACGGGCTTTGACCTGATTCAGAGTTGGGCAGTTTGCGAAGTTTTTGTAATGGAGGAGGGTCAGACCCGCGCACAGCATGGGGCCGATGCGCCAATCACCTTTGGGCATGGCTCGAAGCATTTGGAGCTTGCTCCGGCTGAGCCCGCTTTCATGAAAATGTTCGGGGAAGAGAGTTTCATAGTCGTGACCAGTGCAGACGATGACTTGATCAGCCTCCCAGCCGTGCTGACCTACATGTACGGCACCCGTTTTGATGCGAGTTACGCAGTGGCGCCAATTGAATTCCACACCGTATTTCGATTCGAGATAGCCTGGGAGTTTCGCGATCACATCACGGGGATCAACGTGAACTTCACGCTCACTGAAGATGCCTCCCAACAGCCCTTCTTGGCGTACCGATGGGGACAGCTTGGCGATTTCGGAAGGGTCGATCAGGCGGATCGTTGGGTCGTTTGCCATGGCGACAAACTCGTTGGCGACTTGGAATTCGTCCTGGTTATAGGTGAGGGTCAGACAGCCACAGGGATCGTGCCAGATTCCGGAATCAGCGAGGATATCACGCCAGATGCGGCTGCTGTTCGTCGCTACGTCTGCGAGGGGAGTTCCCCACTGGCCCACGGTCCAGATCATTCCAAAATTGCGGACAGAGGCTCCTTCGGCCATTGGCGATCGATCGAAAACGACGACTTTCAGGCCGCGTTTTGCAGCGGCATACGCATGGGCGAGACCGATTACTCCGGCACCAACTATCGCCACGTCGTATCGCTTCATAGCCAAATCTTAACCTGCTGGTGTTAAATTGTTGCAATGATCCCGTTTGATCTCGCCGTTTTTGACATTGCCGGAACGACCGTACGCGATGAAAAGTTTGTTGCGCTTGCGTTCCAGAAGGCGCTGGCGAACGGCGGACATGATGTGGAGATCAGCCAGATTGACACCGTGATGGGGCTTGCTAAGCCTGTTGCGATTGGCCTGGTTCTTGAACTCGATCCTAACTCTGAAAAGGTCCAGGCAATTCACGATGACTTCCGCGCAGAAATGGTCAAGTTCTATCAGGAGGATGAGAGAGTTCAGCCGATTGAGGGGGCGACCAAGGTCTTTTCAATGCTCCGCGAGAACGGTGTGAAGGTTGCTCTTGACACGGGATTTGATCGGGAGATTACTGACATTATTCTCAAGCGGCTCGGCTGGGATTCGAGTGTTTTGGACGGATCGATGACCGTTGACGAAGTTGCGGTGGGACGACCTGCGCCGGATATGATCCAGGCGCTGATGGCTCAGTTTGGTGTCGTTTCACCCGAGCGGGTGATGAAGCTTGGGGATACCGTTAGCGATATGAAGGAAGGGCGAGCAGCAGGTTGTGGACTTGTTATCGGTGTGCTGAGCGGAACCGATTCTGAAGAGTCGCTTGAGGTCGAGAACCCGGACTTGATTCTTGGATCGGTCGCGGAGCTGCTTGATCTCGATTTCAGCGAGATTGCCTCTCAAGCCACCACGCTGGAATAGCCACGCAGACTCCGAGGGCGGCAATCCAGCCGAGAATCTGCCACGCGGGTTGCCATCCGCTTTTTGTTGCGACGTCCCCGATCAGTTTTGCGCTGATCATTCCGCCGAAGTAGCCGATTCCGTCGATCAATCCGGCGGCGGCAGCGGCCGTTCTTTGGTTGCCGTAGTGCAACGCCATTGCTCCCGCGAAGAGCGAGTACGGACCGAGGATGAGGACTGCGGTTGCTCCAAGTAGGGCGATGAGATAGGTTTCTCCGGATGATGCGGAGACGGAACCAAGCAGGAAGAACATCGGGATCGCGACGACCAGACCGAAGCCAATTAAGAGGCTCTTGCCACCTTTGGGGACGCGGTCGGCTAGGTAGCCAACGAGTAGGACGGAGAATCCGCCGAATAGAGGGAAGCTCGAGCTGACAATCGCGGCTCGGTCCTTGGCGAGCTTTGCTACTTCGACGAGGAAGGTTGGCGTCCAGTCATTGAACGTTTCTCGAACGAAGGTGAACACAAAACTGAGGATGCAGGTGACCCAGAATGCGGGGGAACTTGTGAGGGTTTTGAGCGCGGACTTGAGCGGTTCTTGCTCCACGTCGCTTCCCGCGACTTCGGGCAGATTGACTTTGCTGGGACGCTGTTTGAGGAGTGCAAGGCAACAGACAAAGATGATCGCCAAGAAGCCGGCTCCGGCGACGTAGACGTGACGCCAGCCCCAACCGGCTTCGATGAGTTTGCCGAGGATGAGACGGGATGCCCAGTCGCCGAACAGATAACTGAGGCTGATAAAGCCCATGATGGTTCCGTACTGCTTGGGGAGATACCACTTGCTGGCGACATTGACCATGCCGCCCCAGCCCATGCTTTGAACAAGACGGTTACCAACCCACGCGACCAAGAAAATTCCGGGCGCCGGGCCGAACGCAAACATCAAGGTGAAGAGGATCGCGCCGATCATCCCGCTCAGGAACATCGAGCGTCCGCCGACGGCATCGGTGATTGGGCCCCAGATGAGCTTTCCGCAAGCGTAGGCAAGGGTTCCCCAGAAGGTGATGGTGCCGATTGCCGCTTTGTCGATCCCTTGGGAAGCGAACTCCTCGAGGATTTGCGGTCGGCATACGCTCAGGTTGCTCCGGCATGCATAGTAGCCGGAATAACCGATGATGAGCAACGTGGCTGTGATCATCTGCCATCGCGCTTCTTTCGTCATCGCCGAAGGTTAATCGACGAATGCTAAGGTTTGGTTAATTGCCTTCGTCGGTCGGCATCTGTCCGGCGCTACTACTTGACGTCTGGTTGATCTTGTCTTTGGCCCAACCTTTCGCCGCCATGCTGGTGCTTCCACCGCCGGCTCCTTGGACGGAGTCCGTTCCTGACATTGGTGTCATCCCTCCGGCAGCTCCGGACGCCATGGGTGCGACCGCAGTGCCGCTCGCTTGAGCGGTAGGGGCGGGGGCGTTTGCGTCAGCGGCAGGGGTCGTGGCTGGCTCAGTGGTCGCAGGCTCTTTGGGAGCGCATCCGACAAAGATCAGAGTGAGAGCGGAGATCAACAGGAGGTTCTTCATGTCGGTACGTTACCCGACGATTGGTGAGCATAATCTTGTTAATGGAGCGGCGCAGCTTTGGGATCTATGAAGACCAGTTCACCGGGTCCGAAGTTGAGGGGTTCATTCGATGTCTCGGAGGTGAACAGCCGATTCGAGGAGGAAAGCGAAACCTGCTGGATTCACCGGAGGTCGTTCCAGTCATCCATTCTGCGCCGGTTCGGTCCCTCGTCGAGAAGTTTCTGTCTGCAGACGCGGTTTGTGTTCGGGGGATCTTGTTTGACAAGACGCAGGAGAGCAACTGGAATCTGCCATTTCATCAGGACACGAAAATCGCGGTGAAGCGATCAGTCAACGCTCCTGGTTATGCCCAGTTCAGCGAGAAGGATGGTGTCGTGCACTGTTGTCCGCCAGCTGAGGTTCTGGAGCGCCAAATCGCTCTTCGGATCCAGTTGGACGCCTGCCCTTTGGAAGCGGGGCCGGTCAGGGTCATCGAAGGATCTGACGCCTCGGGAGTGCTCAATCAGGATGAGATCACCGAGGTGGTTTCGACTTCCCAACCGGTGGCGTGCACGGGTGGAATTGGGAGCATCTTGGTGTTTCGCTCATTAGTTCTTCATGGATCAGATCGATCAACTTCGCTCAGCAGACGACGGGTTCTGCATCTCGAGTTCTGCGATGCAAAACTCGAGACACCCGTTGAATGGAAGTGGGCTATTTCGTTGGCTTGATTGCGTAGCTGTCTCTGATTTGTGGTTGGCCACCTTGGGTGTAGACGTACTCGACTTTGGACTCGCCCGACGAGATTGAGACTCTCATATAGCCGGAGGCTCCGAGGATGGTGCCTGATTTGTAGCCATATTCTTCGGCACTGCGAGTGTTGTCGCCGCGTCTCTGGCTGGGTTGGGGAACGAGTTGGTAGAAGATTCCGTCACGCTCTTGGCGGACGTACAGATGATCGTGACCACGGAAGACGACTTGGACGCCGTGCTTTTTGAAGAGCTCATGGAGTGGAGCTTCCCAGTCGGGGCGATTCGTCAAGAACCCATCGGTGCCATCCCAGTTCTTGCCACCCCACTCGAAGAAGTGGGATGCTTCGGCTCCGCCTCTAGCGTCCTTGCCTTGGCCGCCGACAAGGTGGTGGACGAAGACGAACTTGTACTTGGCTTTGCTTGTCGCGAGCGCCTTTTTGAGCCACTGGTATTGTGCATTGCCAAGGGTCCAGTTCCAGTTGTTGGCGTCGCGCCCGGGTTTGCTTTTGGTGAAATTAAACGGATCGAGGATGAAGCATTGTGCGTCTCCCCATTTGACTTCGAAATAGTCACCCGTCTCGGTGTTTCCGGTGTAAAAGTTTCCGGTGGTTGGAGGGGGGTAGTGGAGTTTGCGCTGGGCCATGGACCATGCGGCCATGCCGGGCTTGTTACGCTCGTCGGCGGCTTCGCCGTCGTGGTTACCGAGGGCGAGGTAGACGGGGGCAGTTGAACCGAAGATTCCAAAGAAGTAGCGCTGGGCGCGGTACTGCTTGATCGCATCGTGGAAGTCCTTGTGCTTGTCGGTCATGAACGTGTCGCCGAGATCGACTAGGAAGTCGGGCTTGTCGGCAACCATCTGGTTCAGGGTTCGGGCGTAGACGTCGGCGGAGGAGTTTTCGTCGAGGTGTGAATCGGCTTGGATGACAAACTTGAAGTCGCTAGAATCGGCTCTTGCTGTTTTGAACTCTCCCCTCTTTTCTTTTCCTTCATATCGGATGACGTAGGTATAAGTCCCGCCCGGCTTAAACCCCTTTGCTTCCATTGAACTCGGAACGAAAGCTTTTAGCGACATGAATTCCACGTGCTTTCGACCCGGGATTTCGACACTGATCTCCAAGTCCTTCGTAGACATGATGCTCAGGGTTGCGGTCGTCGGGGTTGGCGCGCATTCGATTACCGAAATGTCGTAGTCGGGGGTCGTTGTGATGAAGACACCAGGGGGACCGCCCCTTTGTTGTCCATTTTGTCCATTTTGTCCACCTTGACCGCCTTGCCCACCTTGGCCACGGCGTTGACCGCCGCCCTGTCCCTGTCCCTGTCCCTGTCCCTGTCCCTGTCCCTGTCCCTGTCCCTGTTGGGAGGCAAAGCCAACCACAAGGAGCCCGGCAGCGACGATGCCGCTCAATTTTATCGCTTCCATTCAAACTCCGAAAGGCAATGGTCGTGGTTCGTATCTGCTCGGTGCAGAGCCGCGGTGAAGCCATCCAGGGCCTCATCTCGGTCGATTGCTCCGTTTCCGTTGAAATCGAAATCTGAAGTGTGAGCGCCGGCGAAGGATTTGAATCCTCCAGTGAGGTTGCCGTTGGTGGCAAACATGGACCGGACCTTTTGATCAACTTCTTGGAGCGTGATGTCGTGATCCGCGTTGAGATCGAGCATTGCCGAATGGTCAGAGAAGAAGCCTCGCTCGTCTCCGCCACCGCCGCCACCTCGGCGTCCGCCACCTTGCCCACCTCGACCCTGACCGCCGGGGCCACCTGGTCCACCAGGACCTCCACCGGGTCCCCCTGGACCGCCGCCAGGTCGACGCTGTCCTGGCCGGTAGGTTTCCACGACTTTGCTTCCGTCAGGAGAGACGAATTCGAAGCGGTAGTTGCCATCCGTCTGGATTGCATAGTTTACGTAGTGAGTTTGTCCATTCAGCTCGTAGCCGATGGACCAGCTCTTTTCACCAAGCTTCTTGTAAGTTGTGACCTTCGCGCCTCGGAGAGGGGGAAGTGCGGGTCGGACGGGTTGGGCGAACGGTTGAGGATCGACCTGCCCACCGGCTTCGACGACCTCACCGTGAAATCCGCCGTTTAGGTACGGATAGGTTTTAGTGGCATGGTAGTGGTAGCCACGGTCTTTCGTTGTGTGACCGTTAAACTGATCGAGATCGGTTGGGGTCACGCCCTTTGTGCAGTTGTATCCGTAGATCGCATAACCATCCAAAGCGTAGGCGACGGGTAAGTCCTTTCCGAGCTTTGATTGAAGGTGTAGAGGGGCGATGTGATAGTGGTAGTCATCTCCCCGACCACTGTGTCCACCGAAGTTGTCGAGTTCACCGGCGATCAGGGTGTCGGTGCGACCGTCGTTCTTGATGGGGTTAAAGATGGGAACACCGTTTGCGGCAATGGCAATTGCTCCTCGGAAGAATCCCGTCTTTGCAGAGAGAGGGTTGGCGGCAGGTTTTGGGAAGAGGGGGAAGCTCCAGGCGTTAGACCCTGTGTACTTCTGCGGTAGGGCGACTTGTTGTTGCCAGGCGACGATTCCGGCCATGAGGTCGTGGTCGGGCATTCCGTCTGACTCAATGTAGAACTTGGTGTCGTCGGAGTGAGTCTTCACTCCGGGCGCAAATGGGGCGAAGCTCTTGGTGATCTCAGCTGCTTTCTTGGATGCCTCGCTCTGGGAGATGCAGGCGGCTCCAACGACGGCTAGCGCGGAGATTCCGATCAGGGGGAGAGTTTTCATTTGTTCACCTTTGGTTTGACTTCGTAGCTGTAGGCGACTTCGCCATGTTTGCGTCCCTCCGTTTCGGCCGAAGGCAGCCATGAGCGCAAGAACTCAATGCGAGCCTTGTCGGGTCCCACCGTGACTTTGACGAGGCCCGATCCGACGATCTTATCCCCAACGGTGTAGGCGTCGCCGTTGATGAGCTTTTCGGTTGTGTCTGAGGGGCAGGGGCACGATTGGTAGATCACGCCGTCGAGCTCTTGTTTACAGAAGATGTGGTCGTGGCCTTGGAAGAAGATGCTTACACCAGTTTTGACAAACAGTTGGTGAATTGGCAACTCCCAGCCTGGGCGCTTGTTGGCGAGGCTTCTTGTATCTCCCCACTCGAATGATGTTGCCCGTTCGACGGCTCCTCGGCCGGTTCCCATGACGTGATGGGCGAATACGAACTTGTACTTTGCTTTACTGGTTTCGAGAGTCTTTTTGAGCCACTTGTATTGGGTGTCTCCGAGTGTGATCCCCCACATGTCTTTTCGCTTGGAACCACCATCGGCTCGGTTGTCGACGGCTTCGTCTGAGTGCCAGTATGGGTCGATCGTGACGTAGAGGGCGTCACCCCATGTCCACGCGAAGTAGTTTCGCAGGAGGCCGATGTGCTCAACTGGCTCGGGGTTGCCGGTGAAGAAGCTATCGGGAGCAGGGTTGACAAAGTTACGGTTTCGGGCGTTTTGGGCGAGGACGCCGAGGCTGTTGGGGGTTCCGTCGAGGTTTGCTTTTGCGGCTTGCTCGTGGTTGCCATTGACGAGATAGACGGGCGCTTGCTTTCCGATCAAGCCCATGTACGGGACTTGCTTTGTGTAGCAGTACTCAACCGCCTGGGCCGTCCGATTTTGTAGTGTGTCGACGCTGAAATCGTCGCCGAGCATGATGAAGAAGTCGGGGTTGTAGGCTGCGGCGGTTTGGTAGGTCTTTTCGTACAGCCCTGGGTCGTTCATTTTGCCCATTCGTTCTGGGTGGGAATCGCCTTGGACGAACATTGTGTACGTCGATCCTGCCGGGCGAGCGGTTTGGAATCGATACTTGGGACCGGTCTTGGACTCGCCAGCTTCGGTGTAGTTTAGCGAATAGGAATATGCCGTATTCGGTTTCAGCCCAGTGAGTGTCAGCTGAATTGGAACGCCTTTTTTGAATGACTGAGTTGGGGTTTTGCCGCTTGGGGACTTCCCTTCTGGTCCGTATTCGATGTAGCCATCGAAGTCGACGCCGGGATGGATTGCCATCGAAATCTGCTTGTCTTCGCCATTGCCGAGGATGATGCTGGCGATAGACCAGGCGGATTTGGCTGGAGGATAGACCCTGCCTTGGCCTTGCTTGTCACCGCCTTGACCTTTTTTGCGACCGCCTTGACCACCTTGACCTCCTCCACCTTGGCCCTTGTTCTGTCCACCGCCTTTCCCTTGGCCCTGTTGCGCCATGAGTGGAAGTGAAGCAGTGAGAGCGATTACCGCCAATCCGGCTACCAAAAAGGTCGACTTTGAACTCATTGCAAAGGATAAACGAACCTTACTGATCGATGTTTATTTGGAGTTGTTTGGATTTTATTTGGAAATCCAATGGAATGTGGGAATTACCCAGTAGTTTTACGAGGAAACAGAGCGTGGATGCCGATATGAAATGTGGAAACCTCCCTTCGCGAGGATAGGATCACATGAACAAGTCGCTCTCCATTATTGGCCTTGCCGCTCTATTGTTAGGCGGTTGTGCAGGCTCGGCAACCCTATCCGGTCTTACCGATCCGGCTACGAACTCTGTCCAAGGTCAGGCCGCATTGGATACGGCGCTTGGGCTTCCATCCACTGCTGATCCAACTCAACAGCTTAGCGATGCGGTTTACAAACTCAATACCGCGTATAGCCAGGAGCCGACTCCGACCCGTGCGGCAGGATTTGCAATCGCTTCGACGGCAAAGCTCGCTAATGACTTGGCAACCCTTTTTGGCACCGAGATTTCGCGCGGCGGAAAGACCATCCCTAATCCGACTGTGCGACACATTGTATCGCTGTTGGCACCTTGGCGAAGCGAGGAAACCTACAGTGCTTCTTTCAGCCCGGTTTCTCTTCTTACCGATTCGCTTTCGAGCCCAGCCGAGTCTTCACGCGCATATCCTGACGATCCAACTCCGGTCCAAGTCAAGACGGCTCTTGAAGCCACCCGATCAGATTTGAATCGCATTGTCAGCGTGCTTTCGGATGCAAACATCGACGCAATTAGCGCGGCGAACTTTAGCGTGATTGACCCGAAGGGGACTGGTGGTGCACGGACGAAGATCGGCAAGGCTGATTTGCTGATTCTTCGTGGAAATGCGAAGCTGATTTGCTCCTATCTCAACTTTGTTCTCGGCTATGACATCACGTTCAGTTCTTCGAGCTTCGACTCCAGCAAGACCCTTGCGGCTGAGTTTGGGCCGGATGCCACGAGCGGGGCGACCGTGGTCTCGACTCGGCTCTTGCCACCAGCTCCGTTCCTCGGACTGGCATCGGAAGGAGCAGCAAACATCGCGAATGCGAAGGCTAATCTGCTCGCGGCGAGCGCAGACCTTGGTGCGGCAGCGACGGACATTACCAGCCGCGGTGCTTCGACCGGAAGTCCACGCTGGTTTGCTGAAGCCCTCAAGCTCTCGGCGGCTGACCTTTCCAACGTTTCCAACGAGCTGAGCGGTTATCTGACGACCCAGACCAATGTGACGATCGGGGGTGTTTCTACTGGAGTTACCGTCGGTGACTTCTTGACCAGCCCATCTGCGCTGCGCGGGTACTTGCCGAGCTTTACGGTTTCCTCTTCGGCCGGCAACTATACGTTTACTCCGGTTGAAGGAAGCTACGATGCTAAGTTTGGCAACCTGTTCTCGACTGGCGTCCGATTCCGACCGGTCACGCTGAACGGGTCCAAGAACCGGCTTGACCTTCTTGCGGAGTTTCTGAATAACCTTCAGGGCAAGTAAGTAAAAAATCCCCTTCTGCATCGGGTGCAGAAGGGGATTTTTTGTGTCCGAACGGCTTAGCTGAGTTTGCCGGTCCAGCGGATCGCGTTGTAGATAACCTTGAGTACGTTGTCGAGCTTGTAGGTTGGGTAGGTTTCGTGTCCGGGTCGGAAGTAGAAGACTCGGCCGATACCTTCGCCTTGACCGACTCCCTTTCCGGGACCAGAGGTGAACTCGGGATCGATTCCGGTGCCGACGGTCCAGACAAGACCGCATGGGAATGTCTCGTTCCCGACGCTGAAGAGAGATTGGAAGATCATCTGCTCGGCGGGTGGAACGTCGAATGGGGCGCCGTACATTTCTTCAGCTTCGATCACGAAGTCCTCGACGTCCTTCGCGATTGGGTGCCAGGGAGCGCAGACGCGGATCGTCTCACTGTCGTCGGCCTCGCGCCAGCCACCTTTTAGGTGTCCGGTGCAGCCGAGAACGGCCTTGAATGTTTTGCTGTAGTGCCCCGAGTGGAGGCAGACGAAGCCCATTCCCTTCTCATGGACTTGCTTCTTCACAATCTCGGCGATTTCGTCGTTGACTTCTCCGTGTCGGGCGTGACCCCACCAGACGAGGACGTCGGTGTTGTCGAGCACTTCTTGGGTGATGCCTTGGTTTTCTTCGTCAAGGTTGGCGACATTGATTTCGAGCTCTTTGCCGCCGTCAATTCCATCAACTCCGGCTTTGATCGCACCGTTAAGGCTGTCGGGATAGATTTCGAATGAGCGGTGCTGTGGGTTTTCGTCCCAGATTAGGACACGGAGTTTGTTGGACATCACCTCTGATTATGAAGCCTAGGCGGTTCATGAGGAATCGATATTGACGGACTTCGGGGGATGGTTTTCCGGTCTGCTCAGCTAGAATTGAATCTGCGAATGATCCGTGCTCGTTCTCCGCTGTTTGGCCTGTCCTTCTTCTTAGCCGTTGTGCTTGGGATTGGCGCGGTGTGGGTTGCGTTCACCCCTTCTACTCCCGTGGGTGCGATGGAGAGCTGGGTTCAGACTCCGAAGCTTGGTGAATTCCGTTTTGTGGGATGGCTGCTTAGCCTGCTCGGCTTCAGCGCTCTCTCCGCAGTTGCCGTGATTGAGCTCCTGATTCTAAAGGGGTGGGAGCCCAACTGGCTACGACGATTCGTACCAGGTTGTCTCGTTGTTGACATCTATCGTCATGGCTCGGACCCTGAAGGGCATCTTCGGTTAGAAGTCCAGTCACCGAGCGAGTGGGCGAATTGGTACATCCTCGACCAAGCAGAAACGAATCTCTGCAAAGTGGGGGACACGATTCACCTTTGGGCGATTGGGAAGCATGTTGCGCACGTTGCGGTTGTTGAACCTTCGATGGTGGTTTATCCGCCGCAGACTCGAATTGCCGGGTGGGCTCGGAACAAGGAGCAGAAGCAAGACGGGTGCGCTTGGATGTTCATGTTGATCGCACCTCTGCTGGGCGGTGGGCTCGTCGGGAAGGGACTCGAGCACATCTTGTTTGCCGAGATTCGGTATTCGGGAGGTGGACGTCGACGACGCTACGTTCCTCCGCGCATTGCGACTGGACTCGAGGCACAGTTGATTGGTGGCCTGATGGTCACCCTAGGCGTCGTGTTGGCTGGATGGGTTTTTTATAAATGGATTTCTGGGTGGGAAGACGAGGAGATCCAGGAGCTTTGGCAGGAGTCCTATTCGTCCCGCCGAAGCTGGTGGTCGTAGTCGCTACTTCTTGTCGATAACGCCCAATGGGAAGTCCTTGCTTGGGACGTGTTCTTCTGTCCAGATTTGCTTTGCTCGCTGAATCAGGTCCGGGCGTTTTGCGGCGAGATCGGTCTTTTCGGAGGGATCGGAATCGAGATCGTAGACTTCGATTTTTTCAGGATTCTTCTTCAAGTCTGGCCGGATCACTTTGAACGAGCCGATCCAGACGGCTTGCATCGCCGATGCTTCGGGATATTCGACGTAGATGTAGTCTCGCTTTTTGGGCTCTTTGCCGAGGAGGGCGGAGGCGTAGCTGATTCCGTCGTTTCTGGGAGGTTTGGTGCCACAGAGTTCGCTGAGCGAGGCGAGCGTGTCGTAGGCAACGTACGGCTCGGACACCGTTTTTCCGGCGGGGACGAGGCTGGGGCACCAAGCGATGAATGGTTCGCGAATTCCGCCTTCGTAGAGGGACATCTTTTTGCCTCGGAGTCCGCCGTTTGAATTGAAGAACTCGGTGTCCACTCCTCCGTTGAAGGTCGCGCCGTTGTCGCTGGTGAAAACGATAAGGGTTCGATCTGCGATTCCTTCTCGCTCGAGGGTTTCGCGTAGCTGACCGACCGACCAGTCAAGATAGGCGATCATGGCGGCATAGGTTGCACGAGGTCGCGGGTTGGGGAGGTAGCCGTTTGCACCGAGATAAGGCTTGGGATCCCACTCTTTGGGGAACTTCTCAATCCACTCCGGCGGGGCTTGGAGCGCGGCGTGAGGGATGGTGGTTGCGTAATAGATGAAGAACGGATTCTCTTTATTCTTCTTGATGAACCCTTGAGCGCGGTCGAGGATTTTGGCGTGAGCGAAGTCGCTTCCGTTGAATTGCGAATTCCATTCCTGGAGGTCGGACGTGACTGAGCTGACTTTTTGGTGAGCACTGCCACCGACGTTGTTGAGGAGGTCGGGCTGATGGTTGTCCCAGAGGTATGTGGGATAGTGAGTGTGCGCCCTTCGCTGGCATAGGTAGCCGTAGAACGTATCGAAACCGTGGTCCATGGGGGTTTCGCCCGGTTGTGGTCCGCCGAGACCCCACTTTCCGAAGATGGCCGTTTTGTAGCCGACAGTCTTCAAGTTTTCGGAGATCGTCGTGTTCCTGAGCGGAAGCGCCGTTTGTCCTTCAGGGTCATTGGGACCGAATCCGCCTTTTTCCTTGTTGCCGCGGATGGGGGCGTGGCCTTGGTGGAGTCCCGTCATAAGGGAGCATCGGGTGGGGGCGCAGACTGTGCTGGCGGCGTAGAAGCGCGTGAATTTCGTTCCCTCGGCGGCGAGGCGGTCGATGTTTGGGGTGGGAATAAGCTTTTGACCGTAGCAGCCAAGTTCGCCGTAGCCGAGATCGTCGGCCATGATGTAGATCACATTCAACTTGGGTGTGAACAACGTTGTGGCAGCAAGGGCGGCGAGCATGGTCTTGATTCTACAGTATGCTTTGGCGGTGCATCGAATCGGAATTTTGATTGGGCCCAAGGGGCGCGGATCAAACATGCTGGCGCTTGCCACTCGGATCAGGTTGGATGACTCGATGGTTGTCCAGAAGGTGGTTACGCCTCGTTCGGATGCACCGGGTGCTCTTGCGGCGATGTCCGAGGGTCTGCACGTTCGTACCGTGCCGTACGCTGGCGAGACTCCGTATGAAGAGCGACTTGCTCAGGAGTTGAACGATTGCGACTGGGTCTGCTTGGCGGGCTACATGAAGCTGATTCCGACCAGCGTTTTAACTTCGCATAAGGGGCGAATCCTCAATATTCATCCGGCTTTGCTGCCAAAGTTTGGAGGCAAGGGGATGTACGGAATGCATGTCCATGAGGCGGTCATCGAAGCTCACGAGACTGAAAGTGGATGCACTGTTCACTTTGTGACCGAGGAGTACGATGAGGGGGAGATCATCCTGCAGGCATCTTGCGAGGTCAATATCGATGACTCGCCGGAGGATTTAGCCGCTCGAGTTTTGCGACTGGAGCATGACACTTATTACCGAGCGTTGAAGAAGGTGGTGGATGGCACAAGAAGTTGAACTTCCGGTTGGCCGGGGCCATAAGTGGCTTTGGCTGGTGAACATTATTGGTTGGCCGTTGATTACGGTGTTGGGGCCGACGACGTTCTCGGGTGCTTCTCGGGTACCGCGGAGCGGTGGCCTTATTGTGATTGCCAATCACCTTTCGGATTGTGATCCGGTGGTGCTTCAGGGGTGCTGTCCTCGGCCGATTTTCTTTATGAGCAAAAGCGAGCTTTTTTCGATGAAACTCGTCGGGACTTGGATGCGATTCTGGGGGGCTTTTCCAGTGAAACGCGGTGCGCCAGATCGGCGTTCGTTGCGTATTGCATCAGAGTTGGCGAAAGCTGGAAACGTCGTGGGGATTTTTCCTGAGGGTCAGCTGTCGGAGAATGGCCAGTTGCAGCAGATTCGCGAAGGCGCGGCGCTGATCGTGCGGATGGCGGAAGTTCCGGTTATTGTGTGTGGATTGAGAAATACGAACCGGATGGTGCCGTATGGCTCGGTGATTCCACGTCCGGCGTTTGCTCGGGTGACGGCGACTTGGGGAGAGGCTCGGACGTTCTCGAAGGAGTCTACGAACGAGGAGATTGCGGCTTGGATGGAGTCTGAGCTTCGTCGGCTGATCCCTGAGCCTAAATAAAAAGAGCTAGCCAAGTTGGCTAGCTCTTTTTGGATTTGCTGGTGGTGATTACCAAACCGACTTTGGAATTCGGTTTTGGGTGTTCTCTTCACCTGGGGCGATCTTGGCTCCGTCGGTTGCACCGATGATTCGTGGAGTTGCTGACTCAACGTAATCGTTGTTGTACCAATGAGCTACAGGCTCGTGCTGTCGGAAGTAGAAGTCCGTCCAGACCGAGAAGAGCACGGGGATGAAGAAGAATCCGAGGAGAGCGAAGAGTTTTCCAAGGCTAGAGGCCCACTTGACGTGCATGAAGTAGAGAACAACGATGTACGTCTTGACGACAGCGATCAGGACTGCGATCAGGTTATTGATCCAATATCCATACTGCTTGCTGATCATGTGACCGAAGTCGATTTGAGCAGCAGCAATCGTGAGAATCATGAACCCAGCGAGAGTCAGAGCGGTTTTCACATACATTGAGTTGTTGTGAATATGGTGTCCGCCGTGATCGTCGTGGACTGCTGAGAGAGGTGACTTTGCCATTAGTGGTTGCCTCCGCCGGATCCAACGCTTGGATTTGGCATCAGATAGAAGAGTGGGTAGAGGAAGATCCAGACAATGTCAACGAAGTGCCAGTAGAGACCGACAAGCTCGGTTGGGACATAGTCCTCGGTCACGATCTTTTTGCCCTTGAACCACATGAGCCCGAGAGCACCAATGACCAAGATTCCTACAAGAACGTGGACGCCGTGCAGCCCGGTCATCGCAAAGTAGAGACCGAAGAAGAGCTGTACGTGGTCGAGGTTCGCGCCGTGGAAGTGGGTGACATCGGGGGCGAAGCCTGGCCCAGGGAAGAGGTGGTGCTCATACTTACCGCTGTACTCAACGTACTTGATGACCAAGAAGCCGAATGCGCAGGCCAACACTCCAGCGAGTCTGAGCAGAACGCCCTTTCGGTCTTTGAGCTGTGCTTGTCGGACCGCGGTTGCCATCAGGAACGAGCTGAACAGAAGGTTGGCGGTGTTGATACCACCAAGCTTCCAGTCGAGCTGCTCGTGAGCGGTAAACCAGTCGTTCTGGTAGTTTGCTCGGTAGAGCGAGTAGGTCAAGAAGAGCATGCCAAAGAACATGACCTCGGTGACCAAGAACGTCCACATTCCAACGATGTAGGAGTCGTTCTGCTGATCCATGTCCTCGTACTGAAACTTCAGTACGTTGAATTCGTCGCCGTGAGCTGCGTGGGACATGTTTAGGCTTTTCCTCCTGCGAGTTGCATATCATTTTCGTGCTCTGCAACTGGGTCGTAGTCGTAGACGTCGTCGGTGACAATGACCTTGTATCGGAAGTTCTCGGTTGGAGGAGGTGAACTGGTGTTCCACTCGAGACCGTGGGCGTTCCATGGGTTATCCGTTGCTCGCTCGCCCTTGAAGAGGGAGTGAACCATGTAGATGACCGGAATCACGAAGCCGATACCCAAGAAGGAAGCTCCCAAGGTCGACATGATGTGATATGGCTGGAACTCAGGTGCGAAGTAGTAGTAGTGATATCGTCGTGGCATTCCCATCCAACCCACGATGAACTGCGGGAAGAAGGTGAGGTTGAAGCCAACGAAGACCAGCAGACCGTTCCACTTAGCGACGCTTTCGTTGTAGAGTCTTCCGGTCATCTTGGGCCACCAGAAGTGGATTCCGGCCAAGAAGCCCATGATCGATCCACCGACCATGACGTAGTGGAAGTGAGCAACAACGAAGTAGGTTGCCGTAAGGTGGATGTCGTTACCGTAGCTCGCAAGGAACGGACCGGTAAGACCACCAACGAGGAACAGACCTTGGAAGCCGATTCCGTAGATCATCGGCGAGGCAAGAACGACGTTGCCTTTGTACATTGTCGCCGTCCAGTTCCAGACCTTAATTGCAGATGGAACCGCAAGAAGGAAGGTCAGAAGCGAGAAGATGACCGATTGGTACATCGACTGGCTGGAGACGAACATGTGGTGACCCCAAACGAGGAATCCAAGGAACGCGATGGCCAGCGAGCTGAAGGCGATCATGTGATAGCCAAAAACTCGCTTGCGGCTGAATGCCGTCATGATTTCGGAGATGACACCGAAGGCCGGCAAGATCATGATGTAAACAGCTGGGTGGCTGTAGAACCAGAACATGTGCTGGAAGAGAACTGGGTCTCCACCGAGCTCAGGACTGTAGATCGGAAGCTGGAAGGTTCGCTCGAAGATTACGCAGAGAAGCGTGATTGCAACGACTGGCGTACCAAGGAGCATGATAACGCCGGTTGCGTAGTGTCCCCAGATGAAGAGCGGCAGTCGGAACCAAGTCATTCCTGGTGCGCGCATCTTGTGAATGGTGACGATGAAGTTCATACCCGTGGTAATCGAACTAAACCCTCCCAAGAAGACTCCGAGTAGCGTCAGCGAGACGTTACTGTTCGAGTACATGCTTGAGTAAGGAGTGTAGAACGTCCAACCGGTATCAACACCTCCGCCCAGAGTCGCAAGCATGATACAAGTGCCCGCAGCCATGTAGAGGTACCAACTCAGCAAGTTCAAACGAGGGAACGCAAGGTCGCGCGCTCCGATCATCAATGGAATCAAGAAGTTTCCAAGAACTGCAGGGACAGCGACGAGGAGGAACAAGAAGACCATGACCGCGCCGTGCGCAGTGAACAGCTTGTTATAGGTCTCGGATTCCATCATGTTTCCAGCTGGAGACATGAGCTCGTATCGAACACCAGCGGCTGCAAGGCCACCGATGAGGAAGAAGAAGGACACCGAGATCAAATACAGCATCGCGATGCGTTTATGGTCTTCGGTGAGAAGCCATGAACGGATCGAGTGCCCGTTGGTGAGGTAGTTCAGTTCGGGTTTCGTGTGGAAATGCTCCATTCCCCCGACTTCAGTCTTAACTGTCGTACTCATTGTTGATCTCCTTTCTCGGAAGCCATGGCCCCGACGGCAGGAGCGTTACCTCGCCGTGTCGGAGTTGCGTCCGCTGTATCTGAATTGAATTGCATAGCGTTGCTGTTCAGTCCTGCTTTGCCGCTCGCGTCTCTCGCCTGGATCCCAGGGATTGATGCAGCGATCGAGCTGGTTGGAAGACTCTGGTTTGCGCCGGACTTGATGTAGGCAACCAGGTTCATGATGTCTTCTTCCGAGAACGTCTTGTCGTAGGATGGCATCGTGACGCCATAACCCTTCGTGACCTTCTCCGTTGGTCGCATGATTGACTCTCGGATGTAGCTTTCGTCAGCGATCCACTTTCGTCCGTCCCCGGTTTCTCGTGTGGTGCCGAACAGGCCTCGGAGGGTTGGACCGCGTGGGATCAAATCTTGAGCGCCGTGGCAGTTGCCGCATCCGATCTTGTTGAACATCTTTTCGCCGGTTTGGGCTGCAGTCAGGTTCTCTCGAACTTGTCCGTGTTGCATGAGCCAGTCAGCGTAGTCGCGTTTCGACATAACGATGACGGATCCACCCATTTCTGAGTGTTGGGTTCCGCAGTACATGTTGCAGAAGAGGTGATACTTGCCAACCTGAGTTGGTCGGAACCACATCTGTGTGTAACGTCCTGGAACAGTCATGAACTGAACTCGGAAGGCTGGAATATAGAAAGCGTGGATGACGTCTTGCGAGATCATCGTGATCTTGATGTCGGTGTCAACCGGAACGTGCAAAGTGTTGTTCTCTCGTACGCCGTTTGGATGTTGAACGTGCCACATCCATTGCTTACCGACGACAAAGATTTCTTTGGCATCCTTTGGCGGGGTTCGCATGTCAACGAAGAGCTTGGTGCTCCAGAAGAATGTTGCAAGTCCCAAAATCGTTGGAACGAGAACCCACCAGAATTCCATTCGCGCGTTTTCGTACACGGGACTCGAGCGATCTGCTTTTGAACCCTTCTTGTACTTAAACGCGAAGATGATGATCAGCGCGAAGGTGAGCAAGCCAAAGAACAATGCCTGCCCGACGATCGCGTAAAACAGCGCATCGTGCTCTGCCGCGAAGTTTGACGCGGAAGGCGGGTTCATTGGATAGTTAAACAGATTCCAGTTCATAGTTCTTTGACTTGGGACGAATTAGACCGTCGGCCCTCCGGGTGAAAGTGTGTTGCTCGGGTACTTCTTGAACATCCGGAAGATTGTGATCCCCAGAATCAAAACCGTCGAAACTGCTGCAGTATTCAAAATTTGGATGAGGGTTCGGGTGCGCGGGCTTGACGCTTCCATCTTGAAGCAACCAAGGAAGAACACATCGCCGAGAGGCTCGACGACTCCCTTTGCGGCATCCCGGACTCCTGACCGAACGGTGATCGTTGCGAATTGTCCGCCGGTGTTGTATCCGATGATTTTTCCGCCGCCGGCTAAGAAGACGGCAGCAGCAGGGTGGTTGACCCAGTCGCGCTTTTCGTCGTAGGTGTATTCAAACCCCATCGTGGCGGTGAGCTCGCGAACGTCGGACTCCTTTCCGATTGTGAAATGAATTCCCTTGTCTACGGTTTGGTAGGCCGCATCTTGCTGGGCTGGAGTTAGCTTCTTCCAACCGTCCATCATGATTGCGAGGATTTCCTTCTTCTTAGCACTCGCGAGTTCAACGGTTTCCTTTGGGTGGATGCTGACCACGACGAGATCGAAGTCGCGTCCAGGAACAACTGATTCCGCGGACTTCTTGGTGCTGACTGCGACCTCTTTGACGAGCATCTTAGTCAGCGAGTCAAGCTCGGTGAAGCAAACTCCGTTGCACTTATAGAAGATGGGGAGAAGCATCACAGGTCTTCCGACTTGCAGATACTGACCGAGTGTCTTCGTCACCCCGTTCTCGTCGGTGAGAGGGGTCTTAAGAGGCATCTGCGCTCCAATGTTGGGCTTCAGATTGAATTTGTCGGCGAAGACGCCGCGACCTCGAGGACGAGTGATCGCAAATGCGAATACCACAATGGCGATTGCCATCAATGGGATCCAGATTGCGCTTGCTCCTCGAGTTCGTTGCATGATTACTTCTACGGGGTTGCCGTCTCGGTGTTTAGCTTAATTGTGTTGCCAGTCGTCTTGGCGGGAACAGAATTTCCGGTTGAGACGCCGTTCTTGGCGACTGACGCCATTGCTTCGCTAACAGGAATCCTCGCAGTTCCGGCGGCCTCATTCACCCAGCCGTAGTGATTCAGCTTCTTATCTTCATCTTCGCGCATTCGCTTGATGTCGACCTTGGTGGTGAAGTTGTCCTGCAGCTCGGGCTGACCAGCCAATCCCTTGTTTCGGGAAGGGGTGACATCCTTTTTAACGTGCATTAGCGAGCCATCAATGAAGAGGTTGTAGATGTAGACAGCGATGATGTAGCAGACAACACATCCGACAACGGTGTAGATGGTGGCCTTTCGAATCGACGGGACATCTAGGTCACGTCGATCGTAACCCATTTTGTCTAAAACATCTGGATCAATTGGATCTGGCTTAGTGTGCATTGTTCTTTGCCTCCTCAAGTCGCTTGTCGTAGAGAGGAATCAGAGGAGCCTTTTCGACATTGTTCAGCATGACTGCGAACCAGGCGAGGGCCATGACAATCCACCCGATTGCATCAAAGATGGAGCTAGGACCGAATGCCTGTGGGCTCATCCGTGATGGGATGGACGCGCCGATGATCCAGTAGACATCCAGGATGCGGAAGCAGAAGATGAATGCTGCGATCAGGGCAAGACGGTCCGCGTATCGCTTTACTCGTGGTGAGAGGAGCGTAACGAAGGGGATGACGAAGCATCCGAGAATCGTTGAGGCTCCGATTAGGTTCCAGCCGAGCATCGCATCTGCGCCTCGGTGGGCGTAGAACACGGTGGTTTCAGGCAAGTTACCGTTCCAGAGGATGATGAGCTGCGATACCGAGGTGTAGCCCCAAAGCATCGTCAGAACGAACATCATGTTGCCAAGGTCTTTGGTAAGACCTGGTGCCATCACGTTTGCGTATGGTTGCTTGGCAGCGTTGCGAGTGACGAGGAAGATCGCCATCGAGAGAGCTGCTTGGCATCCACCGATCAACAGCCAGAGGGTGTAGATCGTGCTGTACCACTTTGGCGTTAGCGACATTGCGAGCAAGGTGAGAACGAAGGTCAAGACCGAAACGAAGATCACCATCATTGGGGTGGCGAAGTTGGTTCGGAACTGATACTCGTTTGCATCGCCGCTCTTATCGTGTCGATTGGTCGACTTTCGAAGCGTGTTTGCCATGAAGGCGAACAGTGCGTATCCACCGAGGATAACACCTGCGAAGACTGGCTTGTTTAGGAACGCGGCTTTTCGAGAAAGGATAAAGTCGCTTGCAGCTTCGGGTCGTGCCCATTCGTAGACCACGTCGGTCTTAAGGATGAGTGGAACGAGCCCGATTGCGAGCATTCCCCAGGTCATCCAACCTGATCCAGCTTCAAAGATGCGGAGAACTGGAAGGGTCCAGCTGCTCTTGATTGAGTTGTGCAGGAGGGTGAGCGCGAGGCATCCACAGGTGACCATCAGCCAGAAGATGTAGCCGTACATGTACGAGTTCAGCATGAACTTGTGCGTGTCGCCGCTTCCGACGGAAAGAAATGCTACGAGACCGAGGAAACCGACTCCACCAAGGATGGTGGTGATTCCCTTGTAGTTAAAGAACTTTGGCTTCTCGGTATCGACCGGAGCGTTTGAGATGACGGCTTCACTCATTAGTGTGCGCCTCCCTCGTGCGATTCAGCTTGTGGTTTCTCATTCAACTTTGCTTGTTGCTCCGACGTCAGATCCGTTGCTTTTACGTTTTGACTGAGCTGAAGTGCTCGGATATAAGCAACGATAGCCCATCGATCCTTTGGTTCGATACGACTTGCGTAGCTATACATGGCTCCGTAGCCATTAGTGATGACATCGTAGAAATGTCCGACTGGCATCTTGCGCAGACGATCGGTGTGGATGTTGCCGACAGGTCGCTTCAACTTGAAGCCTCGCTTGGCGATCATTCCCTCACCGTCTCCGAGTCGGCCATGGCATGGCGTGCAGTAGATGTCGAATCGCTCTTGTCCGCGCTTCAACAGGTCCATGTTGACTTCGGTTGGGATCTTGTCAACCCACTTACCATTGTCGATACCGGTGAAGAAGACTGCGTCTGCTCGAAGGTGGCCCCGAGCGATGGTGCCCTGGAGCAACGGTCGGGATGCTTGTCCATCTGGGAAGAAGTCACTCTTATCGAGTGGGTGCGACTTCTGCTGAACCCACATGTCTGTGTTACAGCCAGCGAGAAGCAGTCCGATTGCGGCGCAACCCAGCCCGAGTCTTAGTAGTCGCATTCAGACACCTCCACGGCTCCGTTGTCTTTCATAACTTTTTCGATCACCTTTGCGTCGTACACGGGATCTTCCGCTTCGACCGCAAGGAAGAAGCGATCCTGGGTCGCTCGCTCGAAGTTCTTCGCGTTGAAGATTGGGTGATAAGGCTTTGGCAGCTTGTTGTAGACAAACATTCCGATTGCGGCGCTGAATGCGGCGCAGAGAATGGTTGCTTCGTATGCGACCGGGATGAACGCGGGAACCGAGTTCAGAGGTCGTCCACCAACGTTCATTGGATAGTCGATCACTGCGGTGTAGTACTCAAGCGAGTAGCCGCAGGTGACGCCAATGAGGCCGAAGATGAAGACGGTCCAGGGCACCCGATTGTCTCGGAAGCCGATGGCTTCGCTGAGCCCGTGAATCGGGAACGGCGAGTAAGCATCCATCTTGCGGAAGCCTTTGTGCTTTGCCGCCTCAGCTGCTTTCATCAAGTCTTCGGGCTTTTCGAACTCTCCAACGAGTCCCCAAAGCCCGGACGGATCTGACCAATCGTGTGCCATTAGCTATTTGCCCCCACTTCTTCGACAATTTCCTTCTTGCCGCCCATCTTGTAGAACAGGTCCTTCACCTCGAAGATGTTGATCACCGGCAGGAAGCGGATGAAGAGCATCATGAGCGTGATAAAGAGTCCGATCGTGCCAGTGAACATTGCCACGTCCCAGAACGATGGGTAGTAAGGCTTGTCACTCGACGGCAGGTAGTTGTTGGTAAGCGACATCGGAATGATAACGAATCGCTCGAGCCACATACCTACAGAGATGAGGAAGCAGACAACGATGATCGTTGGTTCGTGTCGACGATACTTTGGAACCCAGAAGATCTGCGGCGCGATACCGTTGCAGAAGATCAGCAACCAGTACATCGGAGCGTAGATTCCGGTGAAGCGCGTCTTCATCAAGAGCTTGAACTCGTAGAAGTTGCCGCTGTACCAGGAGTAGAAGATTTCCAGAAGGTAACCGTAGAAAACGATCAGACCGGTTGCCAGCGTGATCTTGCACATCCAGTCGATGTGTCGATCCGTGATCAGATGCTTCAGGTTGTAGAACTTGCGAAGCGGGAGGCCCCAGGTCATAACCATTGCGAATCCGGCGAAGACCGCACCAGCAACAAAGTATGGTGGGAAGACGGTAACGTTCCAACCTGGAACGATCGAGATCGCAAAGTCGAAGCTAACGATACTGTGAACCGAAAGAACGAGCGGAGTTGAGAGACCTGCAAGCAGAAGATACATCTGCTCGTATCGGTGCCAGTGCTGGTTACTTCCTCGCCATCCCATCGCAAGGGTGCCGAAGATGACTTTTCCGTACTTGTTGGTGCTCTTGTCTCGCAGGGTTGCGAAGTCAGGGATGAGTCCGACGAACCAGAAGACAGCTGAGACCGAGAAGTAGGTTGAAACCGCAGCAACGTCCCACATCAGCGGAGAGCGGAACTGTGGCCACATCGCAAGGATGTTTGGATAAGGGAAGAGCCAGTAGGCGTTCCAAGGTCGCCCTGTGTGCAGAATCGGATAGAGTCCGGCGCACATAACTGCAAAAATCGTCATCGCTTCAGCGAAGCGGTTGATCGAGTTTCGCCATTGTTGGCGCATGAGGAGCAAAATCGCCGAAATCAGCGTTCCAGCGTGGCCGATACCGATCCACCAAACGAAGTTGATGATGTCGAAGCCCCATGCTGACGGAACGTTGTTGCCCCAGATTCCGATTCCTTGGTAGAGGAGCCAGAAGATGGAAACGCCGAGCAGTCCGGTCAAAGAAATTCCGATCAGGAACAGGATGTTCCAGCCCTTTCCGTGGAGTTTCTGGTTAAGGATCAGCCTATCGACCGATGAGTCGATGGATGTGTACGTCTGATCGCCCGTGATGAGCAGGTCGTTCAGCTTTCGATCTTGAACTTTCGCCATTAGTGGTGTGCCTCCTCAGACTGAGCAGATTTGATCTCTGGATTCGGGTTGCGAAGCTTCGCAAGGTGCGACGTTCGCGGCCGAGTTTGAAGCTCTTCGAGAAGCAGGTAGCTGCGAGGATCCTTTCGGAGCTTTGCGACTGCGCTGTTCTTGTCAGCAATGTTTCCGAAGACAATTGCTTCGCTTGGACAAGCTTGTTGGCAAGCGGTGACCACATCGCCTTCTGCGATTGGTCGGCCAGCCTTCTTCGCCTCAATTCGAGCTTCGTTGATACGCTGGGTGCAGTAGGTGCACTTCTCCATGACACCTCGACCTCGAACCGAAACGTCTGGGTTGTTCAGCATCTTGAGGAGCTGAAGTCCGTTGTCCTTCGGATTGTTGATCGCGCCAGGAATGTATCGGGTGCTGACCTTCTTATTCTTGTCGCTGAACTGAGCTTGGTTGTCGGTCCAGTTAAGGTAGTTAAAGCGGCGCACCTTGTAGGGGCAGTTGTTGGAGCAGTATCGAGTTCCAACGCAGCGGTTGTAGACCATCTGGTTGATACCTTCGTGGCTGTGGACCGTCGCTGCAACAGGGCAAACTGGCTCACATGGAGCAGCTTCGCAGTGGACACAGGCGACTGGCTGCCAGGTTACGCTTGGGTTCTCGTCAGATCCGCTGTAGTAGCGGTCGATTCGGATCCAGTGCATTTCTCGACCTCGCGAGACTTGCTCCTTACCTACAACGGAGATATTGTTTTCAGCTTGACATGCCGTGATACATGCACCGCAACCGGTACAGGCGTTCATGTCGATGGTCATTCCCCACTGCTCGCCCTTCCACTCGAAGACCTCTTCGGGGAACAGGTTGTTCTCCTTAATCTCTTCTTGCTCCATCGAGTGCCCGACCATGAGAGCTTCGCGCTTATTTTCCGCAGCGTTGAACTTCTCGAGAGTCGCTTCTCGAATGACGTCTCGGTGGTCAGGAATTCTGTCTCCACCAAGTGGGTTGTGGCCCTGAGTTGTTGACAGGTGCTGAGTCTTTCCAGTTGGGGTAATGGTAACGTCAGCGAAGCAAGTGTTCTTTGCGGACATCAGCTTGTATGCGCTGAATCCTCCACCGTCAACTCCACTCAGGGTCGCCAAGGTTCCGCCAGCGGTTCTTCCGTAGCCGAGGTGAATCGTTACGGAGCCCTTTGCGTGACCTGGAAGAATAAAGGCTGTTCCTTCGACCTCACCAGCTGCCGTCCTGACCAGAACAACATCGTCCATTGCGATTTTGTTGCTCTCGGCATCGGAAGGAGCCATGTAGACGACGTTATCCCAAACGAGCTTGCTCAGCGGTTTTGGAGTCTCTTGCAACCAACCGTTGTTGGCGAAGCGACCGTCGAAGATGGTTGGGTCTGGAGCGAAGACGACTTCCATTCCCTTGCTCTTAACCGGAGCAGGAAGCGGTGCCGCACCACCGGCCATTGCCAGAGTTGCTGAAGCGGAGTTTGGAATCGTTCCGTTGTGGATCGCCTCTCTCCAAGCCTTTTCGAAGGTAGCTCCACCGAAGCCCTTTGAAGTAAGTGTTTCTCGAACGAGATCGTAGCCACCTTTTGGCTCACCAAGGAGACCTGAGAAGACTTCGATATCACTTCGACCCTCGTACAGAGGAGCAATGAGAGGCTGGACGATGGTTGCAGTTCCTTCGAACGATCGAGCATCTCCCCACGCCTCAAGAGTGTGAGTCATCGGGATGTGCCAATCAGCCACTTCAGCCGTTTCGTCGAAGTAGAGTCCGTGGTGGATCTTAGCGACGGCGGTAGCTGCTGAGAGCACTTCGCCGACTTTCAGATCAGCTGGAGCCGAATAAACCGGGTTCGTGTTGCTGATCAAAAGGGTTTTGATCTTTGCGCCCTTGATGTCGGCAAGAAGATCCTGTACCGAACCATAGCTAGTAGTGAACTCAGGGGTCTCGACAAACTTAACCGTCTGACCAACGTTTCCAAGGAACTGGTTGATTTGGAACGCGAGCTGATGGACCTCTGCAGGCTGGTGCTCACCGGCTACTACGATGCTTGCGCTTCGGTTCTTTTGAAGATCGGCAGCGATTGCGCCGAGGTCAGCCGCGATGTTCGCTGGAGCGGCACCTGCTGGCTCAGCAATGCCAAGAGCATTTGCGAGAGCGCAACCTGCGCCGTAGACTTCGCTCGGCTTGACTGCATAGCGGTGATCCGCCATTGCGCCAACTGTTCCGGCAGCAGCCTCGATTGCGTAGAGACGGCTCATTTCACCCTTTTCACCGAGGACCCGTCGAGCCTTAGCGAATTGTCGAGCGTAAACCAGGGCTCCTGGGTTGTCGGATCGACTCAAGAAATCAGAATCAAGCGAGATGACGACCTTAGCCTTGCTGAAGTCGTAAACAGGAACGCCGGGCTTACCCGTTACCGCTGCAACCGCCTTGGTCACATTAGCTCGACCTGCAGGCTCGTGAGAGTAAAGCTTTGCGCCCTTTGCTTGAAGCCGAGAAAGAAGTCGTGCTGCGGTTGGCGAAGTGAGCGCACCAACCAAGATGCCAACTCCTCCAGCAGCAACCTTTGGACCAGCTTCTCGGAAGAACGCTTCCCACGTGGAGATATCGCCACCGGTGGTTACGTTTTGCGAACGATCTGGATCGTAGAAGTTCAGGATTTCTGCCTGCGACATCGAGTCGAGCGCACCGCTCGAAGCAGGATGATCAGGGTTTCCTTCAAGCTTGATTGGTCGACCTTCGAACTGCTCAACCAGAACACCCGTCGCGTAGCCCGCGAGAGTCACCGCAGACGCATAGAACAGAGGCTTACCGGAAACGTATTCTTCAGGAGCCTTAACATAAGGAACGAGCTTCTCTTCAGGAAGGAAGACGCCTCGGCATCCGGTCAATCCGGCAAGAGCCAAGCCTGCTCCGGCGAACTTCAGGAGCGATCGTCGGTCAATCTCAAAAATTTCTTTTCGATTCGGGAATTCATCCTCAAACCAGGCCTCGAACTCTGGAGTTTGCATGACCTCTTCGAGCGTGCGCCAGTACTGCTGACCGCGCTTGCCTTCGAGTTCAGCACGCATCTTGTCGAGGGCGACCTGGCGTCTGTCTTGTTGAATCTGTTCGATTGTCTCCATCAGTCAAAATCCCCTTAGCGGTGGCACACTCCGCAGTCAGCCAATTGCTGAGTCTTGATGCCGTATTTCTCGACGATCTCTCGCCCGGCTTCCTTGGTTGCCTGATCATCAGCACCCTCAAAGTTGCCGTTAACCAAAATTGTTTCCGCAGGCGACAGGTTTGATTTGCCCTTGGTCTGAAGCTTCCAGTAGAGCTTGAAGGCGAGCTGCCGAGGCGTGTCGCTCGGGTGCTCCTTGTGCAGATCCTTGCTCCAACCCAAATAGCGTTCTGGGTTGCGGTGACACTGAAGACACCAGGCCATCTGGAAGGAGTTACCCTTCGCGGTGATGTGCATGTCGTTGACAGGACCGTGACAGGTGTTGCAGTTAAGACCTCGGTTTACGTGAATCGAGTGGTTGAAGTAAACAAAGTCAGGAACCTTGTTAACCTTGTTCCAAACGATTGGAGTTCCCGTCTCGAAACTTTGGCGAACCGGCTCAAGAAGCGGCGAGTTCGTCCAAATCTGCGAGTGGCAGCTCATACAGGTTTCGGTGGAAGGAATACCAGCAAAAGCAGACTTCTCGACGCTGGTATGGCAGTATCGACAGTCGATTCCTAGCTCCCAGTTGTGGTGCTGGTGAGAAAACGGAACCGGCTGGTTCTTTGGAACGTTTACTTTAGTGTTGGCTGGCGAGCGCGATAGCGCGGCGAGCGACAGACCAACGAGAAGAGGACCAGCCGCAATACAAATGATCGCGACTTGTGCCACTGAGTTGGCGCTTGGCTTAAAGACCTGTGAACCCATACTTTACAGAGACTCCGTTTGTGCTGACCAGCGCATCCGTGCAGGTCGGCGTTGTCTATCACTTTTGACGGCGATATACGAGAAATGATGATACCGGGAACCTAGGGCGTATTGCCTAGAGATGACGGCTGTTTGCGGTGATTTCATAGGACAACCACCCGATCGACGGCGAACATTAAGAACAAAATCGCAAGGTACAGCATGCTGTAGTGGAAGAGCCAGCTTGCCCGGGGGCGCTCCTCCCAATTTTGCCAGAGCCGCCAAACGGCTCGGACGAGAAGAACATTAAGGATTACGGCTGAAATACCGTAGATCCAGCCGACTTGGGGAAGCCACATTGGGATCATCGTTGTGACGATAGTTGCCACCGTGTAGACGCCAATCTGGATGACGGTGACTCGGTTACCTTTGACGACCGGGAGCATCGGCACACCCGCTGCAGCGTAGTCGTCCTTGATGAGGATCGCCAGCGCCCAGAAGTGGACGGGAGTCCAGACGAAGATGATCGCGAATAGGTAGAGCGCGAGAGAGGGCAGTTCGCCGGTGATCGCCGCCCAACCAACAAGCGGAGGGAACGCGCCTGCAGCCCCGCCAATGACGATGTTTTGCCACGTTCGGCGCTTGAGAAGCATCGTGTAGATCACGACGTAGAAGACGAGCCCACTGAGCGCCATGACCGCACTCAGAGGGGTGGCAATCACCCAGAGTGAGGTGAAGCTCAAAACCGTAAGCGTGAAGGCGAAAACCAGCGCGTTGACGCTCGAGATGTTTTGGGTAACGGTCGGCCTGTTCGCTGTTCGCTTCATGGAAATATCGATGTCGCGATCAATCACCATGTTGATCGCGTTTGCCGCGCCAGCGATCATGTAGCCCGCGAGGCTGACAACCGTGAACAACGTGATCCCGGGCCAGGAGCCTTGAGCCGCGATCATGCTGGTCATCGTGGTGAACAGCAGGAGGCTGATGACACGAGGCTTCGTCAGCGCGACATAGGCCTTGACGAGATCACGACCCTTGAGCGGCGACTCAGCTTGCTCCGCCTCTTTGGGGGCTGGACGGGATTCGACGGGCTCGATTCCGACACCAAGAGCGGCAACCGCGAGGACTACCAGCGAGATCCAGTTGAGGTCAGCGAGGACCAGGTGGATCATCTGCATCACGATTGGGGCGTTAAGAAGGATGTTGAGCGCGCCAATTCCCATCTGCACTGCAAGGAGAGTGATTACCGTTCGGCTCGCTCGCTTCACGAACGGGTCCGGCCGAAGGTGCTGGACGAGGCCACACATGAGGAACATGAAGAGTCCGATTGAGGCTGAGCCGATTGGATGCGCGATGGCAAGTTTGCTCGCCCAGAACGCGCCGGCTTGAAGTCGCTCACTGAGCCCTTCGACGTCTGGCCGGACTTGGTGGCCAAACGCAGAAATTGCTCCACTGATGCCAAGTAGGAATGTTCCAACGAAGCCAAATCCGAGCAACCAGCCGACAACGCCTTGCTTCTTGAGCGTGACTGGTCGAATGCCCGATGTGGAGAGCGCTGCTCCGACATTGAAGCCGAGGAGGAGGAAGATGCTCAGGACGTGGGCCATCATCCACATTGCTCGCTCGACGGTGTCCTTGTCGGTCACCAGACCTTTGACCACCAGATGGCGCCCGACGAGCCCCTCGAAGAGAGTCATTACCAAGAAGCCGACAGCCATTTTCTTGGCTGGGTGCCCCTTCACGAAGAAGCGGAATGCCCAGACCAGCATGACGATTGCCAGAAGCCCAACGAGTGTGGTTGAGAGTCGGTGTGTTGACTCGATGATTGTTGCGAATGATCCTTTGACGGGATTCTTTTCGCCGGTACAAAACGGCCAGTTTTCACCGCAACCATCGCCGAGCCCTGCTGCGCGCAGGAAAACTCCGAAGCCGACGACGAGCAGGTTGTAGATCAGAACGATCCAGGAGAAGGTGGCGAAGCCGGAATTTGCAGGAATGGTCTCTCCGGGTTCACCCGAAGATGTAACGAAGTTTCTGAAAACATTGAAACTTGATCCTCCGCTTTCCATTTCTCTTCCCATATTTAACCCTACGCGGACAGCTGCTAGCTCGGCGGCAAAGCTGAGATTGTCCGTAGAATGAAGGACGCACCCGCCCTGGTACCCTGAATTTGTGACGAAGTCCGCAAAAGTCTCGCTCGGAATGATGTTGATCGCGGGGGCACTGATGGTCGTGCCTATGCTCAACTTTGTTGGGATGATTCGGAATGAGAGAGCTTCCGAGAGCGATCCTGAATTCGTCAAATCGATCGTTGCCGAACTTGAAATTCCGAAGCCCGCCCAAGTCGGGACCAAGCGCGTTTTGTTTACGCGCGGAGAGAACAATAAGCAGGTTTCCTGCCTTCTTCCCGAAGCGATTACGACAAAGGAAGGTGGATTTGCTTACGAATACAAAGGTTCATTCATTTCGGTGATTTGCGAAGGCACCGGAAGCGAAGGAGAGGCGATTGTCGCTCGGTTTGCTAAAGACAAAACTCAGCCCGTCCGCACGATGAACGGCTTTAAAGGAGCTTATGAGGAGCGGGACCATCCGAATGCTTCCCGACGGGATCGAATGTATTACCTGGGGAGTCCGAAGTTCAGCTACTCAATGATGATCTCTTGGCCGAAGGGGGATTCTGCGGCGAAGAAGGATGCTGAGGCTTTGGCAAGCGGAGTCGCTTACTCCATCACCCAGAACTGAAACTACGTTCGTTTCAAGTGAACGCGTCGAATCACAATCCGCTTCCCTTTCTCCCAGCGAAAAACCACTCGATCGAGTGCGACTATGGAAGTGTCATCGATAGCTAAACTGAGCTGTGAGGTGAATGGCTTCTCATTTCGATCCGCCTTGGAGCAGACATAGTATTCGCCGGTGAAGACCCCACCTTTACGAGAAGTTATCTCGTGGCACTTTCCTAGAGAGGTTATTCGACCACGATTGAAAAAAAACGCCTCTGAATAGCCTATGTAGACACTTGATTGATATGGAGTGATCACGCATGAGGCACCTTTGACATAACTGATGGCATTACCAGTCGACCAAGTGCCCCCCTTCCAGATAATGAACTTTTGCGAGTTGTCCGGAGACATGGCATCGTCAAGGGGTTGAGATATTCGCCCCCAGATGAACCCTTCCTTGTTCTGTTTGAAGTCAATTGTTGGCGCGCGACCTAACTCAGCGAAATCAGATTCAGGATAAACCGAGTCAAATCGGATGTCCGTTACCCTCCCTTTAAACTTCAGAGCGTACTTCGGCCTGTCGTAATCGCCCATGCCGATCTTCACAAGCTGAATATCGTGACCGAGCGGCATGAGCGGAAGCATCGTCAATTCACTTTGCCGAGTTCGGTTTTCAGGACGTTAATCGAGTCGATGTTCTCGGGGTCTACCTGGTTTAACGCGGCCAGGTAAAGAGAGACGAAGTCGCCGAGGTAGGTCAAGCTAAGGAGCTTTTCGAGGAGAGTTTCTCCAACGGCGGCGACGTGGCGGAAGGAGCAGAGGTCTTTGACCAGGCCTTCGGTCACTTCGGCTCGTTTCTTCATTTTGGCGCTTTCGCTGCCGTCCTCGAGAATGATGCCGACGTACTTGGACACGCCTTGCTCGTCCGCCTTGACCCAAGCGAGGATTTCGTTGTGGTTGAGCTCTGGGAACTGGTTCACGAAGATGTGGTTCTTCGAGTTTTCGTTGATTTGCCCCTTCCAACGGTTGGCGATAATTGCTTGCCAGGGGCCGAGACCGTAAATGATTCCGAGGCTGCCTTGGAGTTCGTTAGCCATCTCTTTGGCGATTGGGTTTGATCCTTCAACCGTCCACTCACCACAGAGCTTTTCGAGCAAGTCGAAGGCCTTCGCAAAGTCCTGCTCGGGAAGGAGGCCCATCTTTATTGCAGCGGCGAGTACCGGGATCAGCATGAAGCCGAGAGCCGTTCGCGGGGGTTGTCCACCAGGAACGATGATGACGGCGAATCCATCGGCTCGGGCTTGCTCGGCGAGCTTGCCTCCACTGGTGACGCAGACGATGGTAGCGCCGGCGGCTTTTGCTTCGGCGTACGCGGAGAGGGTTTCTTCGGTGTTTCCGCTGTAGCTGGTGGCGAAGACTAAGGTGTTCTTTCCGACATAAGCTGGCAAGTGGTAGTCGCGATTGACGATGAAGGGAATCGACGCGAATGCCTCGAACATGGCTCGCACGTAGTCTCCTCCAACCGCGGAGCCTCCAAGGCCAGTGAGCATCGCGAGGTCGTAGCTTCCGCTCGGCAATTCAACGCCTTCGACCAAGCCGAGGGCGGTGCGGCATTGGTTGGGATACTCCTCCGTAAAGTGCAACATGCCTTTAGGATCGAGAGCAGTGACGTCGGCGCGGGAATTCAGATCAATCGACATTGGAGTGCCTAGTTTACCGACCTCGTAGATTTGCCATGCACGGGGTTGGGGAGACTACTGTTGTTGCTGGGCAACCATCTGGTCAGACGGCGTTGCGGATCGGGTGAATTGAGGGAACTCGGCGTATACAGGTACTTCGATTCTTCCGATGTCGTCACGGAGATCGAGAGGGCTTGTTGGCTCAGCTTCGGTCGTTTTGACTTCGACTTTCAGACTCTCCGCAGCGTTACCAACATAGACGCCACGGTTCGGTGCGGCGTCATTGTAGTCTCGGCCGTGGGCGATCATCACGTGGCGCTCGTCGGGGAGGCATCCATGGGTTGGGTCGTAGCCACACCACCCGAACGAGGGCGAGAAGAACTCGACCCACGCATGGCTTTCGCTGGGCTTTGTCGGCTCGGAGACATGGAAGTAGCCGGAGACGTATCGGCAGGGGATTCCGAGACTGCGGAGCATGGCGAGGGCGAGATGGGCAAAGTCTTGGCAGACTCCGCTTTGGTGATCAAGGACTTCGTCGCTGGTGGTGGCGACCGTGGTGACTTCGGCGACATAGGTCATGTGCTGATTCACCAGCTCAGCAACTTGTTGCACGACTCCACCGAGGGTGGCAGAGGTATCGACGCTGGAGCAGAATTGGCGAAGCTTTTCTGAGTCCACGACGAGTTCGGTGAACATCAAGGAGTCGAGGATTGGCCCATCGGTGGGGATGTCTTCGACTGAATCAAGGATCTCTTCTAAGCCCGGATGCTTTGGATGTGACTCGACAACGGATCGTGAGATCACTTGGATTTCCTTGTGGTAGTCCGTGATGGAGAAGTGGTGGGTCGGAGCGCCGAGCCAGTTGATGTAGCGGAAGACTTTGGTGACTGGTCCGACGGCGATATAGAACGAGCGAACGGTCTGGTGCTGGTTGCTGGTGGGCTCCACACGGAGCTCCATTGAGGACTCACTAATGAATCCGGAGTAGGTGAAATTAAGGCGGTGTTCAATATCGAGAATCATGCTTCCACCTCATGTTGCGGCTTGACCATTGCTTCGTGAGCACTCAGCAGGTCTCTGTAGGCGCGCTCTGTGTACTCGGAAAGGTCGTTCATTGCCATGATTCGGGCCTCGTCGTACTGTGCCTCGGCGAGTCGGCGGCCGAGGATTCGCCGCATTGTCGGCATTCCGGGATGGGCGGATGGCAGGACATCGACGTAGGATTTCATTCGTTTGAGACCGCTGTGGACGGACCTCGGAGTTTGGTCGTTGAATAGCAAGAATCGGAGCACCTGATCTGGTTCGAGCCGGGCGCCGTAGACGCGACGGTAGTTTTCGAGCGAAGCGAGATCAAGGAGCATTTTGCGACCGAAAGCGAAGGTCATCGAGAGATCTTTCGCTTTGTGGGCGGCTCGTAGGGTTGGGAGTTTGAGCTCGATAACTCGAAGAGTGCGTTGGGTTCGCTCCATGGCTTCACCGAGCTTCATGTAGGTCCAGCCTTGGTCCCTTGTGAGGGTGTGCTCGATGGCGCCGAGGAGGGTGAGGATGTCTTTATGGGTCGCTTCGGTGAAGTCGGTTAGCCGTGCAGGGTTGAGCGCGACGGCTTGGCGGGAGGAGACCATCGCGTGGTACATCTCATTGAGCTGTTGGATGACTTCGCGGGTCAGGACTTCGCCGATGCTTCTGGCGTTACTTCTTGCCTGTTCGATGCTGTAGATGACCGAAAACGGGTTCGACGCGTCGTACATGAACGAGTCGATGTAGCGGGCGTTGAGGGTCAGACCCTCGTTCATTGGGGGTGGCCCGAAGAGCAGTTCCCATTCTTGCTCGGCGAGTTCGTCGTTGAGGCCGGAGAGCTCGACGGTGAATTCGTGGGTTGCTTTGAGCAGGCGGCAGGTGTTCTCTGCTCGCTCGATATAGCGACCCATCCAGTAGAGTGAGTCGGCGATGCGGGAGAGCATCATGCTCGGCGATCCTCCAGGACCCAGGTGTCCTTGCTTCCGCCGCCTTGGCTCGAGTTGACGACGTATGAGCCTTCCTTTAGAGCGACGCGTGTTAATCCGCCGGGGAGGATTCTGACTCGGTCGCCGTACAGGATGTAGGGTCTAAGGTCGATTCGGCGCGGGACGAACTTGCCGTCGATGAAGGTGGAGTGACTGCTGAGCTCGATTAGCGGTTGGCCGACGTAGTTGCCGGGGTTCTCGTGCATCTTGGCGACGTACTCTTTGACTTCTTTCTTGCTTGCCATAGGGCCCATGAGCATGCCGTAGCCGCCGGCATCGCCGGTGGTTTTGATGACCAGCTCGCTGGCGTGGTCGACCATGTATTTGAAGTCGTCGGGCTTGTAGCCAGTGAAGGTTGTGACCTGTTTGAGGATTGGCTCTTCGGAGAGGTAGTGCCGGATGATCTCCGGGATGAAGGCGTAGACGGCCTTATCGTCGGCGACGCCGGCGCCGGGGGCGTTGGCGAGGGCGACAGTTCCTGCTCGGTATGCGTTAAGCAGTCCGGGGACGCCTAGGGTGCTGTCGTGGTTGAAGGCGACGGGGTCGATGAAGTCGTCATCGATACGACGGTAGATGACGCTGACGCGCTGTCGACCTTCGGTGGTTCGTGCGAAGACTTGGTTGTCTTCAACGATCAGGTCGCGACCCTCGACGAGGGGGATCCCCATTTCTCGGGCGAGGAACGAGTGTTCGAAGAACGCTGAGTTGTAGCTGCCGGGGGTTAGGACCACGGCGAGAGAGTTTTCGCCGTAGTGCGGAGCGACGAAGCTGAGCGTGTCGAGCAGCATCTGCGGGTAGTCGCGGACGGGGCGGACTGGGTAGCGATTGAACAGCTCCGGGAAGGTCCTCGCGAGGAGGTTTCGGTTTTCGACGACATAGGAGACTCCGCTGGGGCAGCGGCAGTTGTCTTCTAGGACGAGGAAGTCGCCTCGGTCGTCGCGGATGAGATCGGTTCCGCAGACGTGGGTGAAGACTTTACGGGGCGGGATGATGCCTCGGAGTTCTCTTCGGTATTCCTTTCGGGAGAGGATGAGCTCCCAGGGAACGACGCCTTTGTGGAGGATGTCTTGCTCGCCGTAGATGTCGAGCAGGAAGCGGTTGATGGCGGTGATCCGCTGGGTGAGACCGCGTTTCAGGTGGTCCCATTCAGGGGCGGTGATGATCCGGGGGACGAAGTCGAATGGGAAGACACGCTCGCGGCCTTCGGCTTCGCCGTAGACGTTGAAGGTGATGCCCTGGTTGAGAAGAGAGAGGTATTGAAGGTTTTCCCTTCGGGCGATCTCTTCGGGCGACATGTTTCCGAAGGACTTGAGCAGTTGCTCGTAGTGCTTGCGCGGCTTGCCTGGCTTCAGCCAGATTTCGTCAAATCCCTGTTCGCTTGCGTTCCAATCCACTTGACTCTCCACCTTGGACCGCATTGTACAAGTGGTGATTATGATAGATGGTTTGGTGGATTAGTGCAAGTTGGGGGGTGTTTGTCATTGTTCGTCGGTCTTTTGTCGTTAGCGGAACTTGAGCTTTGTATCGTATGATTAAGTCATGCTCGCTTTGACCTTGGGACTGGTTATTCAGTCGACTCCGATCAATGTGGAGAGTCCGGGGATTCGGGTGGTGAATTTGGTGCCGAAGTTGGCGGCCGAGAGTCGGTTGCCGTTGAGCGTGGTGCCTTTGCTTGAGAATGATGTCGTCTCGATTCGGACGATGGGGCGGCCTTGGGGAGAGGTTAAGGCGAACCTGGCGAAGGTTTTGAACGCGACCTGGGAGGAGAAGGATGGGCGGTTTGTCCTGACCCAGACCAGTGAGCAGCAGAAAGCGGATCGCGATTTTCAGCGGGCGTCGATGGTGGAACTGTTGGCGGAGAAGATTCGTGGGCTGAGCAAGCACTACTCGGAGGGTGTTTGGACGGCTAAGGAGTTTAACACTTGGTACGAACGAAGCACGAAGAAGCCGAGTTCGGAACTGAGTCCGGCGGCGCGGCGCAACTACGACCTGGAAAACCGGCGTTCGGGACCACAGGGACGGTTGGTTGCGAGGATTTTTAACCAGATCAAGCCCGAGCAACTTGTGCCGGCGGACTTGGATTGGGAAGGTCATGTTTTTGCAACCGATAAGTTGGTTTTGCACGACTACACGCCTCTTGATTTGCGGCAGCCGCTCAAGTTGTTTGCCGATGAGAAGCAGATGATCGATGACCGGGCGGGCTCGGAGGATGAAAGAATGCCTGATGAGCCGGTGGGAGCGCTTTTTCGGATTTCACAGACGAGAAACTCTGCGGTTCTGAGTGTGGATCTGTATGACAAGACGGGAACGTTGGTCGATTTCTTCCTTGACTTTGAGCGGCCTAAAGAGTCTTTGATGGTTCAGCAGACGAAGTCGGTTGCTCCACTTTCGCAGCTGATCCGCGATTTGGCGACGGCGGACCAGGGGTTCAGGGAGAGCATCAACTTCGAGGATGACGGCTCGGTGGCTGAGGATCCGGCCAAACGAGCGCAGTTGACCGTGTTGGTGCAAAAGCTGCGTGAGCGACTGAGTCGCAGCGAGCAGGATGATCCGCTGGCTCTTTATGGCGGGGATGACTGGCAGCAACTCTCTCGAGAGAAGGCTCAGCCAATGATGGCTTTGCTTGCCGATAGTGTTTCTTCGGTGGCAGCACTGGAATCTCCGAGGTTGAACTACGGTCCCTATCGGCTTGATGATGGTGGGTGGTTGCTGGGTTCCCAGCGGAACCAGTTTGATGTTCGGCGGAAGCGGGCGGATCGGCGGGCGGTGGCTCGGAGCGCACCGTATGCGTCGAACTTGCGCAAGGACGACTTGTGGCCGGGAATTGAAGGCATTTTTCGGCGGGCGACGGCTCAATACGATGCTCTACAGGGCCGAGTGGACCGAATTTCTAGACTCAATTTGTTTGATTTTGAGTTCACCATCCCTGGCGAGAACGAGACCTTCGTGCCGTTGATCGGTGCGCTGACTCCGGACGAGCGGAGACGTTTGTTGAGTGGGCAACTGATTCCGCTTGGCTCGCTGAACGGAAATGCTCGGCAGGTTTTCCGAGAGCAGATGTTCTTGTCGGAAGACATCCTGGGGAACCTTGACGCGCGAATCCCTGCAGTTGCGTTTCCTGGCGTTGAGCAGGGTCTATGGCTCCGAGGGAAGGTTTCCACTTCGAACGGATACATGTTGTCTCGAAATGTGAAAGGAAGGTTGGAGCCTCTGTTCAACCAATCTTACGACGACCTTGCTTTCTTGTACGCAGATGGGCTCCTGCCGAATGTAGGTGGTGAACTGTATCTTGCTCCGGCGTCTTGCGCGACGTTGGAGATCTCGCTACGTACTGAGTCGAAGTCGGCGGACAACAAGATCGAGTCTTCTTGGCAGGCGACTTCGAAGGCAGTTCCGTTTTCGTCCCTTGATCGGGTCTTTCTTGAGAAACTCCGCAAGCGCGGAGAAGAACTCAAGAAAGATGATGGCGACGGGGGTTAGTCTTTCCAGTCAGCGACGAAGATGTTCGTTTCGCCGGGTACTGAGCCGTAGCGGTTGCTGGCGAAGACGATCTTTTTGCCGTCTCGGCTGAACATGGGGAAGCCGTCGAAGTCGGGGGTGGTGGTGACTCGTTCGAGCATGGAGCCGTCGGTGTTGATGAGGAAGAGGTCGAATTCGCGGCCTTTGGGGTCACCGGAGTTGCTGCAGAAGATGATCTGCTTACCATTGGGATGGAGGAACGGGGCGAAGGAGGCGGACTTGAGGGTCGTGATCTGCTTCTGGTTCTTTCCGTTGGCATCCATGAGCCAGATTTCGAGCTTGGAGGGACGAACCATGTGCTCTTTGAGGAGGGCCGTGTAGTCGGTTCGCTCTTCTTCGTTTTCGATCAGGTCGCGTCGCCAGACGATCTTTTTGCCGTCCCAGCTAACGAAGGGACCACCGTCGTAGCCTTGCTCGTTCGTGAGGCGCTTGATGTTCTTCCCTTTTAGATCGGCGCGATAGACCTCGAGGTCGCCGTCCTTATCGCTGGTGAAGGTGATGTATTTGCCGTTAGGGTCGACGGTGGTTTCGGCGATGTAGCTGTTGCTACTGATAACCGTTTCGATAACGTTGGTTTTGAGGTTTCGCCGGTAGAGGGCGAACTCGGGATTGACCATCCAGACGTAGCCTTTACTGCGGTCAAGCTTCTTTTGAGGGCCTTCGTTTTTGGCGAAGGTTGAGCTGAAATAGATGTACTTATTGTCCGGTGAGAGGTAGCTGCAGGTACATCGGCCTTTTCCGGTGGAGATGATGCGCTTGTTGGACCCGTCGGCGTTCATCAGGAAGATTTGCTCGTCGGGGAAGCCGGGTTGGAGGGTTTGATAGACGATGGATTGACCGTCTTTGCTCCAGTAGGCTTCGGCGTTTTGGCCGCCGAAAGTGAGCTGGCGGATGTTGGCGAGATGCTTCTCTTCCGGGTTGCTGGCCACAGCTCGGGAGTCGGGCCACTCGGCCATGCTCTTGTACTGCTGATCTGCTTCGGCGTTGTAGTGGGGGAGGAAGCGGTGGTCGGAAGGGACTTCCGGTCGGGCGAGGACGGCAAAGAGAGCAAGCGACAGCATTTGGGGATAGTAAACCCATTGCTGACGCTGCTCTGCTCACCAAGAATGACGAAGGGTTTCTTGGGTGACGAATCTTTAGAGGCGGGAGAAGCCGGAAACGACGGTGTTGAGGATTGCTCCGAGGACGAATCCGATCACAAGGCTAGCGATACAAAAGGTCATGATGGTTTGGCCCTTTGGGTGACCTTTCCGCTGAGCCAGCGAGGCGAAGTAGATGCCGATTGAGCTGAAGATGAGGGGGCAGCAAAGCAGGCCAAGGATGCCGAAGATGAGGGCTTTTTGGTAGTCGCTATCGCCGTTGTCGGAGACGCCGTAGCCCATGCGGGGGTATTGCTGGTAGCTGGGGGGCTGGGCGAAGTCGTTGGCCGGGGCGGGGGCGAAGGTCATGCCCGGGACTTGGCTGGCGGCAAAGCGGGCTCCGGTTGAGGCGTCTTCGAGGACGGTGGTGGGGAGGACGCGGCCCTGTTGGGCCCACTGGTTGAGGGTGACGACGTCACCGGGGCCATATTTCTGTCCGTCTGGGGCGACGACGTAATAGGTCATAAGGCTATTTTACGGCAAGACTCCGGCCATATCGGCCTTTTGGCTGGCCAGTCTTTTGAGTTGTTTTTCTACGCCCGAAACACCGCTTGCAACGATGATGTATAGAGCCACTCCACTTGTTCTCCTAGTGCCTGCTAACGCGCTTCCGTCGATCTTGATCGCCTTGTTGATCGAAGCTTCTAGTTGCTTAATGAGCGGTTCACGACGGGCTACATTCGCCAGTTCAGATGGCTTGAGGATCAGGAGGGTGCTGAGGAGCGGGCTCGACTTTGTGGCTTCCGCGAAGGCAAGTTCCACTCTGGAGTCGGAGAAGCGAGCAGACACTGTGCTTTGAAGATACTGACTCGGAAGGTATTTGAGATCGTCTGGCCATGCTTGGTTCCAGACAAGGTTAACGCCGAAAAGCTGGAGGATTGGAGCGTCGGTGAGTGGTCCAAGACCCTGCCTGACGGCACGCACATAGGCGGTTGCAAAGCCAGAATCGTGAAGGGTTCCGCCTTTTTCGGCGTACGCCTTAAGCCAATCATAGCTTGCCTTAGCGGTGCCGTCGATGGCAGGGTTTGCGTACCAAGAAAGTGGGGTATCTCGGTACTGTCTGAACGGCTCAGGCTTCATGAGAGCTTCGGCCACCATGCCGTTGTTGAGAGCGGTGGCCAGTCCTTCATCCATAATGGAAAGAATTGCCATTCGGCTTGGGTCAGTGCTGTTAGAGAACTGTTTCGCGAGTGCTTTGCGCTTGGCCACCGGAACCTTACTTAGAAGGAAGTGGGACAGTTCGTGCATTGTGATATCAATTTGATTTGCGGGAGAGTCTCCCTTAAAGAATTCCATGAACGCTGCCGAGCCGACTTGACCTCCATGGGAGGACTCGGAGGCTTTAGGTTTATACATGAATTGAATTGGGACAACGTAGCCGTCCGGCAAGTCTGGTTGATAGAAATGGACGAGCGTTTGCGATAGTTTCTGAAGTTTTTCGCCGGCGAGAAGCTGCGAAGCCTTTTGCTGAAATGCACGTCCCTCAGGTTCGGCTTCTTGGCTCCACCAGCTCAAAAACGCGGATTGGAAATGGCCAATGATCTCGCCTAACGCTCGCGCAGTATCCGGTGCTACTTCCTTTGCTATTCGCCGAAGAAATTCGATTTGGCTGGCGGACCTAAGACCGATCTCTCGTGTTCGTTCGGCATCGCTCTGAATGGTTGAGACGGAGAATGGGAATCCAGGATCGAACTCGGGTTGTCCGGTGGTTTCCAATTTCCGCATGATGTCGCGCCACCTTTCCAGCAACTTAGCATCACTGGGCTCAATTGCGATTCTTTCCTTCCATAGCCTGTTAAGGGACGGACTCTGATCGGAGCCTAAGTAGCCACTAACCACATCGAGTTGATAGAGAAGGTTGGGGAGCGGCTCATAGCGCGCATCCAACCTGACTATTGGCTCGCCGAGAATCAGTGCTGCGATCGCAGATGAAAACATCAGAGAACAATACTTGATTTCAAGGGAGTGAGTTCCCAAAAAAAACCACCCCAAGACCAGAGTCTTGGGGTGGTTCAGGTTGGTCTCAGGTTCTTTTAGAACTTGATGCCGTACTGCATTCCGAAGAAGCCACCCTTCTGGTTGCCGATAGCTGGACCTGCGCCCGGGGTTGGGAGCAATCCGCTGGTATCGCCAACTTGGTAGAACAACTTGAGGAGCGAGTTGCTGCCTGCATCGTAGTCCAGCCAGATGGTGGAGAATCGAGCGAAGGAGCCAGGACCGAAGCCTTGGAATCCGCCGTCGAACTGGGTGTTCTCGTGGGTGAGCATCATCTGCCACTTAGGAGTCAGAGCGGTTTTGAGGCCGACGTTCCAACCCTTGGTTTCGCCAGCGCCGAGGATAGCCTTGTTGCTGGTGTAGCCGCCGTTGACGTGCCACTTTGGATTGATCGAGAAACCAAGATCAGCCGAGAAGCGGTTGACATCGACGAGGTTGCGGAACACGCCAGTTCGTCCCCAGTCGCCTGGTGCCGAGTAGTTCTGCTCGATGTGGTCGTAGCCAACGTTGATATCGCCAAAGATGGAGGTGGAAACGTTGTATCGGACGTTATCGGCGTCGGAGATGGTTCCGGAGTTGAACTTGCGAACAGACTTTCCGTAGCCACCCTTGAAACCGAGGCCAGCGATGTTGAAATCGCCGTCTACGCCGTAGATTTCTTGTCGGTTGACAGGGCCTGCGTCACCGTCAAGGTTGACGTAGGTTCCGGTCAACTTGGCAACGCTACCAAGGTTGAAGCCGATCTGGCCGCCGAGGACTCGGCTTGGGTTAACTGCGCCAACGAGAACAGGCTGAACAGCTGCTCCGGTTGAGGTGGTTGCACCAAATCGTCCCACGAAGCCGTTGATGGTGATTCCGCCGAAACCGTAGGTACCGGTCTTGAGACCGTCCATTAGGTAAGCGCCGTTGTCCCATCGATCTTGGCTGTAGAAGCTGGTGAAGTCTGGTCGAGCGAGGATGTAGCTGCCAAGGTTGAGACCTTGTCGGCCGACGGTCGAGTTCAGAACTTCTGGAAGAGCTGCCCACGCAGTGTTGAGGTAGACCTCAGTGTTTGCGCTGGTACCGTATGCGCTACCGATTTGGCCAGCGAAGTCGGACTGGTTGCCGAAGCCACCAACGGCTGCGTTACCAACGACCAACTCTGCGCCCCATGCTCGCTCAGCGGATCCGCCGCTTGAGAGCTTGAGTCCGAGCTCGTGCATGACACCGAGGGTGTCAAGACCAGCGCCGGTGGTGCTACCTTGTGCGTATCGACCATCCTGGTTGTAACCAGAAGTGGAAGCTGCGTCCTTGAGACCTGCGAATGCGAAGAGGTTTGCGTCGCCGCTGATCACTACGTTGTCGGTCTTCTTTTCGAGGGCCGTGATTCGGAGTGACAGGTCGTTGAGCTGCTTCTTCATTCCGCTGACGTCTGCGCCGAGGGAGGTGAGCTCCTTCGCGTAGGTCGACGTCATCTTCTTGAGCATCGAGATGTCGGATCCCCATGCCTTGATGGTTCCAACGTCGCTCTTGAGCGACGAGAGAGCTGCCTTCAGGTCTGAGCTATCTGACTTGGCTGGAGTTGAAACTTCTCCAGTCTTCTTGTTGATCTTGGCCTCAAGATCCTTGATCTTGACCGCAACTTCTTCGTCAAAGCAGACGAGCTTTGCGTAAACAGCGTAAACCAACGAAGCCATTTCGTAGCGGGTGATGCCACGAGCGCCTTCGAAGTTGCCGTTTGGCATGCCTTGGATGAATTTCTCGAGCTTCAGTCGCTTAACAGCGTCTGCGGCCCAGTGCGTATCCTGAACGTCCGGGAATGAATCCTGGGCCATTGCAGGTGCCACGATCCCGAGGCTCAAAACCAAGGAAAGGGCAATCTTGTATGTTCGCTTCATGCTTAGAATAGATTCTCCTATCAATTGCGACAGTTGATCCCACTCTCTTCGCTTCCACCGCACTCCGCAAGCACTTTCCTAAGTTTCTTACTCACTGAGTTTTGGCCTTGACGAATCAAGTTGGCGCAATGCCACACGCTGATTATCGCTGTTTCGCCCTGGTAGATACAAGGGGGAGGTGCTTATAAATACGAAGATGGGTTCACTGGGCGCCCATTTTGGCGGATTTCGAAGTGAAGGTGGGGACCTGTTGAGAGCCCGCTGGAGCCGATTGAGCCGATCCTTTGACCGCGCCGGACAGTCGCTCCGGAGGAGACCATGATCCGGCTGAGGTGGCCGTAGACCGAGGAAAGTCCGCGACCGTGTTCAATGATGATTGCGTTGCCGTAGCCGCCGAGCCGGGAGGTGCTGATGACAACTCCGTCTGCAGTGGCGTAGACCGGAGCTCCGTAGCCGCCACCAAAGTCGATGCCATTATGCATCCGCTTGTACTTGAGGATGGGGTGGAATCGCATACCGAATCGGCTGGTACTACCGCCGGATGCGGGAGGGCCGAAGCGTCCATCGCCGACGGGCGGCGAGGACTTGCCTGACTTTTGTGCGGCACGCATGCGCTCGTTGAGCTGATCCTCGATCTTTTGGCTGTCGTCGTCGAACTCTTTGACGATCCGTTCGATATCTTCTCGGCGATCCTTGAGGGAGTCCATCAAGGCGATTTTGTCGGCGCGGGCCTTTTCTAGCTCGTCCTGCTTCGACTTTTGGGTTTGCACCATTGACGCAATGTTTGCGACAAGGGCGTCTTGCTCGCGCTTGTCGGCTTCGATGCGATTCTTGGCGACGATGTATTCCTCGAACAGCTTGCGGTCACGTTTGGCGATACGATCCAGGATGAACTGGCGCGATGCGATGTCTCCGGAGTTGGCGAGTCCAAGGAGGACGGAAAGCGTTGTTTCTTGGCCCCTCATGTACATTGCTCGGAGGCGGCGACGCACTTCCGACTGCTTTGCCGCCAATTGGGCTTGGGCTTCGGCGAGGGATCTCCCGAGGTCTCCTTGTCTCACCTGAGCTCGGGCGAGTTGCTCTCCGGTTTTCTCGACGATGTCGTCGGCTTCTTCCAGCCGGGAGTCAACCTTGGAAATCTCTGATCGGACGTCGCGAATATCTTTGTTCGCTTCGGCGAGTTGATCCTTTGCCTGGTCCTTTTTCTTCTCAATCTTCTTGAGATCTTTTTTGAGTTGATCGATTGAGGGCTTTTTCTGCGCCACGACTCCGAGGGGAACCAGGATAAGGGCAACAAGCCAGAGCCGCTTCATCGAATCCTCTTGTGCAGGCGGATTAGGGCGAGGCAGGAGCAAACCACTCCGTACGCCGCTCCAGCGATCACCGTGTAGATGTACACGGACTGAAGCGGGAAGGCGGGAAGAGGCGGAATGGACTCGTATGCAGCAACGACGTGGGTGACTTGGCGGTAGGTGAGCTGGAGCAAGCCAGCAGCAAGTAGCCCACCCAGAACGCCTTGGACCTTGCCCTCAAGGATCATGGGCAAGTACATGGTGGAGTAGCCCGCACCGACGAGGCGCATGATCCGGATCTCGACACGCCGTGACATGGCAGCGAGTCGGGTGACGGTGAAGATCAGGACTCCGGCGACGAGGAGGAGCATTCCGCCGGCGGTGACTCCGACCCAGCGAAGGAGCTTCATCGCCTGTTCGAGAAGATCTTGCTCTTTCTGGAGATAGTTGACTCCATTTTCAGGCTCGACTTCCGGTCGGGCGCGCATCTGGGTGGCGATGGCGTCGCCGCGACTGAGATCGTTGAGTGTGATCTTGAGGCCGTCGGGATAGGGGTTTGCGATGTCCTTTGCAATTCCTGGGTTCTCGCGAGAAAACTTTGCCCAGGCTTTGTCCTTCGGGATCAGAATTGCTTTATCGACGCCTTGGGTCGCACGGACCTCTCGCAGGAGGATCGAGACCTGTTCCTGAGTGGTTGTTTCCCGGAGATAAACGCGCATTTCGAGTGAGCCCGTCATGCCTTTTGCTCCCTTCTGGAGCCCGAGGTAAAGAAGTCCGAGTCCGCCGAGGACATAGAGGCAAACCGCGGTAGTGAGAACGCTGAGGACCACCATTCCGAGATTTCGCCTTAGCGAGACGAGAGCCTCAGAAAGGATGAACAGCAGACGGTCAAGCATCTTCGCCGTCCTCCTTGGTTTCGACAGCCTCTGGTTGCTCGTCCGGCTTTTGCTGAACTTCTTCGGTGCCGGATTCTTCAACGTGAAGTTCAAGCTCTTCTACAGGCTCGATTGGGGCATCCTCGTTACCTTCAACAACGGCGATAAGCGGAATGACTTCAGTCTCGACAGGTTCGCTTTTGGGTCGCTCGACTGGGCCTGAATCGCTAATAATCCGTCCTTCTTCGAGGCGGATGATGCGGGCGGGGACTTGGTCGACGACAAGCATGTCGTGGGTTGCAACGATGACGGTTGATCCGCGATCGTTAAGGTCTAAAAGCAACTGCATGATTTCCATGGAGTGCTCGGGATCGAGATTTCCGGTGGGCTCGTCGGCAAGGATGAGCGGAGGATCGTTGACGAGAGATCGACCGATAGCGACTCGCTGACGCTCACCGCCGGATAGTTCTTCGGGGAAGCTCTTTGCTTTGTGGAGCAGGTGTACTCCCATCAGGATGAAGGGAGTTCTACGTCGGGTTTGTCGGCGCGTTTTGCCGGCAGCGCGGCTGGCGTAAGCGATGTTTTCTTCGACCGTCTTTTTGGGGAGGAGCGCGTAGTCCTGGGGAACGATTCCCATTTTTCGGCGCAGCCGTGGGATGAACAGAGCGAGTTGACGGTTGATTTCTTTGCCGTCGACAACCACCGCACCTTTACTGGGATTTACTTCACGGCTGAGGAGTTTTAGGAGGGTGCTCTTCCCTGCTCCGGTTGTTCCGACAAGGAATACGAACTCTCCCTTCTTGATTTGAAGCGAGAAGGACTGGAGGGCATCCTTGTGCGTTCGGTACGAGACCTCTACCGCCCGAAATTCGATATGCGGTTGCCCTTGCTCCACCCCCATACAATACCTAGCGACGGGTATATTGAATTCTTGAGAAAAGGACTTCTTTTTGACTTTGATGGGCTCATCTTAGACACTGAAACCCCTGAAGTCCGAGCCTGGGAGTGGATGTTTGCCCAGCACAATCTCGAATACCCGAAGGAAATTTGGCAGTCGATTGTTGGTCGAGGTCCTGACCAAATTTCGGAAAAACCGGAGGATATTCTGGTTCGGATGGCAGAATTGGGCGATGCTCCTGAGCGCCTCTATAAGACGTTTCGAGCTCGCTATTTTCAGATCTTGGAAAAGGTTGCCCGGCCTGGCGTTGAGAAGCTGATTTCGGACGCAGTTGGATTGGGATACGAATTGCACATTGTTTCGAGCAGCGAAAAACGATGGGTGGAGGGTCACCTGAATGATTTGGGACTTCGCGAGCATTTCCAAACGCTGACTACCCGTGACGAGGGAGTACCGACCAAGCCGGCGCCGGATTTGTATCTTCGCTGTTTGGAAAAAACCGATTTGAAGCCCAAACAAGTTTGGGCGCTGGAAGACTCGGAGAATGGACTTACGGCGGCAAAGGCTGCTGGTCTCCGCACCATCGTCTGCCCGAACCCAACTACAGAGCACCTCAACTTTAGCAAGGCAGACAAGTTTGTGTCCTCGCTGGAAGACATCACGCTTCCGCTGTAAAGAGGTACAACCGGGACGTGTCAGAACTCTTCGAACGCTTGCGCCATGCGATCCAAAACTGCTTGGATCGAGAGGAGCTCATTGGGATTCACTATGAGCCCGATGTGTTTGAAGTCGGATTCATTCGGGAGTTTGATGGCGAGTCTTTCCGCCTCGAGCGAATCGACCGGTATGGGCAGAACTGGGGGTCATTCGTTGGGACACTTGATAAGGTACTGCGCACCCAGCACGGCACCCAATACATGCAGTCTGTTCAGCTTTTGATGGAACGGATCAAGCAAGGCGCGACTCCTTCGCGTGGGGCTCCGGACTCGCTCGAGATGGAGCGACTGCTGGAGTTCTGTAAGAGTCGCAATATTGTTGTGGGGCTCCATAACGAAGAAGGAAGCACACTTTACGGATACGTGAGGGCCTATTCGACCGACCACGTAGAGCTCGAGGAGATTAGCTTCCTAGGGTACGAGGACGGGACGCGGATTATGCCGGTGGACGACATCACGCGTCTGACCTACGGTGGGCCAGACGAGGAGTCGCGCATGTTTTTGAACCGAGTTCGGTTGGGGTTATAAGCGATGGCGGCGGCAGTTGATCGGTTCAGGGAGATTCTTCGGCGGTACGCCGGAAAGAACGAGTTAGTTGAGATTTATGACGACTCGCAGGACCTTGATAAGTTTGAGGTTGGATTCATTGTTGCGGTGAGCGACGACACCTACTTTGTGAAGAAGGTGGATGCGAAGGGGCGCTATAACGGGCACTATATGGGCCGGTTGGATGATGTTGTTCGCCTGGCGACAGGGACTCAATACTTGACCGCAGTGCGGCTTTTGACGGAGCGCGCACGGTCCTCGGAGGGTGCGGAGCATGAGCTGCCACCTCTTGATGCATTTTCTGATTTGTTGAAGTATGCCCATCGAAACAGGCTGATGTTGAGCGTTTGGGTCGATGTGAATTTCTTCGGGTTCGTTCAGGAATTCACGAAGGAACACCTCGAGCTGATCGAGGTGAATAAGTCGGGGCTGGAGGATGGAATCCAGTACCTGGATATCGAAGAGATTTCGACCATTGAGCTGGGCGGGCCCGATGTAGATGCACGGCGGTTCCTTCACCAAGTCCGTATGGGTTTGTGATTCGGTCCTTAGTGGGCGTGGCTTAGCGCGAACAGCTTTGATGGGTCGCCGTTGAGGGCGATTTTGCCTTCGGGGCGGTTGCCGAGGCCTTTCTTTGCCATGAGTGCCTCGATCTCAGAGGTTGATCGGGGGAGTTGGCTGCCGCTCATGTTTACGGGACCGTTTTGTGCAATGAGGATTGTGTCCTCAATTCGGCAACCGATGTTCCACCACTTTTGGTCGCAGGGTGAGCCTTCTTTGATGTAGATTCCGGGTTCTACGGTGATGATTTGGTTGGCTTTGAGTGGGCCATAGTCGCCGGTGTCGTGGACGTCGAGGCCGACGTAGTGGGAGGTCCCGTGCATGAAGTAGCGGCTAGCCTCTTTCGCGTCCTTGATTACTCCAAGTCGGATGAGGCCGTCGGCGACGATTTTTCGGGCGACTTGATCGGCGCTAGAGAAGGGAGCGCCTACCGTTGAGGCTCTGACTCCGGCTTCTTGAGCTTGTTGGACGATATCGTAGATTGCCTTTTGCTCGGGGGAGAACTTGCCATTTGCAGGATATGAGCGCGTGACATCGCTCGCGTAGCCGTGGTACTCGCCGCCGACATCCATGCAGATGAAATCTCCGCTATTGATGCGCTTTCGGGGGGACGGGTAATGGAGGATGCAGGAGTTCATTCCGGAGCCGACGATGGAGCCGTAAGCGACGGCTTCACAGCCGTTTCGGGCGAAGATGTACTCGACTAGGGAGGCGATTTCCCACTCACGCATTCCGGGTTCGCAGGACATGATCGCTTCCTTGTGGGCATTGCACGTTGCGTTCATGGACTTCCAGCTGAGTGCGATTTCGGCAGGAGATTTGATGCTTCGCATCACGTCGAGGGGCTTTCGCAGTCCCTTTTCCTCGGCGTGCTTGGGGAGCCATTCATCGAAGGATTTGACGAAGCGGGCGACGGCGCCGGAGAGGCCGTCGGGGCGCTCGATGAGTGCGCCTTTGGCTTGCGTTAGGCTAGCCATGACCGTCGCGAAGGAGCGGTTTGAGAGAACCATGTCGACCTTGAGGAGTTCCTTTGCCTTTTCTGGGCCCATCAAGACGCCGGTCCAGGTTTCGTTGCGCGGGTCTTTGTCGGCGACGAAGAGAATTTCCTTAGCGGATTTTCCGTTGACGGTGATTCCGTCTGGGGCGAGGAGAAGAGCGGAGTCTTGCTCTTCACAGCCGCTGAGGTACCAAAAGTAGGAGTTGGGTCGGAATGGGAAGTCGGTGTCGTTTGTTCGCTGGTGGAGGGGGTTTGTGACCAAAAGAGCGAACGACCCGGCGGGGATCGATTTTAGGTACTCGGCACGGCGGATGGCGAATTCTGCCGCTTGGATCTTATCGGCTTCGTGGACTCGGAAGGGAAATCCATCCTGAGCCAACATAAGCGAAGCGAGAACCGTGACCATGCGCGTATCATAACCTAGAAATGCTCCTCGCTGCGCTGCTTCTTGCCCAAACGCCGGTTGAACTCAAGAATCTGGGGAAAATCCAGAACAAGGAGATTGATGAGATGAGCGGGATCGCTCGGTCCTCGAAGAACCCTGGTGTGTATTGGGTTCACAACGACAGCGGAGACTCGGCGCGGATTTTTGCTATTCGGCGGGATGGCACTTCCGTCGGAGCTGAGGGTGGGTACGCAATAGAAGGGGCAGCGAATCTGGATTGGGAGGATATCGCGGTGGACGGAGACACGATCTATATCGCCGATACAGGGAACAACCTCAACTTCCGGAAGGAGCTGACGGTCTACGCGGTCAAAGACTTTCCGATCAACGGGAAGCCCGGGAAGACGACGGCTTATCGGATTGCCTGGCCAGATCAGACTGAGTTTCCGCCTTCGGGAGATTGGAACTTTGATTGCGAGGCGCTTGCGGTTCGGACGGGGACGATGTACTTCGTGACCAAATGGCGCGATAAAACCCACAAGTTTCCAGCACAAGGGGCGTCAATCTATCGGCTGAAGAATCCTTCTCCGACGAAGCTAAACAAGCCCGAGAAGCTGGACACGAAGCCACGCATGGATGGATGGGTGACGGCTTGCGACCTATCGCCGGATGGAAAGCGTTTGGCGGTGCTTGTGCAGTCCCCGTTGCAGTGCGTTTGGATTTTTGATATGACGAAGCGGGAGAAGATCCTCTCGGTTCCCCTGGCGCAGTACAGCTTTCGGGGCGCAAAGCAGTGCGAGGCGATTTGTTGGGACGCAAAGGACAAGTTGATCATCACGAACGAGCAAGGGGATATGTATGAGGTTGCGGCTCCCTAGCCGATCGGCCGTTGGTCAGTTCTTCCTGCTGGGGCTTTGCGCCTGGGTAGGACCTGCGCTGTACATGTTTGTCCCGTTTTCTCACGCGGGATTTCAAATCGGAAAGATTTGGTGGGCTTACGGAATCCTCGAGGGTTCCCTAGCATGGCTCTTCCGGCACCGTTTCAGCGGAAAGCTGATAACTCAGCTAGCGAAGAGTTACTTGACAATCGTCAGTGCAGGCTGCATGATTTCTGGAGTTTTCGTGATTGCGCGATGGGCGGGGATTACTAGATTCGAGCCAATGTTGGTGGATGGCGGTTGCGAAATCGTCGGGCTGGAAACGCCTGTTCTGATGATGCAGTTCGAACTAATCAATGGCATCTGCGCCTTACCAACCCTTCTGTTTTTGGGATCCCTCACGGCTGGCGGTTTTTTCGTGAGCACGAAAGGTTCCGGGTCAATTCGCAAACCTGGAGTGGTGAACCAAAAATAAAGCCCCGGGATCGAGGATCCCGAGGCTTTGGTGAGCGTCCTATGACGCTTCTTATTCGTCGGCGAATGGGTCGTATTCGTCGGCGGCAGGTGCAGGAGCGTTGGAGGCTGCTCGAGGAGCCGAGGCGGCGCCACCGGCTGCGTCATCGCGAGGTCGGTCAAGACCGTTGACGTTGTCGGCAACGACTTCGACGGTTTCGCGGTTTGCTCCGCCTTGGTCGGTCCACTTTCGGGTTTCGAGTCGACCATCCACGGCAACGAGGCGGCCCTTGGTCAGGTAGCTGTTGACGTATTCTGCGGTTTGGCCCCAAGCCTTGACTCGGAAGAAGTCAGCATCGGTGCCATCGGCGGCTTTCACTCGCTTGTTAACAGCGATCGAGAACTCGACGACGTTTTTGCCGGAGTTGGTGGTTCGCATTTCGGGGTCGCGGGTGAGGCGACCGATAAGCACGACGCGGTTGACCATTGTTCCTTATGCCTCGACTGGAGCGGCTTCTGCTGGAGCAGAAACTTCTTCTTGCTTGACGATGGTGTGTCGAAGAACGTCGTCGCTGATGCGCATCAATCGGTTGAGCTCAGCAGGAACGGTGCCTGGAGCTTCGAAGTTCATGATGATGTAGTTGCCTTCTTTGATGTCGTTGATCTCGTAGGCGAACTTTCGCTTTTCCCAGAGTGCAGCCTTGGAAACGGTTCCACCGTTGTCGGTGACGACTTTGCTGAATCGCTCAGCGATCTTTGCGATGTCGGCTTCCTTTAGCTCAGGTCGGACGATATAAAGTGCTTCGTAGTTGCGGTTAGACATAGTTCTCCCTTTGGTCTGTCAGCCCGACTCAATGAAGGTCGGACAGAGAGGTAGACGACAAGTATACCGCGTTCGAATTTGCTGGGAGACGAACCAACGATCTTGCGTGATTCAACTTTTTTCGCGGGAACCTAAAACCTAGAGTGATTTGTGCACTATAATGTTATCGCGATGAACTGCCGCCCCTGGGTGACCCAGTTGATCGAGGTTGTTTTGATATGAAACGAATCCTATTCACTGGGCTATTTGCGGCTTGCTTGAGTTCTGCGTTTGGCCAATCTTATTACACGGGCTTTGAAGCAACAGAGTCCCCGACTTGGAACCCACTCAGCTCTACTCCTTTCTTGGGGCCTTGGGGCACGAGCGTAAGCGGATCGCCGGGAACAGTGTTTTCGGTCGCGACAACAGCAACGGCTACCACACGGACGCCGGCATTTACTGCGATTGAGGGCAGTCAGGTCGCTACCTACAACAACACCACTTCGAATGTGACCAACTACAGCATTGCTTCGCCGAACTTTAATGGATTTACGGGCTATAGCAAGTTCACGGTCAAGTGGAAGCAGTACATCGATAGTGCCAACTCAGGAGCGGGTCGCCAGTTTGGGATGCAAATGCGCGGGATCAATGCGCTCTTTATGCTGGACAAGTCGGGGAACGTGATTGGTCAAAACTCTAGCTTCTCGACTTCGACCATCGGGACGATCAGCCCACTGAACGATCGATGGGTTGATATGTCGCTCGACTTTGACGCTACGGCGGGCACGATGAAGGGTGGCATCAACGGGAATATTTTCACTATCCAGTCGGGAATCTCAAATACAAGCAAGGTTTATGGATTCAGCTTGTTCACTCGAGGCGTGAGCAGCACCAGCGGCGCGGGTGTTGGACGCGTTTACTGGGATTCGGTCCAAGTGGTTCCAGAGCCTGCGTCCATGGCCGTACTCGGCATTGGACTATTTGGACTTGTCGCGAAGCGGCGCAAGAAGTAGATTCGATTCGATCCGACTGTTGAGAGCTTCCAACCTAAACTGGCTGGGAGCTCTTTTTACTCGAGTAGGGTTCCGTTTACACCGAGCTTGAAGTCGTAGCCAAAGAGTTCGGCGGAGTGGCGGCACATGACCATTCGGCTGAGGAAGATTTCGAAGTACTCCATGACGGTTGCCTTCGACGTATCGATTTCCAGCGCGAGTTGGATTGTACGGGCGTCGTTATCCATTTCGACTCGGCTCTTTTGGACGGCGGCATTGACGCGGTCGTGGATATCGTACGTTTCGATGATGGGGTTTTGGACTCGACTGAAGTGAACATCGCTTTTGTCGGCGATGATCAGGGCGGCAGACATTGTGGAAATCGGGACGCCACTCATTTCTTCGTGGTTGCCGATAGCGCTGAGGACTGGGGCGATTTCGGCGGCATCCATGCCCATTTCATTGAGGATCACAAACGCGATGCTTGCGCCGTGCATGGGGTGGTTTGTGCGGTGGATAACGTTACCGATGTCGTGTAGGTACGCCGCGATTTGTCCCAGTTCAATTTCTCGATCTGAAAGTTTTAGGTTTTCGAGGATGTATCGGGTGATTGAGGAGACAACTCCGACATGGCGATGGCCGTGCTCGGTGTAACCCATGGCACGCATCACTTCGTTTGCTCCGTCGATGAGCTTTTTGACCTTTGGATTCGCCTTGACCTCTTTGAGGGTTACGGGCTTAGGACTGAGGATTGAAATGTTTTCCATCTGAGTTCGCTGATGTCAATGTCGCCTTATGTGTTCTTCCGCAAATCGGCTAGTCACGTTGCAGAATATCCAGCGCGACGATCAAGTTTCCGTTGGTTCGCTGTTCTTGCTTGACGATGCCTTTGCCTTTTTCGAACCAGGTGCGCACTTCCATTGTTGCTCCGCCGACCGACAGTTCGAGAACGGATTGGACGAGGTCGGACTTGTTGCCCGTTAGCTTGGTTTGCCTCTGGCGAAGCACTGCGCTCGCGGGGCGAGTGACTCCAAAACTCTCGATCTTCCCTTTCCATGAGTGTGCCTGGCTGAAGCTTTCGCCTTGGCTCTTGCTCTTCGGCGGGATCTTGGCAGTATCGAGGAGAGGCACAGGCGTGGAGAATCGGCAGTTTGCAAACTCTGAGACGACCAGCTTGGTGTCTTTCCACGCCATTCTCGATTCACCCAACGAACCGACGATCCGCCATCCACGGACTCCGCCGACCGATGTGGGTTCGACGACTCTGAGCGTGGAGTTGTTTCGTTGGAATCCGGCGCGAACTTCGTAGCCCCATTCTTTGCCTTTCGTGAGCGGCATGTAGTCTGTGCTGTTGCTGCCACAGCCAACGATCAGAACTCCAAATAAGGCGAACGCAAGTTGCTTCAACTTTCTACCTTCTCCAATTTTGCCAGCTTCTGGACGAGTTTTTTGATTCCGGTGACGCCAGGGAAGGCGACGGTGATTTCAAAGTCGTCTTTGATGGGGTTGCAGGCGATGACGACACCGACGCCGAACTTGGCGTGACGCACTCTTTCGCCGACCTGGAATGGGGCTTTGGCGGCGAAGTTCTGGACTGGTTTTGGGGGATCGTTGACGATGTATCCGCCCGTTCGGGTCGGGGTGACGGTGCGCGCCGGGCGCTCGAAGTTTCCGCCGTAGCCACCCGGGGCAGCGTCGCCGCGCAGGTCAAGGATGTCGGCGGGGATATCGTCGATGAACCGCGACCGGGCGTTGAAGTTCGGCATACCGTACAGCGATCGGCGGTGGGCATGGGAGATGTGTAGTTCCTCGCGGGCTCGCGTCATTCCGACGTAGCAGAGCCGCCGTTCTTCTTCGAGCTCGGAATCGGAGTACAGGGAGCGCGAGTGAGGGAAGACGCCTTCTTCGAGACCGGCGAGGAAGACGACGGGGAATTCGAGGCCTTTGGCACTGTGCAGGGTCATCAGAGTGACCGCGTTGGAGCTATCGACTAGCTTATCGATGTCGGCCACGAGGGATACGCTTTCGAGGAACATTCCTAGATTGACCTCTTCGGCGGTTTCGTCAAACTGGGAGGTGACATTGAGTAGTTCTTGGAGGTTCTCGAGGCGACCAAGGGCTTCTTCAGAGTGCTCGGCTTTTAGGGCGTCGAGGTAGCCAGAGCGGTTCATGATTTGGCGAAGGATCGGGGTGACAGGTCCCTGCTCCATCATTTGAACTGCTTCCTCGATGGCGTCGGAGAAGACGCGGACAGAAGACGCCGCCTTCTTCTGGAGGGTTGCTTGGACGCCTTGGTCTTGTGACGCTTGGAAGAGCGAGCAATTGTTTAATGCCGCGTATTGCTCCATGGCCTGAATTGCGGAGTTGCCGATGCCTCGGGTGGGGATGTTGATGACTCGGCGGAAGCTGACGTCGTCTCGGGTGTTGAAGATGAGCCGGAGGTAGGAAATCATGTCCTTGATTTCCCGGCGTTCGTAGAACCGCTGGCCACCGATGAGCATGTGCGGGATTCGGTTGGTGAGGAAGGCTTCTTCAACCACGCGGCTTTGGGCGTTGGTTCGGTAGAGGATTGCGAAGTCTCGGAACTCGCGGCGACCTGATCGGACGTCGCGGAGGACGTCGGAGGCGATGTTCATTGCCTCGTCTTGCTCAGTGCCGGACATTGTGAGCGTGATGGGGGCCCCGGTGCCGTTGTCGGTCCAGAGTTCCTTTGCGGCACGGGAGCGGTTTTTCTTAATGACTTCGTTTGCGCCAGTGAGGATGTTTTGGGTGGAGCGGTAGTTGCGCTCGAGTTTGACAATTTTGGCGTCTGGGTAGTCGCTGCCGAATTTGAGGATGAGACTAACGTCGGCGCCCCGCCACCCATAGATGGACTGGTCGTCGTCGCCCACGACGACGACATTGCGGTGAAGGCCCGCCATGGTGTGTACGATGTTGTACTGCGCGAGGTTGACGTCTTGGTACTCGTCGACGAGTACGTGGCGGAACTGGCGCTGATACTTCTCGCGCACTTCGGCCCGTTGTTCCAGGAGGCGGTTGACGAAGTAGAGGATGTCGTCGAAGTCGAGGGCGTTTGCTCTTTGCAGGGCTTCGTTGTAGGACTTGTAGATATCGCAGACGATCTGCTCGAAGAATCCGGCGGCTCGCTCTTTGTATTGTTCGGGGCTGAGGAGCTTTTCCTTCGCCCGCGAGATCTCGTTGAGGACGGCTCGGGGTTGGATTGACTTGTCGTCGATGTTCTTCTTCTTGAAGATATCTTTGATGATGGACAACTGGTCGCCGTCGTCGTAGATCACGAAGTTTCGGTCAATGCCAATAGCGGAGCCGTCGATACGGAGGATTCGGGCGCACAGGGAGTGGAATGTGCCAATCCAGAGCCCTTTGGCTTTATCGCCGACAAGCGGACTGATGCGCTCGACCATTTCCTTTGCAGCTTTATTGGTAAAGGTGACCGCGAGGATGCAGGGTGCGGGGACTCCCTCTTGGATTAGGCGGGCGATTCGGTAGGTGATGACTCGAGTCTTTCCGGAACCGGCACCTGCGAAGATCAACAGGGGGCCGCCAGGGTGGACAACCGCTTCGTATTGCTCGGGATTGAGGGATGCCAGGTCGAGCGCGGTAGTCATGGGCATTAAAAATTATGAACTACCGCAAAGAAACTTGCGCGAAAGAGTGACTTCCCGTTAGAATAGGGCGTCATACTCGTAAATTAGGGTTGGAGATTAAGTAGAGACGTGATGAAGCGCGCAGTTTGGAGCATCATTTTTGGTGGAGCGACAGTTTTGGCATTTGCAGGCCAAGGCTCATTCACCATCGTTCGCCCGTTCGACGGTTCGAAGGTACGAGAAACCATCAAGGTTTTGATGCCGAAGAGCAGTGTTCCTGAAGGAACCGGATACGTTGGCGTTTTCTTGAACGGCGAATTCCGCGAGGCATTCGTTCCGAAGGCAAGCAAAGACGGCAAGTACCTTGAATATCCTTTCAACACCAAGGATCTTGAGGACGGCAGCTACAAGCTTGAACTGAAGCTCTACGTTGACTACAGCAGCCAGCCACGCATCGTTGACACCAGCTCGGTCGACATCGTTGTTGCAAACAAGTCCAGCATCAACGTTCCTGAAGAAGGCATCAACCTTCGCTACGCTTTCCGACCTGGCACCGAGTCGATCTACCGACTTCAGCAGCGCGAAGTTATCAACGTCATCAGCGAAGCTGATCAGAAGAAGAGCGGCGACCGCCCATTCCAGATCAGTGAAGAGGGTGAGGCAATTCGACTTCTGTACGCCTGCGACAACGCTTATCCAAACGGCGAGGGTCTTATTCGAATGCAGGTTCTCCCTGATAAGGGCGTCAACGGCCGCGAATACGCAAAGTTGACTGCTTCTGGCGAGAGCTCGCAGAAGAAGTACTACCCAGAGGACATGGCTCCGATTTACATGCGGATCACTTCGACGGGTCGAGAAGTCTTTGGATCGATTCCTGACTACTTCGGCTTTGATGGCAACCTTGGTTCCGGTAACCGATTTGCCTTGTTCGCCGCGTTCCCACTTCCAGTTCTCCCAACCAAAAACGTTCGAGTCGGCGACACTTGGCAGCCATCGTTCCAGACCGGAGCGATTGATTTGGACAAGAAGTCTGAAGTCAACACCGTTGTCAACTCAGCCGCGGCTCGAGGAGAGTTCAAGGGCGTCGAATGGGAGCAAGGTCACCCATGCGCAGTCATCAAGAACTCGATCGCACAAGGATCTCCGCTGAAGACCCGAGTTGGTTCCAAGATGCAAGACATCGCCGACCGAAAGATCTCGGTTGAAGAGACCATCTGGTTCGCGCTTGACACCAAGAAGATCGTTCAGTACTACCGAGACATTACCGTTGAAGGTAAGAGCGACATGGGATTTGCGACGGGTAGCACCGGTGGAGACACTGGTGGCGGTCAAGCTAGCCGAGCAGGCGCAGGTGCTGCTGGCGGCGGTGGCGGTAAGAGCCCAGAAGACTTCATTCAGCGCGGCGGATCGCCAAAGGACATCAAGCAGCGCGGCGGACCTGGTGGTCGCCCTCCAATGGGTGGTCCACAAGGTGGCCCTCCAGGCGGCGGACGCCCACAAATGGGTGGCGCTGGCATGGGACCAATGGGTGGCCAGGGTGCGGCTCCTGCTCAACAATCGTTTGTTCGAGTGCGCAAGCAATACATCTTCACGTTGGAAAAGTAACGGATGCTAAGGCGTCCCAACTGGAACTCCTCGGATCATGATCCTGAGGAGTTTCGGCTTTCACTGGTAGGGCATCTCGAGGAACTGCGTAAGCGGCTTATTCGGTCGTTAGGATATTGCCTAGTTGGATTTGGAGTTGGCTGGTTCAACTTCCCCTTCGTCTTCAATCTTCTGACTGATCGCGCTGCGACTGCTGTTAATCGGGCGCTCTTGCCTCGAGGCAAGAAGTATGAGGAGATCATTCTTCACATGCCCGACGCCTTCTTCCTTGTGTTCAAGGTCTCGGCGTATGTCGGGTTGATCATTGCGTTGCCATTTATTGTCATCGAGCTTTGGGGATTCATTGCGCCAGGCCTGAAGCCGGCGGAACAGAAGCCGTTTAAGCGACTCGCGCCGATCTCTGGCTTCTTGTTCCTGCTTGGAGCATTCTTCTGCTGGATGATTTTGCCGGAGGCGTTTAAGTGGTTTGCGTCTTACATTGACTACTTCCCTGGCGTTGATATCAAGCAAGAGGCGGGGTCCATGGCGATGTTGTCGCTGAAGTCTTTGTTGGCCTTTGGAATTGGTTTCCAGCTTCCGCTGGTTGTGTATGTGCTCGGAGCATTGAACTTGCTTTCTGCTCAGACGCTGATGAAGTATTGGCGGCATGCGGCGGTGGCGATCTTCTTCCTCGCGGGTGCGATTACGCCTTCCAACGATCCGATTTCGATGCTGGCGATTGCCATTCCGATGACGGGGCTCTTTGCGATCAGTGTTTACGCGGTCAAGTTCACTCAGCGGGGACGTCCACCGGAGGCCTTCCTTTGGTCGGACCCCGAGGAGCTTCCAGCGGGCAATGACTCCGTTTGAGCACGAGATTCTGTCTGACCAGATTGTCTTCACCCACGAAGTGCCCGCCCGAATGCCGATTTATGGCGAATGGTCGCGCTTAGACGAACGGCTTTTGGCAACTCTTCCTGAGCGGCCCTATACACATCAGGCCGAAGCGGTTGCGGCGGCACGAAGTGGAAAAGACGTTCTTGTAGTTACGGGGACGAACTCGGGCAAGTCGTTGTGCTTCCAGGTTCCTGCACTTGCGGCTTGCATGGAAGAGCCTCTTGCGCGGGCATTGTTAATATATCCGACGAAGGCACTGGCCCAAGATCAAGCAGCTCGGCTCCAGAAGATGGGGATTGATCTCGGCATTCGGATTTCGACTTACGACGGTGATACTCCTAAGTCGCATCGGTCTTCGATCCGCAATCTATCCCACGTGGTTCTGACGAACCCGGACATGCTCCATACGGGCATCTTGCCCACGCACGCACACTGGACGAAGTTCCTGAAGGCTTTGCGGGTGATTGCGATTGATGAGCTTCACGCTTATCGAGGGGTTTTTGGGTCGCATGTGGCACTGATCCTGCGCCGGCTCCTGCGGCTTTGCGCGATGCACCACAATTATCCTCAGATCATTGCGGGTTCGGCGACGATTGGGAATCCTGAAGAGCTTTTTGAGAGGATGACAGGGAAACGGGCTACTGTGGTGGATCACGATGGATCACCCTCCGGAAAGCGTTCGGTGGTGTTTCTAAATACTCCTCAGTTACCTTCCGGTGAACGGTTGAGCACGAACATCACGGTATCGGAGGTGCTCTCTACTTTGGTCGAATCTGGGGTGAGCACATTGGCGTTCAATCGGTCTCGAGTGGCAACCGAGCTTGTTCTAAGATACACACGGAAGCGTTTGCCAGAGTCCCTGTCGGCACAGGTTGAGAGCTATCGGGCTGGATATACGGCGAAGGAACGGCGGCAGATTGAGCAGGATTTGTTGAAGGGCCGACTGAAGGGGCTTTCGGCGACGAATGCGCTGGAGCTCGGGATTGATATTGGGAATCTTGATGCGGTGATCCTGAACGGATATCCGGGAACGATCGCGAGTTTTTGGCAGCAGACGGGAAGAGCCGGACGCGGGAACCGGGACGGGTTGGCGATTTACGTCGCTGGAGATAATCCGCTTGAGCAGTTCTTGCTTACCCATCCTTCGCGGATTTTGGATTCGCGCTCGGAGAGCGTCTCGATACAGCCATCGAATCGGTCGATTCTTTCGGCTCAGTTGCTTTGCGCGGCGCACGAGCGCCCGATTGCGCCCTCGGAGCTCGCCGAGTTCGTGGATGGAGCCCTCGATGTGGCGGAAGAGCTGGACCGTTCTGGTGAGCTGACGTTTTCGGGGGGACACTTCTATTATCCGGCATACGACCCTCCGGCGCTGAAGGTGAATATCCGGGGTGCGGGGCGGGATTCAGTTACGCTGCGGGTTGGGCAGGAAGAGATTGGCTCTATGGAGTATGAACGAGCACTTTCGCAGGCTCATACCGGGGCGATCTATCTTCATCGTGGCGAGCCGTTCGAGGTTATTGAGCTCAATCTTGAGACGAAGAACGCTGATTTGATTCGCTTTACTGGTAATTACTACTCACAAGCGCGTGTGCAATCGTTACTGGAACCAAAAATGCCCATTAAGTCTAAATCGGTATTCCATCTCGCCGGTTGTCGGGTTACGGATTTAGTCGTAGCTTATGCTAAGAAGTCATTTGATGGCGATACGGTGATCGACGTTGTTAATCTCGATTTGCCAGAGGTGTCGTTTGAGACTGTGTGCCTGCGTATTGATCTCCCGCCGCTTGAGCTCGACGAGACTCTGAACCAGCAGATCGGGGGTATCCATGGGGTGGAGCACGCGATTTTGTCTTTGGCTCCACTGTTCGCTGGGTGTGATCGAGGAGATATTGGGTCGGCTTGGTTCACCCATTTTGTGGATACCGGGAATCCGGCGGTGTTCTTGTTTGATCGGACTCCGGGCGGGGTAGGGATCGCGGAACTGCTCTATGACCGAGCCAGGGAACTCGTCCGGGCAGCACTTGATCAGGTTCAGCAGTGTGGTTGTGAATCGGGTTGCCCGAGCTGCCTCTATCTCGCTGGGTGCGAGGCGGGTAACGAGCAGCTGGATAAGTTGGAAGCGATACGCTATTTGGGGAGACTAATCTGAGCAGAGTAGCCATTCTCAATGGCTCGGATGGTGGTCAAAGGGGTGATAAGCCGGATCTGCTCATCCGAAAACTTAGTGCATCGCTTTTCTAAGCCTGGGGAGTACGGGATGATATTGGTTTCGATGTCTGTTTCAAGCGACTCGACGCGCTGGTAGCCGTCGAAGCTCCAGCGGTGGAGCGATCCGTTGTAGACCAGATAGGCGGTGAAGAGCCAGCCGACCATGGCTCCATTAGGAAGGGAGAGGGGGTCTTCGATGATGGGGCCATCGAGGAGGCGTTCTTTGCTGAGCTGGGCGTCAAGGGCGGTGACGGTTTTGAATCCAGTTAGCTCTAGGAACTGTTTGGCGGCGGGGCGGCGGCACTCCATACAGGGTCGGTGGCCGGCGGCGAGGGCGGTTGCTTCGTCCATAAAGAAAAGCTCGGTGTACTTTCCGGGTTGGAGGAGCGGGCGTTTTCGGTCTTTGAATTCTAGTTCGCAGATAATCCAGCGATCCGTTTTTTGGAGCCACTTGATGTTGCCTTGCTTGTCGTGAATACAGCCTCGGTTGCCAAACCATGCTCCCCGCTGGGGGACGGCATGGAGGAGTTTGAACGGATCAACACGATTCTTGAGTGGCATCCCATTCCCTCCTGGTTCTCTCCTGGTTCCCTCCCCCAAGTGCGTTCAGGGGGAGGGATACCGGCCGTTACTTCGCGGATTTAAGTAGCTCGACGACGGCTCTTTCTATTTGGAGGTCACGACCCTCCGTCCAGGCATTGGGGTCGAACCAGACGGTGTGGTCGGGTCGGCGACCGCCGTTTTCGAGATTTTCTCCATTGACTGCGTAGGCTCCGATGACCGGCATTCGGATCATTCCACCGTCCCAGAGTGAAGCAGCACCGGTTCCGATGACGTAGCCGGGGGTGCGTTCTCCGATGATCGGGCCGAGCTTGAGTTTTCGGAACCCTTCGGTGATGACCTCTGCGTTACTGAACGAGAAGGTGTTGCACATCAGCGCGGTGGGCAACTCAAGCGCGTCGCTCCGATAGACGTTCTCGGACAACTTAAGTCCGAACTCGCCTCGGGTGGTTCGGATGAGCCATGGAGAGCGGATGAGGGTGTTGAGGACGTCGACCGCGGTCGATCCGCCGCCGTTAAAGCGGACGTCGATGATGAGTCCCTTTCGACCTTCGCCTTGGGTTCGGATTTCGCGGAGGAATTGATCTAGGCTTGGCTTATCCATCGCTTTGATGTGGACGTAACCTAGTTTGCCTTCGCTGAGTTTTTCGACTCGAGCGCGGGTCTCGTTGACGTAGTTGTCGTAGTCGAGGGCGGATCGTAGGGCGGACGAGGAGGGTTTGATGGTGACGGTTTCGAACTTCCCTTCTCGTTCGACGCGGAGAGTGACCTTGCGTGAAGTCTTCTTGTTGAGAACCTGGGCGAAGGACGAACCAGCAACCTTTTCACCGTCGACTTCGACGATCTTGTCGCCGACTTTGAGCATGGAGGAGGGATGGTCGGCTGGGGAGTTGGCAATGACTTTAGCGACTACTGCAGAGCCGTCACGTGAGAGGGAAACAGGGTCGAGGTCGATGCCGAGGAACGCGGTTGACTCAGTTCCGGACCCGGGGAAGTCGACGGGAGGCGCGGTTGCGCCGAGGTGCGAGGACTCGAGCTCCTCCATCATTTCGCCCATCATGCGATAGAAGTCAGATCGATCGTATGCGAACGGGACCAGCTGAGCGTACTTCGTTCGGATCGCGTTCCAATCCTTTCCGTTCATCTTTGGGTCGTAGTATTGGGAGTCGAGGGTCCACCAGATCTCTTCGAAGAGGGCCTTCTCTTCGCCTTTCGCGTTAACGGTGTAGCTGGCGCTCATTGAGATGGGAGACAGGCTGGATGCAGGTCCAGCGATGTTTACGCTTGCCATTGTGCCCGCATTAAGGGCATAGACCTTTCCTCCGGAGAGGAACATGCCTTGCAAGCGGACGCCAGGGGCGGTGGCGGAGATCAGCGTGGACGCCGAACCTGTTGCGGGGTTGACTTGTGCCAATCCGGCATCCGTGAGGGCGAGGATTGAGCGACCGTCAGGAGACGGGATTGCAGCTCCGCATCCGGTAGTAGAGAGCCGACGGAGTCGGGCTTCGAGGTTTGGCTCGTAGACCTTGACTTCGACAGGCGGCTTGTCCTTTTTCGGAGCTTCGTCGATCTTATCAAGGTCATCTTCTGAGAAGGTGATGTCGGCGGGGACGAGGTCCACCACAAACAGGTCTGGGTTGTCATACTCGGGCGAGATGAAGAAGAGTGAACGTCCGTTCCCGGTGAACTGGGGGACGCTGACTGAGCCGCGTTGGGGGCGATTCACCATCTTTGCGACGGTGGTGACCTTTCCGGTTTTGACGTCGACGATGGAGACGAGCGTCCGGCGACCCTGTTGCAGGCTGACGGCGAGATAGGCGTTGTCGGGTGACCAGCTGACTAGCGCCGCGCCTTCGTAGGCGTCGGTGAAGTTGCCCTTGATGAGGGTGCGCAAGCCCTTACCGTCGCTCTCGACGACGCAGATTTCGGTTGCGCCTCTGTGGAACGCAATCATTTTGCCATCAGGTGAGACAACAGGTGACATGACATCCAGTTTCTCGTCGGTGATGAAGTCCTTGATGCCCCCCTCAATGCTCACTTGCTTAATGCGTCGATGACCCTTTTCGAGGGCGGTGTAGAGGCCCGTTTTGGCATCTAGCCAGGCGATTGAGTAGTCTCGACCGAGGTTGTCCACTACGCGTCGGGTGGTTCCTCCCTTCTCGGGCAAGAGGAAGACATCGCCTCGCGCGGCGGCAAGGATCCTCTTGCCGTCTGGTGAAACGGAGAACTCGGTTACTCCGCTTGTGACGGTGATCTCTTGGACGGGATTGATTCTATCGTCAGCGGGAACTTCGACCTTGACGAGGGAGGTTTGGCCGTTTACTGTGTCCAGAACATACAGATCGGACTCGAATTCGTAGGCTACGAAGCGCCCGTCTCGGCTAGCGGAGGGGTTTCGGCTCGAGCCGTTGGTGTGGGTCGTGAGGGGCTTGTCGCCTTTTCCAAGTCGCCAGATATTCGGAGCTCCGCTGCGGTTCGTCACCGCAATGATCGATCCATCGGCTTGGGGCAATGGGAACTGGTCGGTGAATTCGTTGTTCGTGAGTCGCTTGTGATTGGACAACGGAACGGTGTTATCTGCCACCCAGATTTCAGGGAGCGCGGAGCTGATCATGCCCATTTTTTGCCACGCGGTTTCTCGATAGGCTCCTCGGGAGTAATAGACCTTTGAACCGTCTCTGGACAGGCTTGGTGAAAATGTGGCTTCAAAGGGGTGGCTCGTTAGGCGTTGAAGGTCGCCACCGTTGGCCGGTACCCGGAAGACGTCTCCTCGGGACCAAAGTGACGTAGAGCCGTAAATATAGCGTCCGTCGGGGGAGACTGCGGTAGGAAGTTCGGAGGACGAGTCGAAGGTGATCCGTCGGAGGTCAGTGCCATCTGGTTTCAGGGAGAAGATGTCGATACTCCCGTAGCGTGAGGATGCAAATGCGAATCGTGATCCGTCGGGGAACCAAATAGGTCGGCTGTCTGGAGCGGAGTGCACGGTGAGGCGAATGGCCTTTCCACCGTCGCGTGGGACGGACCAGATATCACCCTGCCACGAGAAAAGGATCGTTGCTCCGTCAGGTGAGAGAGCGGGGTATTGGATTCTTTTGATGTCTTCGGCCATTGCCGAAGCCGAGACTAGGGCGAGCGCCCCGAGTGCAAAGCTAAACAGTCGTTTCATATTCCAAGTTTAGCCGACCCATAAATGAAAAGGGGGCGAACCCTTAGGTTCGCCCCCAATCCTTTTCTCTTAGCCTAGTTTAGAACTTGACCGAGAACTGAGCGCCGATGAAAGCACCCTTGTTAGCACCGGTTCCAGCGCCGCCTTGACCTGCAGGGAATGCAGTGTTGAGGAGGTTGTCGCCGACTTGGTACCACAACTTGAAGAGCTGGTTTGCACCCATGTCGTAGCCGAAGCCCAACGTGGTGTACTTGAACTCACTGTTGTTGTAGAAACCATTCTTGAACTTGGTGTCCTCAAGGGTAGCCATGAGGGTCCAGTTCGAGTTGATCTTGTAGTTCGCGCCGATGGTGGTCGACTCGACTCCTCGGACGCCGCCACCGAAGGTGATGGTGTCGAGGTTAGCTTGCGAACCGCTCAGGCTGAGCGAGTCGGAAACCTTGTATCCAAGCGAGAAGTCAACACCCTTAACGTCGTTAAGGTTGCGGAACACGCCGAATCGGCCCCAATCACCAGGAGCCTGGTAGTTGGCTTCGATCTTGCGGTAGCCAACGCCAACCGAGAGATCGCCAGCGCCGTACTTAACGCTGAAGTTCTGTCGTTGGTTGTTACCGGAGCTGTTGTCCGAGTTGTTGGTCTTGAACGAACTCTTACCGGTACCAGCCGCGAAGGACAAGTTGCCGGAAAGCTTGTAATCAAGATCAAGTCCGTAGACTTCGAGTCGGTTGAAGCCTGCCGCAGCGGTTTGAGCCGTTCCGGTGGAGACAGTGTTTCCGTCGAATTCAACGAGGGAAGCGGTGATTCCACCGTTCTCGCCGAGGCCGAACTTCAGGACAGCGCCCATAGCTCGTGCGACGTTGAGGGTGTCAGCGGATGCGAGACCAAACTCTTCTGCACCGATTCGAATTGGCTGAACGTTGTTGACGCCGAGGTTAGCTCCGCCTACGTTTCCGAGGAAGAGACCAAGCTTGGTGCTGCCACCAAAGTTGAAACCAGCGGTGATACCGTCAAGAGCGAATTCGCCGTTGTCGTATCGATCATTCTCGAAGAATGAGGTGGTGTCCAGTCGCTGCATGACCATCGGGCTGATCTTGACGCCTTGTCGGCCGATCTTTGCGTCGAAGTTCATTCCAACCAGGCTGTCGCTGAGGTTGGCGTAGAGTTCGTGGATGTAGATGTTGCTTGCGCCGTTCTGACCGTAAGCGGTGTCAAATCGCTCTTGCGAGAATGACTGGTTGTTGAAAGCCGAACCAGTTCCGAGACCGTTACCGATCACGAGGGTTGCCTTTGCAGTGTCAGTCTTGAGGCTCAACGCGAGCTCGTGGTTGACTCCGAGGGAATCGATACCAGCACCGGTTGCTGAACCGCCAGCGAACTTACCATCTTGGTTGATGACAGCGTTTCCAGCAGAACCCTTGGATCCAGCCGAGATGAAGAAGTTGACGTCGCCGCTAATTTGGACAGCGCTCTTCTTGTTCTCAAGGGCCTTGACGCGAGCGTCCATGTCCTTGATGTCCTTCTTCATTGCTTCGACATCGACTCCGAGCGAGCTGAGCTCTTTCTCGTAGCTGGAAGCCATCTTCTTGAGCTGGCTGATGTCGTCGCCCCATGCCTTCATGGAAGACACATCGCTCTTCAGAGCGTTGAGTGCAGCCAGGGTGGTGGTGTCGGTGCCGCCGCCTTGTGCAGGCTTGATAGCGTTGACTCGTGCTTCAAGAGCTTCGATCTGAGAATTGAGACCGTCGGTGACGTTCTTCATGTTCTGGTAGATCGCGTAAAGAAGAGTAGCCATCTCGTATCGAGTGATGTTCTTCTTTCCACCGAAGGTTCCATCTGGGTAGCCCGTGATGATTCCTTCTTTCTTGAGTCGGGTGACTGCTTCGTATGCCCAGTGAGTATCTTGGACGTCTGGGAAGCCCTGTGCGAACGCTGGGGTTACCATAGCGACGCCGAGGACAGCCGAAAGAGCGTACTTGAACGTTTTGTTCATGTTTCTTCGTGTTTTCTCCGTTTTAGATTTTCGACACGATCCGCGAACTTCGTTAGACCTAATCGGAGTTGTTTCCCACACTTTCCTATGTTCCTTGTGAGTCCCAAGCCACACGATCAAATCTGCTCGGCGCGCTTCCTGCGTCTGTTGACTCGCATTGAGTCAACTTCATTATCACATACGCATGTAAACAATGCAAGATTTCCTCGTATTTTGTCGGGGCTTTTGACTCCTCTGCTCCGTCCGAATACAATTCTCATTCTATGAATGCGGAACTCATCGAGGCTTGGGAGATCAATTCCAGACTCAATTTGTATCTATTAGAGGCAATTTCGGACGACCAGCTGACGGTCAAGCTCGAGAAGGGAAAATCTATTTTAGGAAACTTCTCCCACATGCACAATGTTCGAAAAATGTGGGTGAAATCGGCGGCAATCGACCTTCACGACTCAATTTTGAAACTCGAAAGCCCCTCTCGACAGGAATTGATCGACTCACTGGCGGCTTCAACTGCAGCAATTTCCGAGATTTTAAGACGGGCAGAACGTCCGAGCGGGAAGGTGAAGGGCTTCAAACCGCATGCGGCGGCATTTGCGGGTTACTTGATCTCACACGAGGCCTTTCATCGTACGTGTATCGAGTTGGCGTTGCGGCAATCTGGGCGACCACTGTCGGACAAAGTTGCTTATGGGCTTTGGGAGTGGGGTGTAAGATAGTGGCAACCATGCGATGGAGCACCTCGATTCTCGCCCTTTTCGCCGTCTCGCTCTGGGGCTGCGGCTCTTCTGGCTCTGCTGATCCCGCCGAAGGCGACTCGGCACCTGCACCAAAAGTAGGAGCAGCGAAAGCACCAACCGGAAAGATCGAAGTTCAGTCCTTTAAGGGTGGATACGGAATCGACTTTTTCCAGACTGCCGCAAAGGAATACACCGCAAAGCACGCCGGTACAGAGATCTCTGTTGATGGAAACCCTCGGGTTTGGGAACAACTCAAGCCACGATTTGTTAGCGGAAAGGTTCCTGATCTCACATTCCCAGGATGGGGAATGGATCACTGGGGCCTCGCCGAGGAAGGTCAGGTCATCGCACTTGAAGAAGCCCTCAAGACTCCGGCTGCCGATGGAAAGACTCCGTGGGGAGAAACTTTTGAGCCAGCGCTGCTCAAGCTCGGACAGCTAGACGGAAAGCAGTGGACGCTTCCCTACTACGTCATTCTTTACGGATGGTGGTACGACACCGAGCTGTTCAAGGAGAATGGCTGGACCGTTCCGAAGACCTTTAACGAGCTTCTCGCCGTTAGCGACAAGATCAAGGCTAAGGGGATGGCACCGATCACCTTCCAGGGTCAATATCCGTTCTACATGCTCTGCATGATGATGCTTCCTTGGGTAGTCAGCGAAGGTGGACAATCCGCCCTCACCGCTTGCCAGAACTTGGAACCAGGAGCATGGAAATCACCGAGCATGCTGAAGGCAGCTCAGATGATCGCCACCTTGCGCGATAAGGGATTCTTTGAGACAGGTGCCGTGGGCATGAGCCATACGCAGGCTCAGGCAGGATTCCTGAACCGGAAGGCCGCCTTTGTTCCTTGCGGAACCTGGATCCACCCTGAAATGAAGGACAGCTGGCCAAAGGGTCGAAAGATTGCGTTCATGCTTCCTCCGACGGTCGATGGCGGTAAGGGCGACCCGACCGCGATTCAGGTTGCAATCGAACCTTGGATGGTGCCTACCAAAGCTCAAAACCCTGAGCTGGCAATCGACTTCTACAAGTACATGACGTCGGTAGAAAAGGCGAAGCAGTTCTTGGAAGAAAAAGGCACCTTGATGGCGATCAAGGGCAGCGCAGATGGAGCCAAAGTTCCAGAGCACGTGGTCGAACCTGCGCGCATCTATAAGGAGAGCAAGGACATCTGGTCAGTCCAGTTCCGAAGCTGGTACCCAGCGATGTTCAAGGAGCTTGAGAACGCGACGACCGCACTTGTTAGCGGCAAGGCGACTCCGGAAGAGTTCTGCGAGCGAGCTGAAAAGGCTGCTCAAGCAACCCGAGACGACGAGTCGATCACAAAGCACAAACTCTGATCTTCCGTTAACGAACAAAATCGACTACGATAGGAGCAGTGATGATCGCACTGCTCCTGTTTTGTTTTCAGTCGTCCCAGTTTGCCCAGGACGCTCCGAAGGCTTTTGGTCAGATTACGATTGATGTTTCTAAACAAACGCCTATCTCGCCTTACATCTATGGTGCGAATTTTCCGTTCAATTCGAAGGATCCGAAGTGGGTTCAGTTCGCAAAGGGCTTTACGGTGGCGCGGATGGGCGGAAATCGGACGACGGCCTACAACTGGGAGACAAATGCTAGCAATGCCGGCAACGACTATCGGTATCAGAACGATGGATATATGGGCAGCACGGAAGAGCCAGGCAAGGCGGTTTCAGATTTCTACAAGCCGGCCGCCGCGAACGGGTCGGTTTCAATACTGACCGTTCCCTGCGCGGGCTACGTTGCCGCAGACAAGGGACCCGATGGGGATGTGAACAAGACTCCGAACTACTTGGAAGCAAGGTTTAACAAATCGTTTGCCTCCAAGCCCGGTGGAAGCTATTCGCTAAATCCGAATACGAGCGACCGATCGGTTTATCAGGATGAGTTTGTCAACTTTGTTGAGAAGTCCAAGCCAGCAGGTGCCAAGACTTGGTACAGCCTAGATAATGAGCCCGATCTTTGGCAATCGACTCACGTGCGCATCGTGCCCCAGAATGTTGGTTTCGCGGGGATTTTGGAGCGCGGAATCGCATACGCGACCGCCGTCAAAAAGGTCGCTCCTGGGTCACTGGTTTTCGGACCGGCGAGCTACGGCTGGCACGGTTACCGCACGTTTCAAGATGCACCTGATCGGAATGATCGAGACTTCCTCGAGTTCTATCTTGCGAAAATGAAAGAGGCGGAAGTGAGGACGGGCAAGCGACTGCTTGACGTTTTGGATATTCATTGGTACCCGGAAGCGCAAGGGGGAGGAAATCGGATTTGCGGAGAGAAGAACAACGCGGAGACGGACCTTGCTCGTGCGCAAGCGGGTCGCTCGCTGTGGGATCCCTCGTATGTCGAGTCGAGTTGGATCGCAGACTCTCTTGGGAAGAAGCCGATTAGTCTCCTGCCGCGGACGATTGGGCAGATTTCGAAGAACTACCCAGGGACCAAACTGGGGATTACCGAATACGATTTTGGCGGGGGGAGCGAGCCGAGTGGGATGGTTGCCCAGGCAGACGTGCTCGGAATCTATGGCCGATTCGGGGTGTTTGCAGCCTGTCACTGGGGAATCAATCACGACCGACCGGCGCAAGTGGCGGGCTTCGGCGCGTTCACCAATTTCGATGGTAAAGGTGGGAGGTTTGGGAGCATTGGTCTCAACGTCGTCGGGGAAACACCTGCGGCGAACTCCGTGTACGCGAGTATTGATCCAACAATCAAGGGACGCATCGTGATTGTCGCGGTGAACAAACTTGCGAAGGAACAAGCGATTCGAGTGAGCCTCTCGATCCCTAAGGGGTCGAAAGCCGTCGGGTACCAAGCAAACGTCAAGAACCCGTATGAGCCAGATAGCCTTGGGATTGACTATGGATCGTCTGGGGTTTTGTTCTCATTGCCGGCCTATGGCGTTGGGACAATCGAGATTCGTACCCAGTAGCCCTGCTACAATCTATTAAGCATGTCTCTCGTTGCTTCAATCTCTTCTGAGTCGGTCGTTGTCGAACCAGGAGCCACTGCACCGCTTACCCTTGAGGTGGAAAATCGCGGTGAGTCAACCGAGAACATTGAAATTGGGATTGAGGGAGTTGATGGCGAGTGGATCGCGATCCCTGTCCCGTCGGTCGAACTCAAGCCGGGAGAGCGCCAAAGCCTAAAGGTTTTCTTCAAGCCGCCCCGCCAGAGCGAGAGCACTGCGGGGAACTTCCCATTTGTCGCTAAAGTTCGGTCTTTGGCAACGGGTGACCAGCGGATTGCTCAGGGGATTCTGACGATCAAGCCCTTTAACTCGATCACGCTGGAACTGAGCCCTAAGAAAGGATTTGTCACCGCGACCAAGACGCAGAATATCTTCGCGGCGACGGTGATGAACATGGGGAACAGCGAGCACACCATGCAGCTGATGGCAGACGACCCCGAGAACTCCTGCACCTACGAATTTGACGACGAGCAGATCACCGTGGGGCCAGGGCAACAGCGCGATGTCGATTTTGCCGTTCACCCGAAGAAAGGGTCGCCGCTGGGATCGCCTAGACTCATCGGGTTTGCGGTCACTGCGCGCAGTACGACGACCCCAGGAGTGGTTGCTTCGAGCCAAGCCCAGCTTGAGGTCCGACCGTTTATCACCCCGGCGACGATTATTGTCTTCTTCATCATGTCGATTCTAGCCTTGACCGTTTGGCTCACCCAACCGAAGCGGCCCGAGGTAACTCTCGACTTGATGATGAGCCCTACACGGGTTACGCAGGGCACAAAGGTCACTGTGCACTGGGTTGCGAGCAACGCTTCTGCGGTCAAACTGGTTGCGGGCGGAATTCCGATTGGAGAGAATTTGCCTCCTGAGGGAACCCAAGAAGTAGAAACGCCTCTGATCGGAACTCTGACGATTCAGGCGGTGGCTTTCCGAGATAACCGGCAAAGTGATCCGGCTACCGTTTCCATCAAGGTCGATGCGGCACCGATCATTCCGGAGCCTAAGATTCTTGATCTGACGCCGTCGCCGATCTCCGTGAACAAGGGTGAGAAGTTCACATTGACATATAAGTTCGACCCCGCCGTCACCAAGGCGAAACTGGGGCCTGACAATATTGATCTCGATCTTCGACTCAATACGATTCTTATTGAACCGACAAAGCTCGGCGAGAACGAGTACACCGTCGTTGCCGAAAACTCGGCAGGCAAGAGCGTCAAACGAACCTTCAAAGTCGAAATGATCGAACCGGTCTTGGTTAAGATTCTAAAGTTTGATATCTCCCCGCTCGAAGTTGAAGAAGGCGGCAAGGTAACGATGAACTGGCAGGTTGAAAAGGCCTCCAAGATCGAATTTAGCTACACCGGCAGCCAAATCTACACACTCGACGCGAGCGGCACGACTGAAATCCCGATTGTCGGCAAGACGACGTTCACCCTCAAAGCGACTGACGCCAACAGCAAAGTCGTGACAAAATCTATAACAGTGCAAGTGAAAAAGCAACCCGAACCTCCAACAACTGACCCAGGCGATGGGGGCGATCTCCGAGGCAATTCGGGCACGACTACGGGAGGAACCACGGGCCGATGAGAGCACTCCTTTCCGTGACTGATAAGTCAGGAATCGTTGAGTTTGCAACAGGTCTCAGCGCGCTCGGATATGAGCTGCTGAGTACCGGCGGAACGGCTAAAACTTTACGCGAAGCTGGACTGCCGGTTACGGACGTCAGCGAAGTCACCGGATTTCCAGAGATGCTGGACGGTCGGGTCAAGACCCTGCACCCGATGGTGCACGGTGGCTTGCTTGGGGTGGTCGGGAATCCTGCACATGTGAGCGCAATGGATGAGGCCGGGATCAAGCCGATTTCTGTCGTTGCGGTGAACCTGTATCGCTTCGAGGAGACCGTCTCTAAGCCCCACGACCTTCCACAGGCGATTGAGTCGATTGATATCGGCGGACCGGCGATGATTCGGGCGTCGGCGAAGAATCACGCTTCGGTCGCGATCGTCACCGACCCGAAGGACTATGACGGAGTTCTCTCGTCTCTTAAGGAAGGCACAATTGCAGAACTTCGACCGAAGCTGGCGGCAAAGGCGTTCCGCCTAACCGCTTACTATGACAGCCTGATTTCTAAGTATTTGTTCGCGGCAAGCGGCGTTGACGAGCTTGAGAACGAGTTTCTTGCGGTTGGGCTTCGGCGGATCCAGGCGTTCCGCTATGGCGAGAATCCTCACCAGCAAGGCGCGCTTTACGCCGACGGACTGGGTCAGCCAGGGCTCCCACAATCTAAACAACTTTGGGGCAAAGAACTTAGCTATAACAACATTAATGACTCGGTTGGAGCTTGGGAGCTTGTTGGAGATTTGCCGGAGAATGCATGCGCGATCATCAAGCACGGAAACCCTTGCGGTGCGGCGACGAGTGCCTCGTTTGGTGAGAGCTACAACTTAGCTCGTGCTTCTGATCCGATCTCGGCATTTGGAGGAATCGCGGCGTTCAATGGCGTGGTCGATCTCGAAGCAGCCGAAGCGATGACCGCTAAGGGGAACTTCTTGGAAGTCGTTCTGGCGACCAGCTTCACGCCTGAGGCAGTTGAAATCTTCAAGAACCGTGCTGGTTGGGGGCAGGATGTGCGACTTCTCGAGGTTGCGTTGCCTCCTCGTCAGGAATTCATGACGGTCAAGGCGATTCGTGGAGGAGCGATTGTTCAGCAGAGCGATGAAGATCCGGCTAACGACTGGAAGGTTGTCACTGAGGTTGCTCCGACCGCCGAACAAATGGCGGCGCTTAAGTTACAGTGGGCGATTGTCCAACATGTGAAGTCCAATGCGATCGTGGTTGGAAACTCGGCACAGCTACTGGGCGTCGGTGCAGGACAGATGAACCGCGTGCAAAGCGTTCGCCTTGCGTTGGATCAGGCGGGCGAGGGCTCGACCGGGGCGGCGCTAGCGAGTGATGCGTTCTTCCCGTTCCCCGACTCGATTGAGACAGCTGCAGCGGCAGGTATTGCGGCAATTGTTCAACCCGGAGGAAGCAAGAAGGATCAGGACGTGATCAATCGAGCTAACGAGTTGGGAATTGCGATGTGCTTTACGGGAACGCGACACTTTAACCACTAACCCCTTGGCAAATCTGGGAAAATGGTGTAACCTACACCTCTAACCCTTGCATCCAAGGAACTAAACATCATGAGCAACACTGGTCCAGGCCCAAACACCCAACTTAATCTGGTGCTATCTATCGTCGCCCCAGTGATCGCCGTGATTGCGGTTTTGGTTTTGATGTTCACCAAGCCAGCCCTCGTTCCAGATCCAGCTCCAGCGGCGGTCAACACGACGGCAGCTAAGCTTCCGGATCCTGGCGTTCAGATGGGTAACACCCTTCCTGGTGCAGGCGGTGGAGCAGGTGCCGGAGCAGCTATGGGTGGCGGACGAATGCCTGGTGGTCCAAGTGCAGCGGGCGGACGCCCAATGGGTGGCGGACGTGGAGCGATGGGCGGTGGCGGAATGAGCTCACCATCCGACCAGTAAGCCTGAAACTGGTTCGTTTTACGCCAACCTAAATCAAGTAAACTCTCAGTTGCGATTCGCTTCTGGGAGTTTTTTCTATGCCGGCACCTGTTGTTCTCAATGTTGGGTTTTACAACTATGTGCTGACGGACAAAATTATCGCGATGGTGAGCACTGAATCTGCGCCAATGCGGCGTATGGTACAAGGGCTACGACAATCGGGGAAGGTCATTGATGCCACCCAAGGTCGGAAAACCAAGTCGGTTGTATTTACGATGAGTGGCGACGTGGTGCTTTCTGCAATCTCGCAGGAAACGCTTGCCCGCCGACTCAGCGAGGTTGAGCATACGCCTGACGACGCTGAAGAAGCGGAAGAGTAAATTGAAAATGAGTTTTTTGCGCAGCCTGTTTGGCAGATTTCACCGTGATATCGGTATCGATCTTGGTACTGCCAATACGCTCGTGTACGTAGCCGGACGCGGAATCATCCTTCGCGAGCCAAGTGTTGTTGCCGTCAGCCAAGACGATGGAAAGGTCATCAAGGTTGGAGCTGAGGCTAAGCGGATGCTGGGTCGCACCCCTGCGAATATCATTGCCGTACGGCCACTGAAGGATGGCGTTATTGCTGACTATGAGCAGACCGAAGAGATGCTTCGGCACTTTATTGGTTCGGCAATCAGCCGTGGCGCATTCCGAACGACGGTCGTCGTTGGAATTCCCTCTGGCGTTACAGAAGTTGAGCGGAGAGCGGTCATTGAAGCAGCTCGCAAAGCGGGAGCCACCGCCGCGTATGTTGTTGAGGAGCCGATGGCGGCAGCGATTGGAGCTGGACTGCCTGTTTCTGAGCCAAGTGGCTCAATCATCGTCGATATCGGTGGTGGAACAACCGAAGTCGCAGTCATCTCCTTGGGCGGCATTGTTTCATCGAAGTCTGTTAGGACCGCTGGTGACGAGCTTGATGAAGCAATTATCAGCTATGTTCGCCGAGCGTTTAACCTCGCGATTGGCGATCGGACTGCTGAGCAGGTTAAGATCGAGATTGGGTCGGCTTATCCGCTTGAGCAGGAGATGGACATGGTGATCAAGGGTCGAGACCTTGTCACCGGTTTGCCACGATCTGCTGTCGTCACATCCGAAGAGATTCGAACCGCAATTGCCGAACCCGTTCGAGAAATTGTTGATGCGATCAAGCTGACGCTTGAGGCTTCTCCCCCTGAACTTGCTGGTGATGCAATGGAGAAAGGCATCTACTTGGCTGGTGGAGGCGCACTTCTGCGTGGCCTGGATAAATTGATTTCTAGGGAAACCTTGGTTCCCGTTCATATTGCTAATGATCCGCTCAGTTGCGTTGCTCTGGGGACCGGAATTATCGTGGAAGAGATGAACGAGAACGCCCTGATTCGCAAAATGCTTGAGAGGTCCTCACAGCCGTAAGAAGAGATAAACAACCCCGTCCGATCCTCTGGTTCTTGGGACTAATGATCCTAGGGTTTGCTATTTCTTACGTACAATCCTCTCAGCGCAATAACGGCAAGACGAGCCCGCTCGACTTGGTCGTTCGCACCATTTGTCAGCCTATCGCGACTGTCTCTAATAAGACTTTTCAGGCTCTAGCCGGATTCCTTTCCGGCGCCGTACAGGGCGATCGTTACGCGCTTGAGAACGAGAGACTCAAGCGTCAGCTGGATTCGCTGAGCCTCTACGACGATAAGATTAAAGACCTTGAGTTCCAAGTCGACTCGCTACGGCAACTTGCGGAGCTTGAGAAGACTTTTGATCGACCCAAGGTTCTGGCGGATGTGATTTACTATTCTTCGATTGAGGATCGCATCACGATTGCCGCTGGAACGAACAAGGGGATTGAACCGGGCATGGTTGTGGTTTGCGCGGCGGGGCTCGTTGGGAGAGTTCAGACGGTTGCTCCTCGAGAGTGTCAAGCCCTGCTGATCACCGCGCCGTCCTTCCAAATTGGAGCGACTGCGCTCGGCTATAATCCTTCGCCCTACGGCTTGATCCGTGGTGACGATACCGAGACCTTGATCTTGGGCTTCCAAGACGATAAGCCTCCGGTTAAGAGTGGCGACATCATTGTCACCAGTGGATTTTCCGAGAAGTTGCCTAGGGGAATCCCTCGGGGGATTGTGATTGGACGGGTGTTGAACACGGAAACGAGGCCCGAAGTCGGTGCTTCGCGAGCGCTAATTTTGCCGAAAGTGAACCCAGGGAATCTTCGTGAGGTGGTGATTCTGAAGTGAATCGGAATTCAGTGATCTGGACCGCGATTGCGACGTTTTGGATTTGTGGCGGACTTAACGAAGGAGTTGCAAAGGACATCGCTTTGTTCGGTGCTCAGCCCGACTTTCTCATCGTTGCGACAGTGGTTATCAGCATGCTCACCGACCTGCGTGGAGCAGCGTTAGCGGGCTTTACGGGCGGTTTCTTCCAGGGGGCAATTACGGGAGCGAATATGTGGCAGTACGTTGTCACTCGGTTGATTGTTGGCTGGATCGGCGGCTCGCTAATTGAGATGCGATTTCAGAGGAACTTCCTGATTGCAGCATTAGCTTGTTTTGTTGCGACCCTAATCGCTGGTCTAGTCTTCTTGTTCTTAACTTCTCAGCCGAACATACTAGGGAGTCTGAGAGATACACTGATATCAGCGATGTACAACGCCGTTCTCGCCGCCCTGGTCTACACGCCAGTGGAAAGGTTGTCCGGCGTCAAAACGAGATAAATCATGAGCGCACACCACGACGTCCTCGGCATGGCCCGCGAGCAGCTTAGCGTAGCGGCCAAGTACCTTGATCTGGATGCAGGGCTGCATCAAGTTCTGAGCAAGCCCATGCGGCAACTCATCGTCAACTTCCCTGTCGTTCTCGACAATGGCGAGGTGATGTGTTTTGAGGGCTACCGTGTTCAGCATAACTCCTCACGAGGACCGACTAAGGGTGGAATTCGGTATCACCCCGACGTTGACGTCAACGAGACCACCGCTTTGGCGATGTGGATGACCTGGAAATGTGCGGTTGTCAACATTCCTTATGGCGGAGCGAAAGGCTCTGTTAAGGTTGATACGAAGCAGTTCAGCCGACGTGAGATTGAAAAGCTCACACGTCGCTACGTGACTGAGATCAATATGATTCTTGGTGAGCGCAGCGACATTCCGGCTCCTGACATTGGCACCAACGCTCAGACGATGGCGTGGATCATGGATACCTTCTCGATGCAGAAGGGTTACACGGTTCCCGGTGTTGTTACCGGTAAGCCGGTTGACCTTGGCGGATCGCTGGGTCGCGTTGAGGCGACGGGTCGCGGCGTAATTGTTGCAACCGAAGAAGCTGCGAAGACGATGAACATGAACCTCGGCGGTGCCAAGGTTATCGTTCAAGGATTTGGAAACGTTGGTGCGACGGCGGCGAAGATTGCTGAGGAGCACGGCGCCACGGTCGTCGGAATTTCCGACGCGGTCGGCGGAATTTACAATCCAAAGGGACTTCCTATTGCTGAACTCACGAACCGGTATGCCGGTCGAGAGGGTGGCATTCAGGAATACAAGGAAGCTGAGAAGGTTACGAACAAGGAGCTTCTTGAGCTTGATTGTGACGTTTTGATTCCTGCGGCGATTGCGGCTCAGATCGATGAGAGCAACGCGAACAAGATAAAGGCGAAGCTGCTTGTTGAAGGTGCGAACGGACCTTGTACGTTTGAAGCGGACAAGATTCTTCACGACCGAGGGATCCACGTTGTGCCGGACATTTTGGCTAACGCTGGCGGCGTTGTTGTCAGCTACTTCGAGTGGGTTCAGGATCTTCAGAACTTCTTCTGGGAGGAGGATCGCGTTAACGATCAGCTCACCAAGATCATGCAGCGGGCTTACGGTCAGGTTGACGCCACGATGCGACAACACAAGACAGATATGCGCACTGCGGCGTTGATTATCGGTGTCAAGCGAGTTGCGGATGCGACTGTTCGACGCGGAATCTTCCCCTGATCGGTCAGGGTTTGGAATACAAAGGGCGAGTCTCCATCGGAGTCTCGCCCTTTGTGCTTAAAGTATTCTAGTGGAATGCGTTTTCAGGATCAGGTTGTGATTGTTACCGGTGCTAGCCGGGGGATTGGGCGGACGATTGCCGAGGCATTTGCCGCAGAAGGGGCAAAGGTCGCCTGTATTGCAACCACCTTGGACGGAGCGAATAAGACGGCCGAGGCGATTGGCGGTAAGGGCTACGCTTGCGATGTTTCGTCGACCGAGTCGGTCGAGGAAGTCTTTGCGGCAATTACGGCTGACCTCGGTGTTCCTGCGGTTTTGGTTAACAACGCGGGCATTACGCGCGATACGTTGATGCTTCGGATGAAGGATGACGACTGGGATCGAGTTCTCGACGTCAACCTCAAGGGTGCGTTTATTACGGCTCGGACGATTGCCAAGCCGATGATGAAAGCTCGCTACGGGCGAATCATCAACATTACGAGCGTTATTGGATTGCACGGCGGAGCGGGTCAGGCAAACTATGCGGCGGCGAAGGCCGGTCTGATTGGTTTGACCATGACAATCGCGAAGGAGTTTGGTTCGCGCGGAATTACTTGCAACGCAGTGGCGCCTGGGTTTATCGAGAGCGATATGACCGAGGCTTTGCCGCAGGAGTTTAAGGACGACGTCGTGAAGCGCGCTCCGGCGGGACGGCTCGGTACTCCGGCGGACATCGCTCCGGCGGTCTTGTTCTTGGCGTCGGCAGATGCAGCGTATGTTACGGGGCAGACGCTGACGGTGGACGGCGGACTTTTCCTTTAAGATCGCCGCGACGGAGCTCTTGCCTGGCAGGTGCAGTGGTGGGCGGTCATTTCTTGGCTGAGAGCGAGAGATGTGTGTGGGGCGCAATAGGCGCGTTAGGTTCAACGCTGGGACGTGTTTAGGTCTGAAGTGGGCGTTAATGGGCGCGCGGTTTGCGAGCGGTGGGAAGGCCGTTGCTTCATCAGTAGCGCATCGAAACTCGGTCATCACTTATAGGCGACGATTCGGGGAAGACGTCAACCACCGGCTCGAAGTTGGAGGCTGAGAATCGGTAAATTTAGCCCTAGAGGGAAGCCCGCGAGGCGAACATTATAACCGCCAAGTGCGTATCTTAGCCTCCGCCACCTGCTTTTTTCTTCTTTGCGATCTTGGCTTTCCAGTACTCTAGGAACGGCTTTGAGAATTCGACCTCGTCCGCACGCGTGTCAATTTTCAAAGTTGCCTCCCGTTTAGCAACTGCCTGTTCAAGGAAATCAAGCTTCTTCGTAAAAAAAGTTTTTCTCCATGAGGACACCGCTTTCGGCGTAGAGCATGAGCCCATGATGTGCGTGACTGGCCCTCAGAATAGTCAGAAGGCGATCAGCACTCTGCATGTCCGATGCGGTTTTGATTCTGTAGTTCGAGAAGCTCGTTAGAATACAGTTTGCGACCAACGGGTCAGCTTGCACATTAGAAAGATCAAATTCCCCTGGCCGTGGAGGGTCAGTGTTAAATATTGCAGTGGTCAGCGCCGCTGATTACGCGGACTTCTTTAGTTGGGGTAGCTTAATCTCCAGCCATTGTTTGATTTGTTTCTTTTGAGCCAAGGGTTTAGATTCCAAGTGAAAGAACCAATTCGCCAAATACCCTACAGCCACATCAATGACCTCCGCGTCTCTGACGTTGCCACTACCCATTTTTGCCAATCCGAAGGCTTTATCCAGCTTGACTCTGCGAAATCGGCAAATCATACAACTTCAGAGAAGTGCGCAATGAGGCTCCATATTCAAGTCGAAGCATTGAAGAGATACAAATGAGGCAAGTCGTGGCGATCACTTAGTGTTCCCTCCCCCGCGCTGGTGCTTTTTCAGCTGTGGCTCGAACTGGGCGTACCATTTATCCACCGCCTTGATCTGATTTGGATCTTTGGTTAGTTTCGCGGTGGTTTTCCCGACTTTGATCGCTCGCTCAAGAGCGTCAAAGTCCTTACGAACAAAATAGCATTCAAGCTCGTAGTTCGCTTCGAAGAATCCTTCATAGATTTTCGAGAGACCAGAGTCGTAAAGGGCGAGGCGAGCTGCCTTAAATTTTGTTAGGTCCTTTTCGGACTTGCACTTGATCGTCCATCCAAGAGCGGCAGCGAAGGCGATCGGATAGTATTTTGAGGCAAGAGAGGGGTCTATATTTCGAGAGTTCGGGGCAAGGCTGCGCTCTATGAAGAGTTCGATCAGGATGTCTCTCTCGGCGCTTGGTTTGAGGGTTGCAATCCAGCTTGCCATGTCTTTCGCGACTTCGGAACTGTCCTTACCAGTGTAATATCGCCAATGATAGAATCGAAATGCCAGGCCGTTCGCACAGACTCCCAGAATGTCGGTATCTAGGGGTTTCTTCAAGCGCTTCATGCGCTGGTACTCGTTCGACATCGAACTCGTCAGCGCGTCCACTGACATGCCTCGAAAAGACTTGAGCTTATCGTGAAGGAACTGATGATACTGATCGGTCTTTGCAGCCTTTTGCTGCCCTAGAGCCAATGCAATGCACAGTGCAACTGGGGTCATCTGCACCTTCCTTTCTGAGGTGAGAATGGCGCTTTTCCGGCAATCGCGGACTGAGCTTTGGAGCCACTGAATGAGTAGCCGGCTGTTGTGAAGGAACCGTCTATTCTTCGGGATTGGGAGACGTAGACAGAGGGCATGACGGCGAAGAGTAGGACCATTCAGGATTTCCTATTAATCACTATAACAACTATTCCTAATTTATGCGAATTCGTGTTTTACGGGGAAAGTATTCTTATTGACCTGGAGATGAATGAGGTTACATCATCGCTTCTATTCAGCCAAGAGGTGTCCGACCTAAAGCGCAGATGGAATTGGAACGGGTGTATCCAGTTGTGGGGATGCTTGACGACAACAGAATCACCGCTTCGCTAGGCTTACCGACTCCCGGGCGTGCGGGGGTATTCTCTATTCACGCGCACGGGCTCTTTTTGCACCTCTTTTGAATCACCAAAAAGGGATTCCGTTCGGAGGGAACTACATGATCAACAGCTTTAGCACGAAGAGCACACTGGAGTCCGGCGGAAAGAGCTATACCTATTACTCGCTGAAGAGCCTTGAGGGACAGGGGTTCAATGTTAGCCGCCTTCCCTACTCGCTGCGAGTTCTGCTTGAGAACTTGTTGCGACTTGAGGATAACAAGTCGGTTTTCAAGGCAGATATCGAGGCACTGGCAAATTGGGACGCGAAGGCTGAGCCGACGAAGGAGATCAGCTTTACTCCAGCTCGCGTAATCCTTCAGGACTTTACGGGCGTTCCTTGCGTGGTTGACCTTGCCGCAATGCGCGACGCAATGGCCTCTTTGGGTGGCGACCCAACCAAGATCAACCCGCTTCAGCCGGTCGAGTTGGTTATTGACCACTCGGTTCAAGTTGACGCCTACGGTTCGGAAGCGGCGCTTTTGATCAACCGCGACCTTGAGTTTGAGCGAAACCAAGAGCGCTATGAGTTTTTGAAGTGGGGCCAGAAGGCTCTGAACAACTTCCGTGTTGTTCCTCCGAATACGGGAATTGTTCACCAGGTTAACCTTGAGAACCTGGCGCGCGTCACCTTTGTAAACCCAGAAGGGGTTGCTTACCCAGACACCCTGGTTGGCACCGATAGCCATACGACGATGATTAACGGTCTTGGCGTTTTGGGCTGGGGCGTGGGCGGCATTGAGGCGGAGGCAGCAATGCTCGGTCAGCCGGTCACCATGTTGATTCCTCATGTTGTTGGCTTTAAGCTGACGGGCAAGCTGAAGGAAGGCACCACGGCGACTGACCTTGTTCTCACCGTTACCCAGATGCTCCGCGCGAAGGGCGTGGTTGGCAAGTTTGTGGAGTTCTTTGGCCCTGGTCTTGAGACCATGCCTTTGGCAGACCGAGCGACCATTGCAAACATGGCTCCTGAGTACGGCGCAACCTGCGGAATCTTCCCAGTCGATGCTGAAGCTCTGCGCTACATGTCTTTGACGGGTCGATCACAGGAGTCGATTGAACTGACTGAGGCTTACTACAAGGCTCAGGGCATGTTCTGGGAGCCAGGCGCTCCAGACCCAGTGTTCACCGACGTCCTCGAGCTCGATATGAGCACGGTTGAGCCAAGCGTTGCGGGTCCTAAGCGACCTCAGGATCGACTGGTTCTTTCTGAAATTCGGTCGAACTTCCAGTCGACGTTTAAGGATCAGATCGCGACCCCAGCAACTAAGGGCGGCCTTGAGGCTGGACTGAAGACCCTCACCGAGACCGAGGCTGAAGCGAACGCTTCGGTGGGATCGGTTGATCATGGATCAGTCGTGGTTGCGGCGATTACGTCTTGTACCAACACATCGAACCCATCGGTTCTGCTTGCGGCTGGTTTGGTCGCTAAGAAGGCCGTTGAGAAGGGCATGAACGTCAAGCCTTGGGTGAAGACGTCGCTGGCTCCGGGTTCACGCGTGGCGGGAGACATCTACCGAGCGGCTGGTCTGCTTGAGTACATGGAGGCATTGAACTTCCACATCGTTGGTTACGGATGCACCACCTGTATCGGAAACTCTGGACCACTCCCTCAAGCGATTAGCGACAAGGTTAATGCCGAAAACTTGGTCGTAACCTCCGTTCTTTCGGGCAACCGAAACTTCGAGGGACGCATTGGACCAGACATTAAGGCTAACTACCTGATGTCGCCTCCTTTGGTTGTTGCCTACGCTCTGGCGGGCACGGTGAACATCGACCTGAACACCGATGCGATTGGTACGGACAAGGACGGAGCTCCGGTTTATCTCAAGGACATCTGGCCGACTCAGCACGAAGTTGCCGAGGCAGTTGCCGGTGCGGTGACCACTGGCCTGTTTAATAAGCACTACGCCGACGTCTTTAAGGGCGACGAGAAGTGGCAGGCGATTGGAGTTGAAGGTTCGGACCGATTTGGTTGGGACGCGGCTTCGACTTACATCAAGAATCCTCCTTACTTCGACGGAATGTCGGCAACGGCTCCGACGACGGTTCCTGATCTTCACGCGATGCGCGCTTTGGCGGTTCTTGGTGACTCGATTACCACTGACCACATTTCGCCTGCGGGTTCGATCAAGGCCAACACTCCGGGCGGTCAGTTCTTGATTGGTCGCGGCGTTGAGGCGAAGATGTTCAACTCTTACGGATCGCGACGAGGAAACGACGACGTGATGGTGCGCGGAACGTTTGCGAACATTCGGCTTCGCAACCAGCTTGCCCCGGGTACGGAGGGTGGATACACCACTTACCTGCCGACGGGTGAGGTTGAGTTCATCTACGACGCTGCCGTCAAGTACAAGGCTTCGGGAACGAAGCTGTTCATCATCGCGGGCAAGGAGTACGGTTCAGGTTCTAGCCGAGACTGGGCTGCGAAGGGCACGTTCATGCTGGGCGTGAAGTCGGTTCTGGCGCAGTCGTTCGAGCGCATTCACCGATCCAACCTCGTTGGAATGGGTGTTCTGCCTCTCGAGTTCGTGGATGGAGCTTCGAAGGAATCTCTGGGGCTGACCGGACACGAAGTGTTCGACCTCCAAGGGCTTGCGGATGCGGTTGCAACCGATTTCGCCGGTGGAAAGGTTCTGACGATGAAGGCAACTTCTCCAGACGGATCCGTTCAGGAGTTCCCGGTTAAGGTTCGCATCGACACTCCTCAGGAGACTCAGTACTACGTCCACGGCGGCATTCTGCAGTATGTTCTGCGGTCGCTTTTGAACGGCTAAGTCACGACATTTCAGAACGGGATGATCAGTCCAACGATTGATCGTCCCGTTCTCTTTTTTTGCCCCTTCGAAAACGGCTAATCTATTCCCACGATGTTGAAAGTTGGATTGGTTGGATGCGGCTTCATGGGTTCGATGCACGCGAATGTGTACTCGGCGATTGACGAAGCGACCCTGGTGGGTGTTTTCGACGCGAATCAGGAAAAGGGGAAGGCTTTTGCGGAGAAGCACGGAATCAAGGCGTTTGCGTCCTTTGAAGAGCTTCTTGCTGAGGTTGATTCCGTTGATATCTGTCTTCCGACTTATCTGCACAAGGAGTTCACCGTTAAGGCGGCAAACGCCAAGAAGCATGTTCTTTGCGAGAAGCCTATGGCGCTTACAGTTGCCGATGCCGAGGCCATGAAGGCAGCTTGTGAAGAAAACAACGTGCGCTTGATGATTGCGCACTGCATCCGGTTCTGGCCGGAGTATGCGATGTTAAAGCAGATTGCTTTGACCGGTAATTTGGGCGATCTACTGAGCATCAATATGACCCGCTACGGCGAGTTCCCTCACTGGGGCAGCGACAACTGGCTGGCGGATGAAAGCAAGGCGGGCGGCGGTGCTTTGGATATGCACATCCATGACACGGACTTCGCGCTGTACCTTCTCGGTGCTCCGAAGGAAGTTTTCTCGCGGGGGACGGTGGATGAGAAGGGCGTGAGCCACATCTTCTCGACCTTTGTTTATGACAAGGCGGTTTGTCACCTTGAGGGCGGCTGGAACATGCCTCCTCAGACTCCGTTTAAGATGGCGTTTCGGGCGGTATTTGAGCAGGGTGCGGTGATCATGGACGGCGGTCCAATGACGATTTACGAAAAGGGCAAAGATCCGTTCGTGCCGGAATTCCCGAAGATGGCCGCGGCAGGCGGTGGGAACATCAGCGACATGGGCGGCTACTACCACGAGATCAAGCACTATGTGGACCGAGTTACCAGCGGTAAGCCGTTTGATGTCACCACTCCAGAGACTTCGATTGAGAGCCTTCAGTTGACCCTGCGCGAGATAGAATTGTCGAAGGCTTAATGCTAAAACGTCGCCTCTTTGTCCTGGCTTACCTTTCGCCGGCTGTGCTGTTGTACGGTCTGTTTGTCGGCGTTCCGCTGATTCAGACGTTTTACTACTCGATGTTCCGGTGGAAGGGACTGTCGAAGAAGATGACGTTTGTGGGTCCGAAGAACCTGGTTACGGTTGCTCAGGATGAGGTGATGCACAAAGCGGCGATCAACCAGCTTTTGCTGTTGGTTTGCGGCGGGTTGTTGCTGATTGGGTTTAGCGTGGCGATTGCTCATGCGTTGGCCCAGCCGACTAAGTTGGCGCGGACGGTTCAGACGGTCATGCTGTTTCCTCAGGTGGTTTCCATTGTTGTTGTGGGAATCATGTGGTCGTTCCTCTTTAACCCGAGCTTTGGAATTTCACGGACTTTGGGTTGGCCGAAGCTAGATAATGGCGTTCTGGGGACTGCGGGATGGGCGAATGCGGCGGTGTTGCTGGTGTTCTGCTGGCATGCGATTGGGTTTTATGTGATGCTATTTGGCGCCGGGATCAAGAACATTGACGGTGAGGTTTTGGAAGCGGCGGAGCTGGATGGCTCGGGCGGATGGCACCGGTTCCAGAAGATCACTTGGCCGTTGCTCTGGTCGGTGAAGAAGGTCGCGGTGGTTTACGTTGTTGCGAACGTGATGGGAATGTTTGCGATTGCGAAGTTGCTGACGAAGATGGGCCCGGACAACTCGACTCAGTCGCTTTTGACGCTGGTTTACCAGCGCGGATGGGATGAATCGCAGATGGGTCAGGCGGCGACTTTGGCGGTTTACGGATTCATTGTGGCGATGGCGCTTGGCGGAATCGCGACCCTTGTGATTGGACGCAATCCGGAGAAATCGCGATGAATCGGTTTCTCGGACAGCTGTTGCTTCTGATCTTTTTGATCTCGATTGTGGGGCCATTTATTTGGGTGCTGTACACCTCGTTCAAGAGTGGCGCAAACATTTTGGCTTCGCCTTGGTCGCTTCCGACGGATGTTAATCAGGGCTTTAAGAACTTCTCGGTCGCTTGGGGTGAGGGTGGATTTGCCAAGAACTTTGTCAACTCTCTGATTGTCACGGTGGGGACGTTGGTGGTGCTGATTCCGGTGGGATCGATGGCGGCTTATGTGCTGGCGAAGTATCCGTTTCGGGGGTCGAAGTTCATTTTGGGTGGGTTCATGGGTGGCCTCATGTTCCCTAACTTCTTGGTGATTGTGCCTTTGTTCTTGTTGGTGGACAAACTGGGGCTTTTGAATAGCAAGATCGGATTGATTCTGGTTTATGTTGCTTATTCGCTGGCCTTTACGGTGTTTGTTCTTCACGGATTCTTCCAGGCGCTTCCGGGCGAATTGATGGAAGCGGCTCGACTGGATGGGTGTTCGGACAATGCGACGTTCTGGAAGGTGATGCTTCCTTTGGCGAAGCCGGGCGTGCTTGTCGTTGCGATTTTCAACCTGATTGGGCTGTGGAACGAGTATCCGCTGGCGTTGGTGCTTGCCAATACTCCGGACTTCACTACGCTTCCGGTTGGCGTCGCTAACCTGACAGAGAACCAGCAGTATGCGGGTGACTGGGGCGCGCTGTTTGCGGGGATCGTAATTGTTATGGTGCCCGTTATGATCGTGTACTTGATCTTCCGAGAGCAGATCCAAAAGACGATGCTTGCGGGCGCTCTGAAGGGTTAGGGACTGTTTGTTGGCATAAGAATTGCCTACAATAGTGATGTGATGCAGATTAATCGACTTGCCACCCTCGGTTTGGCTACTCTTGGCCTTGCTGGAGCAGCAAATGCTCAGCTCGCTATTAGCGCCGGTTTTTACTCCGCAAACGATTCTTCAGTTCGAAGCGTTTTCGGATCAAACGCGTTTGCCTGGGGAATTGGTCTTGGTCGCGCTGATCGATCGAACCGTGAGGGCGGCGGCTGGGACCTCGTTGGCTTGAGCCTGAACGCTCCTGGCAACCGATTCCAGACCTTTGGCGCTACCTACGGTTGGGAAGTTCAGTCGGGACGAGACACCAACACGATGACCTACTTCCGCGCGAACACCGGTCTTTCCTACTACGATTTCAGCCTGAGCGCGCCGTTGACTCCTTCGACCGACCGATACATTCGGCCGATTACCACGTTCGAGGCTGGCGTTGTTTTGAGCAAGCAGCTGACCCTCTCGGCTCAGTACCTATTGATGCCGGACGCTGGAAACCTGAATTTCAGCGGTTTCCGCGTCCAAGCACTCTTCTCCTTCGCACGTTAAGCGGTTTCTTCGCTGAACTTGAGGTGGATTCCTCGCTTTTGGATTTCTTCCACAAAGCGAGTTCCGGAAAGGGCGAGCTCGTATCGGAGCGCGCCCTTTTCTGTTTTGCCATTGGCGACGTCGATGGCGTAGATGGCGAGCGAGAAGCCGGTGAGGCGCTCCATGCTCGTGAATCCGGTGGCTTCGCACTGTCGATCGTGGATGTCAATTTGGAGCTTCTTGTGGGCTCCGGCCTTGGTTCCAACTCCGACGGCGCGGATGATGCACTGATCGATGTCTTTGATCTTTGAGAGTTCTTCGCCAAAGACTCGGCACCAGACATCCTTGGGGCGCACCTTAACGCCTTTCACTTCAACTTCGTCCTCTCGCCAGAATCCGAAGTCTTTGTAGAGCTTCATGGCGTGGCAGTGGCCGGGGAAGCGGAAGGTTTTATATTCGTAATTGGTGACTTTGCCCTGGAAGGAGTAGGGCGCCATACTCGTTCCGCCGGATGTTACGAAGGCTTCCATTTCGCCGAGTTCGTCGACCACGAGGCTCTCGAGCTCGGTGAGAGTGTCGACCATTTGAATTTGGCCGTCTCGCAGAACAACGGCTTGGTAGTCGTATTCGGCGACAAGTCCTTCGACGTTGAAGGTCACTTTGTAGTTCAGAGGGGGAACGGGGTTCTGGGGGAGAACGCCACAGTACAGCTTCACGGAGTCGCAGGCGTCAAGATTCTCGATGAGCCAGCAGCCGAGCGAGTTGACCAAGCCGGGCGCAAGTCCGCAGTCGGGAATCAGGGTGACGCTGGCAGCCTTGGCGGCTTCGTTCATGGCGAGGGTCTCCATCGTGATGTCGGTGTTGCCACCGAGATCGAGCATTGAGGTGCCAGTTGCGATAGCAACTTTGGCGATGGATGGGTGCATGTAGTACGGCACACACGAGAGCAGTACGTCGGCTGGACCGAGTAGCTCGCTTAGTGATGCGGCGTCCTTTGCGTTGACTTGGGCGGCTTGGCAGGCATTGGTGCCGACCAGCTTGTTGACGCGGTCGGCAGATTTTTGGGCCTGTTCAAGGCTCATGTCTGCGAGGGTGATTGATTCGGCGTCAGCGAATTTGGCGAGGTCGTATGCGGCGGCGGTGCCTTGCATACCTGCTCCGAGGATGACGTATTTTGCTTTCATTTTTTGGGTCCTACAACGCCTTTGTAGCGGGACAAAGGAAAAGTCCGTTTCAGATTCAAATTATCCTGATTTTCAGGGGCAGCGGCTCGTTCTTCACCGTCCCTTAAGATAACCTGGCGTGAAACGGTTGTGAAACACGTTCGTTGGATAACTCTGGATGCGAGTCAAGAATTTTTGACTCTTTGGAAGTTTTGAATGATTAAAAAACCATTTGCGATGTTTGGGGCGGGAGTCTTAGCTCTTTTGATGACGTCTTCGGCTTTTGCCAAGCAGGACGTTAAGTTTACGACTGCGGACCTGGAGAAGATGGTGACGGAACTCACCAAGTACCTCCCGGAGGATACGCGTATGGTCTATCCGGTCAAGTGCGTTGTGGAGACCAATGAAGAGGTGAACGCTTACGCTTCACCATTCTTTGCGAAGGATGCTCCGAAGGGAACGAAGCCAACGGCGATGATGACGGTTTTTACCGGTCTGTTCAAGTGGATGAATAACGACATCCGACTTGTTCGTGCAGTTGTTGCCCACGAGCTTGCTCACCTTTCTAAGAAGCACGTTGGAACGGGCATGAAGGCGGCTGACCTGGACTTGATCTTCACACGGCAGCAAGAGTACGAAGCTGACGCTACCGGTGCGGCGATTTTGGAGAAGTGCGGTTACTCGCGCAAAGACATGACGGACATGCTTCTTCGCTTGGGCGAGGTTGCCCGCACAGCCCCGGCAAGCCTTAAAGTCATGGGAGATCATGCGGACTGCCAACGAAGAGCGGCAAACGTCGATAAGAGCAACTTGGTTCTTCGGTCGATGGTTTCATTCACCAATGGTGAGGCTTACATGGACGTTCGCGCCTACAACAAGGCGATGATGCAGTTCGACAAGGCGGTGGAGCAGGCACCTACATTCTTTGAGGCCAAATTCAACGCAGCCCAAGCGGCATTGCTCAAGTACTATGATGAGCTCACTCCGACTCTTCGTGACCTGTGGTACCAGCCCGATTTTGGCCCGAGTATGTACTTGCCCCCCAGTGGCTCGAAGCCACCGGTTCCGAACGACCAAGACCGAGCCAACTATCTTGAGGCACTTAAGCGCATTGAGAAGGTTGTTGGGCAGTCGCCAACCCGCGCCGACGGTAGCGAACTGCAGGGACTCGCGTTTGTCCTCGAGCCAGACAGTAAGGCGGCAACGATTTCCGAAGGAGTCAAGCTGCTTGAGAAGGCATTAACCACGGCGGTGACGGCCGATGACCGCTTGCGAATTGCGAACAACCTTGCGATTGGATACCAACGACAAGGAAACATTACAACGGCGATTGATAAGATGTTTGCTGAGCAAAAAAAGACGACCAACTACAACGGATTCCTCGCGGCCAACCTGGGAGCTCAGGCACTCCCGGACAAGATCAAGGGAGCTGATGCGACTCTGGCGGTTAACGTCCTGTTCACCTACTTGAGCAATACCAATCCGCAAGCGACAGGTTACAGCAAGGTAGAAAGCAACTTCCGAGCTTTGTGTAAGAAACTTAATGTGACGACTAAGGAGATCACTCGACAAGGTGTTCCCATTTGCACTGCATTCTCACTTGTTGACGGGGACAAGACAGTTTTCTTGCTCGATCCTTTTGAAAATTACTACAAGAAGATTGGCGCTCTCGACGCGATTCAGGGATACAGCAACAAGTATTCGGGACTGCTTGAGTTCGTTTGGCAGGGCGGAAACTTCTCAATTCTGACTGAAAAGGGATATGACGAGAATGATCCTAACGACGGAAAGATAACCCCTCAACTTGTTTCAAGTCTGGAAGTCATTCGGGTGACGAGCTACAACCCTGGAGCCTATCTTGAGATCCGGTCGAAGGACGAGAGGGTCAATACTTCTTACCGAGTTACCGTAGGCATGACGGTTGAAGACTTTGACAAGTTCTTGGATTCCAAGAGTGGTGAGGCAAAGCAGCTGATCCACAATGCGGCGATGGAGGATTGGATCTACTTCCAGGGACTCAACTTTGGCATCTTTGTGAAGGACAAGAAGGTCGCTGGCATTACGGTCTGCCCTTCCCACTAATCCGAGATTCTCGGTAAATAGAAAGCCCCAGGCATGGAATTGCCTGGGCTTTTTTGCTAACATCGTAGTACATGAGCGACGCCTTGGAGAGTCTGAGTAAGCGCGAGAGGCAGATCATGCTCCTTGCGGCGAAGGGTTTGACGGACGCAGGAATCGCACAAAAGCTAGAGATTAGTTCGGCAACTGTTGGCACCTACTGGGGGCGCATTCGCACCAAGCTAGGGCACCACTCGCGTACGGAGTTGGTTGCGAACTACATGCGCGGGAAAGCAGCGGCCACGTTGGACGAGATGCGCAAGCAGAACGAGGCGCTTCAGGTGGAACTTGAACTGAAGTCGAAAACTGCTGATCAAGCCCGAGGTAAAGCGGAGCTCCTTCGTAGAGTTTTGAGCGCGGCGCCTGACGCAATCTTGCTGGTAAGCGAGGATGGCCTCATCGAGTACGCCAACGAGGAGGCGGAGCGCCTCTTTGGCTACGGCGCGCATGAGCTTGCCAACCACCCCGTATCGCTCTTGGTCCCTCCGAGATTCCACGGTCTACATTCGCAACATCGGGCCCGGTACCTCGCTGAACCAACGAAGCGAAAAATGGGCGACCACTATGGCACGCCTGCGGTTCGAAAAGATGGCACTGAGTTCCTGACGGCGACGACTTTGAGCGCGATGAAGACGCCTCAAGGGCAAGTTGTGACTGTCTTTGTGCGTGAGTTAGCGGATGCGAACATCCTGAACGGCTCTGAGCCCTCGGCTTCTTAAGACTTGGGCTTGGCAGTAAACTCTTGGGGTGACCACCGTTGTTCTCGCTCGCGATACGAACCAAGCTTTTGGAATTGGGCAATTTGCCATCGACTTTCTTTCCGGAAAGCTAGGACCCGGTCCTTCTCAGGCGGTTCTGGATCGATGTCGTCTGTTTCATACCGATGCCATTCTCTGTGGAGCATCGGCGCTTGCCTATCAAACCAACGCTCCGAAGCTGCTTCGAGAAGAAGCTCTTGAGTACGTTGACGCAGGTGGAGCTACCGTTTTCGGCTCGACCGTCCGAGTGAAGGCGGAGAAGGCAGTTGCCGCAAACTCATCGGCGGTTCGCGAGTGGGATTCGAACGGAACCAACTTTGGCTACAACCCTACGTTGGGTCACCTTGCGGGTGAATTTGGTCATAACGACTACTATCCAGTCGCGGTTGCCGCTTGTCAGGAGCGCGGCCTTGATGGAGCTACGGCGCTTCGAGCCATGGTTCTGATCGACGAGATCCGCGGACGATTAGCTGAAGTTTTTAGCCTTAAGACTTACAAAATTGATCACGTTGTTCATGGTGCGATTGCATCGGCAGCGGTTTATGTTGCCCTCCACGGAGGAACCGCTGAGCAGTCCGAGCACGCGATTGGAATGTTCGTGGCTCACTATATTCCTTGGCGAGCAATTCGAGCAGGAAAGCAGCTTAGCGACTCAAAGGGAGCCTCGGCGGCCATTAGTGCGGAGGCGGCAGTTCTCTGTGCGCGACGTGCACTTCGGGGCTTTGTTGGCCCGAAGGACATCTTCCGAAACCCTGAGTCCATGTTCAGGCAGTTCATTAAGACGGCGGGCGAGTCGCCATTTGATTTGCACTTGACCCATTCGGGCGACGACTTTGCGGTGATGGGGATGCACTTCAAGTTGGGGCTTTATGAGCACCAGTCGGCAGGAGCTTTGCAGGGCGCTTTGGACTTGCTCGGTAAGGATTCTTCGTTCGTTTCAAACGTGGCTTCGATGACGATCAAGGCGTATGAACCTGCGTTTGGCATCATTGGAGACCCAGCCAAGCGAGACCCTAAGACGCGCCAGTCGGCGGATCACTCGATGGTCTACATCGTTGCGACGCTGCTCCGAAAGGCTTCAGAGCAGGGGGCCGGTGAGGATAACGACTCGCGTTGGAAGTCGTTGATGCTCTCGCCAGAGGATTACGGTGCTGATGCTCTTCATAACACGGCTACCCGGACGCTGATGGAGAAGATTCAGTTTGAGCACGGCGGAGAGGAGTACGATCGCAACTATCCGGACGGAATTCCGACCTCCATTGTGGCTGTCTTGAACGACGGAACTGTTTTGGATTCTGGCTTTGTGATGTATCCCGCTGGTCATGCGCGGAACACGGCGGCGGACCTCGCGGGAATTTTGGACCATAAGTTCAAGATGCTTGGGACGATTGCTGTTCCGGCGGGCGGCGATGTTGCCGGGCTGGTTTCGCGACTGAACGGGCTCGGTTCGATGTCTTCGTCAGAGTTGATGGGGCTGTATGACTTCCCGATTGCCGAACACGCGGCGATTGACGGTTAAGTTCTCTGCCCAAACGTAAAGGGCGCGTGGCTTCAGAAAAGGCGGACCGTTCGGCCCGCCTTCTCGGCCATCTTTGCAAGTTTTTCCATGTTGCCGCCCGGTGAGATTTTGACAAAATCGAGTCGCTGAGAGAGACCGGCGACGACACGATCTCTGACCTGGTTGTTGACTCCGACGAAAGATGCCTCGGGGCGGAACGGGGAGATGACGAGGTCGGTTGTGGGGTCGAATTCGTAGCGCCAGAGGCGAGCCATGCGGAAGGCCTCGTTGCGGAGGTCTTCGCCGAGGACTTGGAAGAGGCCCCGGTCGAGGCAGAGGATGCGCGGTGCGCCCCAGCGCAGAGGCACTACAGCACTGCGCTGATACTCGGGCTTGTCGTGTCCGGTGACGATCACTTCGCCGTTGAGAACACCTTCCTCGGTCAGCCTTTCGATCTCGTCGAGCTGGTTTCGGGTGGCGTTTCGGGAAGAGAGAACCGAGAACGTTCGGGCGCCCAGGAGCTTCGTGTTTCCGTAAAGGAAGAGCATTGCCGGTGGATCGGGATCGAATGCTTCGATGAGCTCGGGATAGCCGGCGTCGGTGATGACAGTCCAGCGGACTCCTAGAGTCTCTAGCCGGCGCTCCATTGGGGCGACTTCATTGAAGAGTCCTTCGCGATGTTCGGCGAGGTAGGTTGCCGACTTTACGCTAAGCTTGTACTCTTCGCGATATGCCTCGATTGAGAGGGAGAGGAACTCTTCGGGGGTGCGGCTGAGGAGGTCGTTTCTTGCGAGAACCCGAACAACCGAACGTCCACCAATTCCTGGCGTCATCGCCAGTGCCAAGGTGAACGTTCGGCGGGTGGGGCTCATTTTTGGGCTAGCTCGACGGCAGTTCCAAGGAGGATTTGAACAGCTTTCTCTCCGGATCGATTCATTTCCTCTTCAACTTCTTGGTGATTCGGCTCGATGGGAGAAATTCCGGCGGCGAGGTTGGTCACGATTGCGAGACAACCGTATCGGACGCCCGATTCCTTCATGACGATGGCCTCGGATGTTGCAGTCATTCCAACGATGTCCGCCCCGAATTGGCGATAGAGAGTGATTTCGTGGGGGGTCTCGTAACGGGGACCGTTCCCGGCGAGATAGATTCCCTTTGGCTCGACTTTGACTCCGAGCTTTGCACCTTGGGAGATGAAGCTTGACCGGAGGTCGGGTGAGAATGGGTCGTTGAAGCCAGTGTGGACGACGGTGGCGTCGTGAATGGTTGTATTTCGGAACGTGAAGTCGAGGAAGTCAGAGCAAGCGATGAATGTTCCGGGACCCCACTCTTCGCGCAGGGAGCCGACTGCGGCGGAAGCGAGGCAGTGTTTCACCCCAAGCTGCGCGAGGGCGGTTGCCATTCCCACATAGTTGACCTTGTGAGGCGGAACCTTGTGACCCGCGGAGTGTCGGCTGAGGAGGAGGATATTTGCTCCTTGGTGCTCGAGATGCCGCCCGCGGATTGTGCCTACGGGCGTTGGAATGTGAACCGGCGCTCCGCCCAGTGCGATGAGGCGGGAGCCAACTCCGGTGCCACCAATGATCGCCGCATCGAATTTCATAAGCCGATTATGATTCAAACTAAAGCCATGATTCTTCGCGAGGTGCTCCACGCGCACATTCCGACTCTTACTTCGGAGAGTACGGTTCGGGATGCGGTGGACAAAATGGATGTCTATCAGTTCCCTGCGCTGGTGGTTGTGGATATCGATTTGAAGCCGATTGCGGTGCTGACAGAGGGCGATTTGAGCCGCGAAGTGGCTCGGCGAGACAATTTTGTGAGCATGGCCTCGGAGCCTGCTTATGTTTATGCGACGAAAGATCCGACGACGGCAGATGTCAACCAGGAGATTTCGGACGCGTTGCACCGGATGCTTTCGAGCGGATTGACGATTTTGCCCGTGACGGATGAGGGAGTTCTGGCTGGGGTTGTTCTTCGCGTGGATTTGATGCAGGCCCTGATGATGGATGCGGCGGCAGGGGCGTAGAAGTCACTATGCTCAAAGTTGGAGATCAATTCCCTGCCTTCTCGTTGTTGAATCAAGACGGCGAAACCGTCACAAACGAGGCCATGGCCGGCTCGGTTTCAGTCATCTACTTCTATCCAAAAGATGACACCAGCGGTTGCACGGCTGAGGCTTGCGAGTTTCAAGAGCAGCTTTCGGACTTCCCCGGCAAGAACGTGTTTGGTGTTTCTCCTGACCCGGTCAAATCTCACCGTAAGTTTGCGGACAAGTACAACCTTGAGTTCACGTTGCTCGCGGATACCGAAACGGCGCTTTGCGAAGCGTGCGGAGTTTGGGCTGAGAAGTCGATGTATGGCAAGAAGTACATGGGAGTTTTGCGAACGACGTTCGTCGTGGATGCAAACGGCGTTGTCACCCATGTCTTTGAGAAGGTGAAGCCGCAGGGTCACGCCGCAGAGATTCGGGCCGCTATCGGCTAAACTTTGCAGAATGTCTCGAAAAGTGACGGCGCCGGGTCTTCGGCAGATGATGGATGCGGGCGAAAAGATCGTCTGCATTACAGCCTATGACTATACGTCGGCCTTGCTTTGCGAGTCGGCTGGGGTGGATGTCGTCCTTGTGGGTGATTCACTCGGGAACGTGATCCAAGGTCATTCAACGACTGTTCCCGTGACTTTGGAGGAGATGGTCTATCACACGAAGTGTGTCCGACGGGGCCTCTCTTCTCCTTTACTCGTAGCTGATTTGCCTTTCGGATCGTACAACGTGTCGGTTGAACAGGCCGTCAGCTCGGCGATCGAGCTCATGAAGGTTGGCGCGGACGCAGTGAAGTTGGAAGGAGACTACACGGACGAGATTCGCGCGATTGTGAAGGCGGGCATCCCGGTGATGGGGCATGTTGGATTTACGCCGCAGTCAATCAACGAGTTTGGTGGACATAAGGTTCAGGGCCGGGGCGAAGGCGCTGAAGTGGTTCTTCGTGAGGCAGCGTCGATTCAGGCTGCTGGCGCATTTGGGATTGTGCTGGAAATGATTCCTGAAACAGTTTCTCAGCGGATTACCGAGTCGTTGAGCATCCCGACGATCGGGATTGGAGCAGGAGTGAACTGCGACGGCCAGATTCAGGTCTGGCACGATGTGTTTGGACTCAGTGCGAGAAAGCTCAAGCATGCTGAATGGTTTGCTAAGGGCCAAGAGGTTTTTGGAGCGGCACTAACGGAATACATCTCCTCCACAAAGTCTGGGAAGTTTCCGACCTCGGAGAATAGTTTTTGATCATCGTTCGGACAGTTAGCGAATATCGAGCTTTAAACCTGAGTGATGTGGGCTTTGTGCCAACGATGGGAGCACTGCATGAGGGCCATTGCTCATTGATCCATGCCTCGAAGGATCACGCAAATCGAGTGGTTTCGATTTTTGTTAATCCCACACAGTTTGGTCCCAACGAGGATCTCTCTCGATATCCTCGACCCTTCGAGCAGGATGTCGAGCTGGCGGAAGCGGCAGGGGCGAATGTCATCTTTGCGCCGTCGGTGGATGAGATGTATCCCGATTCATCGACTTCGATTCATGTTCCGGTTGTTACCGAGCACTTTGAGGGGAGTTCTCGACCTGGCCATTTCGATGGGGTGGCGACTATCGTGTCAAAGCTATTCAACATCGTGCAACCTAAGACTGCGTACTTTGGACAGAAGGATTTGCAGCAATGCGCGGTGATCAGCAAGATGGTTCAGGATTTGAATATGCCGGTCTCCTTGCAAATTGAACCGACGATGCGCGAAGCAGATGGGTTGGCGATGTCGAGTCGTAACGTTTACCTGTCACTTGCTGACCGACAAGTTGCACCCAGTATTTATCAGCAGCTCACGAAAGCGAAGCAGTCGATTAGTGATGGCTTACCAAGCGCTGAAGTACTTGAGGAGTGCCGATTCTCCTTAAACTCTTTAGGTTTTGCAGTTGACTATTTTGAGTTGATTGACAGAACTCGCTTTGTGCAAGTCGATCATGCAACTTCTAGCTCAGCAATTATAGTCGCGGCAAAATTAGGGACAACTCGGCTGATTGATAACATTATATTCTCGTAAGGTAATATCTATCGCTGAGCGCATGAAGCGCGGTTTAGCGGATTACTTAGATGAGTAAAAGTGTACAAGAGGTCAAGAATAGCCTCAAGTTTAAAGCAGATGAAAAGGACGGTCTTCTTACGGTCCGGTTTGGCGTTAAGAAGTTTGTGATTCCGCATAAAGCACGAATGATGAGTGACGGGAAGTTTATGTTCCTCTCGTTTGGTGCTTCTTCTGAGCTTTACGAAGTTAGCGGAAAGACGCTGAAGCCTATGGATAAGGGCGCCGACGGAAGTGCGGCTTATGAGGCTTTGAAGCCGGCGACCAAAAAGCCACGCGGTGCGAAAAAAGATAAGTCTGCAGTGGAACTCCCAGCGGCTCTGGCCGAAGCACTCAAGAGTCTTCCCGCAGGATACCGACTTGGTGTGGGTGCGGATGGAACGCCAAAGCTGGTGAAGACCCGTACCCGTCGCAAGAAAGGCGCGTAAAACGCCATAATAAGAGATACGCCCTAGTAGCTCAGCGGTAGAGCAATGCTTTTGTAAAGCGGAGGTCGCGGGTTCGATTCCTGTCTGGGGCTCCAG
>CAIYMO010000013.1 GCA_903927345.1 uncultured Armatimonadota bacterium | reverse complement strand
GTCTTCTGCAAATACTCGAGACGCTCCGAAGACTCGGCAGGAGGCGAACTCGAACCAAGAACAGTCATCCCCAAAGCCTCAGCAACGCAGGCCATGGTATTCGCCGTGTACTGTCCGCCACATGCTCCCGCGCCAGGGCAAACCGCGCACTCTACCGAGTGTAGCTCCACCGCATCGATCTTGCCCGCTGCAAAGGACCCCGCCGCTTCAAAAGCATCCTGAATCGTGACGTCCTTATCTCGGTGCCGCCCCGGCATGATCGTCCCTCCGTACAGAAACACCGAAGGAACGTTTAACCGAGCCATCACCATGAGCATTCCCGGCAAACTCTTGTCGCATCCAGCAACGCCAACCAAGGCGTCGTAACAATGCCCACGCATCATCGCCTCGACTGAGTCAGCGATGATCTCACGACTGATCAGCGACATGCGCATCCCATCGTGGCCCATAGCAATTCCGTCGGCGACAGAGATCGTATTGAACCGCCGCGCCGTGCCGCCGTTGGCGTTAATCGCTTCCGCAACCTTGATGCCCTGTACGTCCAGGTTCACGTTGCAAGGAGTCGCCTCGCTCCATACAGTAGCGACTCCAACCCAAGGCTGTGCGAGCTCCTTGTCGCCGAGTCCCATCGCCCGGAGCATTGCCCGGTTGGCGGTCTTATCGCTCCCTTCGGAGATGGTTCGAGATTTGTGTTTGACGTCAAATGTGCTCATAGGAAAAACTTGAGAGAAGGTTGGTCAGTGACTTCGGTGTAGGTGTATCCGAGGTCGGTGAGACGTTGGTTAAACAGGTCACGATCTTCAATCGGGATCTGGATTCCTGCCAGAACCCTCCCTCGATCGGTGCCGTGATTACGATAGTGAAACAGGCTGATATTCCAGCCTGCGCCCAGTCCGGTAAGGAACTTGAGCAGAGCGCCCGGACGCTCAGGAAAGTCAACATGGACGAATCGCTCGTCCAAATCCTGCGAAGCCCGCCCACCGACCATGTGCCGAATGTGAGTCTTAGCAAGCTCATCCTCGGTGAGGTCGATCGAGTCAAAGCCACTCGTCTGCATATTGAACATGATCTGCTCGCGGTCTTTCTGATCGATAATCTCGATGCCCACAAAGACCGTCGCCTGATCAGGATTTCCAAAACGATAGTTGAACTCGGTAACGGGCCGATTTCCGATCGCCTTGCACAGCTGAACAAAGGCACCCGGACGCTCGGGAATGTGGACAGCAAAAATCGCCTCGCGTCGATCACCGATCTGAGCACGCTCCGAAATATGTCGCAGTCGATCAAAGTTCAGGTTCGCGCCGCTGGCAATCGCGACGAGGTTCAGTTCAGAAGCCTTGGTCGTCTTCACGCACTCCTTAAGACCGGCGTACGCAAGTGCTCCGCTGGGTTCGAGAACCGCACGGCGATCCTCGAAGACTTCCTTCACCGCCGCACAGATGTCGTCGTTCTCAACCAGAATCACGCCATCCACCAGCTCTTGGCAGATACGGAATGTCTCTTCACCCACTTGCCGAACCGCGACGCCATCGGCGAACAATCCGACAGTATCTAGCCGAACTCGCTCACCCGATTCCAGCGAATGGTACATCGCCGCCGCATCGACGGGTTCAACGCCATACACCTTTGTCGAAGGGCTAAGAGCCTTCACCGCAAGCGCAACTCCCGCCAGCAAACCACCGCCACCAACGGGGACAAACACCGCATCCGGGGTCACCGGCATGTCTTCGATCAGTTCAAGCCCAACCGTCCCTTGTCCCGCAATCACGTCGGCGTCATCGTATGGGTGTACAAACACGAGATCAAACTCTTTCGCCCGGGCAAATGCCTCGTCGTAAGTTTCCCCGTGCAAAATCACATCTGCACCCAGCCGCCTGATCGCCTCAACCTTCACGCTAGGCGTCGTCACCGGAACCACAATCGTCGCCTTAACGCCGAGGATCCGCGCGCCAAGCGCGACTCCCTGAGCGTGATTCCCCGCTGAAGCCGCAACGACCCCTTTAGCCAACAAAGCCGGATCGGCCTTGGCGAGAAAGTTGTAAGCACCGCGCAGCTTAAACGAGAAGACCGGCTGTTGGTCTTCCCGCTTCAGCCACACCCGGTTCCCGAGCCGTTGGCTCAGAACCGGGGCGAACTCGGTGGCGGTTCGACGCGCCACGTTGTAAACGGCCGTGCTTCGTATCCGGGGCAGATACGATTCCAGATCGGGCGAAAGAACGATCATGGGGCGACTTTTGCTTTGATGAACGGCATCATCGCGCGAAGCTCAGCACCGACCTTTTCGATCTGGTGGCTTCGATTCTCGGCACGAATTCGGTTCATCTCAGGCAATCCAGCCTCGTTCTCCGCAATCCAACGCTTTGCAAAGGTTCCGTCTTGAATATCCTTCAAGAGCCCCTTCATCGCCGCTCGAGACTCGGCATTGATGACCTTGTTCCCAGCAACGTAATCACCCCACTCAGCGGTTTCGGAAACCGAGTAGCGCATGTAGTTCAGGCCACCTTCGTAGAGCAAGTCAACAATCAACTTCGTCTCGTGCAAGCACTCGAAGTAAGCGGCTTCAGGTTGGTAACCAGCCTCAACCAGAGTCTCAAACCCGGCCTTGATCAGCTCAGAAAGACCACCGCAAAGAACGGCTTGCTCACCGAACAAGTCGGTCTCGGTTTCTTCCTTAAACGTCGTTTCCAGAATCCCGGCCTGAGCGCCGCCGATTCCCCACGCATAGGAGAGCGCCTTCGCCTTAGCAGTACCTGAAGGATCCTGGTGAACGGCGATCAAACAAGGCATTCCTGCCCCACCGACGTACTCAGCGCGAAGTCGGTGACCGGGTCCCTTCGGAGCGATCATCGCGACATCAACATTCGCCGGTACTTCGATGAGGTTGAAGTGAATATTGAGGCCGTGGGCGAACAGCAAAAGCTGTCCATCGCGAAGGTTCGGCTCAACGCCCGTCTTGTAGATGTTCGCCATTGGGACGTCAGGAACACAGAACATCAGAACGTCAGCCCATTGAGTCGCCTCGGCAACGGTCTTGACCGGAAGCCCGGCCTCTTCAGCTTTCGCCCAGCTCTTGCTGCCTTCGTACAATGCGGTGCAGACCTCAACCCCGGAATCCTTAAGGTTGAGTGCGTGGGCATGGCCCTGTGAACCGTAGCCGATGATTGCGACTTTGAGCGACTTTATCAGCTCAGGGTTAACGTCTTTGGTGTAGTAAATGGTTGCCATGGTTAGTTCTTAACACGGATCGCGACGAGGCCGCTGCGGACGAGTTGCTTCACTCCGAACGGGGAGAGCAAGGTGTTGATGTGGTCAATCCGAGTCGGCTCGGCGGAGACTTGGAGGGTGATCGATTCTGGTTCAAGGTGAACGACTTCGCACCGCATTGCATCTGCGATATCAAGCACCTGACGTCGGCTCTCTGGCGTAGCCGAAATCTCGAAGAAGGCAAGCTCGCGTTGAACCGAAGCCGACTGAGGAAGATCCTCAACTTCGACCACGTCCACCAGCTTATCGAGCTGACGCACGCACTGCCGAAGCACGTTATTGTCGCCCTCGACAACCATCGTGACTCGGCTAAAGCCTTCCTGTTCGCAATCACCAGCGTTGAGGCTGGCCAGCGAGAACATCCGGCGGCGGAACAGCGAAGCGAGACGGTTCAGAGTTCCAGATTCGTTATGGACAAGTGCGGTGATGGTGTGTAATGTCGTGCTCATGCGTGCACCTCTTGCTTCTTAGGAAGATCAGGGTCGCTGATCACGTCGTCGTTCGCTGCACCAGCAGGAACCATCGGGAACACGTTCTCTTCCATCTCGACGATGAACTCGCAGAGAACCGGACCTTTCGCTTTTCGAGCCTGCTCAAACGTCTCGGCAAGATCAGCTCGGGACGAGCATCGGAAGAACGTAGCTCCATAGGCATCGGCGAGCTTGCCGAAGTCCGGCGAACCCATCGAAACGTGGCTATAGCGATTCTCATAAAACAGCTCCTGCCACTGGCGAACCATGCCTAGGAAGCCATTGTTGATCAGGCAGATCTTGACATCCAGCTGGTTCTCAACCGCAGTCTGAAGCTCTTGAAGAGTCATCTGGAAGCCGCCGTCGCCAACAACCGCCCAGACCTCCGAGCCTGGGTTAGCAAACGCCGCCCCCATTGCCGCTGGGAATCCGAAGCCCATCGTCCCCAGACCGCCTGAAGAGAGCCACTGGTAGGGCCGCTTGAACTTGTACTGTTGCGCCGTCCACATCTGGTGTTGGCCGACGTCGGTGCTGATAAAAGCGTCACTCCCGGTCGAACGGTTGAGCTCGTCCAGAACGTGCCGGGCAAGGAACTTAGGAGAATCAGGAACCACAATCGGGTTCGACTCCTGGATAACGCGAATCTTCTTCCACCATTCGGGATTGGTCTTAGGAGCAACAGACTTAACGAACTCAGGAAGTGACTCAGCAAGGTCACCGGGGATGACAACTTCGGTTTCCACAATCTTGGAGAACTCCGAAGTGTCGATGTCGAAGTGAATGATTTTGGCGGCAGGCGCGAAGCCGGCGACCTTTCCGGTCAGACGGTCGTCCCATCGCATTCCGATTCCAATGACGAGATCGGCGTCCTGAACCGCAAGAGTTCCAGTGACTTCACCGTGCATGCCCATCATGCCCAGCGAACGAGGATCCTCTCGAGGAATGTTCCCGAGGCCGAGCAAGGTCGAGATCACCGGAAGGTCGCACTTCTCGGCTAGCTCTTGGAGCGCAGACGATGTGTTCGACCAAATGACTCCGGCGCCTGCGATGACGATGGGCTGCTTGGACTCAGCAAGCAACTTCGCCGCCCGTTCAAAGCTCGTCGGGTTCAGAGGTGCCGAAGGCGTGTATCCGCGTCTGACAATCGTATCCGGGAATGGGTTCTCAGTCTTAGCAATGAAAACATCCTTCGGAATATCAACCAGAACGGGGCCCTTTCGACCCGTGTTCGCTAAGTAGAACGCTTCCTCCAAAATGTAGGGAAGGTCCGCAACGTTTTTGACCAAGTAGTTGTGCTTCGTGATCGGGATAGTGATTCCCTGAATGTCAGTCTCCTGGAACGCATCGGTTCCAATTGCCCAACTGTTCACGTTTCCGGTCAAACAGACCATCGGAATGCTGTCCATCATCGCCGTGGCAATTCCGGTCACCAGGTTGGTGGCACCAGGACCGCTGGTGGCGAGGCAGACGCCTACCTTTCCGGTTGCCCGGGCGTAGCCCTCAGCCATGTGTGCCGCGCACTGCTCGTGCCGCACAAGGATGTGCCGGATTTCCGGCCAGTTCAGTATTTCGTCATAAAGAGGCAGAACCACTCCGCCGGGGTAGCCAAAGAAGGTGTCTATCCCGTGGCGGCTGAGGGCCTCCATAACTATTTTTGCTCCAGATCGATTCATCTTGCATAGTCTCCCGTAGCCCATCTTCGGACTCGTTTTCGCGACAACTGCGTCGCTCGACTTTGACAAGACTCATCTTCGAGATGTCAAAAAAAATCGGTCTTCCCGTTTGGGAAGACCGATTCGTGTTGCTGTTGGTCTTCCCAGGTTTAGGGCGTAATAATAAGCCCGCCAAGAATGACAATAAGTAGCCCAAGAAGCGAAAGACCAAGCGAAATGTTCGCGTTGAAAACTCCCTTCAAAGACTTGCCGTTCAGCATTGAGGTTGATTATAGCGGAGTTATCCACATTTTGCTAGGGTGCCAGTAATTTTGTTCGGGTGTAATAGGCGATGATGTCGGTGAAGTTTGCGCAATTAGAAGACGGAGTTGTGGTCAAGCGGCCAGAAGGCACCTTCTGGGTGAGTGACGAAAGTGGGTCGGGTCGAGCATCCATGATCACTCTCCTCTCGCTCGGATCATCTACGCTCGACGCTCTGCTTCTCTCCGGTTCCGAATCGTGTCCGACACCCTCCGACTCAGACCTCCTCCCGTGGGCGTTTCCTTCGATCACCCCGGTCCTAGGAGCGGGAGTCACCTTCTCAAACTCTCTTCGGGAGCGACGACTCGAGACCTTTCGGGCGGGAGCACTTGTAGACGTATCTGATGATGGTCGCCCAACTCCCTACGACGTTGTTTACGACACAACGAATCCGCCCGAGGTGTTTTTCAAAGCGACCGCATTAGGACACTTAGCAAACGAAGACGAAATCTGGATTCGACCCGATGGCGCAAAAGACGGCTCATTCGGGAGCAGCGTTCCCGAGCCCGAACGGGTTCTCGTGGTCAATGCTCATGGCCAAATTGTTGCTCACACCATCGGCAGTGACACCACGGCCCGTCAGTTAGAGAGCTTAAGCCCTCTGTACCTTCCCGCCGCCAAAACGTATCTGGGCTGCACAACCCTCTGTCCTTGGTTGACCCTCTATGATCCAAACGCTGAGGTCATCATTTCGATGGAAATCCTGCGAGACGGCACACGGATGTACCTTGATGAGTATTCAAGCACGACAATGAAACGGTCGCCGGAGAGCTTGGTTCACCACGCCAGAACTCTAGCCCCCGATGCAGACGGAACGTTCCCAAGTGGCTTCGCGCTATTCACCGGAACCGGAATCATTCCCCCCGTCGAGTTCTCCCTCCAAGCCGGAGATAAAGTGATCATCGACAGCCCACAACTCGGCCGAATCGACGCGATAACCAAAATCGTCGAGTTCAACTTCTAACCCATGAGCGACCACCTTTTTCGGACGAGCAACCTGGATTTCCCCCTCAAAAGCCCCGGCCCTGAGGGGAGCCTGGACTACACCGAAGATGACCTCCTCAACCGCCCGAGTGGCGATCTTTTCGGCATCTCGCAAAACGCCGGAATGAGCGGAAAGGGAAGCGGGGCAACCGACCCGAACATGGTGATCCTCAGCACACTCGGCGGCTGGCCGGGTTCTGCCCTCGGAGCGCATACCGGACACAACGAGCTCTACAAGCTCGTCGAAACCGCCGCCCAGGAATTCAAAAGCCTCGGTCAACTCCCGTTCGCCCTCCACACGAGCGACACCTGCGACGGCCGCACCCAGGGAACGATCTGGGCGAACATCAGCCTCGCCTCCCGCAACATTATTTACAAGTCTCTTGCGACGCAGTTAAGAGGAATCCCCTGCGCAGAAGGTGTCCTCGGAATCGCGACCTGCGACAAGGGTCTTCCAGCGATGACCATGCTGATCGCATCCCTCCGCCAGTTCCCCGGCAACCTCCCCGGAATCATTGTCCCCGGCGGCGTTACATTGCCTCCGGAGGAAGGAGAGGACGCCGGCACGATCCAATCGCTTGGTGCACGATTTGCCAAAGGCTTAGTCAATCTCGAACAAGCCCAAGACCTTGGTTGCAAAGCCTGCGCCACTCCCGGCGGAGGCTGTCAGTTCTTCGGAACCGCCGCTACCGCGCAAGCCGTTGCTGAGGCGATGGGGCTCACACTCCCTCATGCCGCCCTCGCCCCAAGTGGATTCGATATCTGGACCGACCTCGCCTCGGACTCTGCAAAAGCCATCGTCCGACTTAGAGATCAAGGAATTGGAATCAAAGACATCCTCACCGAAGCCTCGGTCCGAAACGGAATGGTCGTCCATGCGGCAATGGGTGGCTCGACAAATCTCCTCCTTCACATCCCTGCTATCGCCCACGCCACCGGATTGCCAAGGCCAAACAGAGAGGACTTCCACGAGATCAATCTGAAAGCGCCAAGAATTGTCGACTGCCTACCCACCGGAGTCCACCCGACCGTTCGGGTCTTCATGGCGGGCGGCGTCCCCGAGGTCATGCTCCACCTCGCGGAGCTTGGTCTCCTGGAACTCGATGCCAAAACGGTCACCGGAAAAACGCTTGGGGAGAACATCGAAGCCTGGCGAACCTCCGACCGCCGCCGAATTCTCCGCGAGCGGCTCAAGAGCGAAGATGGAATCGACCCGGATGACGTCATTCTTCCGCCCACAAAGGCGAAGCAAATGGGATTCACCTCAACCGTTGCCTACCCAACCGGAAACATTGCGCCCGAAGGGAGCGTTGTCAAAGCAACCTCCATTCATCCTCGTCTCTTAGACGCCAACGGCGTCTATCACAAAGTCGCCCCGTGCCGAACCTTCACGAGCGAATCTGGGGCAATCACAGCCGTCAAGAACGGGGCAATCCAGCCCGGAGAGGTCATTGTTATCATGTGCCGGGGTCCCCTTGGTGCAGGCATGCCAGAAACTTATGAAGTCACCGCCGCGCTCAAAGGCGTGCCTGAATTAGCCGACTGCGCTCTTATCACCGACGCCCGGTTCTCCGGGGTCACCACCGGACCTTGCTTCGGTCACGTTTCGCCCGAGGCCCTCTCCCCTGGCTCTCCTCTCGCCAAGCTCCAAGACGGAGACCTGATCGAAATCACCCTCAACACCCGAACCATGATCGGCTCGATCAATGCCCTCGTAAACCTTGACGAGCGAGCTCCCCGAAGTGATCTCCAGCGAGACCCCCTTCTGCCGGACTTCATCCGCCAATGGGCACTGGTCCAAAACCTGAGCGGCGGCGTCTGGGGCGGATGTGTTGAGGACATCGATATCCTCGAAAAAGGTCTGAATAGGAGTTAGCCGTTCGGAGGATGCGGTATCGTTCACTTGAACTCATTCGAGGCGATCAACCATGGATTTCGAGAACCCCAAACTCCCCTCACGTCGTACACTCCTCAAGGCTGGCGGCACTGTCGCAGCTACCTCGTTGTTGCCTAGCTTCGGCTTCGGCAACGTCCACATGAGCAACGACGAAACTATCCAGGTGGCACTCGTTGGTTGCGGTGGTCGCGGAGGTGGAGCAGCGGCAAACGCAATGTCCGTTCCTAACGAAAACATTAAGCTGGTTGCGGTCGCCGACGTCTTCCAAGATCGAATGGACGACTGTCTGCGCAACTTGAATAATGGCTTTAAGGCGAAAATGGACTTGCCTAAGGATCGTCAGTTCCTCGGATTCGACGCTTACAAGCAAGCGATGGACTGCCTCAAGCCAGGGGACATCGTCATCCTCACAACTCCTCCTGCGTTCCGATGGGTTCACTTCCAATACGCAATCTCCAAGAAGCTCAACATCTTCATGGAAAAGCCGGTCAGCACCGACGGCCCATCTGCACGAAAGATGCTCGCATTAGCAGAAGAAGCAGACAAAGCCGGCCTCAAGATCGGAGTGGGACTCATGTCCCGCCACTCGGTCAGTCTCCAGCAACTCCATGAAAAGGTCACCAACGGAGACCTCGGCGAAATCCTTCTGCTCCGCGGATATCGAATGCACGGCCCAGCAGCTTCGTTCGAATCAACACCAAAGCCAGACGGCATGAGCCACCTCGAGTACCAGATTCGCCGATTCCACAGCTTCCTCTGGGCTTCGGGCGGTTGCTTCAGTGACTTCTACATCCACCACATCGACCACCTGTCCTGGATGAAGAACGCCTGGCCAGTGAGCGCGCAAGCGCTGGGTGGACGCCACTACCGTTCTAACTCAGATGGGGTCCCGTTGATCGACCAGAACTTCGACTCGTACTCGGTTGAGTACACCTTCGAAGACGGCACCAAGTTCATCTTTGACGGCCGATGCGTCGAGGGGGCTCACGGCATCTTCTCAAGCTACGTGCACGGAACCAAGGGCTCCGCGATTGCCGCCCGAAGTGGTGACTGCAACGGTCCTTCAGCAACCTTCGCTAACCAGACGATGACTGGAACTCCAACCTGGATTTCGACCGACAAGTCGAATCCATATCAGAACGAGTGGAACACTCTGATCAAGAACATCCGGTCAAACACGCCTTACAACGAGGTCAAGCGAGGCGTCAACGCGAGCTTGGTCACGGCCATGGGCCGTATGGCTGCTCATACCGCGCAGGTCGTCACCCTCGACCAGATGCTGAACTGCACCCACGAGTTCGCGCCAGGCGTCGACAAGCTGACCTACAAGTCAGATTCTCCGCTCATGCCGGGCAAAGACGGAAAGTATCCGGTTCCACAACCAGGCAAGCTGACCGACCGCGAGTATTAATCGCGAGCGGTTTTAACAAAAACCTGAGTGCCGGGATATGCTCGCAAGAGCCGATCCCGGCCTTTTTTATCGAGAAGCGTCAGCGCCGTCGAGATCGGGTCCGTAGTGAACCCATCCTTCGCGATTATGCTCGCTTGAGTACGGTCGCTAAGACCGAGTCCCGTTTTGATATCCACGACGTGGGAGTACCGCTTTCCCGCGATTTCGACGAACTGCTCGGTATCTCCCGAACTAGAGATCGCGCAGTTCTGCAGGAGCATGGTGGCACCGGCGTTTGGGACGTTGACCTCCCACCCCGCACTCGCCGGCGGAGCATCACCGAGAACCAAATCGCCTCCCATCTCAATCAGAGCCGACTTGATTCCATTCGCCCGAAGAGTCTTCAGTGCCTCGTCCGACGCATAACCTTTGGCAATCCCGCCAAGGTCAAGCTTCATCCCATCCCGATCCAGCCATGCAGTCTGTGATCGAGGATCAAGATGCAACTTCCGATAGCTAACGAGTCTCTTCGCCGCCTGCACTTCCTGGGCGGTGGGAAGTGTTTTCGACTTTCGTGCCTTCCGCCACAACTGGACAAGCGGACCCACGGTGCAATCAAACCTCCCTCCGGTTTGCACGGATATCTTCTGACTTCGATCCAGTACCTTAAACAAATCCGCCGAGAGTTTTAAGCGTGTCCCGCGCGGCTTCGCGCAAAACTGCATCAGCTCACTCGTCGGACGGTAGTCGCTCATCGCCTGATCCAGTTCCGCGATGCGCTTAAAAGCCGCCTCACACGCACGATAAGCAACCTCTTGCGAAGGAGCATAAACAACGAGCCGGGCATCTATGCCCATGTGGTACTCGACTAAGGTAAAACGGGTGAGTTGTTCTGCCCGTTGGATCGTCTGATCTTGAGGAGCAGAAAATGCCCCAACTAATCCGAGCAGACCTGCTATGACCACCCTCCTTGTTGCCCTATCGCTCATATTGCCAGTTCAGGATACGACAAAGAAGCCAGCACCCTACGAAGAATCACTTCCAAATTCGGTCGTGAAAATCCGCATGGTGCCAATTCCAGGGAGCAAGACGATCAAGCCGTTTTATATGGCAACCACCGAGACCTGCTGGGAAGCCTTTGACATCTTCCTCCAGAGCGGTCCACCATCTAAGCCTTACGACCAAACTGAGTTCAAAGCAGACGCCGTCGCCCGACCAAGTCGAAGCTACCACCTACCCGACCGAGGTTTCGGTCACCGTGGGTTCCCCGTCATCAGCGTAAGCTTCACCAACTGCGAAATGTTCTGCCGATGGCTCTCCTCCGTGACCAAGAAGAAGTATCGAATTCCCACCGAAGCGGAGTTCGAGCATGCTGCAATGGCAGGTGCAAAGGCACCCTGGAAGATGACAGAGGCGGAGATCGACAAGGTGTCCTGGAACTACTCCAACATTGAGGAGATGACCAGCGCCGTCGGCAAGAAAGCGCCAAACGCGTTCGGTCTGTTTGACACGCTCGGCAACGTTGGGGAATGGGCGACCGACGCAAAGGGACAACCCGTGCTCTGCGGACCTTCGTTCATGCAAAATCCCGACGAAGTCTCGCCAAGCTTCAAGCAGCGTTGGCAGCCAAACTGGCAAGAGTCTGACCCCCAGATCCCCAAGAGCCGTTGGTGGCTCTCAGACGGACCATTCTGCGGCTTCCGACTTGTTTGCGAAGGCTGATGCTTACTCTCATCGCAGGTCTGTCACTCGCGCAAGCAACTCTGGAATTCGGTCCGCAGAACGGAAAACGAATCGTCTTGATTGCTGGTGACGAAGAGTATCGCTCCGAGGAGATGCTTCCTCAACTCGCCAAGATCCTCGCTACACGTCACGGGTTTCGTTGCACGGTCGTTATTCCCCAGAATCAGCAAGGCGAAATTGACCCGGAGAATCAGAACTCCGCACCTGGAATCAGTGCCCTAGAAAAGGCGGATCTGTGCATCCTGATGATCCGATTCCGGCACTATTCTGACGCCGACATGTCGCACTTTGTGCGCTATGTTGCGGAAGGGAAGCCGATCATCGGGATCCGGACCAGCACCCACGCATTTCAGTATCCTAAAGATTCTTTCAGCCCATACCGTCTCTATAGCTGGGACTCAAAGCCTTGGCCAGGAGGATTTGGTAAGCAGATTCTCGGCGAGACCTGGATCAGCCACTGGGGTATCCACGGTGTACAGGCAACCCGTGGCGTAGTTGCCGCCCAAAGCCCGCTTCTGAATGGCATCAACGGGCTCTTCGGAACGACTGATGTCTACGAGGCCGCCCCACCGTCAGATGCAAACATCCTAGTGCGCGGCGAGGTTCTAGAATCTCTCGATCCCGACGCAAAAGCGGCCCAGGGAATCAAGACGCCGAAGGCAGGCGCAGCGCAGGACCTCAATCAACCGATGATGCCCATCGTCTGGACTCGCGAAGTTCCCAACCGTATCCTGACAACCACCTTCGGTAGTGCAACCGACTTCACGGATGACCGTTTCCGCCGGCTACTCGTAAATGGCGTGTATTGGGGGCTGAAAAAGCCGATTCCGAAGAACGCCGATGTCCGAATGCTCGGCGAATATCACCCATCCCCTTTCGGATTCGGGAAGTTTCACCGAGGTCTTCGAATCTCCGATCTTGCTCGTTAAGCGAGAATTCCGTTGACGATGTTTCCGTGAACATCAGTAAGGCGATAGTTTCGCCCGCCGTGGAAGTAAGTCAGCTTCGTGTGATCGATACCCAACAGGTGCATCATCGTCGCGTGAAGGTCGTGGATATGAACCTTGTCCTTCACTGCAAAGAAGCCATAGTCGTCGGTCGCGCCGTACTTGATTCCCGCCTTCACGCCGCCACCTGCAAGGATGGTGGTAAAGCCGTGAGGGTTATGGTCGCGTCCGTCGGTTCCTTGAGCCACCGGAGTACGTCCGAACTCGCCGCTGATGATGACCAACGTGTCCTTCAGCATTCCGCGAGCTTTCAGGTCCTTAATCAAACCGGCAATCGGCTTATCGACTTCCATCGCGTTGCTCGCGTGGTCCTTTCGGAGTGCGTCGTGCTGATCCCACTTGTACGAGTGAGTGACCTGGACAAATCGCACGCCCTTCTCGCTAAACCGCCGAGCAAGTAGACACTGGTGTCCAAAGTTTCGCGTCTTCGGGTCATCCAAGCCGTAGAGCTTCTTGGTTTCCTCAGATTCGCCCGCAATCTCCTGGAGCTCAGGAGCCGCAAGCTGCATTCTGAACGCAAGCTCGTACGAGTTAATGCGTCCTTCAAGTGCTGGATCAGGACCCAAGTGCGAGAGCTGGTCAAGTCCCATCTGGCGCATCAGTTCAATCTCAAGCTTTTGCGCTTCGGCCGGAGTCTCATCGTTGTGGATGAAGGGAATTCGAGCATTTGGAGCTTCAATTCCCGCGTTTCCAATCGGAGTACCTTGCGTGTACGCAGGCAAGAATGACGAACTCCAGTTGTTAACGCCGCCATGTCCGAGTGTCGGGCAGATCGTAAGGAATCCTGGCAGGTTCTGGTTTTCGGTGCCCAGACCGTAAGTAACCCACGATCCCATCGACGGCCGGACGAACGTATCCGAGCCGGTATGCAGCTCCAGCAACGCCGCGCCGTGGCGCGAGTTCGAGCCATACATCGAGTTGACAAAACACAGGTCATCGACACAGCCACCGACGTGAGGGAACAGTTCGCTGACCTCAATCCCGCTCTCTCCGTAGTGCTTGAACTCCCAAGGGCTCTTGAGCAGGTTGCCCGTCGGCGAAGAAACGATACGAGGCATTTCGCCGGTGAAAGGCTTGCCGTGGTCGCGGGTCAACAGCGGCTTAGGGTCGAAGGTATCGACTTGAGACGGACCACCATGCAGGAAGACAAAGATGACGCGCTTAGCCCGGGCCGGATACATCGGAGACTTCGGTGCCAGCGGGTTCTTCGACTGAGCATTTGCCTCATCAGCCAAGAGGCCCATGAACGCCAAGTTCCCAAAGCCCAGAGCGCTTGCCCGAAGCAAGTCGCGTCGCGTTAGTTGATCTCTATTCCACATAAATAAACTCGTTAGCTCCTATAAATGTCTTGCAGAGGCTCTGCCAGGCACTCAGCTTGGGTTCCTTTGCTCTTGCGTAAACCTGCTCAAATTTGCTGAGATAGCTCAAAGATCGTGAAATCTCTTTCTCGGTTGCGTTGCGTCCGAAGCAGGACCGGTACAGATACCGAATCCGTCCCTTGTCATCAAGATCGGTGCGCTTCAACAGCTTCGTTGCCTGCGATTTCGTTGCGTTCAAAACGACCTTACCATTGAGCATGAACAGCGCCTGAGGAGCAACCGTCGTGCTCGCTCGGTCGCCGTTCATAACCGTTGGGTCACCGAAATCGAACGCCGTGTAAACGTCATACACCGCCGCCCGAATAACCGGGAGGTACACCGCTCTTCGAGGGCTGTCGTACTGAATCGGGTTCGCGCTCTGGTCGTTCGTAACGTAAGCTCGGGCTGGAAGATTGATCATCGTTCCTCCCATCTTTCGGTCCAGAGAGTCAGCAACGAAGAAGATGCTATCCCGAATTGCTTCTGCCTCAAGGCGCTTTCGATTGAATCGCCAAAGGTAGCGGTTCTCGGGGTCGAGATTCGCAAACTTGGAATCGTATTGCGTGCTCATCTGATAGGTACTGGTGAGCATCATTCGCTTCTGCAGCTTCTTCAGGCTCCACTTGTCTTCGCTCACAAACTTGGTTGCGAGATAGTCAAGGAGTTCAGGATGCGAAGGGAGGTTGCCCAGAATTCCAAAGTTGTCGACCGAAGCGACGATGCCACGTCCAAAGCGCCAGCGCCAAACTCGGTTAACAAACACCCGAGCCGTCAACGGGTTCTTCGGGCTGGTAATCCAGGTCGCAAGTTCCAATCGGCCACTCTTGTTCTCGGGCATGCTGACTGGGCTGACCTTTGCCAAAATCGCGGGGACTCCGCGCTTCGTTTCTTCACCCAAGGTGAGGTAACTTCCGCGCAAGTGAACTTTGAGCGTCTTAGCCGGTGCTTCACTTACCGCCATCGCATGAGGAATCGTTGGCCGAGAACCATCGAGTCGCTTGATTTCACTCTCAAGTAGCTTCAGCTGTCCCACCTTCTCAGAAGGGAACAAGTGGTCAGAATTCTCAGGCAGCTCAAGCTTGATTTCGCTCTTGTTCTTGATCTGCTCGGCAACCTTGGCAACGACCTCAGGAATCAATCCGTTCTCTTCGGCTCGTGATGGCTGGGCTCCGGGTCGAGGCGTCAAGGCGAATCGATCGACATGCGGGAAGTAGCTCTCTCGTTCGAACTTGATTCGGTTCGATCCCTGATTAAGCAGGATCACACCCTCAGCGATCCATTTCTGATGCTGTGGATAGAATCCACCTGTATTCTGATTCGCAGCTGCAGCAAGTGCGATCTGTCCATTAACATAAACCCGCACCGAGCGATTCTCACCCGACGCATATCGCAGGTCAAGCTGGTAAGGTCCTCCTCGGCCAACCTTCACATCGTATTCAGCGACGTTCGGGTAGGTCCCGGAGTTATGGATGACCCCAATTCCCACTCCGTAGCCGTTGCTATCTTTGGTGAGGTTCCCGCTGATGAAGTTCTCTGCTTCAAGCATGATTGCGTCAGTCGGAAGCCGTCCATCTCGTGCGCTCAAGACAGGCTTGAGTGACGACTGTTCCTGCTCGGACTGAATCTGGAGCTTTGCGGCCGCAATATAGTTCTCCTTCTCAGGCTGAATTCTCGCCAAGAGAGCGGTGCGTTCTTCAGCACGAACCTTATCTCGCGACGCGGTTTTCTCTTTGATCGTCGCGTTGATCTTCTTGAGGCGCTCCTGAGGTTCCTTTGGACCCAGCGCTCGCTCTTGCCACTCAGCAACAACGGTGAACTTGTCCATCGTCTTCGTGGATTTGAAAATCCCCGCCATCGAGTAGTAATCCTTCGCCGTGATCGGATCGAACTTATGGTCATGGCACCGAGCGCAGCCAACGGTCATCGCCAGCATTCCCTTGCTCATCGTGTCGACTTGCTCGTCGATAATATCAAGCTCTTGCTTCTGAGGGTCATCCTCCGCGAGCATCTTTCCACCAAGGGCAAGATAACCCGTGGCAACGACTTGGCTGTCGCCTGCACCAGGAAGCAAGTCACCCGCAATCTGCTCCTGGAAGAATCGGTCGATCGGCATGTCCTCGTTGATCGCTCCGATCACCCAGTCACGATAGCGCCAAGCATTTCGATAGACCAGATTCTCATCAAGTCCGTTCGAGTCCGAGTACCGGGCAACGTCCAGCCAGTGCCGACCCCATCGCTCGCCATAAGCGGACGACGCCAAGAGCCGATCAACAACCTTCTCAAACGCGTTCGGCGACTTGTCTGCCAGGAACGCATCAATCTCCGCCGGAGTTGGAGGCAGACCGGTCAAATCAAATGAAGCACGCCGAATCAGAGTCTGCTTATCTGCCTGGGGAGCGGGTTTAAGTCCCTTCTCCTCGAGCTTCGCGAGAATAAATAAGTCAAGCGGCGATTTCGCCCACGCAGTGTTCTTTACCTTCGGCAAAGCAGGTGTGGTCGGAGGAACAAAAGACCAGAACTGCTTGGTCGTCTTGGTCGCAACCTTTGCCGGCCAAGGACCACCGCTTCGTCCCCAAGAAGAAACTGCGGCAAGGTCGGCGGCATTGAGCTTGCCCCCAGGAGGCATCTTTGTGATTCCGTTGTATTCGACCGCCTCAGCAACCTTCTTCGCCATCGCAGCAGAAATCGGCTTGTCTAGCCGAAGACCCGCGATCTGTTGCTTATCGCCGTGACAGGCAAGACATTTCGCCACAAAAACGGGTCGAACTTTCGATTCAAAGTGTGCTGCTTGCTCGGGCGTTGCGGTGATCATCCCCGCCTGGTTTGCCGAGGCAAGCGTGCCGTAAATCAGTAGGGCAGAACTGCCAGCCAGAACCGTCCAACGGTGATTAACTGAAGTTCGTCGCGGAGCCATCTTCGCATTATACAGAGCCACTTGGGTGGAAGAAGCACCGTTCAAGAACTTTTGGAAAAGAACTCGTACAATCTGCCGCGCGCAGGTTTCCGGCAGAGACTCAGATAAAGAAAGGTGCCGCGATCGGTAAAGAATCGCGGCACGTTTCGGAAGCCAAAAGCGAGATCGCTTTTACTTGCCGAGACCCTTATGGAGTCGGGCGTTGACGGCATCCCAATCAATAACGTTGAGATAGGCGTCAATGTACTTCGCTCGGGCGGTCTGGAAGTCTAGGAAGTAAGCGTGCTCGTAAACGTCCAATGCGAGGATCAGGGTCGAGTTCCAGGAAGGGAAGGTGTCCTGTGCATCGCCGATGAAGTTGAAGACGCGCTCCTCATCGTGATCGTAAGCAAGGTAAACCCAGCCTCGAGCTCCAATTCCGGTGGTCTTCAGGTCCTTAGCCCATGCTTCGTGTGAACCGTAAGCTTCGTTGATCAAGCCTGCAACGTCGCCCGTAGCTGGTCCGCCGTTTCCGCCGATGGTGTCGAAGTACACGTTGTGGTTCTTGTATCCGCCGTAAGCGAACGCATAGTTGACCTTCAGAGCACGAATCTGTGAGTAAATTTGGTTTGCCTTGGCCGGGTCCATTTCCATCTCAGCAAGAGCCTTTCGGATCTCGTTGGTCTTGTTTGCGTATCCTTGCCACAGTCCGAGGTGGGCCTTGTGGGTGGCTTCGCTGATGCCGTGTGGAGCAGTCTTCAGGGCTTTCGCGATGTCGGCTTCGGTGGGGACGTGAACGAGTTTTGGTTCCATAATTCGCAGTTTCCTACCCTGTTCTACGCCCATCGAACCCATCCCAGTAGCAGAAAGACCTACGGCAGCCGTAGCAGCAAGCAGGTCACGTCGGGAGAAGGAATTTTCCATGAGCGAAGAATTTTCGGTACGTAAGAAATCTACTCCAAAACCCTCTTGCGAATCGCGGCGTTAAGGATTATAAACACGATGGGACAACTATGAAGGGCTACCTGAGTTCTCTTGTGAACACTCCAAAAACCCTCGTCAACATCGTGGACCAGGTCAAACCAGACCACTACAACGACCACACGGATCCAGAACGGTTCACCCTCCGCGAGCTGATCGCCCACCTCGCCGACTTCGACGATGTCTTCTTAGACCGACTAAGGCTTGCCCATGAGTCCCCGGGCGCCTCAGTCGGCTCCATCGACCCCGACGCCCGCGCCTCGGAGAAAAACTACGCCACCCGAGACGTTCATCACGAACTCGACGTCTTCGAAAACCGTCGGCGGGATCTGGTCGAATTCCTCACCAGCCTATCGCCCGAAGACTGGCAAAAGAAGTTCCACCACCCCGACCTCGGCGACGTGACGATCGAATCATACGCCAACATCATCCTCGCTCACGATCTGAGTCACGTGTCACACGCGACTTCATATTTAAGGTAACTTGGTACCTAGTCGTCAGTCCTGAGTCATGTTTGGGGCTGACGGCTAGGTCGACGCCTAATGGATCGCTGGAAACAAAGATTTGGTTTACTGATCGGCTCCTTTTTAATAGCCAGTGTCATCGGTTTGGTTGTGCCTCCGAAAGATCATTTTCCGGAGCGCGACTTGTTTAAGGTTTCCAATCCGAAAAACGAACAAATCGCAAATGCAGGTGTGTGGTCAATGATCACGGGTTGGCGGACTCAGTACTTGGTTGGGTATGAAGTCCAGCCTGACTCGCAAGTGCCACTTTACAAGGGGATCGCATACTACGACACTGAACTCCGCAAGCGTGGTTTCGGCCCCAAATATTCAATCACCAGCGACACGGCGGTCTGGACGAAAGGCTCTCGTCAGATACTGGTGACCGTTTTCAGCAAACCGTCAAGTCCCCAATCGCCTTCAAGAGTAGAGGTGTACGATACGAACACCTCATTTGGAGAGCGGTTGTCCTTCCTTCTGTTCAAACGTCGATGATCAGCACTCCACTCCGTTCCGCAAATCGAAACAGGAAGGGGATGCGAAATCTACTGCGCCGGAACGTAGAGTTTATAGGTGTATTCGAGGTGCAGGCACTCACCTGATTTAACCTTTGGCTTCCAAGTCAGCTTTCCGGTCGAGTTCATCTGTCGGAGCCCCTTAGTCGTTTTCACCAGCGCAGGCTCCCCATCTGCCTTCACCAGCTCGCCGGTGAACTGCTTCACAAGGTTCAGCTGAACCTCGTCCTTACGAGAATTAGTGATTTCCAGCGTGCCTTTTACTGTCACCAAATCCCAGCGAGGGTTGTTGTACTGATCCCGAATCGCCGCGCGCTCACGCGAAACCTCTTCCTCGTTCGCCTCGGGGCGAACGTCCAGAGCCTTGTTGATCCGAAGTGAGACTTCGCCGCCCGACGGAATGTAATTCATCATCGTTTGGCCGATCAGCTCACCCTTGTTGAAGATCGTCGCTGCTCCCGTCGTCAGCGGCTTACCTGATCCGTTTTTGAACTTAACCGTATGCCAAATCTCTTCAGCATCCTGCTGATTTGCTGGCGTCGGTCGGTAGTTCCCGCTCGCGTCGACACGGTCGTCGATGTCCCAGGTGTAGATATGCTCGTATTTGCTTTCAAACTTAAACAGGTTCTGATAAATCCGCGAGTTGCGCTTCGAGGAGAACTTTTCAAGGTCGTAGAAGAACAAATCGCCGATCTGCTCGCCGCCGACTTGCGCAGCGTCCGAACCACCCCAGTTAACATCCGAAGCGTTCATCGCCGGAGCGTAGGCATTCTGCGCCATCATCTCGTTTGCTCGCCCACGACCGCCTCCGCCAAAACCGCCAGGCATTCCCCCAGTCGAAAGCGTGCCCAACCATGTGTCGTTGCTCATTCCCGAAGTGAAGGGATCAAGAATGTCCTTGAACTGCAGATTCGGGAATCCCGTGATCAGACGAACCGGAACGTTGTCCAACGCAAGCAGGTCATTCATCACGGTCGCTTTGCTCGCCACCGTCAGCGTCCCCTCCTTCGTGATGTCCACCGCATATCCAGGAGCCCAAGACACCCCGCGCTCCAGAGACATCATCATGATCTCTTTCGTCTTTCGGTCGGCCTCAATCGTATAGAACTTCTCTTTTGTTTCAGTTTCGACAGTCTGCTTCCAGGAGAACTTCTCGTCGCTCGTCTTCAGGTACTTGATCGTATCCTTACGGATCGCCGTGATGCCGCTCTGGGTCTCCAAAATTAGAAGATCGCCATCTGCCGACTTAATCTTGCCGTCCTGCGGTGCTGCCGACTGGCTCTCGACGTAAACCTGCTTGCCCACATTAGCTCGTACGAGCTGATCGAAGCTCGCAAGATTCACCTCCTGCTTTGTCTTCGAGGCACTCTCGTTGGTGTAGATTCGCTTCAGCTCTCCCTCAGGAGTCCAGAACCAAAGCGTCCCGAGTGACGCTTGAGGCACTTCAACCACGTTCGCCGCGCCGTCCTTCAGCTTGATCCGCCGGGTCACGAACGCGAAGCCGTTCTTAAACATCGAAACCGAAATGATCTCCGGCGAGGTCAGCTCAGGCTTGGCCTGAAGGAGTAGCGCTCCGGTGAGTACGGTGGAAAGCATGAAGATAAAGACGTACGAAAGAGCCCGCGGTTTTCGCCAAATGCTGGAGGTATAGTTTCGTCTACCAGTCTATGTCTCAAGAGAAGATTGTTGTTGTCGGAGCGCGGGAGAATAACCTTAAGAACGTTACGGTTGAAATCCCTCGTAACAAGCTGGTGGTTATCACCGGTCTAAGCGGAAGCGGGAAGTCCTCGCTCGCCTTCAATACAATCTACGCAGAAGGGCAACGGCGCTATGTCGAGTCGCTCAGTGCGTACGCTCGGCAGTTCCTCGGTCAACTCGATAAGCCCGACGTCGACCACATCGATGGCCTCTCCCCTGCGATTTCGATCGACCAAAAAAGCGCAAGTAAAAACCCTCGCTCCACCGTCGGAACCGTCACCGAAACCTACGACTACCTTCGAATCCTTTTCGCCCGAGTCGGAACTCCTCACTGTATCAACGGCCACGGGCCCATCGAGCGCCAGAGCACGGACCAAATCGTCGATATCGTCCGCGCTCTCCCCGAAGGCACCAAACTCCAAATTCTCGGCCCGGTAGTTAGGGGTCGCAAAGGCGAATACAAAAAGGAACTCGTTGACATCTCCCGCGCCGGCTACGTCCGCGTCCGAGTCGATGGGCGAATGTACGAAGTCACCGACGACATTCCAATGGACCGCTACAAGCAGCACACCATCGAAGTTGTCGTCGATCGAATCGTGGTCAAGGAGGGCATCGAGCGGCGTCTGACAGACTCCATCGAAGCCGCCCTCAAAATGGGACAAGGTCTGGTCACGGTCTCCATCCAACCTGCGGAGGGCGCCGTTCTGCCCCCCAACGTTCAGGCGATGATCGACCGCCAACCCGCCGACGAAGTTGAGGGTCAAGAGGGGTGGAGCGACCTGCTGTTCAGCGAAGCCTACGCCTGCTCGGTCTGTGGCTACTCGATGCCCGACCTTGAACCGAGAATGTTCTCGTTCAACTCGCCCTACGGCGCCTGCCCCGACTGCACCGGACTCGGTACCAAAACTGAATTCGATCCTGACCTCGTCGCACCGGACCACAACGTCTCCCTCCGCGATGGTGCGATCAAACCGTTCGTGTACAAGTCGGGAGAAGTGAAGGACTGGTGGCCAGAAATGCTGGACGCCGTCGGTCGAGCGTGCGGCTTTGACGCCTCGCTCTCCATCTCCCAGATCTCCGAAGAGGGAATGGACGCAGTTTGGAACGGCCTTCCCAAGCCCATCGAAGTCCTCATGAAGTACGGCCGCAGCGAGCGTAAGTTCCAGTCGGAATGGCGCGGCGTCCTCGGCTCGCTCCGAAAACGCTACGAAGAAACCGAAAGCGAGTGGGTCAAACAGGACCTTGAGCAATACATGAGCACCAAGCCGTGCCCAACCTGCAAAGGACGCCGGCTCAAGCCCGAATCGCTCCTCGTCAAAGTCGCCGACCACGACATGAGCCAGATTACGAACATGTCGATTGGTGACGCAGTCGCCTTCTTCTCCGGCGTTACCCCCAAGCTCAATAAGCGTCAACTCATGATCGCCGAGCGAGCCGTTAAGGAAATCCTTGAGCGACTCTCGTTCCTCCTCGACGTCGGCCTCGGCTACCTCACCCTCGACCGAAACGCCCGAACCCTCTCGGGAGGCGAAGCCCAACGCATCCGCCTCGCGACCCAAATCGGCTCCGGCCTCATGGGCTGCCTCTACGTTCTCGACGAGCCTTCGATCGGTCTGCACCAGCGCGACAATCGCAAGCTTATTGAAACTCTGATGCGCCTCAAAAACCTCGGCAACACCGTTCTCGTCGTCGAACATGACGAGGAGACGATGCTCGCCGCGGACCACCTCATCGAACTCGGTCCAGGAGCCGGAGAGCACGGCGGCTTCATCGTCGCCCAAGGAACTGTCGAAGAGTTCATGAAGGCATCATCTTCAACTGCCGACTACCTTTCGGGCCGGAGAGAAATCGAAATCCCCAAAGCCCGCCGACAACCCAGAACGCCAACAGAACCCGTTGTCCTGAAGTCGGATAAGGTGATGAAAAAGCCGAAGAAATCAAAGGTCTAGCAAGCTATATTGCCACCTAAGGTAGAAACCTCCTTTGCTGCCAGGCTAGCTTTACTAAGCCGAAAGAGATTATAGTGTTCCTTTAATCCTATGAGCGCAGTACCACCTCAACATTCTCCGTTCGCCGCTTATCCTCGCGGTGAAAGCCTGGATATGACAAAAATCCGAATAATGGTGGATGGCTATTTTGGTGTCGGAAGAGCCGCTCTTTGGAATCTACTTTTGCTCATCGTGGTATCGGTTATCTTCTTTGTCTCACTCTCGCTAAGCAAGGAAATTGGCCCATTCGCAAGCCTGCTTTACCTATGTATTCCCATCGCTGATTTCTTCATCGTCCGCCCAAGTGTCGAAAAAATTGGATTCGGTCTCGGTTGGAGCTCAAAGACTGTTATCGGATACTCAATTCTCGCGTCGATTCTTTGCTTCTTCTTCTATGGCGTTATCGGATTCGCTCTAGTGCAGCACCACGTCATCGCAGACTTGCGCAAGAAAGGCTTCCGCGGAGGACTGTTCTATGGCAAGAAGCGAATCTATGCATTTGTAGACGAACTGGAACGCTCAAATCAAGCGCTCGCCCACCAAACTCCTGTCCAAATGAACATCTAGTTCTGGCCACATTCAGAGGGAAGACGTCACGTCAAACGAAAATCCGAAATCATCGGACCGGCGACCCTTCGAAGCCGGTCCACCTTCGTCCTTCTTGTTCGCTCCGACGCTGTAAATGGTGACCTGTTTCTCACGAAAACCGATCTTGAGTGATCTGCCACTAATCGTATCGGTTGCCTCAATCCCAGCCTGGCTCAGCGTAACCGGCACCTTCCCGTTTGCCTTGATCCAAAGGTAAAGGTCGATTGCTTTGAGGGCGATCTGGTTGCGAACTAAACTCTTCTTGTCTGACTCAATTGCTTGACCATAGACGGGCACCAGGATCGAACTGATCAAGTTAGAAGCGGTGCTGGGAATGTTTTCCTCGTACCTCTCGAGGCGCTGAGTCACATCGGGCGATGCCGAATGCTTCGCAACAATCGCGTCAATCGCAATCATGTGACGCGTGTAAGCTGCCAGACTCCCCCGTGCCTGAATACCTTTCGGCAGTCCACTTCGTATCGGGTTCTTTGTCCAAGCAGGAGGGGCATCCTCATCTCGATCCTCTTTGTCAGGACGCTGAACCGAATGCAGATTTCGCATGAGAGCAAGTCCCATGTAGTACTCGCCCCGCAGTGGGGTCCGGTAGTCAACATCGGCTCGTTTGCTCTTCAGCGCAGTCCGAGCAACTTCAACGACCCTGGGATCGCCGCCCGAGGCAACCACGCAGTGAATCGCCGCCCCGTCTGCAATTGACCGAATCGCAATGCCAACCAAGTAGGGAATGATCACCGAGGTCTGCCGGTACTCATCCGAGAGCCGGTGCATCGTGTCGAGTCGCTTCTTCACAAACGCCGCGTTGCCCCTTCTTGCTTCGACAACCGCCTGAAGGCACATAACTCTGGTCAGGCGTTTCGCCACCGCAAGCTCAGGAAACAGCACATAACTCCCTATGTCCCAATCCTTGTTCATCTTCAACTCAGGACGCTGATCGAGCTGATCAATATAGACATCAAATTGGCTCAAACGATTCTGGTTCGAGGTTGGAGTTCGAAACAGCTTGTCGATCTCCTGGTCAGTGATCCCCTTCGGCTTTTCCTTAAGCAGGCTCTTGAAGACAAAGTCGGCATTCTTTTCATCGGCAACCTCCCGAAGTTCAACTTCTTCCTTGGTCATCGGTAGCCCAGCCCGACGCGCCTGTTCGATGACAGCGTCGAGTGAAGCCGACTCCTGGAAGTAGTCAACCTTCCGGCTCAACATGTAGAGTCCACCCCCACAACACAGCAAGGGAACAGCAACAAATGCAACGATGATGAGCTTTCTTGTCTTGGCGTTCGTCACGTTCAAAGTCAGTCTACGTAACCCTGCCAAATTGAATCAAATCTTTCGTTAAATCGGGTAAAAACAACGCTTCCCATGAGCGAAAACGGTGAGCGTATTGTCGTCGAGTCGGACCTAAACATTCAGGGCCGACTCGGCGCCACAACTCTTACTCTTGAAAATGGGAAAGCCCGCCGAACCCAGCAAACTCCCACAGGCGAGGAGTTCATTGCTGAGTATGAAATCAGCGAGTTATCCAAGCCTCGGCTGGAAGATTTGGTCGACTCAACGGCCCTCATTGCCGAATACCAAGGTCACTCGGTCGAACTCATCCGAGCCACCAACCGCAAAAACCTTCCTCTCGCAAACGCCGAGAAGTACCTGAAGGCCCTCGTTGCCGGCAAACCCGCCCCCGAACTCGATCTCGCGGAACGAGTTTGCCCCAAATGTGGCCGCCCGTTGCCCCAGTACAACAACGTCTGCGAGGCGTGTGTCAACCGTGGCAAGACTCTGCTCAGACTGTTTGGATATACCAAGAACTACCGTGGACGTCTCCTTTGGGGGACTCTACTCAGCTTTGCCGGAACTCTGCTGGAACTTATCCCTCCGTTCCTGATCATGAACATCTTGGACAATGCTCTGGAGAAGAAAGACTCAAAGCTGTTCTGGATGCTCATCCTAGCTTTCTTTGTCACCCGAGTTGCCCTTCTGGGAGTCCAGATCGCCAGGGGACGAAATGTCGGCTATCTGGGCGCAAAGATCGCTGTCGAAATCCGCAACTCCCTGTTCGAAAAGTTGCAGTCGCTAAGCCTAAACTTCTACGATAAGCGCAATGTCGGCTCGCTTATGTCGCGCATGACAAACGATACCGGCGCGCTGTACGACGTGCTTGTCGACGGCATTCCCGTGCTGCTGAACCAACTTCTTCTCATCATCACCATCCCCATTGCGATGATGAGCATCAACTGGAAAATCGGCCTCTACGCCCTGGCTCCAGTGCCGCTTGTCATCTTCGCGGTTCACATCTTTAGAAAGAAGATGAACCGCGTCTGGAGCCGCTACTGGCACCAGTGGTCACGCACAGGTTCTACTCTTAATGGAATCCTACAAGGAACCCGAGTTGTCAAGGCGTTCTTCGGCGAAGACCGTGAGGTCAAACGATTCAATCGACGGATTACTGACTTGGCAGACAGCGGCTACGTTGCGGAAACGAGCTGGGCAACCTTCTTCCCGTTCGTCATGTTCGCGATGTTTCTCGGGCTGATCACCGTCTGGGGCATGGGTGGAAAAGAGGTCCTAAAAGGGGCACTCTCAACGGGAGCGCTCGTCGCACTCATCACCCAAGTCCAACGCCTAAACGATCCTCTCTCCAACCTTCAGAGAATCATCGACTGGTCGACTCGGGCTCTCACCGCCGCCGAGCGCGTCTTCGAGATCATGGACACCCCGGTGGACATCAAGGACACCGAGGACACGGTTGGTATGCCGGCGATGAAGGGCGCGGTAACCCTCAAAGACGTCCACTTCGGCTACGACAAGCTTCGCACGATCCTCCACGGCGTCGATCTTGAAGTTAAAGCCGGCGAAATGATTGGGATCGTTGGTCACTCGGGTTCAGGAAAGACCACGTTAATCAATATGATCCTGCGATTCTACGACCCGACGCAAGGGCATGTGATTATCGACGGAGTTGATATCACCAAGATCAAGCTCGAAGACTTCCGTCGCCAGGTCGGTGTCGTCCTTCAGGAGAGCTACCTCTTCCCTGGTTCAGTCGGTCACAACATCAGCTACGGCAAGCCGGGAGCAACCGAAAAGGAGATCATGGAGGCAGCGAAAGCGGCAAACGCCCACGACTTCATCTGCAAATTCCCCGACGGTTACGACACCTACGTTGGCGAGCGCGGTCAACGCCTCTCTGGTGGAGAGCGCCAGCGAATCTCCATTGCTCGAGCAATCCTGCACAACCCCAAGATTCTCATCCTGGACGAAGCGACCGCCAGTGTGGACACCGAAACCGAGCGCATGATCCAAGAGGCCATCGAGAACCTCGTCGACGGTCGAACCGTATTCGCTATCGCCCACCGCCTCTCAACCCTTCGCAACGCCGACCGGCTGGTCGTCATGGACGAAGGTCGGGTTGCCGAAGTTGGAACCCACGATGAGCTCTTGGCGAAGGAAGACGGCATCTACCGCAAGCTCGTCAATATGCAAAGCGAGATCAGCAAAATGAAGGCCAACATGCTCGGCGCCGAAGAGCCTGAGCCAGAAGAAGCAAAGGCATAACCTATACTATTCCTGTGCGCCTTTCGATCATCGCCCTCCTTTTGCTTGCCCCCCTCGCCGCTTGCGCACAAACAATCTGCATCGATCCCGGCCATCCCAGCGAAGTCGGGCGAGGCACAACCGGCAAGAAGATCAGCGAACTCACCGCCGCCTGGAAAATCGCCAAGCTGCTTGAAGCAAAGCTCAAGGCCGCCAAACTGACCGTCGTCCTGACTAAGGATGCTGAAGAGACGTTTGTAAAAAACAAAGACCGATCGGCGGTGGCAAACAAAGCAAAAGCCGATCTCATGGTTCGTCTACACTGCGACGCCAACGAAGGCGGAGGGTTCGCGGTCTACGTCCCCATGCAACAGGGAACCTCGGGCGGCAAAACCGGCCCCTCTGAAGAAGTGATCGCCTCCTCAACGGAGAAAGGGAAGCTCTTCCACACCGAACTCGCAAAGCATCTAAAAGGAAAGCTCAAGGACAATGGACTCTTGGGCGACATCGAAACTGCTGTTGGCGCAAAGCAAGGCGCCCTTACGGGATCGATTTACAGCGAAGTGCCCGTCGTTCTGGTAGAAATGTGCTGCCTCACCAACGCCAAAGATGAAGAGTTCATGGCAAGCAAAGAGGGCCAAGAAGCAATGGCTGAAGCACTGTTCAAGGCAACGAAAGCAGCGTTAGCGGGAACTAAGAAAGCAACAGCGTTGTAAACTACTCACGTTTTGTCCGACCGCGTCGCTCTAGAAGTCATCATCCCCGCGTACAACGAGGAAGAAAGGCTTGGGCGAACACTAGCCCGAGTCGCCGAGTACTACGAGTCTCAACCCTACACATGGCGATGCGTCGTGGTCAACGACGGCTCCAAGGATTCAACTGCGAAAATCATCCAAGATGTCGCGGAATGCGACCCCCGATTTGGACTGCTCGAGTACGGCGGGAACCGTGGCAAAGGCTTCGCCGTCCGCTACGGAATCCTCCGAGCGAACGCCGACCGAGTCCTCTTCTGCGACGCCGACCTCGCCACCCCTCAAGAAGAAACCGAAAAGCTCCTGGCAGCAATGGAGGCCGGTGCTCCGGTTGCGATCGGATCTCGACCGCTCAAAGACTCCGCGCTCGAAGTTCGCCAACCTCTCTACCGAGAACTTCTCGGCCGCGCCTTCAACAAATGCGTCCAACTCCTCTGCGTCAAAGGCATCGACGACACCCAGTGCGGGTTCAAGATGTTCACCGCTGCTTCGGCTCAAGAAATTTTCAGCCGTTGCAAACTCGATGGCTTCGGGTTCGACTTCGAGGCAATGATGATCGCCCGCGATCTGGGGTACGACATCGCCGAAGTCCCCATCCGATGGCGACACCAGGAAGGATCGAAAGTCGTCCTCCTTCGGGACGGCCCCCGCATGTTGCGTGACCTCGTGAAGCTCCGTATGTGGGGAAAGAAGACGCGCCTCGAGTTAAATCCCGAAAAGTAGTTGCCTTCTACAGCATAAACGCGCAGAATAGTGAGCAATGTCATTGCTCGCACAGCGTCTAACCCAGCGCGTTTTCACGATCAAACGTTCACTTCTCAAGCTCATCGGTGCCGAGTACTTCGTTTACGACGAAGCTAATAACCTGATGTTCTTGGCCCATCAAGAAGGGTTCAAGTGGAAGCTATCGATCGATGTCTACGGCGACCAAGCAAAGACGCAATCTCTGATGTCTATTCGAGCCCGGCAGATCGTTGACTTCAGCGCTGCGTACGATATCTGGGATAACACCACCAATCAAGGTATCGGCATCCTCCAACGCAAAGGCTGGAGTTCGCTGATGCGCGACGAGTGGATCATCTGTGACCCAAGCGGTGTTCAGATCGCAACTCTCATCGAAGACTCAATGCTTCTCAGCATGCTTCGCCGACTAGCAGACGGCCTCATTCCTCAAAACTACGACATCCTGATCAATGGACAAAGAGTCGTCGACCTTCGACAAAACTTCAATCCGTTCAGCTACCACCTGCGCTGTGAAGTCCAAGGAATGATCGACAATCGGCTTGTTTTAGCATCGGCGATCCTTCTTGCCGCAGTCGAAGGTAAACAACGCGGCTAATTCTGCGTCATAGTGATTACATGAAGGCTCTCGCATCTCTCGCGCTACTGGGAGCCTTCTGTATGTCTCCCGCTCAGAAGGAGTTCGATGCGAGAGTCGAACCCCTCATGGTGCGCCTCAGAGCCACCGTCACAAATCTCGATCTGATGATGGGGCAGATCACCACCCAGAAGCAGGCGGATAACACCTATAAGCAGTACCTCGCCGCGCTAAAGCTCATCGCCGATGATGCCGGGATGTACGAGTCCAACGCAAAAGACAAAGGCTCAAAATGCCGGCTCGGAATGGTGTATTTCCAAACCATGGCGAACTACATCACGGACTTCGCCCAAATCGAAAAGATCGCGGCGAACATCGTCGAGAAGTACAAAGACTCCGACGCCCTCTGCGAACCGATCGAGAAGGCAGTCTTCGTCCAATACCTCGGTCTCGACCGCTACAAAAATCTCGAAAAAGGTCTGCTGAAGTCCAAGAACCAAGAGGTGCTCGGCTCGCTCGCTCTCGCTAAAGAGCTCCTTGCCTTCGCCGACGAAAAGGGCGACCTCAACCGCCTTCGTGCAGTCTCCGTCAACTTCGCCAAAACCAAGGCCGGGCAACGCGCCAAACGCGTCTACGATCTCCGAACCAAGTTCATTCTAAGCCAACCTGCGCCAAGCTACGAATTCACTCTCAGCGACGGAAAAAAGATCGACCTTGCGGCCCTAAAGGGGAAAATCACCATCATCCACTTCTGGGGATTCTGGTGCGGCGAAGAGATCAATAACTATCGCGACCTGATCCTGAAAAATGCAAATCGCATCCAGGTCATCGGCATTAACACAGATGCCTGGAACGTCACCTACACCGGAGCCCGCATCAAGGACCGCCAATACTGGTGGCCGAACCACATGTCCGGTGGACTCACATCGACCGTCCCGATGGACTTCGGCATTCTCAGCTACCCCGCCACCATCATCATCGACGCCGAAGGCATCGTCCGCTGCGTCCCTGGAGTCGGCAACTGGCGCGACACCATGGACAAACTGCTCGGAAACTAACTCAGTTCGCTGAGATTGGCACACCGCCAACTGATCCGACCGCAAAAATGTGGTCATCTTTATTGATGTTCTTGATAGTCGCTTCATTGGCTTCGCCAACTTCGCTTGAGCCTTCCCATAACGTTGACGAAGACGCTCGCCAATAAACGATGTACCGTGTCCCTGGAGTCCCCTTCCATCGCACGATGGTGCTGTGAGCCTGTTTCGGGTCATAGGCGACCGCAGTCGGAGCTGCACCCGCGTTAGCGAGTCCCTGCAGAGCGACCAAGTTCACTCGGCACACATTCGCAAGGTAACCAAAGTCGATCCCGTTAATGGTGTCATTCTCGGTGTGCTGATGGTCAAGTGCTTCAACTGCTTCGACAAACCGAACCGCATTAAAGCCCGCGTTGTTAAAGGGAGTATGGTCCCCTCCTCGCTGGAAACGGTCCTTTCGGTAAACAAGCCACGGGGCAAACCCCTTCACTTTCCCACGGCAGGCCCACTCGATCCAGCGCGCAAGCTCCCGACCATTGTGCTTCTCCGAGTCCTCACTAAACAGCCGAACCCGCTTCTTGTCCTTCAACCTTCCTGCCTGAGAAGCGCCGACGGTGTCGTTATTTAAGAGCCCCTCAATCTGCCACTTCTCAGTGACCGCCCGCGCCGCCAGCGCCGTCGAACCAAACAACCCCTGCTCCTCACCGCTGAAAGCCACGAACACAAGTGTGTTCTGCCACTTGCTCTGCGCCATCAGTCGGGCGCACTCCAACGTGGCTGCCACACCGGAGCCGTCATCATTGATCCCCGGGGCCTTAACCACCATCGGATCTCCACCAAGGTTGATGGTGTCAAAGTGCCCACCCATCATCACCCGTTTCGGAGTCGCCCCCGGAAGAGTCGCGACCACCTGAACAACTTCCTTATCCGCAACAATCCGCCGCCCCTTCTTCACCGGGTACTTCATCAGCTCCACCTGCATCCCAGGAATCTTCCGAAACTCCCCCGCAATCCACTCCGCCGCCTGACCCAAATACTCCGTATTCGTATTCCGGGTTGGGTAGGTCGAAAACTGGGTCAAAGTCGCCCGCAAGCGATCTTCGGAGACGTCTTGGAGAAGGTTAGACATAAGCAACGCGGCGGCCAGCACCATTTCGGCATCTTACCCGCCCCCTTCATCGGCTAAAATCTCAGGACGCCAATGTCAGAAACCATCCAATCTTTGCTTCACGAAGAACGATCATTTGAGCCATCAGCCGAGTTTAAGGCTCAAGCGAACGCAAACGATCCCGCGATTTATGATGAGGCGTATCACAACCCGACCAAGTGGTGGGAAGGCTGGGCAAACCAGCTGGACTGGTTTGAAAAGTGGCATACCGCAATGGAGTTCGATGCTCCGAATGCCAAGTGGTTCCTGGGTGGAAAGCTGAACGCCGCCTACAACTGCGTCGACCGCCATGCTGAAGGCGACCGCGCCAACAAGCCCGCCATCATCTTCGAAGGCGAACCCGGTGACACCAAAACCCTCACCTATAAGGAAGTCAAGGACCAAGTCAGCCAGATCGCCAACGCTCTCAAATCAATGGGTGTACAAAAGGGCGACCGCGTCTGCATCTACCTCCCGATGGTCCCCGAACTCCCGATGACGATGCTCGCATGCGCTCGAATCGGAGCCGCCCACACGGTCGTCTTCGGCGGTTTCTCAGCAGACTCCGTTCGAGAGCGAGCAAATGACGCGAGCTGCAAAGTCATCGTCACCGCCGACGGCGGCTGGCGACGCGGGAACGTTGTTCAGCTCAAGAAGATCACCGATGAAGCCCTCGACATGGGCTGCCCAACCGTCGAGTCCGTCCTTGTCCTTGAGCGCACGGGCGAGGCGACCGGAACCGTCACCTATAAGCAGGGTCGTGACTTCAAATGGTCCGAAACCGTCACCACTCAGTCCACCGACTGCCCCTGTGAGCCGATGGACGCCGAAGACCTCCTCTTCATCCTTTACACCAGTGGCTCCACAGGAAAACCAAAGGGAATCACCCACACGACAGGTGGCTACCTCACTGGCGTCTACGCGACCAGCAAGCTGATCTTCGACCTCAAAGAAGACGATATTCACTTCTGCACCGCTGACTGCGGTTGGATCACGGGACACAGCTACATCACCTACGGTCCGATGGCGAATGGCGCAACCGTCCTCATCTACGAAGGCGCACCCGACACCCCGGACAAAGACCGCTTCTGGCGCATTATCGAGAAGCACCGGGCAACCATCCTCTACACCGCCCCAACCGCCATCCGTACCTTCATGAAGTGGGGCCTCGAGTATCCAGGTCGCTGCGATCTCTCCTCCCTCCGCCTCCTCGGCTCGGTCGGAGAACCGATCAACCCCGAAGCCTGGATTTGGTATCACCAAAACATCGGCATGGGTAAATGCCCAGTGGTTGACACCTGGTGGCAAACCGAAACCGGCGCAATCATGATCTCACCTCTGCCTGGCATCACCTCGACCAAACCTGGCTCCGCAACTCACCCGTTCCCCGGAGTTCGCATCAAAGTCCTCGACGAGCACGGTAACGGAGTCGACGTCGCCGGCCCTGGTGCGACGAACACACCGAAAGGCGGATTCCTCGTCATGGATCACCCGTGGCCATCGATGACGCGAGGCATCTTCAACGATCCGGAGCGATATGAGAAGACCTATTGGAGCCGCTTCCCCGACTCCTACTTCGCCGGAGACGGAATCAAACTCGACGAAGACGGCTACCTCTGGCTCCTCGGCCGAGTTGACGACATCATGCTCGTCGCCGGACACAACATCTCGACCATGGAGGTCGAAAGTGCCCTCGTCGACCACCCCGCCGTTGCCGAAGCCGCCGTCATTGGTAAGACTCACGACGTCAAGGGTCAAGCCATCGCCGCCTTCGTTATCCTTCGCGCCGGCTATCTACCCTCCGACGCCCTCACCGCCGAGATCAAAGCCCACGTCGGTAAGAAGATCGGACCAGTTGCGCGGCCCGACGACGTTTACATCTCCGCCGAACTTCCCAAGACCCGAAGCGGTAAGATCATGCGCCGGCTACTGAGAGATATCGCCGAAGGGCGCGCCCTTGGCGACGTTTCGACCCTCGCCGATTCCAGCGTCGTTGCATCCCTCAAGGACCGCTACGAGGCAAGCGAAGGCTAGTGAAAAACTGGGCAGGAAACGTGACGTTCGGAACCGAGCGTCACGTCATGCCCGGCACCATTGACGAGCTTTCAGAGCTTGTTTCGCGGTCACCCAAGATCAAAGTCCAGGGGTCCAAACACTCGTTCAACACGATAGCGGACTCCTCCGACACCTTGGTCTCCCTGAAGAAGTTCGACCAGATCGGAGAGCCTGATCCCGAAACTCGCTCCGTCCGCATCGGCGGCGGCGTCACCTATGGAGAGTTGGCGGTCCACCTTCAGGAGCGCGGCTGGGCCGTTTCCAACCTCGCCTCCCTCCCGCACATCTCCGTCATCGGTGCGTGCGCAACTGCAACCCATGGCTCGGGGCGCACGAACAAAAACCTCTCAAACCAACTCCTCGATCTCGAAGTCATGGGCCAAGATGGCAACATCCGGCAAATCGCCGCCGGTTCGCCAGAAGCAAAACTTGCGGCAGTCGGACTTGGAGCCATCGGCCTCATAACCACCGCCACGGTCCGTATCGAACCGACATACCAAGTCCAACAATGGGTGTACGAAGACCTTCCGTTTGATGTTCTCACGTCGTACTTCGATGCCGTTTCGAGCCACGGCTACAGCCTCAGTCTCTTTACGAAATGGACTGGCGACACCGTCGACCAGATGTGGGTCAAAGAGCGCACCGGCGGGCTGTTTGAAGGTCGAAGCGAATGCTTTGGCGCGAAACGCGCGACCGAGAAGCTCCACCCTCTGAAGGAGATGGACCCGGTCAACTGCACTGACCAACTCGGCGTCCCCGGACCCTGGAGCGAGCGCCTCGCCCACTTCAAACTCGAATTCACCCCCAGTGCCGGCGAAGAACTCCAGTCCGAGTTCTTTGTCGACTTCAAGTGTGCCACCGAAGCAATCACCGCGCTGCGCAAACTCGGCAGCGAACTTGCCCCTCTGCTCTTTGTTTCCGAAATCCGGTTCGTCGCTGCCGATGACCTTCCCATGAGCCCCGCATACAGCACCGACATCGTCGCTCTCCACTTCACCTGGCGACCCATGTGGGATCAAGTCCGAGCGGTCCTTCCCAAAATCGAAGCCGCGCTCGCACCTTTCGGAGCCCGACCCCACTTCGGCAAACTGTTCACTATGTCCCCAACTCGCCTCGCCGAGGTCTACCCCCGCATCTCCGAGCTAAAGGCTTACGCCCACGAGGTGGACCCAGAAGGGAAGTTCATGAACGAGTTCCTGACCAATCGCGTGTTTACAAATAGGCAAAGCTGACCGTCAGCGACTTACTCGACGACAACGACTTCGCTCGAACCCAGTGAGCAGAAAATCCATCTGGGAACGAGTAGTTCGCCATCCCATCCTTCCCAGCACGAAGGGTCGTCAGACGACGGAAATCGCCATTCCCCAGCACGTCAACTTCAATGTCAACCGCGCCCTTCTCGCCCTTTCCGCAAAGCAGGGTTACCGACTTCTTATCGAACCCCGTCATCAAGTAAGCATCCGACACTGTGCCCGCAGCTACAGTGTCGTGCTTCCAAACCGCTCCCCAGCCCTGAGGTTTACCAAACGACCACAGTTCGTCAATCGAACCCCACCACAGCCCCGACTGCGGCTGACCAACCGTGTGATCTGTCTGGTCGCTCGCCATCACAAAGTAGCCGTTGTAATGCGTGAAGTCTGGTGTGACCCGCAAGTGACGCGAGATCGGCATCACCCCAAAGAACTGATCGCCGTAAAACAGGTTCGGTAGATCATAGAACAGCCCAAAGGCATCCATCAGGTGCCGCTCGGTCTGAGCAAACCGAATCCGCATCCACTCCGTGTTCCAAGTGTGGTTCCACGATTGGCTACCAAACGGCAGCCGATATCGATGCCATTTTTGCTTATAAAGCACCCTGAGGATCACGCTCGACCGATCCCAACCCACGGCATACATTGGCGATCCGTAGTAGTCGTTGGCCGCAGACCGCTGATTCCCCGAGACCTCGATGAACGCCGTCCGTTCCAGAATAGTCCACTTGCCCTTTCCGTCCCATTCAGCAAGGCGCCCACCGCCCCGCTTGTCAATGTAGTCCGGCTCCTCAAAGGTGTTATTCGCAACCACCACCCGCCCCTGCGCGGTGTGCATGCCCTTAAAGTGCAGGTAAGCCCCCTTCGTCCAATCAAGCTCTTTCGTCAAATCATAGAGCTGCTTCGTCTCCAGCGTCTCAACATCCGTCTCAAAGAACAGGCCCTCCATCGAAAGGAAATACACTTTGCCTGGGTCGGTCAAATGCGCCGCCGTCGCCGTCAGGCGGTGACCAACCAAAGGCTTAATCGTCCGGACCTCGCCGGTATCGCGGATCGCATAGGGACCAATAAACGCTTGCTTCGACTTCCAGTGGATATACCGATTTGCGTAAGTTCCGGTCACGCTCTCTGGACGCTTCGTCCACTCCATCTTAGAGTTGACTTCGTACAAACCCAGCCCCGAACCCCGGATATGAGCGACATAACCGACCGCCCAAAGCTTGTCGGCCCAAGGCATCAGCGCTCCAATTCCCGCCTCACTATCGCTCCCCGATCCCGGAGCTCGGATCACCATCGAAGGATCAACATGGTCCCGTACCTGTCCGGCCGAAAGCGCGGCCGCCAGAATAAGACCGAGAGCAAGAATGCAACGACGCATCGCAAGGTTTTACCCTTGACCAGCGCTAAGCGACTAGCAGATAACCAATGCGATCCGGTCATCTTCAATCACAATGACTCCTTCGCGATAAAGCGTTCCAATCAGCTTCTTAAACGCCCCTTTGCTCATCCCAAACGCTCGCAAGATCTCATCCGGCGACGACTTATCCGAAAGCGCCAACGAACCCCCGTTCGCTTCCAAAGCCTTGATCACCCGGTCACGTTCTCCCAAGACGGCATCGTAACCTTGAGGGCGCAACGACAGCGCCAACTGCCCATCATCACGGACCCGCTTGACATATCCCTTGCGCTTCTGCCCAACGCGGAGCTCATCCACCCACTCATCGCGGAAGATCGCTCCCTTGAACTTTCCGTTTACAATCACGGAGGCAAAGTCCGGCGTAATATCCGCGATCATCATCTTCACCGCGTCCCCCTGCTCCAGCTCACCTTGGTGCGATGTCAAATGCTTCGACCAGCGTGTGGTGCAAGCAACCCGGTTTGACCGCTCGTCGAGATAAACGTAGACCAGTACCTCGTCCCCCTCGCGCAACTCAAAATGCTGCTGCTTAAACGGACAAAACAGGTCTTTCATCAGCCCCCAATCAAGGAACGCTCCCTGACCCGTGACCATCAAGACCTTCATCACCGCAAACTCGCCCACCGCCGCATGAGGCTTCATCCGAGTCGCAATAATCCGGTCCTCAGAGTCCGTGTAAATGAAAACCTTAAGCGAGTGCCCGACCAGCGCATCGTCCGGGCATTGGTTTTCTGGCAACAAAACCTCGGTCTCCCCGCCATCAGAAAGGTAAAGCCCAAACTCCGACTCCCGCTTCACCTTCAGGTCCTGCCACTCGCCGATTCGCATGGCTTATTGTGGCGCATTGGAACGCGGACACTCCCTTTCGCTCAGTGAGCTAAGGCGAGGCTACAATTCCGCATCAATCTCCGCGTCTACCTTTCGGCGTGGATACATCAGGTCGCAAATCGCCTCTGCGGTGCCAATTGCGATCAGTCCGACCGCCACATTCATGATGATCGAGAATACATAGTCCTTCGTCGTCCAGCCGTCGGTGGCGGGAGCTGGACTGATCGCCATGAAAAGCACGTTGAAGAACACGTAGATACCCTGCAGGACGAACCAAACTCCAATTCCACGCACCACAACCCCCATCCAGTCCCTCGGTCTCATATTCGGGATTATACGCCGTGCTGCAGCTCGGTCGTCTACAGGGAACGCAACGTCGTCGCCGCCTGCTCCGGAGTGATATCCCTCTGCGACTCACCAAGCATCTCGTAACCCACCATGAACTTTTTCACCGTCGCCGATCGCAACAATGGCGGGTAGAAGTGTGCGTGCAACTGCCAGTGATCTCCCGGCTCACCATCAAACGGAGCTCCGTGCCAGCCCATGGAATAAGGGAATGAGCAGTTGAACAGAGCGTCGTACTTCTTCAGCCCAACGCTCAGAATCGTAGCGAGATCAGCCTTCTCGTCCGACGTCAAATCCGTAAAACGCGGTCGATGCGCCTTGGGTAACAGCATCACCTCATAAGGCCAAGTCGCCCAGAAGGGAACAAGCCAAACCCAGTGTTCAGTTTCCGCAACAACGCGCTCAGCTTTTGCGAGTTCCGATCCGACATAGTCCACCAGTAAAGGTCTCCCCTCGCGCCCGAAAAAAGCTTCCTGGTGACCGTCTTCACGCGTAACCAACGAAGGCACATGACCCGAAGCCCAAACCTGGCCGTGCGGATGCGGATTCGAAGCCCCCATCGCGGCCCCTCGGTTCTCAAAAACCTGAACCCAAGCGTACTTCTGCCCAAGCTCAACAAACTGCTGGTTCCAGAGCTCTATTACCGCCTCCAACTCCTCTTGTGACATCTGCGCCAAAGTCAGATCATGTCGAGGTGAGAAGCAAATCACTCGGCACTCGCCTTGCACGGATCGCGCTTGGAAAAGAGGGTCCGCCGAAGATCCCCAAGGAGTCTCAGGAAGTAAAGCAGAGAAGTCGTTCACGAACGTAAACGTAGAAGGGTAAGCAGGGTTGACCTCGCCATTAGATCGACTATTGCCCGGACAAAGATAGCAACTCGGGTCGTACGAGGGCCGTTCATCAACCACCGTTTCCTGAGCTCCCTGCCAAGGGCGCAGTGTCCGATGGGGCGAAACTAACACCCACTCGCCAAGCAACGGATTGTAACGGCGATGGGGTTGGTCGAACACGGATCAATTGTATACCCGCAACCTACTCTTCTTCAGAATCAGCATGCCGCGAAGCCTCAATCAGGCTCATCACCTCATTGACTGACTCGTGCACCACCAAATGATGCTCGTGGTCAAACTCAACGCGAGTGCTCTTCGGATCAACTTCATACTCACGAACAACCCGAATGTGTCGCACACTGGCGAAGAAGGGCGCACTTCCAACCGAGTTCGGCCGATTAAGTTCAATCCAACGTTTCATAGGCTCAAGCCTACTAACCCACCCGACCAAGAATCTGTCTCTAACTCTGTGGACACAAGGGGACAGCATCCCGAACCGCTACTGAGATTCAACGACGAACTTTGCCGAGCCAAACCCGATCCGGTCTCCAGGACGAAGCATCACCGGCCCCGTTATCCGCAAACCGTTCTGGAAGGTCCCGTTCGAGCTCCCTTCATCTCGCAACTCCACTCCCTGGGGTGTTGACGAAATCGTCGCATGTCGCCGAGACACGGTCGACTGATTAGCGAGAACAATCGAATTCCCGAGGTCACGCCCGACCGTCTGCTCGCCCCCATCCAGCGCAAACCGAGTTCCCGCCGAATCCACCAAAACCAGCCCTGAAGCCGTTGGTGACGTCATAGTGCCATCCACCGGACTAACCGGAGCTATGGACACGACCGGTGCTACCGGCGCGACCTGTACCACTGGCGCCGGGGTGTAATGCCGCGGCATCGGAACTCCACCCGAAGCATCCTTCGCAAGATATATCAGCTCGACATCCCCCATCTGTAACCGGTCGCCATGCATCAACGGCTGAACTCCTACCGGAATTCCATTCACCAAAGTCGGCGCAAATCGAGAGTCCAGTACATGCTGATTCCCCTGCATGCTCAGCACCGCATGGACGGGTTCTACGCCCTGACAAGAATCCAGCCGGATCTCCACTTCGCCACTCCCGATGCGAAGGTGCGTCCCCGCCAGCTCCCACTCCTTAAACTCCTTCCGACCATACATTCGCCGAATGAATCCGGTTCGAGTCATGTACTCGACCAGCCCCATCGTCAGCCCCAAAGCTAACCCAACAGCAATCGCGGACGCCTGCCAGCCCGGTATCGAAGCTGCCAAAAGCCCGCTCAGGTCACCCGGGTTCTTCGAAGCCGAGTTCATAATGCTGGACACTGCGAAGGGGATCATCACGACTCCCGCGACCGTGGTCGCAATCTCCGAAAACACCGCCCCAACCGCCGTCGCAATCAAAGCCCGCTTAAACCGATGCTTCGTCGCTCCACTTGCAAACGCAATCGGGAACGCAAGCGCAATCGTCTGGAACAACCCATAAAAGTGGTGAACAATGAACCCTCCAGGTCGCATAAGCCCTCCGCCATCCTTGCTCGAAGAACGGTCAATCGAAATTGCGACCGCGTCGAGCATCGAGTCAAACCCAACCGAGAGTAAGCCACCCACCAGCGACCAAACCACCGTCGCCAGCACCACATGTAAAAACGGCCGACGGCCAAGCAGGAGCACAGGCACAAAGAACCCCACCAGGAGCAACCCAAATGAGCTGTGCTGAATCAACGCCCAAGTCGTCCCCAGCGTGTAGTGGCTCGCCGGATCGCTAAAGTCCAGTTGCGGACGGGTTAAGGTGCCAACGTAAGGTGCGGCGAGCACAAAAGACAGAAATGCTGCAAGCATTCCCGCAATCGGTAATGGCATTAAACGCGCTCGATTCACCGCAACCCTATTCTGGGGCTTGACCTCTCCGAATTGAAACCCGTTTGCTGTATGATTACCAGGAACCCATATGAAATCATTCGCTCTTCTCGCAGCCTTCGTCACCGTTGGCCTCGGACTCCAAAACACCCTGCCGAGCGCAGTCGACAACCACTACAAATCACTTCAGGCGGCTAAAGGGCTGAAGGTCGAATTCAGTGTCCTTCGCGTCTCCGGCGGAGCTGAGAAGATTAGCTTCACCTACGCGAAGCCGAATATGTACCGAATCGACTCGCCCAACACGCTCAAAGTCAGCGACGGCAAAACCCTCATCGTCCTCGATAAGAAGAAGAACACCTACACCGAGAGCGCCCCTGTCCTCACCCCGGCAATGGACGCCGACACCTGGGCATGGAGTGGCTTCTTCGACGAAAAAGCCACCAAGGACCTCAGCGGCTGGCAAGCGAAAGGGAAGCGACAGATTCGCGGAGCCTCACTTGAAGAGTTCGCATTCAAGATCGCCGGCGGAGACACCGGATCGCTCTACATTGACCCCACCAACGGAATCGCAAAAGGCTACAGCCGAAGCGGCAAAGGCGGCGACCTCATCATCATCGCCAACTCCGTAACCGCCCTGAAAGAAGCCCCATCCGCTAAGGAATTCGCCTTCGTCGCTGGAACTGCCACCAAGGAAGAGCCAAAGCCAGTCGCCGCCGAAGTCCTCTACGCCGAGATTTCGCCGATCATGGCCCAGCGTTGCAACGGTTGCCACAGCTCCGCTAACCCCAAAGCAGGCGTCTCGACCGACAACTACGCAGGACTCTCGCGAATCGTCGCTCCAGGCAACTCAGCGGCCAGCAACTTCTACAAAGTCATCTCGGGTCCGAATCCGCGAATGCCTAAGGGCGGCGGAAAGATGACCGCCGAAGAGATCGAGAAGATCAAAAACTGGATCGACTCTGGGGCCAAGCAGTAAGCATGTTTTTGGGGTCGGTGTTGCTAAATTCTGCCATCTGCAACGATGCTCAGAGCTATCTGTACGTGCCGGCCCATGCCGCTTACTCAACTTCCGAAAAAGTGCCCATCGATCCCAAAGGGATCGGGGTTTGGAACGATCAATACAAAGTGCGGATAACCTGGATCGGTTATCTCGCGAAAGGGCATGTCTTTCTGAAGCTTGACGGGGCTGGACGATTTGACTGGAGCTTGGGGAATGATTCTGTTAAAGGGAAGCCCTGGGCGAATTTTGATGTACGTCAGGCTGGCTACTACAAACTTGTAATCAACCCTGCCAAAGGTTGGCATCAGGGATGTTTCGGTTTTCCTGCTCCGATAAAAGGTCTGGAACTCTCCGGCCCCGCCGTCGTCGGAGCAAAGTTCAACCTCAAGGAGCGCCGCAATGCGCCGAGCGTCCACCTCAAATACCCTCTCCAACCCGAAGAGAAAGTCGAGTGGTTCTACAACGAGATCCGGCCCCAAACCGACAACCCCGCCACCTATTACCAAGCCTGCGGGTTCCATCGCGGCTACTTTGGAATCCAGGTCAACTCGCCAAAAGAGAGGCGGATCATCTTTAGTGTCTGGGACTCGGGTGATGTACCCGATGATCGCGCCAAGGTCAAAAAGGAAGACCTCGTCACCTGCCTAGAAAAAGGCGAAGACGTAGTCGCCGAAGGATTCGGGAACGAGGGCACCGGTGGCCATAGCCACCTCGTCTACAACTGGAAAACCAAGGACGTCCACCGCTTCCTCGTCCACGCCCAGCCCGATGGCGACAAAACGATCTACACCGGCTACTACTGGTTCAATGAGACCAAAAAGTGGGGACTGATCGCCAAGTTCCGCGCTCCAAAGGACGGCTCGTACATGAAGGGCCTCTACTCGTTCAACGAGAACTTCTGGGGCGACAACGGCGACCAACTCTTCGCGGCTCGATTCGGCCCAGGATGGGTCCGCAAAGCCGACGGCGACTGGCGCGAGCTCACCAACGCCACCTTCAGCTGCGACAAAACCGGTCGCGAAGACCGCTTCGACTACTCTGCCGGAACCAAAGACGGCCTCTTCTTTCTCACCAATGGCGGCGCCGTTGCAAACGGCGTCAAATACGGCGACCCATTGGTCCGCCCCGCAAGCAAAACCGGCCCTCCCAAGTACCTCCCTTAGCTGCGGGAGGTCCGTAAGCACGAGCAAACCAGGAGAGCTGGCAGTCCCGTTCCGGTGTATAGTGACACTCACGGTAAATCATGACGACGTTGCTTGCTCTTGCCCTTATCAGCCAGCCCTCCGCCGAGGGTCTTCGCCCCGCCGCAGACCGCCGGAAATTCGACTTCGGAACCTGTGCAGTCAGCGACCTCATCAAGAGCAACGCCGATGATGGAAAGTACGTCCAAGCGATCAAAGCAAACGTCAACCTGATCGAGCCGGAGAACGATCTTAAACCCGCCGCAATGTGGAGAGGTCCCAACGAAATCGACTTCTCCAAGCCCGACTTCCTCCTCGGCGAACCTGGAAAAACTGGTTGGGCACAAGCCAACAAGATCAAGGTTCGTGGCCACGTCCTCTGCTACCCCAATGAACCCGGCTACACCACCCCAGGCTGGCTCCTCGCGAAGGAGAAAGATCTGACCGCCGACCAGACAAGGGAACTACTCAAGAACTACATCAAGCAGGTCGCCGGACGCTACAAAGGCAAAATCTCCAGCTGGGACGTGATCAACGAAATCATCTCCGATGGCCCTAACGGCAACAAGTTTAATGTCCGGTCGAGCATCTGGTACCGCAAGCTCGGAATGGAGTTCATCCCGCTCTGCTTTAAGTGGGCAAAGGAAGCAGACCCGAAAGCCAAGCTGTACTACAACGACTACGGCTGCGAAGCTGGCGGTCGCAAACTCGATGACGCGATCGCGATGTGTAACTGGATCCGCTCGGAAGGCGGTGTCGTGGACGGAATCGGCCTCCAATATCACGTCAGCACCTGGGCAAAAGTCGTCCCCGGAAGCGGATTCTACGATGCTGTCGCCAAGATTGAGAAGAACGGCTACGACTGGATGATCACTGAGCTTGACTACGCAATCGACACCGCCACCTTCCCCCAGAACAGCCCTAACTTCGGCATCATCCCGAAGGAGGTCCAGGACTACCGAGTCCAAGGCGTCGCATATGGCGAAATCATGGAACTCGCCCTCACCAGCAAGCGCTGCCAAGGCGTCAACCTCTGGGGAATCACCGATCGCCACAGCTGGATTCCGGGATTCTCACAGAATAAGCAGGGTTGCGCCACCATTCTCGACGCGAACTACCGCGCAAAACCCGCAGTCGGATACATCCAAAAAGCGCTTCTCACCCAATAGACACTTAGTCCCATCAGTCGAACAAGCGCTCTTGATCATCGTTCTCCCTGGAACCAGTAAAGAGAACGATGATCGTGACCAGTTTGCTGATGACGGTGCTTAAGCACAACCTCGCCCAAGATTCCAACGGCACTCAATTTCCCGACTTGGCCTACGTCCAGAACGGGCATGAGCGCCAAAAGCTCGATCTGTTCCTCCCGAAGCCGTTCAATGCAGGCGATAAGCCTATTCCAGTAATCCTCTGGATTCATGGCGGCGGCTGGAGCCAAGGAAGCCGTAAGCAATGTCTCCCTGTCCGAGAGGGTTACCTCGAACAGGGCTACGCCATCGCAAGCCTGGGATATCGACTCTCCGGCGACGCGATCCACCCCGCCCAAATCAATGACGTCATGGCGGCAGTTGTCTGGCTGAAGAAGAATGCCACCAAGTACGGTCTTGACCGCGACCACTTCGCTGCCTGGGGTAGTTCCGCTGGCGGTCATCTCGCTTCGCTCCTTGGAACGTTCGGGGGTCGAGAAGTCGGGAAGGACACCAGTCGCGTTCAAGCCGTCGTCAGCTACTACGGACCGACAGACTTCGCTGCATTCGTCAAAACTCCCGGCTACGAACGCCACGCTGATGCGAGCTCAGGCGAGAGCAAACTCGTAGGTGGACCAGTCCTTGAGAAGGCCGAAATTTCCAAGCAAGTGAGCCCGACAACCCACGTCTCCAAGTCGTCCCCGCCCTTCCTGTTTGTCCACGGCAGCGCAGACCCAGTCGTCCCGCATAATCAAAGCGAGCTCCTCTTCGACGCGCTCAAACGCTCAAACGTCCCTGCCCGATTCCACACCATCGAAGGCGCCGGTCACGGCGGTCCCAGCTTCTCGGACAAGAAGGTACTTGCGCTAGTCGATCAATTCCTCCAATACCGACTCAAAGGGCAAGGCACGGACTTCCCGGCCTATGAGAAAACTGCTTCGAAATCCGAAGCCCCTGCAAACGGTCGCGGTGCTCAACCCCGGCAACCCGCAGGGCGTGCCGTACCTTGGTCGCAACTCATCGAGCGACGCGACACCAATAAAGACGGCAAAATCTCACAGTCCGAATTCCCAGGACCCGCCGCCCTCTTCAAGCGGCTTGACCAAAACGGAGACGGCTTCATTGACAAGTCGGAGTATCCCCAAAACGAATCAATAGTGTAGAATCCTATCTACATGTCTGAGGGGTGGATCAGGATCAAAAATGCGCGGGGACACAACCTGCGCGGCGTCGATGTCGACATTCCTTTAGGTCTCTTCGTCTGTGTTACCGGAGTCTCCGGCTCCGGTAAATCCACCCTCATCCAAGACACCCTGTTCCCTCGACTTATGTTCGAGCTCCATGGAACTCGATCAACGTGGCAACCCCACGACGCCATCGAAGGCCTTGATGTCATTGACAAGGTCATCGACATCGACCAGTCGCCCATCGGACGCACCCCCCGATCAAACTCGGCGACCTACACCGGAACTTTCGACATGATCCGGGACCTCTTCAGCAAGACCCCCGATGCCAAAATCCGCGGCTACCAACAGGGCCGATTCAGCTTCAACGTCAAAGGCGGACGATGCGAGTCCTGCAAAGGTGACGGAGTTCTCAAAATCGAGATGCACTTCCTCCCCGACGTCTACGTCCCCTGCGAAATCTGCAAAGGGCGTCGGTACAACCGTGAAACCCTCGAAGTCAAATACAAGGGGAAGTCGATCGCCGACGTCCTCGAAATGACCATCGAAGAAGCCGTCGACTTCTTTAAGCCCATCCCCAAAATCCACAAGAAGCTCGACACTTTGCTCGACGTCGGCCTCGGGTACATCCGCCTCGGACAGCCTGCCACCACCCTTTCCGGCGGCGAAGCCCAGCGAGTCAAACTCGCAACCGAACTCGCAAAGCGCGCCAGCGGGCAAACGATTTATATCCTCGACGAGCCAACGACCGGCCTTCACTTCGATGACGTCAAGCGCCTCCTGATGGTCCTCCACCGACTGGTTGACCAAGGCAACACCGTCTTGGTCATCGAGCACAACCTCGACGTCATCAAAACCGCCGACTGGCTGATTGATATGGGACCCGAAGGGGGAAACGGCGGTGGCGAAGTCGTCGCAGTTGGCACTCCAGAGCAGGTAGCCCGAGTCGAGCGCAGCCACACCGGCAAGTTTCTCGCCGAGATCTTCAAGAAGCGCGGACACGCCTTCTGAACTAGCTTGCCTTGGAGATTTCCCGTTCTTGAATGATTCGCAAGAACTGCGACCGAACCGCCACCGCACGGCGAACATCCTTCAGGGCATGGATCGCGATCTCCCGGTTCACCGGAATGAACTCATACTCAGAGTTAACCGACATCTGAGCCAGATAGGGCCAATCAGCAGAGATCACCACGCCCAGCCGGCGATATCCTCCGGAAACCGGTCCATCGGGTCCCAGGATGATGATCTGCCCACCCGGTGTCTGCTGAATCAACCCCGGAACCGCAGGCTCGCTGGGAGACTGAGTGAACTTAGAATCAAGCTCGCAGTTAAAGCGATACCCTTGCCGATTCAGGTCTAGGGTCGATGACGCATCGAAAGGAATCCTCTGCTCCAAAGGGATATAACGAATCTGACGCACCGGTTCGAAAAGACCGGCAAGTTTCCGCTCTGGGAGCGGGCGGTAGGAATAGCCCAAGTAGCCGGCAAACGAGCCAATGGTCGTCACGCGATATCGCTCAAACTTCTTCAGCCGTTTGACGAACCCCGCATGCGGGGTCATCCAGCAAATTGTAATATCCCGCTTAGCCTCAAACTCAAGCGTTCCGAGCACTTCCAAAACCGGAGACTCGTCTTCGGCGAGCAAAGCCGCCCGAACCAGCCAGGGCGTGTAAGGGTCGAGCGGACCCCCTGGCGGTACACCAAACTTCCTCAGCTTCTGCGGAGCCGCGAAAACTGAAGTCTGCCCGTAAGTTTTTATGATCTTCAGGCTCAAGCCGCCACCCCGATCCCCGATCCTTCCAGGGCGGTGCGAACAGCGCGGGCCACATTCAGAGCGTCAGGGCGGTCGCCATGAATACAAATGGAATCGACAGCCGGAGCAAGTCGAAGCGCCTGGCTCTTGATCTCAGCGAGGTCGGTAAGCTCAGCGCCGACCGTTCCGCGTGGCAATAAGCCGCCGAACTGATCATAGCCCCGCTCGGCGAAACCTTCGCGAATTAACCTCAAACCTCTCCGTCGAGCCTGGAATTCATGTTCAGTGCCTTCCATTCCCATCAAAGGTTTTTCCATCTCCTCCAGGGCATCCCAGACTGTCCGGGTGGAAACTGTATCAATTGCCAGCCAGTGATAAAGCGCGCCATGGGGCTTGATATACGCAAAACCACCCGCCGACATGATCTGGACCGCTACACTACTGATCCACGTCTCGGGATATCCCTCTGCAAGCTGGCGACGCCCCATCGAGCCAGGGTCTGGGAAACCCACATGAAGTCCAGCGCGAATCCCGCGGGTTCGGGCCTCCGTCAAAAGCTCCTGACAAAGCTTGGGAGATCCGGCATGAAACCCGGAGCAGATGTTGACTGAGGAAACGACATCCAATAACTCGAAATCGCACTCAAACCCCTCACCAATATCGGCGTTAAGGTCAATCCATTTCATAGTTGGTAAGCCGTTGTTCATCAAGCATCCTCGCTTGGTCTCCGTCAATTTCGAAGAACTTGATTTTATCACCGGGGTTCATCGGGAAGTACTTAGCCTTACCATCCGCAACAAGAATCGGTGTCGTTCCAATCAGATTCCATCCGCCCGGACTCTCCTGCGGATAGATGCCAGTCTGACCTTTAGCAATTCCAACCGCACCTCGAGGAACTCGTATTCGCGGTGTCTCGATCCGCTCAAAGCGGTGAAAAATCTCCGGCAGTCCCGACAAATACGGGAAGCCAGGCAAAAAGCCAATGGCCTGAACCGTGTAAATAGGCGCACAGAACGCTTCTGAAACTTGCTCTGGTTGCATCGAGAGATCACGGCAAATCCCCTTCAAATCAGAACCATCGAACAACACCGGAACCCTAAACTCCTTGGTTCGAAGTGTCTGGACAAGTTCAACCGAGGAGAGTGTCTCTGGGTCAAACAGCTCAGGATCAACATACAGCCCAACAGTATCGACCGAAGCGATCACCTCCTCCACGCCGGGGAGGTTCATCAGTTCGATGGAGTAGGCAAGAACGTACGGCTCAACCTCAAGGTTGCGCAAAATATACGCCGCTTCACCCAACTCATCAATCTGCACAATGTTAAGTATCGTCCTTTTGTGCGCCAAAATGAGGGGAGATGAGCATTGAGATCCCCGTAACCCTCGCCGAAGGCGCAGTTTTGCCCCGCTACCAATCGGCAGATGCCGCCGGGATGGACCTATGCTCGACAATCGATTTCTCGCTTGAGCCCCTCGAAAGGATGCTCGTCCCGACCGGGCTCCGAATGGAAATCCCTCGAGGATACGAGGGTCAAGTTCGGCCCCGTTCCGGCCTCGCGCTCAAGTACGGAATCTCAATGGTCAACGCTCCCGGGACTATTGACTCAGACTACCGAGGTGAAATCGGGGTGCTACTGGTGAATCTTGGCCAAAATCGCGTAGAGTTCAAAGCGGGCGAACGAGTCGCTCAACTTGTAATCTGTCCCGTCATTCAGGTGGAACTAAAGCAAGTCGATTCATTAAGCGAAACGGAACGCGGAGCAGGTGGCTTCGGCAGTACCGGGAAAAACTAGGAGAGGTATGGAGACAACGTTTGAAGATATCGCCGACCATGGGTCACAACTGCGGGACGAAATGTCACGCATCAACCTGTTGCGAATCCGTGGCGACATCTCCTCCGCCAAAACCCTCTGTCTCGCAACCCTGAAGAAGTACCCCGCCAGCGTTGATGCGCACACCATGATGGGTGACCTTCACGCCGAGCAAGCCGACCTGGGTCCCGCCGCCGAGTGGTACGCCCTCGCGCTGGACCTCGATCCCAACGCACCAGGCGTCATCGTCAAACTCAATCGTATCCGAGCCGCGCTCGACATCTCCAAGCAGGCATCCGTCCAGCAGGCCATGATCGATTCAGGCCGAAAGGTCTCACCATGGCTCATCACCGCCGTTGCGACTTCAGCAATTGCAATCGCCGCCATCGCTTTCATCGTCGGTGCACAAAAGTCTCCATCTGCAGCACCCGCTTCAACCCCCAAGAAGTTCACCTCCACCGAGTCGATCTCTGCTCCGCGCGACTTCGGAGGTCTCTCAACTGCACCTCCCGTGCAAACCCCGGTGAACCAGATTCCCGTCGCAACCGGCGTTCCTAACGAAACAAGACCAGCTGAATTCGAAACCGGTGCCAAGCTGAACGCTCAAAACTCCACTGCACCAGGAACTGTCGCCCAAGACGAAACTCTTCTCACTGCGATCAAGGAGCGCTCCAAGTTTTCGAAGAACATCATCAGTATTCTCGATGACCCCCGCAACCACTCCATGGTCATCACCTACACCGTCGCCCCCGACGAGCACGGTCGGTACACCGGAGCCATGGTCGCCCTCACCGCCCTCGAATATCACAACAAGGCGACGCAAGTCACCCTCCGCGGCGTGAGAAACGGAATCCTCACTTACATGGGTGATGTCACCCGAGAAAGGGTGATGGAAGCCCAAGCCGAAAAGGGAAGTCTGCAAGACCTCACCGACCACTCTTGGATAGATGCCGTGTTGCAGAACGAATATTTCCGTTCTCAAGAAGTAACCGGGCAACTGCCAAAGTAGTCGTTCATAATCTTAGGTGATGCGCGTCACCGTCCAGCTTTACACCGTCCGAAATGAGATCGCAGCCGATCTCCCCGGAACCCTTGCGGCTTTGTCCAAAGCCGGTCTCAAATTCGTCGAAGGTGGCGGACTGAGCGTCGCAGAAGCCAAAGAGTGGAAAAAGCTTCTGGACGATAACGGCCTCCAAATGAGCGGTGCTCACTACGGCCTCAACACCTTCGAAAACCCAGACGACGTTTTCGAAGCCATGGAAATCGTCGGTTGCAAAACCATCATTGATCCATACGAGCAACCATCCAACTTCGAGACGCTCGACGGCGTCAAGACCCTCTGCGAGAAGCTCACCGTCGCAGGCATGGGGGCAGTCGCAGGCGGCTTCGAATACCTGTATCACAACCACGATTTCGAGTTCAACAACAAGTTCGAAGGTAAGTCAGCGTGGGAGCACATGGTTGCTCTCTGTAACCCAGCCTGGGTCAACTTCGAAGTCGATCTTGCCTGGGTAAAGATTGGCGGTTACGACGAGATCCAACTCATTAACGACTTCAAGGATCGCGTCGGCGCACTCCACTTCAAGGACACGGACCCAACCAAGACCCCTCGCTGGGTCATCGCCGGAGAAGGAACCGTCAACATGGACGCCGCTCTCAAGTTCGCCGACGATAACAACATCGAGTTCGGTGCGATCGAGCTTGACGAGTCCCCATGCCCACCGCTCGAAGCGGTTGCGAAGAGCTTCCAGTTCTTCAGCAGCAAAGGCTACAACTAAGAACCGCGCATTCTCTCAGCCCCGCTCTCTTAACGGAGAGTCAGGGCTTCCCGCGCAAGTATCGCTCAAGTGCCTTCCGTCCAACACCCCGGTAGGCACTGTACTTCTCGTACTCGCTGACATTCGCCTCGTCAGGGAAGAAGTGCGTAAAGAAGAAGGCCATCTCGATCTCCGAGTGTCGAGCAATCTCCTCACCGGCAGCAATGATGCACTCCGCCCGAAGAGTGTCGCTACACTCGCCCTTGTGATAGCCCAACATGGGCTTGGTGATGTACCACTCGTGAATACAAATCTGCTTGCTCGTCGTCGGAATCGGCAACGCTGAAATCTTCCCGATCATTGATTCAAGTGCTTCACCGTATTGCTTCGCATACTCTTCTGGTCGACGAACCTGCCCGCTGTAATAGTGCGAAATATTCGCGCAACGTCGGTTCATGCGCGTCCACCACTGCCCGTCGTCGCCCCCAACGCACGTCCGAAGCTCCACCGCTTCCGGACCCGGCTCTCCCCAAAACGAGAGCGTCGAACCCTGAACGGTATGCCCGTGAAAATTGAGATGCCCTTCGTCCACCAACATGTAGTTGCAGAATGAGTGGAACGCCGTGTCCCAAGTCCCAACTGCCTGACCGCTGGCCTCCGAGGGACCACCCACATGCCCGCGAGCTGGCTCATTAAACCACTCGAACCTCAGCCCACTCGGGCTCCCGCCCAACTGCCGCCAAAGGTTTACGGCATGATCAATGATGTCCTGCGCTCGCTCTCTGCTTGCCCCCCAAAGCCTAAAGTCGGGCCTCCACCACTCCTTCCAAGGCCCTCCCGTGTGCCGGTGCCAGTTCGGATTCGCAGGATGTGGAACCGGGCTCAAACCCAGCAGGAGCTTCTTCTTGCTCATGGCAACCGTACGAATTCGGTCATCCAGATCAAGCCACATGGGCTTGTCATACTCGGCAAAGATTTCCCACAACATCGCCTGCTCCCGAATCCAGCAGGTTGGCAAAGTCTTCAGATCATTAATGACTTCGACACGAGGACCGTTCGTCCGGCGCAACGGAATCGCGGTGGAAACGCCCCGTCTAAGCATGCTTACTTCCCAGATACTTCTCAAGTTCGACCGGCGAAACGATCGAGATACTTACCTGAGCTTGAGCAATGAACTCTTCCAAACTCATTTCCGGTAGACCCTGCTCAGCCGTCATCTCGGCGAAGAAGTCTCTGACAACTTCGGTATCGGTCGGCGGGTTCGAATACGCTTCAACCCATACTCCCGTACGATCCTTAGTGGCCCGGTAAGAAACCGCCGCGACATAAGGGAGGGCCAAGATCTCCTGATCATCGTCAACCGACCAGCAGCCATCATGAGCGTGGAATCCGGCGGCGTGCAGTTCCTTGAGCACCTCGTCAACTGGCTTTCGGCAAGACGAAACGATGACAAACGAAGACTTCGCCTCCCCCGCTGTGATAATTACGCGCCCAGCCTGGGCATGAACGAAGACATGTTTCGTCGTGAGCTGTTGCTCGACCGCACTGACAAAACCCTCATACGGAACCCGTAGCGTCATCTTGGTTCATTATGGCTTGGAACGGGCGATGATTGACTGGATAATGCGCACAGCCTCCTCAGCGACTTCCTCGCAATCAAAATTCGTCTGACCCTCGGCGTGGACATGGAACATCGGCTCAAACGAGTCCGGAGTCACCAAAGCCGTCCCACGCGACAACTGAATCCGAACCCCTTCGGGCTCGGAGCTGTCCTGTGGGAACTGCTCTGTGAGCTCGCGCAGCACCCCGCCCTTTTCAGGACCATGAATGGTGACCGCATCGTAAGCCATCGCAAACTCAGGCAGGTCTGCCCGATACTGGCTGACCGGACGATCCGCCGCCCTAAGCAGGGGCAACAGCCAAGCAGTCGCAAAACAAGCATCAAAGCTGGTCGGCATCTCCCCAAAGAAGAAGCCACCGCGCCCATCCCCACTGAATCCGATATCCGCGTGCTGAAGCCCACGCGCAGTGTTCGGCACCCGTTCAACTCGAGCGCCCAACGCCTCGAGCCACTGAGCAACCGAACTCGGGAAGAAGGATGGAATCGCGATCGAACTCTCTGGCGATGCCGCCAGCCGAGCTTTCGCCATCAAAGCGAACAGCATCAGGCCATCAACAATCGCGCCCTGATCATCCACCAGCGCGAACCGCTCGCCCTCATGCAAAAACAGAATCCCCAGATCGCAATTCAAATGCCGAACTGAATGACTCAGCTCTTGCAGATGAGCTTCAATCTCCGACGCTGTATTCGGAGTCCGGCGTGAATCAGGATGCCCATGAAATCCAACCGTATCGATTCCCAAGTTGGCGGCAATCGAAGGGAACAAGGTACCTACCGATGAGTGCGCGTAATCGCACGCAACCCTTAGTCCCGCCGAAGGCACGTTAGTCTGCGCAGCTATCGCCTCCAAGTAACTCTCCACCGCACCTTGGGCGTAATCAATCAACCCAATATCCTCAGCGTCCGCCCGATTGAAGTCCTCTCGGAAGTATCTCGCTTCCACCTTCCGCTCCGTCCCTTTCTTAATCTGCTTCCCACGAGAATCAAACAGCTCAACCAAAGACATTCGGCGATTCCCTGGTTGCTTGCGCACAAGCACACTGCCCGCCGCACCCGCTTGACTCATCGTGTACCGCGCCACCGGAAGCGGCACACCGCGCAAATCAAGCACGTTACAACCAACGCTGACCAGCGAGGAAATCATCGCCCGCTTCAGCATCCGCGATGAACGCGCCGTATCTCGAGCCGCCACCACCGTGCTACCGAGAGGGAACAGCGATCCAAACGCTCCTGCCAGTCGGCTCGCCACTTCGGGAGTCATCTCGATATTGCTGATGCCCGCAACTCCGATATCCCGGAACAACGACGCCTGCCACCGATGCCCCCAAACCATCGACATCGTGACCGTCGCGCCACGCTCGACAACCTTATCGGGCCAAATCTTGACGCGCGGCCGAACCACCGCCCCCAAATCCAAAAGGCAGCGATCTCCCACCACCGCATCCTCCATCACCGAAACGTTTCGCTTCGCAATGACCTTTGCCCCCAGCACTGCGGAGCGAATCTGAGCTTCGGATCCCACATACGTGTTCTCCCACACCACTGACCGCTCCACCACCGCAAACTCCTCAACGATGCAGTTCGCGCCCAGAGCCGTATAGGGACCGACTCGCGCGCCACGCTTAACCTTAACGTTCTCCCCCAGAACCACCGGCGGAATCAGGTCAGCCTGCTCGTCAATCTGGCACCCGTGCCCAAGTGAAACGCCACCCTTATGCGCTCCCGGGATCCGGAGCTGAACCACTCCGCTCATCACCTTCTCCTGAGCTTCCCGGTACTGGCTCAGCGAACCGACATCGCACCAGAACCCCGGCATCACAAAACCGTAAACCGGCTCACCTTCCGCAATCAGCCGAGGGAAGATGTCCATGCTCCAGTCATATCCGGTTCCCGCCTCCATCAGGTCCAACACGCGAGGATCGATGATGTACATCCCCGTGTTCACTGTATCGGTCTGAACCTCCGACCAGTCCGGCTTCTCAACAAGTCGCCTAACGCGCCCATCCTCGTCCGTAACAACAACCCCAAATTCCAGCGGATCACTGACCCGTTTCAAAATCAGCGTCACCATTGCGTTTCGCGACTCATGGAACCGAACGGCTTCCGTGAAGTCGCAATCCGTAAGAGCATCACCAGAAACGATCAAGAACGGCGAGCCAGAAAGCTCAGCTGAAGCATTCTTGATCGCCCCCGCCGTCCCCAACGGCATGGGCTCCTCGGGATAGGAAATCGAAACTCCAAAGTCCCGGCCCGTCCCAAAGTGAGACTGAATCTCACCGGCAAGGTATGAAGTCGTAACCAGAAACTCCTGGAACCCCTGCTCGCGCAACAGCCCCACGAGGTGCTCCATGATCGGCACGGTTGCCACCGGCACCAACGGTTTCGGGCGTTGCGAGGTCAGCGGCCTAAGCCGTGAACCCTCACCTCCCGCCATGATCACAACTTTCATCTGCGTCAATTAGAAGAGACGCCCCCAAGCGTCAAAAGGGATAGCTTTATACGGATTTGCACGACAAAACCTAGAGTTCTTTGCAAACTAGCCGACAAACACATTGCCATGAGCAACTCTTCACCGACATTGGCTTGGACCGGCGAACGCATGATTCCGTTCGTGAGCGACTATGCGACCCAAGCAACGCACTTCCAGCGGTATCTCTTTTTCCGCCCCTGGTACGAGGATGCAAAAGTCGTCGACGCGGCATGCGGTGAGGGCTACGGAACCGACTACGCCTCTCTCTTTGCCAAGAGCGCAACCGGTGTCGATGTCTCCGAAGAAGCAACTTCCTATGCTGGCTCCGTCTACGCGGGCGCTGGCTTCGTCACCGGCGACGTATGCGAATACGATTATAGTCAAGCCGACATGGTCGTCTCCTTTGAGACGATCGAGCACCTTCCTGATCCCGAAAAGTTCCTCGAAGCAGTCAAAGCGTGCACCGGACGAATCGTCATCAGCACCCCAAACCGCCTTCTGTACGATCCAAACGCCAAACTCGGCGACAAGCCAAGCAACCCATATCACACCATCGAATGGACCGCTGAAGAGTTTGCTGAACTGATCCAAAAGCACTTCCCAGACCGCCAAGTGCGATTCCTTTCCCAGAAAACCGAACTCCCCGGTCGACTCTATGAGGGTCTCGATCCAATGGGCTGGTTCATCGTTGCCGTCATCGGCGATGGCGAGCTTCCCAAGTGGCCAAAGGTCGGCTTTGCAATGCCAACCGTCAACAACTTCGGAATGGGCAAGGAGTGCATCTCCAGCTTTGTCACCTACTACCCAGGTGAAGTCGAATTCGCAGTCGTCCTCAACGGCACCAACGATGAACACAAGGGCCTCTGGCAAGACTTCGCCGCCCAAATGGGTGGCATGGTCCACCTCATCGATCAACCCTACAACCTCGGCTATGGCCAAGGCGCGAACGCAGGTCTCAGCTACCTTCGAACTAAGGGTGGCTTTGATGCCTATGGCGTCACCAACGACGACGTTTTCCCATCCCTCGGCTGTATGCCCGAGCTGATGAACGCCTTCACCCAGCTCCAAGATGCGGATAAGAATCCGGGTCTCGTCGGAGTTGTCTCAAACCGAGTCAACGGTAAACAGCACGCTGGACTCCCTGCTTTCACCAACATCATCGAGATGATGCGAGAAGCAAACAAGTATCTCGGCGAGCACAAATCAAGTGCTACCGAATGGACCCAAATTCGCGGACTCTGCTTCGTAATGCCCGAGGCCTGCCTTGACGCTATCGGCGGATTCGATCCGATCTACGGCCTTGGCAACCTCGAAGACGACGACTATTCGATCCGGGCCCGCATGGCCGGATTCAGCAACTGGATCGTCGACGGTGCATGGCTCTACCACGAAGGCTCACAAACCTTTGGTGCCCTCAACGTCGACTACCAAAAGTCAATCGACGATAACCTCGCCAAGTTCCTCGGAAAGTGGAAGCTCAACGACCATTCCGATTTCGTCAACATGACGGCGATCCCCGATGGCGTCAGCCTCTACATGCCGCTTGAGCCAGAAATCGCACCGATCAACTCGGCCGTTGTGAACGGTCAAGAAGTCGACTTGCTCAACGGAGCCAGCGACATGGACTTCGCCTTCTGGGTGTTTGGCCAAATCTCCCGTGGTGGCCAAGAAGCCCGCGAACGAGTGATCGCCGCTCTCCGCGCCGAGCAAAGAATCGCCGCTTAAACGCGGTACTCAGCCCAGCTTGAGGGAGTTTCGGTAACCCGAACTCTCTCAAGCAAAACGCGACCTGGCTCAATCCGATAGCCGTCGCGATCAAGCCCTTCTCGAAGGCCGTTCGACACATAGTCGAAGATCTCCCGCGCCACGACCTCAGTCGTCGGATCCTGGTTCTCAAATACAAGAACGGAGTCGGGATGCACGCTCTGCATAGCGTCCAACAAAGGGTCGTTCGAGTTCAACGCCATTCGATGGTCATAACGCTCAATATGCTCCTGACAAAGCAACTTGATCGCCTTAAAATCGACGACCATATCATTGCTGTCCAGCTCCTCTGCCGAAAGCACAACTTCAACGACCCGAGTGTGACCGTGCGGGTAACGGCACGAGCCTGGATGCTTAGAAAGCATATGCCCGGACTCAACCGTAAATGACTTGCAGACTCGGTAGCGCCCCATTACTTCGCCGCGTTGATAACCTGGATGAAATCTTCTGGCTTCAGCGATGCGCCGCCAACCAATCCACCATCAATCTCAGGCTGGCTAAACAGCTCGGCCGCATTGCCCGGATTAACGCTTCCGCCGTACTGAACTCGCACATGGTCACGATAGGCTTCTGGAACCTGGGAGCGGATGAATCCGCAAACCCGATTGGCCTCCGTCGAATCGCAAACCTTGCCCGTCCCAATCGCCCAAACCGGCTCGTAAGCAATAACCAGCGTCGAAAGGTCTTCAACACCGTCCAGCGCACCCGCGATCTGAGCCGCAATCACCGCATCGGTCTGACCGGCTTCTCGCTCAGCAAGTGACTCACCAACGCAAACGATCGGAACCAAGCCCGCCGCCAAAGTCGCCTTAAGCTTTAGATTCACGGTCTCATCGGTTTCGCCAAAGAAGGGAAGTGTCGACTCTTCTACCTCGAGCTTGCCAAAGCGACCGCGTCGCTCAGAGTGCCCGATCACTGCGTAGCGGCATCCCGCATCCCGAACCATCTCGGCCGAAACAAACCCGGTAAACGCCCCGCTCGACTTCCAAAAAACATCCTGAGAGCCAACGCCGATCACCGACTCGCGAAGCACCAAAGAAACTCCGGCAAGGGAGAGAAACGCAGGGCAAATTCCAACTTCAACCGAATCTTCAAACCCAACCAGCTTCGCCAACTCTGCAGCGCGCGTCGCGGCTTCAGCCGAGAGCAAGTTCATTTTCCAGTTGCCGACAACAATCTTCTTTCGCATTGGTCTCTAGGTTGTACCCGTCAGATACCGTTGCTTTCGGGTGAGAAACTTGCTAAAATCCTCCCGATGAGGCGAGTTGGCCTTTTTATTTTTGTTCTAGGCTTGAGTGGATCGGCGTTTGCCGACTTCACAACCGTAGACCTCTCCGGGGTCTATAACGAGAACCGTTCGTTCACCCTTGGTGCCGGGACCTTCCCCACGGGGCCTCGTTCCTATTCAAGCATTCCGTTCCAATTTGGCGCCGCTGGCGCAAACGACTTCTGGAATGGCAACCATGATCACCTCACTGGGAATGTGGCTGTTAACATCAGCCTCAGCCAAGAACGCACCCAAAAAGTGCACACCGTGATGAGCACCCTGTGGGGAACCAGCATCCCCAACCTCATCACTCTGGAGTTCTTTGGCCAAGGTGGATCCTATTACCGAGAGGATTGGAGCGGTTTCGAGCAAATTCGTTCGATTGCCAAAGGCATCTTCCTCAACAGCACCTCAAGCCCAAACACCCACCAAATTCACTACGAATTTGTAAACACAGACACCCAGTTCTGGCATGACCGCCAGGAAATCACGCTCCCTGAGTCATTCTTGACCGACACCCTGGTCAACTTCAAGATTACTGACCGAGGTGGCCAAGGGCTCCAGCGAGTTGCCCTCATGGCTGTCACTCTAGAAAGTGCTCCAGCTCCCGTGCCCGAGCCCGCATCAATGTTCGCTCTCGGGCTCGGTGGTCTTGCGCTCTTCCGGCGTCGCCGTTAAGCTCGGCTGACCGTCGGCTCGATGGTCACCTGGACCGAACCACGAACCGCATTCGTGACGATGCAATATGCGTCGCACTTGTGCGCCATATCCTCGGCAATCTTCAACTGGTCGTCGGTCGCCTCGGCTGAAAGAGTAATCGTCGGTCGAATCACGATCTCGCGGTACTTGAACGCGGCTCCGTTCTGTTCAACAACGCCCTCAGCCTTCGCCTCAAATGAAGCGACTGGCAACTTTCGATTCGCAACAACAATTCCATAAGTGATCGAATAGCAACCCGCAATCGCCGAAGTCAGCAACTCCTCAGGATTCAGGTGTCCGCCCTCGCCGCCAAACTCCGGCGGAACATTGATCGGAAAACCCTGACCGCTAGGACCCGGAGTAATGCTTCCATTCCCCTCACGTCCGCCGTTCCAAGTCACATCAGCTGTATATCGGTGCTCTAAAATTGCCATCAAACCCTTCTACGTAGCCCGAGTCTGTGTGAATCGCATGCAATCCCGGCTAAAATACGAGGTATGGGGAATGCGGCTAAGGTTGGGGGCCTCGTTGTGGTTTTCATTGCAATGTTGCTCGGGGCATATGCCTTCTTGGGCAAGAGTCTCTTTGGACCCAAGTTCCAAACCTTCTATGCATCCTTCCCCGATGCAGGTGGAATCACCCCCGGAACCCGAATCCTTCTCGCCGGCGTCAACATCGGCTTGGTCACCTCCGTTGAGCTTGCCTCACCCACTGAGGCAAAAGCCACCCTCGCGGTGAAACCAGGAATCAATATTCCCGCCGGATCCAAGCTCCTCCTCCCCAGCAGCCTCGTCGGTCTCGGCGAACAAGTCATTCTTCTCAACCCTCCCAAAGACATCAAGGGCAACCTCGCGACCGGATCAACCATCCCCGGAGGCAAAGCTGGCGCCCTCGACGGAATCCTTCCCAATGCCCCCGCAACCGTCGAAGAGCTCACCAAAACGATGGCTGCGTTCCGCAAGCTTCTCGAAGACCCCGAACTCACCGGCGGTCTCAAGAAGCTCATGGCAACCACCAACGCAACCATGGGTGAATTCGGCAAAACCGCCGGTAGCTTCAACAACGTCATCAACTCAAACCAAGCCAATCTCGCCCAAACCCTAGTCGCGATGAGAGATGGCATGCAAAACATCAACGGCCTCACCAAAGAGCTTTATGTCATGGCAAAGAGTGGCAAAATCCAAGGTGACCTCACCGCCACGATGGCGAACCTTCGCTCCGCCACCGAGAAAGGCGACAAGCTGATGACCGAGATCAACGCCCTGGTCTCTGACCCCGATCTCCGAGCCTCTCTGAAGGGCAGCGCTGCCAACATCACCGCAATGACAGAGAGCGGCGCTAAGATGGCAAAGAACGGCGAAGCAATCGCCGCCAATGTCGAAAAGATGTCCGTCGATGGACCCGACATCAGCCGCAAGATCAGCGAGCTGATGACCAAGGCCAACGAGATTGCCGACGACATCAAGGGAATCACCCAAGAAGTCAAAGGCAGCGTTGGAAAAGTAACCGAGGTTCTGACCAAGAGCCCAACCAGTGCATTCAGCAACATGCAAACTCGGTTCGACCTGATCGCAGAATCCGAACCCGGATTCTTACGAACCGACTTCACAACAATTTTCCCGTCCTCCAACGGAGACAGCTTCCAACTCGGACTCTGGAACGCGTTCGAATCAAACCAGTTCATCGCCCAGCAGAGCAAGAAAATCGACGACAACCTGAGCCTGAGATACGGGATATTTGCATCCAAGCCAGGTTTTGGGGTAGATTATCTTCTTGGTTCGAGAGCATCGTTGCGGGCTGACGTTTTCAGTCTGAACGACCCTCGGTTCGACCTCCGCATGCGCTATGAAATTGGCAAAGGAGTAGTCGGCTGGATCGGGGTCAACAAAATGTTCAAAGACAATTCACCCATGATCGGGTTTGGCGTTGTGCGCTGAGCCAGTGAAAGGGAACCACGCTGGAGAAGATTTAAGAAGATGAAGGTAATCCTGAATCAAACCGTGCCAAAAGTCGGAAAGGCTGGCACCGTCGTAACCGTCGCAGACGGCTTTGCTCGAAATTACTTGTTCCCACGTGGACTCGCAATCGTGGCTAACAAAGCCCAGGTGGACGCCCTCGAAAAGCGAAACGCTCGACTCCTCGAGAAGACCGCTGCTCAGAAGGCAGAAGCAGAAGCCCTCAAGGCAAAGATCGACGGTCAAACCGTTAAGATCGAAGCAAAGCTCGGAGCAGACGGCGTTCGACTCAACGGAGCAATCACTTCTGCAAACATCGGCGAAGCAATCAAGGCTCAGCTCGGTGTCGAACTCGATAAGAAGCAAATCGCTCTTCACGATCCAATCAAGCGACTCGGAACCTACAGCGTGGAACTCGACCTCCACCTCTCCGTCCACGCAAACATCAGCGTCAACGTCTTCGACCCAGCTCTCATCGTCGCCGAGACGACCGAAGAAGAAGCCTAAGCGCTTCCACCAAAAACGTCAAAGCCCTCGCTGCTCAAGCGAGGGCTTTTTTGTATTGCTTGGTCGATAGGCATTTCAATTCCTTTAAGGAAAGGTTGTTTCTTCCACGAGATGGTTTGAGTATTGTGCCTGATCGTTGAAGTATCTAAGTTGCAGTCCGCGAGGCCGATCCTTGTAATCCAACTCCACGTGTACATAGTAGTATCGTCCGGTTCCAGGATTATCGTACAAATCTCGCTCAAATCCGAGGGAAGAATAGCCGCCGAATCTGTTCGGGTCTTTACCTTCAAGGCGGACAGGGTGAAAGTCTTTTGTGGCCTGCTCTAAACTTGAGAGCGTGACTAGCTTCCCGGAAGCAGTCAATCTCTCTATGATCTTGACCAAACGCTCAGTAATGATCCGAGTCTTCTCTGCGCGAATCTCATCTCGATGCTTAATGGCTGCTCGAGTGCACAATCCAAGACCGATGGTGGCAAGCAACAATCCGCAGATTGCAATTCGTTTCAACTTCTAAAGATCCTAAAGTCGCAACTAGCAGTAAACCGTTAGATCAGCAGTTGTAAGCGCTTGCTTTGGTAGATGGCTCGGGCGGATCTTCATCGGAAACGACCGACTGAGCGTATCATTTTCCACCATTCATCCGCTTCAACTGGTCAAGCATAAAGTCGATGTTCATAAATGGATCCCCACCCGTTCGCTTCCAGTGAATGCGTCCCTGCTTGTCGATCAGGATCGTCGAGTGAAGCTCCATGTCCTCAAAGTCATCGTACGATGAGAACCGCCGCGCATTCTCATGCGCATTATCCGAGAGGAACTTGACGTTCACCTGATCCAAGGCCGTTGCCTTCTTCAACTCCGCCGGAGTCGCGCTACAAACTGCCAACACAACCGCATCCGCCAATCCAAACTCCGCCGCGCGATCATTGATCGCCTTCAACTGCCCCACACAGTGCGTACAAGCCGCACCGAGGAAGAACACCAGCACAATATTCTTGCCCTTCATATCCGAAAGCCGAACCGGCTTCCCCTGGCGATCAACAACCTGCAGATTGGGCGCCTTAAACGGTTCCCAGTTCATCGGCCCAATCGGGTCCAGCTCCCTGGGGCGATACACCCGCTCCGGTCGAGGCGTCTCAGAAATCGGCGCAGCCCCCAGTTTCAAAGCCCGAACCTCTTCGAGCCACTTCAAGCCCGAATCTGCCTGCGACCAAACATGCTCCAGCCGTCCGGCATACACCGTCGCCTTCTCGCGGTTACCCGATGCAGAGTGCGCCAAAGCCAGGCCGGACAAGGAGAACCCGTCATTGGGCTCACTCTTCAGCGAGCGCTCATAGCACTCAATCGCCAGCCGAAGGTTGCCCTCCTTGCGGTAGTGGTCGCCAAGAATGCGCATCACTGGCCAAGCATCGTAAGGTGGATCACTTGCATATGCACCTGCTGCACGATTTGTATCCTCAATAGAAGCCGCATTGAGCAGGGCTCGCTGGCCATCGAGGATTCGCCCTTCGCCCAAACTCACCACACCGTCCGCGATCTCCACGTATTGGTCAAACGGCATTGGCTCTTTTGATGCCGCCTTCACCTTGGTGACCAACGCCTTCAGGTCTTGAACCCGCTCACGGGCTTCTTTCGACTTCCCAAGTCCGTTCTGCGCAAGCGCTTCAGCAAACAACTTGCCGATCTTCGCCATGTCGTCCTTCTCACTCCAAGCGAAACCCTTCGGATTCAGAATCTGTTCCCAGCGCTCAAACTTGATCAACGCCCGTGCCATGGCCGCCTCTCCTTGACCAGAAAGCGCCCCCATTTGCGCAGGGTTATAGTCTGGATCCAACGGAGCATTCAACAAATCGGCTGCACCCTGAATCGAAGCGTTTGCCATCCCCAACTGCTCCTGGATATAGCAAAGGTAGTTACGGTTGTGAGAGTAGTTCCAAGTCTCATATGGCAACGCAAGCCGGTCGTTCATATATCTCAGCTCTAGTCTGGTTGCCGAGTCCATCGCAATCGCTGCCTCGTGCCACATCCCAATCTTGCTGTAGATGTGCCCCGGCATATGGAGGGCGTGACCGATCTCCGGCGCAGCCTTGCCGTAAAGCTCACAACTCCGAATAGCCTGCTCCGACGAAACCCCGTCCCAGTTGTGGATGCTGGCATGGTGAGCCCCGGGATGCATCGGACTCTTCGCCAGCACCTGCTGAACCAAAAGCTCGTTTGCAAAAGCGCTCCCCTGCCCGATGTTAAACAACGCCAACAGACTCTTAGCTTCAAGATCATCTGGATAAGCGATGACGATCTCCTGGAGTCGCGCAACCATCACCTTGGTCCGATTCTTCTCGCCCGGAGCAAAAGCCTTTTCCCAAGCTTCGATGTACATCCTCTCGCGAGGAGACGCGCTTTCTTTGCGCTTCACCGCCTCCTTAAGAAACGTTGTGAACCGCACCACGTCCTTCCCGTCAAACTCCGCCGAACCGATAGAGAACCAGTTGAGCCCACACCGGGCCATGCCCCAATAAGCCATCGGGTTCTCTGGCTCCAGTTTCAAACACCACCGGAACGACCGTTCGGCCTCCTCAAACCAAAACGAGTGCAGAAGCGCAGTCCCTTGGTCAAACCACTTCTGAACTTCCGGGTTCTTGGTCGTGATCGCAAACGGACTTTCGCCAATTCCCTTCATCAGCCAAGGGCGAGTTCTCATCCCCGAGTCAAACGCCGATCCGTGCTTCGAGTGCCCCGGAGTATCGTCGGCAAACGCAAAGGATGCGGAAAGCAGGAGCAACGCGGCTGTGAGTCGGACCATATGACCCCCAGCTTAGCACCCCTTGCCTAACGATGTTAGGTAGAAACCTAAAACGGCACTTCAGTCGTGAACTTAGTCGTCCCCAACACGAAACTTGTGTTCAGTCGGTGGATCCCGCGAATCTTCGTGATCTTGTCCCGAACGATCGATTCATAGTGCCGCATGTCCCGCGCCAGCACCTTCAATATGAAGTCGTACTCACCGGTGATGTTGTAAACCTCCACCACCTCAGGAATCTCCATGACCGCCTTCCGGAACCGCTCAATCGGCTGCTGCTCATGCAAAGCCAGCGAGACGTGCACAATCGCCACAAGCTTTCGATTCAGCCGCTCCGCGTCCAGCAAGGTCACATACTGCTTGATGACTCCGCTCTTCTCAAGCGCCCGAACCCGTTGAAGCACAGACGGGGCCGACAGACCAACCGCCTTAGCCAAATCTGCGTTCGTAATCCGTCCATCTGACTGAAGAATCTTCAGTAACTGAATGTCGGTCTCGTCCAAAAGGGTCTTCATACTGCCTTCCAGTGTATCTGGATGACAGCGTGAAACTAATAAGTGAGAAATAATCCGAGGCTTTACCTAAGAATCAAAAAAGACCCTGTAGCTTTCCGGTGCTGTCGCCTAACTTTTCAACCCTAACGCCCACTCGATCCAACATCGTGACAAACAGATTGTTCATCGGAGTGTAGTTCGCAAACTGATAGTGTTGACCCGTCTTAAGCCCGCCACCGCGGCCCGCCAGCAAGATCGGAAGGTTGTTGTGGTTGTGCGCGTCGCCATCGCTAATGCCGGCTCCGTAAACCACCAGCGTATTGTCCAACATGGAACCGTCGCCTTCCTTGATCTTCTTCATGCGGCCAAGAATGTAAGCCAACTGCTCAACGTGGTACGTGTCAATCCGCTTCTTCTTCTCAAGCTTATCGGCAAGGCGACCGTGGTGCGAGATATCGTGGTGGCCCTCTGGAACTCCAATCTGCGCGTAGGACCGGTTCGAGCCATCGTTAGCAAACATGAACGTCGCGACCCGGGTCAGGTCCGCCTGGAAGGCAAGGATCATCATGTCCCCCATCAACCGAATGTGCTCGCCGAAGTCCGAAGGAATCCCCTTTGGCTTGCCAATTCCCGCCGCCGCCTCAAGCTTCGCCGTGTTCTCAAAAGCCACAACGCGCTTCTCAATCTCGCGAACCGCCTGGAAGTACTCCTCCATCTTCATCTGGTCGCGCTTTCCAAGTCGACCCTTCAGCGTCGCAGCATCTTCCATCACGAAGTCGAGAATCGACTTGTTAAAAAGGTCTCGCCGAGCAACGCTCTCGTCCTGCTCACTCTTCTGCCCGTTGCCAAAAAGCCGCTCAAAGACCAACCGAGGGTTCACCTCTTTAGCCACTGGAGTGTTCTCGGATCGCCAAGAGATGTTCGACGAATAAGCGCACGAGTAGCCACTATCACAGTCTCCCGCGTTACCACCTCGCTCGCATCCAAGTTCCAAAGACGAGAATCGGGTCTTCTTCCCAATCTCCATCGCCGCCACCTGGTCGACCGAAATTCCGAGCTTGATATCCGAACCCGCCGTCTTCTTCGGGTGAACACCGGTAAGCCAAGCCGCGGTCGAGCGCGCGTGGTCCCCTGGTCCGTCGCCCAACGCATTCGCATTGTTCTGAGCGAGCCCCGTCAAAATCGAGAAGTCATCTTTCAGACCCCGAAGCGGCTCCAGCAATGGTGTGATCTGCAGGTCTCCCGCAGCCGCCGGAGTCCAGTTTCGCATGTCAATTCCGTTCGGAACAAACATAAACGCCATGCGAACCGGGTTCTCAGGAGCATTCACCGCTCGAGCAAGCGGGCTCAAGCCTTCAAGCGCCGGCAGCGCCATCAACGTCCCCAGGCCCTTCAAAAATCTACGACGATCGATCTGGTTTTCGGTCATTTTCCTACCCCTTCTACTTTGCGTTTCTTAAACGGATCACTGTTGACGATCTTGGCGACGATGTCCCCAAACTTATAATTCCCCGCGCTTGTCGACTTCACAACGTCATCAACAAAGCACCTATCCTGAACATCGACGCCACGACCAATCGCGTACGTCATCAACTTCTCAATGAAGCTGCGAGCAAACAACTGCTTGTCCGCCATCAAAATGGTCTTCAACTGGGTCGCACCCGTGAACTTCCGCCCACCTGGCAAGTCCGCCGAAGCATCAATCGGGGCCGCCCCGTCTGCACTTCGGAACTTCCCAATCGGATCGAAATTCTCAAATCCAAAGCCAAGTGCGTCCATCTCGCGGTGACATGCCGCACAGGTCGGATTCTTTCGGTGCTCCTCAAGTTTCTGACGAACCGACATCTTCTCCGTAATGTGTTTCTCTGCTAGGTCAGGGACCCCTGGAGGTGGCGGAGGAGGAGGCGTTCCAAGAATCTGTTCAAGGATCCATCGACCACGTTTCGTCGGGCTCGTTCGGGTCGGGTTACTGGTAATCGCAAGCACCGAAGCCTGCGTAATCACTCCGCCGCGTCCCGTGCCTTCGGTAGAAACCTTCCGGAAATCGCGTCCCGTCACTCCCGTCATTCCGTACAGCTTTGCCAACGGCTCGTTCACATAGGTGTACTTACTATCCAAGAACTCACTGATCGGCTTATTCCCGCGCATCACGTCCGTGAAGTACATTTTCGTCTCGGTGAGCATCGACTCCTTTAACTCAGGATTAAACGCCGGGAACTGCTTTACGTCCGGTTCAAAGTTGTTCAGCTTCCGCAACTGGAGCCACTGCGTCGCAAAGTTCTCAACCAAAGCATCGCTCTTCGGATCCTGAATCATCCGTTGCACCTGCTCAGCAAGAATCTCTGGTTTCACCAGTTCGCCGCTTTTCGCATAAGCAAACAGCGTATCGTCCGGCATCGAACTCCAAAGGAAATAGCTCAATCGAGAAGCAATCTCGTAAGGATTCAGAACCCGAGTATTTGCCGACGCACCATCAAGCTCAACCCGGAACAAGAAGTTCGGATTGCACAGCACCGCCTGGCACGCCAGCTGCATTCCTGTCTCGTAATTGTCTGCACTTCGTGCCCCATACTTAAACACGGTCACCAGTCGGTCAATCTCTTCGGAGGTCACGGGTCGCCGATAAGCCTTACTTGCGAATCCAGTTAACGCCGTCTTAGCCGCTAAGTCCCAACCCTCTTTAGGCGGAACCGAAGGAATCAGCCGTCGCTGGAATGCGGTCTGAACCTGACCATCCTCAATCGGCCCAATCAGCTCCATCGAGTAAAGAATCGCGTTCCGGTCGGCAGCAGGTCTTCCGTTGGCCGGCGCCACGTAATAGTCGTTTGTAAATGTCGCGCCGATGTTGTATTCACCTGCGGCAAGCTTTGTCGGGAAGTCGTAATTCCCAGGAGCCGTAATCGGTTCGCGAACCTCAAAAGTCGTAAGCTTGTCCCGATCAAGTCGAAGATCGATCAAAGCATTCTGATCGCCCGCATGCATCTCGCCCAACCGCAGCCGAATACGGTACCACCCAGGCGCCGTAACCTTAAACCGTTGGCTGGCTGTCCCAGTAGAGCCAAAGAACATTACTCCGTCGCGAGGCGTCGCTCCCTGTGTATGTTGAAGCGAAGCTCCCTCAACGCTCTGCGAGCGAGCCTTCGGAATCCGAATCGCCGCCCGAACAACCTTCTCCGACGCCGTAAGGTACTTCTCCATCAGCAGCGGCGACATAGAGAGCACATCGCCGATATTGTCAAAACCGTATCCAACATCGTCCGAAGGGAAGTCGTCTGCTGGTCGAATCGAAACTCCCATCAGATCGCGAACCGTGTTGTTGTACTCCTCGCGGTTCAATCGGCGAAGCGTTACCTTGCCCGGGTCTGCCAACTTGCAGTCACCCGCCAAATTTTTATCGATCCAAGCCACCATCTGGCGTCGCTGTGCATCGGTCGGTGCCGGAAGACCTTTGGGAGGCATCGAGCCATTCCCCACCCGAGCCGCGACTCGTGCCCAAGCGTTCGGATTCTTCTGAACTGCCGCCGAAGTCATGCCTGCCGTAAGCTGAATTCCGCCCGCCGCCTGCGCTCCCGAGTGGCAACTTGCGCAGTACTTCGTCACAATCGGAGCGACGTCCTTCTCAAAGGTCGCCGTAGGGGCTTGAGGTGGGGTTGGCTTCTTCTGAGCAACCGTTTCAATCGGCAGAGCAACCACGGTTGCCAGGAATCCTGCTCCCGCGATCAGACCAATCCAAGTTCTGTTTGCTCTCCTCATGTTCAGCTTCTACGGACGCAACTACGCCTAGATTCAATTATCCGTCAAAAGCTCCGGTTCTCAAGGAGATTTACCGAAAAAACACACTCATTTGTGGTGAGAATACATCTCCGCCCCGGTCGCCAGGAAAATCGCCCGTCCTTGGTGGTACCCCTCCGTCCAGGCATCGCTCTTGACCGACGTAATCGGAACGTTGTTTTCATCCAAAGACGGGTGCCATCCGCCCTGCACCTTATCAACCTGATGCTCCAGCACAAACTTCCAAAGTTGAGCGTAACGCGTCTGATAAATCCCGCCGAACTTCTGAGCAAATATCCGCAGCGCATTCAGACCCTCCGCTGTCGTCCACCAAATCTTCTTCCGGTCGCTGGGACCACCGCCGATATGCCCCTCATAGAAGAAGCCACCGTTCTTTTCGTCCCACGCCACCTCAAGGCAATGATCGACCAACAGCTTCGCCTTGCGCCAAGTCTCCTTGTCATTCGGCTTGCCCAATACCTCCGCGGTTTCTAGCAACAGGTAGGCCGTCTCTAGCTCGTGACCATAGGAGTCCATGTCAGAAAGTGGCTCCTCGTAATCAGCGGCATGGTAATACCAAAGCTCGCCGTCCTTGGTCACAAAGCGATCCCGCACCAGCTTAAATGCCTCCTCCAGTCGCTTCAACTCGATTCCTTTCTTCGCACCGACTTTGCCTAATGAAAGCTTCCCGCCCTTGATCGGATGAACCTGGGAAGCATCCAACGCAGGCTGATTGCCGATACCAGTTCTGATCTCCTTGCGCATCAACACCACATACTCCACGAGAGCCTCCAGAATATGGATCGTCGTGTTCATCGAGCGAACTCCATAAGGAGTCCCAATCGAATCCGCCGAGCCGGGATCTCCAATCACAATCGGCTTGTTCGTCCTATCCAGAGTCTCAAACCAGCCCCCAAATTTCGGATCACGAGCCTTTGTCTCAAGCCACTCAAAAGCCCGAGTAGCTGCCTCGCGATCCTTCAACAAGCCGGTCATATTCGCATGCCGTGCCAGCGCATACAGCGCAAACGCGTTCCCGTAAGTGTGCTTCTCAGCCGAAGGCTTCCCATCTAGGCCTACCGACCACCAGAACCCCCCGTTCTTCTTGTCCCACATCCGGTCCGTCAAGAACTTCACTCCGTGCTCGGCAACTTCGTTGTTCCCGCCAATCGAAGCCAGCCAAGTCAGCCGCGCCTGATAAACAACTCCCCGCGAGTCATCTGGAAGCTCCTTCCAGTCAAAGTCGTAGTTCTGGTGAAACCCACCCTTCGCATCAATCGCCCGCGGAATCCACCGCCCAACAATCTCGGTCTGGAGATGCCGCTTGATTTCGGCTTGTGAAGGAACTTGAGGCAACAGGGAAGACATAAGCAGAGCGGCGAGCATTAACAATCACCCGGTAACATCCTATCACGCTATGACCCTCCGTCCCCACCACATCGGAATCTCCGTCGCCAATCTCGACCGCTCCCTCGACTGGTACGGAACCAACTTCGGCTTCAATGAGCGTAGTCGAACAGTCCTAGATAACGGGCTTAAAATTGTCTATATCACCAACGGAGTGTTCGAAATCGAAGTCTTTGAACAGCCCGGCTCCGCCACAATCCCCACCATCGATACCGAAGTAGGAACGAGCTTCGCCGTCCAAGGCTACAAGCACTTCGCCTTCGAAGTCGACAACGTCGATGCCTACTGGAGCGAACTCGTCGCCAAAGGTCTAGACCAAGTCTCCGAACCCAAAACCAACGACGACCTCGGCGTCCGCTACTGCTTCATCCGCGACCCAGACGGCATCTTGCTCGAGTTCCTGACCCCGATCAAATAAAAAGAAGCCTCGGTTCTCCAGAGAGGGAACCGAGGCTGAGTCTCGATATGTCGTCGCTTAGCGGAAGTTGATGAAGTCGACCGGATAGTCGAGATCCAATCCCTTCACGAACGTCATGGTCTTCTGAAGATCATCCTTCGACTTGCTCGAAACTCGAATTTCGTCGCCCTGAATCTGAGCGTTGACCTTCAAGCCCTTATCCTTGATCTGCTTGATCAGCGGCTTAGCCTTGTCCTGCGCAATCCCCGATTTCATTTCAAGCTTGCAAAAAACGCTCATGGCGCCCGTCTGCTCCAGCTTGCCCCACTCCATCGAGCGAGCATCAATCCCGCGCTTAAGCATCTTGCTGAAAACAATATCCTTCAGCTGATCCATGCGGAACTCGTCATCAGCGATCAGCTTGATGCCTTCCTTGTTGTGAATGATCTCGGCCTTCGACCCCTTAAAGTCGTACCGGTTCATCAACTCTTTGTCCGCTTGGTCGATGGCGTTTTTAACTTCCATCTCGTTAACTTTCGACACGATGTCGAATGAATAATCTGCTGCTGCCATTTATGCCTTCTCCATGTCGTCGCCGTGAATCAGCAACATAAAGTGAACATCAAAGTCCAACTCTTCCTTCGTGAGTTCCTTCTTCTGGACTTCACTCAAACCGTCAAGGAGCTTCGAACGCATACGAATCGTTGCTTCCTTATGAATCGCCTTCGAGGGCTTCGACAAGGACGATTCGTCGATCCGGACAGCGTATTCCGAATTCTCGTAAACGTTCTGGATCGTGCCAACAAGACCGCCCATGTGCTCGAAATAGCGATTCGTCGCTCGATCCTGCTCGGTCACCTCGCGACTCTTCACCTTAATCCGGTCGCCTTCGTTGAACTTCATTCTGCTGATAAGAATACCTTTTTAACCTGAAACCTGTGGGGCACGAAGGGAGTACAACTAGCCTAAACCCAATGAACAAATCTGCCTTCCTCGTTGTCTGCCTCACCCTTCTCGGTGTCGTGGCAGCGGCAATGGTCTATCCATTCATCAACGCACTTCTTTGGGCACTGGTGCTCTCAATCCTGCTCCTCCCAATGCACCGCAAGTTCCTCTCCAAGAGCAAGCCCGGGATCGCAGCCGGAAAATCCACAATCGTCGCATTCCTGGCGATCTGCCTCCCGATCGCTCTAGTCTCCAGCCTGGCCATCAGCCAACTCGCCCCCGCCCTCAACGACATGACGGGAACACAGGGTTGGGAAATCGCTGGCAAAATCGACGAAGCGTTGCAACCGACCCTTGAAAAGCTCGGAAAACACGAGTTTCACGTCAAAGAGTGGTGGGCAGAAAATGGCGAGGAAATCACACAAAACCTACGCGCTCCCGCTACGAAAGCCGCCAAATCATTCGGCACGGGAATCTTCACATTCATCGTGGCCCTCCTCTCAATGTTCTTCTTCCTGCGTGACGGAAAAGCCCTCCGCGAGCCCTTCCTCACCAACAGCGGCCTTCCCCGAGAAGTCGGCGAAAACATCCTTCATCGAGTCGAACAAACCGTCCACGCCGTCTTCACTGGCTCCGTCGTCGTCGCCGTTATCCAAGGAACCATCATGGGCATCACCTACGCGTTCCTCGGAGTCCCGAACTCAATCCTCCTAGGAGTGATCTCCGTCCTTCTCTGCGTGGTCCCCCTCCTCGGAGCTCCGGTGATCTACGTCCCCGTCGGACTCCTGTTCCTCGCTCAAGGAGAAACGACCAAGGCCGCCATCGTACTCGCCGTCGGATTCATCATCGTCAGCAAGATCGACAACGTCCTCAAGCCGCTCTTCATCGGCAGCAAGGTCGCACTTCACCCACTGGCGATCTTCGTCTCCGTCCTCGGAGGAATCGCCGTCTTCGGCCCCATCGGCCTCATGGTGGGCCCAATGGTCCTTAGCATCCTCTTGGGTCTCTATGATCACATCGCAGAAGTCAGGCCTCAACAAGAGTCGAAGCCTGACGACTCCGCCTAAAGGCTAAGGTTAGTGAACGGAATAGTTCCCGATCCAATGATCGGGGACTTGCCGTTCCACTTCTCAATCGCCTTCTTCAGCACTTCGAGCCGCTTCAACTCGATGACCTTGTCACCCTGAAGAGCAAGAAGTCTGTTCAGCTCCGCCTGCTTCTTAGCGTTTGTCAGCGTCGTCTCGGCATCAATCTTCGCGCGCTCCAAAGACACCTTCGCAAGCTCCAGCGCGTTGACGTTCGCGATCCGCTCATCAACCTTTGCCCGAACCTGTTGGTTCGGATAAACCTCACCAACATAGATGTCGTCCACAGTCAGACCCCAGTCGCCCAAAATCGGCTTGATGACATCTTTCACCTGCGACGAGAGTGCAGCCCGATCCTTACTCGTCAAGTCGAAAATCGACTTCTGACCGGCAACCACGTTCAGACCATAAATCGTCGTCCATCGGATGAACTCCCGCTGAACTTGCTCAAGATCCTCTGTCCCAAAATTCTGGAACGCCTTAAGAACATCCGCCGCTTCCACATGGTACGAAACTGTAATGTCCACCGGCAAAATGCTTCCCTCGCTCGTGCTCGCCTTGATGCTGTCATCACCCTGGCGCTCACCCTCCGAAGAGTTCTTTGTGTAAGTTGCGTTACGAATCGAAGTCGGATAAACAATGAGCCTCTCGGCAAATCCGAGCCACACAACCTGAGGTTTGACCAAGTGCTCGCTCAAGCCCGTTCGCGCGTTGAACCGCACACCCACCGAAGCCGGCGGAATCTGCTTCATACAGCCCCACTGGGTCGCCCCGAGAACCAAAATCAACGGAAGAAGTTTCTTCATTTTGCACCTCCAAGTGCTCGCAACATGTCTTGTGTAATCACAACGGTTTGTCCAGGTTTAGTGCTGAAAGGTGGAAGATTTCCATCCCACTTCTCCAAGGCCGCTTCCGCGGCCTCCAGCTTCAGAATCTCTACCGATCGACCACCCGCCTGGGTCGCCGTCAGCTCGCTCGCTTTCGCGCTCGCACCGCCCTTAACAACCGCCACCTGGCTTTCAATCTCCGCAATCTGGCGTTTCAGTCGAGAAATCTCTAGCTCGACATAACTGTTCACCCGGCTCGTAATCTTCTGCTGAATATCCTGCGACGGATAGCAACCGCCTAGGAACGCGCTCTGCACCGTAATCCCCTTCGCACTCAGCTTCTTCTGGAGGTTCTCCGCAATCCGCTTCGAAGCCTCTTGTCTCTTCACGCCCATCAAGGCAAACAAGTCGTACTGTGTCCCAATTTCGTTGGCAACTTCCTTCACCGCACGGCGAATAAACGTCCGCTGAATCTCCTCAATCGGCACCGCGCCAAACGCATTAAAGACGCTCACCACATTCTCCGGCTGAACCCGATACATCACCGCCACATCGAACATCGTGTTCGCGTTGTCATTTGTGGTGATCATGATTCCGTCGGCGGTCTTAGATTCGCCCGCCGTCGGGTCCTCGGTATAAATCGCTGCCTGAAGCCGAGTCGGATAAACGTACATCTGCTGACGCCACCCAATCCAAACCGCCCCCGGCTTGTAATAATTGGTCTGCAAGCCACTGTTAGCGTCGTAAATCACGCCTACATAGCCCGCCGGAACCCAGTCGGTGCGCCAAAGATAAATCATCAGCGCGAAAAGAGGAAGGACGATGGCAAGGATAATCCCCCGCAGCACGCCCTTAAAAGACGGTCGTTTTAGTCTCATAGAGTTTTTTCAATCTCCGCCTCCGCTTTTTCGCGGGCGAGAGATGCCTGAAGCTCTTCGTTAGCCAGGCGTTCGCGCATCTCGTTATCGAGACGCCGCTGAATAGCTTCCCGACGCGAATCGTCGGCCTGCCACAGCTGAATGTATTTGATCAGGCGGCGCCACTGCTCCTTAAAAGCAAAGGCAATAATCACCGCGCCGACGCCCGCAAGGAGCAAGATTCCTAGAATCGTTTCGAGAATGATTCTCACTGACATAGATAGATACGCAGAGCACCCCCACAAGGATGCGTCTCGCATGCGTAGAATAGGGGCGAATGACAGTAGCCGAATGGATTCCGATAGCAACCGCTCGGCTCGAACAAGCCGGAATCGCCTCACCGCGCCTCGAGGCTCAACTCCTCGCCTCTCACGTCCTCCTCGTCGACCGCACCTACATTCTCACCCACCCCGAAGTCGAACTCAACGAACTCGCCGCCGAAACCCTGATCCAGCGACGCGAGTCCCAAGAGCCCCTCGCCTACATCCTTGGTTTCCGCGAGTTCTACGGCCGCCGGTTCCGGGTCGACCCATCCGTCCTCATCCCCCGCCAAGAAACCGAGCTCCTGATCGAAGAAGCCCTAAAACTCCCCGAGACCCTCCGTGTCCTCGACATCGGCACCGGCTCCGGGTGCATCGCAATCACCCTCAAGCTCGAACGCCCCGACTGGGACGTCTGGGCCGTCGACATCAGCGGAGCCGCCCTCCAAGTCGCCCGCGAAAACGCAGAAACCCTCGGTGCCGAAATCACCTTCCGCCACTCCGATCTCTTCTCCGGCCTCGAAGGCGAGAAGTTCGACCTAATCCTCTCTAACCCCCCCTATATAGGAGTGGAAGAGCCGCTCCCCGAGGAAGTTCGAAACCACGAACCCGCCACCGCCCTCTTCGCCGACAACCACGGCCTCGATATCTATCAACAACTAGCCGCCACCCACCGCGACTACCTGACCGAAGAGGGCACCATCATTCTCGAGATCGGCCAAACCCAAGGCGCAGCCGTAGCCCAACTCTTCAACGGCCAAATCCTAAAAGACCTCAGCGGTAACGACCGAGTCGTCGTTGCCTGTCTAATATGAGCACGAATAAAACAAAACTCATCCCCCAACAGCCGGTAACCGGCTCACTTCTCGTCGAAACTAGGTTCACCAACTCCCGCCATGTCCCCCGAAAATCAAACCAAGTCGCTACCGATTTGAATCCAAATCCGCCAACGTCCATCCGCCAACCCCTCTACGATCTGCCAAAATAAAACCGATGGAAATCGTGGTTCCGGAGGAGTTTAAGCACCTTTACGTCAAAACCGTAGAGCGTCCCGTCGTCAAAATCCCCGACCCTGTGCTCCGGAAAATCGCCGCCGACGTCCTCGTCGACAAAAAGGGCATTAGCAAGAAGACCAACTTCCTCATCGACGAAATGATGCGGATCATGCGCAAAGCCAACGGAGTGGGCCTCGCTGCTCCCCAGGTCGGAATCAGCCAGCGACTCTTCGTCATGGCCCCCCTCGATTTCCGCCCTACCGCCCTGATCAACCCTAAGATCATCAAAGCCGAAGGTGAGCAAATCGGCCAAGAGGGTTGCTTGAGCATCCCAGGACTCTACGGCGACGTCAAGCGCTACGACTACATCGAAGTCGAAGCCATGGATCGCCGGGGCAGGGAACTCGTCTTCGAACTCGAAGGCATGCCCGCCCGAGTCGCACAACACGAAATCGACCATCTCGACGGTGTGCTCTTCACCGACAAAGTTGACCCCGCAACCCTCCACTGGGAAGACCCCGAGCTTCACCAGAGAGACGAGGACTAATTGAAAATTGTCTACTTCGGCACCAGCGACTTCGCCGTCCCCGCACTCGAGAAGCTCGCCAAAGACGTCGTCTTAGTCATCACCCAACCCGATCGCCCCAGCGGGCGAGGGATGAAGCTCAAAGCCTCTCCGGTCAAACTCAAAGCCATCGAGCTGGGCCTTCCCGTGGAGACCCCCGAAAAGGCCCGGGATCCTGAATTTGTACAAAAGATCCAAGGATTGGAAGCCGACGTCCACGTCGTCGCTGCCTACGGTCAGATCCTCTCAACCAAACTTCTCGAGACCGCAAAGCGTGGCGGAATCAACCTCCACGGCAGCATCCTCCCCGACTACCGAGGCGCCGCTCCAATCCAGCGCGCGATCATGGACGGCAAAACCGAAACCGGCGTCACCCTGATGCAAATGGATAAAGGAATGGATACCGGCGATATCATCGACATCGTCCGAACTCCCATCGATCCCAACGAGACTTACGGCGAGCTCCACGCCCGCCTAGCCCAACTTGCCGCAACCCAAATAGAAGAGTGGATCGAAAGAATTGCCGACGGAAACTATCCCCGGCAAGTCCAAGATCACGACACCGCAACCTCTGCGTCAAAGATCACCTCGGAAGAGCGAGAGCTCCGTTTCGACGAGCCAGCAACCGTCGAATACAACCGCCTCCGG
>CAIYMO010000012.1 GCA_903927345.1 uncultured Armatimonadota bacterium | reverse complement strand
TGAGGCGGGCATCATGCCTTTCATGTTGAGCGGCGCGGTCATCTCCGTATCAACGGGTCCAGGCTTGATCGTGCTGACGCACACACCTCGGTTGCGCAGGGCTTCGAGGTATGTGTGGAAGAATGCCTTGGAAGCGTTGTATACGGGCTGTTTGTGGCGACCACGATCTCCGGCTACTGAGCCAATCCCGACGAGGCAGCCGTGTTTGGTATGTAAGAACCGGTCAGCGGCTTGGTTACACCAAGCGACTGCGCCCGAGATGTTGACGTCAAGCATCTGCTTGTCCTTTTCCCAGGTGAACTCATTAGCCTCGACGATGGGCATCACCCCACTGTTATAAACGAAAAGATCGAGGCCGCCGAGGTCTCGAGTGACTGTCTGGAAGAGTTCGGGAATGGAATCAAAGTCGGTCACGTCATGGACGATCGGCGTGACGAGATTTGGAAACTCGTTTGCAAGTTCTAACAGGCGGTCTTCGCGGCGAGCGATTGCCGCGACCTTGGTGCCCTGACGAGCGAGGAGACGCACCAGCTCTCGCCCCATTCCTGATGAGGCACCGACGACGATTGCTGTTTGAAACTTCATTGGATGAGAAATGGGAGAGGAATCTGTTTGAGGGCGAGAACAGCGCTAATCGCATAGCCACCGAAGACGACCAACAGCTGTTTGTCGCCGAGGACCAGTGATTCGGGCTCGCCCGTCTCGCCAGTTCCAAAGACAATGATGAGATAACGGCAGATGCCGTAGAGAACCCAAGGAGTTGTGAGGATCAGCGCCGGATAAGCGTGAGCGGTTGGACTCTCGATGGAGTAAACGCTGTAGCTCATTGCGGCGCACGTCGCCGACATCGCAACCAGCACATCTAGCGACTGTTGCGTGTAGTCGGCGAGGCTCTTCCGAGTCTCTCCGCCTAGCTCCGACTTGAGCATAAACTCATGGCGGCGCTTGCCGAATCCGATCATCAGCGCTACGGTGGCCGTACAAAGAAGAATCCAGCCAGAGACTTGGGCTGAAATTGCGACCGCGCCGAGTATGACTCGAATCACGAAGCCTGCGGCGATACATCCAACATCGATTACGGCTCGATTTCTGAGCCCGAGGTTATAGGCGATCTGGATTGCCAAATAGATTCCTAAAACGAGAACTGTGGCCGGGCTGGCTAGATATCCCAAGACAAGCCCAAGAGCGAGCAACACGACGGCTATGAGCTTGGCAGTGGCGACGGTTACAGTACCGGCGGCGATGGGACGTTGCTTCTTGCGGGGATGGAGCCGATCCTTTTCGACGTCGGCTATGTCGTTAAAGACATAGGTTGCCGAGGAGACGAAGCACATTGCCACGACCGCAAGCACGATGCCTTTGACGTGGGTCAGGTCCTCCCAGCCTCGCGTAAACACGAACGCGGCAAGAACAAAGATGTTCTTTGTCCATTGCCGTATTCGGATCAGATGCAAGAGTTTTGCGAGCACGCCTCTTGCAAGCGTATCAAACTTGGTGCCGAAAAATGTTGTGATCAGAAAGACCAAACAATCTTCGCGGCCAAACGGTTCGAAGTTGTTGGGGCATTTGGGTCCCCAAGGATGAGATAGTAGTCGGTCCCCGCGAAGCCGGTGTGCCGGAAGCTGAGATAAGCATTTAGGTTGTCGCCATTCCAAACGAATCGACTGGATATAAGGTCCGCTGGAGACATTTGATAGGCAAGAGTTCCCACGGTCTGGCGGGTCACAGTCTCGGTTGGCAGACCAGCGGACTGCGTCAGGATTGTGTTTCGTAGCGAAAGATCAAGATTCTTGCCGACACGGAACGAACTTCCGAAGTCGAATTGCCGGCTTGGCTGATCGCTAAGCGTGCCTTCTTGGTATCCCACTCCGAAGCGTTTGAAGCGGTTACTGATGTTGAAGTTCAGTCCCAGCCATGCGGTGTCATCCAGCGACCCGAAGTAGCGATAGCTAGACCGGCCGAAGTTGATCTGCATGTCATTTCGAAACTCAATCGCCGCACTCGAGTCCCAGCCCCCCTCCTGAAGATCGCCTTTGTAGGTTCGGAACTCGGATGAACTTGCGTTGAAGACCCCACTTCGAATTGGGCCCTTGCGAAACTCGTTTGATGCTGTTAGATAGGCGTAGCCTCCACGTCGGTCCGTCCACGGGATGAAGGCAAGCGACGGATTGAACTCTGGCGTAACCCAGGAGTAGCGGGCAATGGCAAAGATGTTCGGTCGTTGGTAGCTCAGCGCAGCGGTTCCGGCCGTATCGGTTTTGCTGCCTCCATCCTTTTCTGCGCTAAATCCAGCATCAAAACCGATGGTGTCCTTCCGGGTGTACATGGATGCGCCGTAGCTGGAGTTATCTTTGCCCCCTCCTTCAAAGGTGCCGAATACTTTGTGCCCGCTCACTGGGGTGCTGATCTGTTCGAAGTTCACCACGGCCGTCTTCTGACCGTCGAAGTTGTTTGTATAGAGTGCTCCGAGTTTTTGGCGATTGTTGAGCTGGCCGTAGAACTTGGCACCTAGGTCAAACTCTTGAATTCTCCGGGAGTAGAACATTCTTCCGTAGGAGAACTCCCCTGTCAGATCGAAGAAGTCTCCCCCTTCATTAAAAAAGGGGCGTCTCTCCCCAAGAAAGCGCTCTGTGCGAACAAAGTCAATTCCGGCAACAACGTCTTCGACGTTTCGGAAATCTGGGCTCAAGCTCATGAGTCCGTTGAATTGAGGGGTGAACGCGTAGCGAGCATCGAGGCCGACTCGATTTTGGAACCCATTTGGTGTCACTTCTGGTGAGGTGTATGTGAGGAACTGGGCTTTGGGTTTCGGTGGCTCTGGTGGGTTAACGCCCACCCACGTCCCCATGTTCTCCGGAAGTGGGTTTTGATTTGCGTTCGCCCAGCGTTGTTCGAACAGACTTCGACCAATGACACGGGAGAAGTTCACGTTCATGGCCGCGTTCGACTTGAACGGATAGTTGAGGATTTGCCAGGGTATCGACATTTCGCAGACCCAGCCGTCAGCAACCCTGGATGCCTTTGCGATCCACTCTCCGCGCCATTCGCGCTTCCCGGTTCGCCCTCCGGCGATGTTCTCAGACTGTGTTCCCAGAACGTTAACCGTAAACTCGTTTTCCTGGTCAAAACTATTGTTTCCAAAGGTGTTGATGGAAAACTGCACATGGTCTTCGCCTTGGAATCGAGAGTTTGGAATAATTTCGCGACCGCGAATCTGATCTGGCTCTCGGTCGTGACAGTAGAAGGCGACGTAAATTGACTTTTTGTCGTAGCTGATCCAAACGTCGGTCGGATCTGGGGATACCTTTCCGCTGACGGGATCGAGCATTGGCCCGACTCTGGCTGAGTCCGGCCACTCCCCGGCCGAAATGGTTCCATCGACTTTCGGTGGTGTTTTGGTCTCACTCGCGTTGAGCAGTGGACCAGATGCAACGACTGTCCCCACAGCCATCACAAAAAGCAAAGATGAAAATGTTCTCCCCATGTGTCGAGAACAAGTACGCAAAGAGCTGGACTCAGAACGCCCAGACGGCCTTAATGCTCAGACGATTTTGTGATGTTGGGGCGTTTGGGTCGCCGTAAATAAGATAATATTCCGCCCCTGCGAGACCGGCCTTCCGGTAGCTAAAGTAGGTATTGCTACTCCCGTTGAGAATGACTGTTCGTGTTGAGATCAGCTGATCTGACGCCAACTGATATTGAGCCGTAAAGATGCTCTGTCGGTCCGATCCACCAAGTTCAAGGACGCTTTGGCGAATGCCGATATCGAGGCCATTTGCGACGCGCCAGCTTGATCCAAGGCTGTAGTAGCTACTGGGTTGGTCTTGACGGGTTCCTCGATCATAACCGAGGCTAATTTGTCGGAAGCGATTCGTCTTGCCGAATGTCAAGTTGTATCCCAAAACTTCGTCGAGCGATCCGCTGAAGGTTTGTCGTGAATAGCTCACGCCAAAACCAATGTCTTTGAAACTACTCAGCTCACCGTAGATCGAAAAACCACCTTGTTGCAGCACGTCCGTGTCGTACGTTCGATACTGCTCGTAAAAGATATTCAGATAGGTATCTCGAACCGATCCAGACCGATAGTTTCTGAAGACCTCGAGAAATGCGTTTCCGCCGCGTCGGTTCTGCCAAGGCACAAATCCGAGGCTCGGGGCAAAGTCACTTTCCACCCAGGTGTACCTTGCGTTGAGTCGAGTATTGGGCCTCTGGTAGCTCAATTGGAAACTACCTGCAGTGTCGGCATCTTCACCTTGGTTCTGCTCGCTTGTCAGTTCACCGCTAAAGCCAATCGTGTCCCATCGTTTGAAGAAAGCCGCGCCAATGGCTGTATTAGTTTTCCCATTGCGGTTGTCGGAGACGGCATAGACTCGCTGGTTCTGGGTTCCGGAAATAGTATTGTTGAGCTTGACGACCGCCGAGGAACCTCCGTCGGTGCTTTTCGCGAGTAGGGCCCCTAGAGCAAGCTTAGGATTAAGCTGACCATACGTCTTTGCACCGATGTCGAGCTGATTGATTCTGCGGGAGTAAAATAGCCTGCCAAAAGTGAACCGATCGTT
>CAIYMO010000011.1 GCA_903927345.1 uncultured Armatimonadota bacterium | reverse complement strand
TTGAACGTCTTTCCGGCGTCGTCAAGCTTGGCGATGATGTCCTCGTGTAGCTCGCGCGAGACACTTTTGCCTTTGAGTAGCGAGTTGAGGGAGTTTCGGTAAGCGCCGATTCCTTTGGCGTCGGACTCACTGACGAACTGCAGTTCCTTGTCCACCATGATTTTCGGCTGGACATGCTTGGTCTTGCTCAGGGCAGACATTACGACTTTGACCGCGTCGAGTTGGGACATGTTGACGGTGATAGTCTCGATCCCCGGTGCGGTTTGGAGGGGATAGGCAGAATCGGCGACTACAATCCAGTTTCGGTGCCCAAGTGCTGGGAGCTTTGCTTTAAGAAGATTCTCGAGAGAAGGAGCCTGTGCAACAGCGGAGGTTGCGACGAGCAGAAGGGCAGGAACGGCGATGTTCGCTTTCATCGCAATACTATATGCCGATCCCGGTTGCGCTGGCAAGGTGATTTGGCTAAACTGGCTCCGTGCTTCTTGCCGCAACTGTTGTCATGTCCCATCTCGCGCGAATCGAACGGACGCCTTCTGAATTGGTTCTTACCAACGGGATCGTTGAACGACGCATTCACTTGGATCGGTTTGTCACGACGACATCGATTCGACGGCTGGACACGGGCAACGAGTACATCCGATCGGTTGAGCCTGAAGCGGTGCTCAAAATCGATGGGAAAGAGGTGCTTCTGGGGGGAACGACTCCGCCTCCAAACCGGGCCTTTCTTGACCCGAACTGGCTCAACGGACTGCAGCCCGATCCAAATTCTTTGCGATTTGTGGGTTTAGAAGAAGTCCCCATTCAGCGTCCCATTCCGCATCCTGATCGTTCCACATCCCCTTGGCCACCAAGTGGTAAGGCGATCATGTTGTACTTCCGGAGTGACACCATTTCGGCTGCTGTAAGGTATGAGGTTTACGACAACTTGCCGGTCATTGGTAAGCAGGTCGAGTTTGTCAACCGGGGTCCGAAGACAGTTCTGCTTGATACGATTTCGAGCGAGAAGCTGAGCATTGTCGAGGGGGAAAGCAATGTTGAAGCGGCTCGAGCGTGGCGTTTGCCGAATCTCACCGCCTTAACGGACATGGCATTCGGAGGCGGAACAGTGGATGCCGGATCCGCCGTGCACTGGGAAATCGATCCTCGTTATCAAACCCAGGTGAGTTATGAACTCAAGACGCCCGCGCTGCTTAATGTTTATCCTCCGGTAGGGCCAGGACTGGACATCTCTCCTAATGAGACCTACAAGTCCATCCGGTCTTTCTTAATTCTCCACTCGTCGGACGAACGAGAAAAGAAGACTCTCGATGTTCGACAATTCTTCCGGAGCTTTGCTCCTTGGACCAACCAGAACCCACTAATCCTTCACATTGTGTCGACAAACATCGAAAAGGTGAAGGCGGCGATTGACCAGGCTTCGGAGTGTGGTTTTGAGATTGCCATCCTGAGCTTTGGTAGTGGCCTCAACATGGAGGACACGTCTCCCGCAAACATCCAGAAGTTTAAGGCCTTGCGAGAGTACGCAGATTCTAAAGGCGTACGACTGGGCGGATATTCGCTGCTTGCGAGTAGGCGCATCGATGATGAGAATGATGTCATTAACGTGAAGACGGGCAAGACTGGCGGGACAATCTTTGGGAATTCACCTTGCCTCTGCTCGAAGTGGGGGTTGCAGTATTTCGAGAACTTGAAGACCTTTATCCGCGAGACCGGATTCCACATCCTTGAACACGACGGGAACTACCCCGGCGATGCATGCGCTTCGACAAAGCATCCAGGGCACCGCGACTATCAAGACTCGCAATGGAAGCAGTGGAAACTGATTACGGACTTCTACGGATGGTGCCGAGGTCGCGATGTTTACCTGAACGTTCCGGACATGTACTTCCTCGCCGGATCCAACAAGACGGGCATGGGATACCGAGAGACGAACTGGTCCCTTCCTCGTGAACAGCAGCATGTGCATGCGCGGCAGAACCTCTTCGATGGCACCTGGGATAAGAACCCTTCGATGGGATGGATGTTTGTGCCACTTGTTGAATATCAGGGCGGTGGGGCGGCGGCCACAATTGAGCCACTCAAGGAGCACTTGCAGGATTACGAGCTGCACTTGGCGAACAACCTCGGATATGGTGCACAAGCTTGCTACAGAGGAATGCGGCTGTACGATTCACCAGAGACGAAGGCGATGGTGGTGCGGATGGTGAACTGGTACAAGAAGTATCGTGAGATCCTTGAGTCGGACGTGATCCATCTCCGCCGTGCCGATGGACGACGGATTGACTTCATCCTTCACGTGAACCCCACTGTCTCTCCAAGCGCAATGCTATTGGCGTATAACCCAACAGGACAACGGCAGACCGAAGTGGTCAACGTTCCGCTGAAAGGTTCCACCGCCAAGGTGCGGGAGAAGGAAGGCAAGACCTCCACCCACAAGGTGAAGGACGGGCATATCCAGATCAAACTTGATCTTCCTGCGAAAGGTTGGAGCTACTTCCCGATCAACTAATTTCTCCGACCTCAGCGCGAGGATCGGAGTAGTTTTAGCAGGGTGGAGTATGCGGGTTTCGCAGCGTACGATCCGTTGAGCAGTGTTGCTGCCCCCTTGCTTCCGTTCGTGAATTGGGGGATCCAGCTGAGTTTGTCGGTGATTCCCCACATTTGGATGCCTTTGCAACGGGGGCTGGAAAGCCCTAGTTTAAACACTCCGTTGTACAGTGCTGACTGCGACTGCAAGTCCGACTGTCGCACCGGCACTAGCCCGTAGAGGGGGTTTGTGGATGGGTACTGGACAACGTCTATGGCGACATCAAGCTCAGTGACTTGCCAGTCATAGTTGTTGAGCTCAAACTTGTTGACAACTTGGTAGTGGGCGTCATTTGCCGCGAACGAGTCCCAGAGTCCGATGTGATACTGCAGACCGATGCCGTCAACACGAACTCCGCTCTGGCGAATGAAGTTGAGCATGTTCACGACTGAGTCCGCTTTCCAACCCCCACGTTCGATTCCGTAATCGTTGTAGTAGAGCTTTGCCGAAGGGTCCGCTTCGGCGGCATACCGGAAGGCTAGGACAAGAAACTCGGTACCGAGCTTTCGGTACCAGAAGGAGTTTCGCAGGTTGAACGGTCTGGTGTTTTGGCTATCTGCGATTGCTTCATTAACAACATCCCACATTGCGATCTTTCCGGCATAGCGACCGGCAACGGTGTAGATGTAATCCCGAAGAAGATCCCTCACTTGGGCGGTAGTGAGTTGAGACTCCATGTTGAGGAGCCACTGGGGCGTTGTGTAGCCTGGTTCGTTGGGATAAAGAAGAACGTGCCCTCGTACCTTCATCCGATTCGCCTGAGCCCATCCAGTTTGTCCTGGTGCTCCCAGGAGGTAGTCGGGCTTCGAAAAGTCGTACTGACCGATGCCTTTCCACAAAGAAGCCGGCTTGAGGTCGTTCTCCGGCTCAATCATCGTCATGTTCTGGGACACTGCCGATCGGTAAAGACCCGAATCCATGTTGTTCTTGAGGGCATCGGACTGAACGGCGGTCCCGAGATTCATTCCCAGCCGCAGGGCTTCGGGTCTTAGTCCTGACGTCGTGAACTGTCCAGGGCCAAGGGCAAGCGCCGCAAATGCAATAGCCTCAATCATGCCGCAAGAATATCAGGTCGTAGCCGCCGAAACAACCACTATTTTTTCCGGGTCTGCCGAGTTGCGCAGGTTGGGCAAACTCCAAACTTCACGTTGTAGACGGATTGGCAGCAGGGACAGAAAAGGTCGCCCTCAGGGTCAACATCGGGCAGGTCCGAATCATCGTACTGTCCTTCGAGTACAAGTTCACGAAGCTCGTCCAGATTGTATTTCCCTGGGCCAAATCTCATGTAGACGTAAAGACCGATTGCCCACAAGGTGAACGGGACGGCCAACACGAGCAGAGCCGAGGACAGAAGGCGGAATTGCCACAATGCACCTGCTGAAATCGCCAAAAGGGCGCTGATCGCAACGAGTTGGAGGCACCGGCTACGCCACGACATTGTTACTCCTCATTGTTCGAGTAGCTGGACGATCTGTCGAGGTTTCGGTATCGAGCGAATGCAGGTTGGAATCCGAGCATGACTTTTCCAACAGGTCCGTTTCGGTGCTTCGCAATGATGACTTCTGCTTCTTGCACCTCGTCGTAGGACTCGATCTCTGGCTTGTGCTCTTCCTTTGCCTTGTAGTACGAGTCTCGGTAAAGCAACATGACCATGTCCGCTTCCGCTTCAATCGAACCCGATTCACGAATGTCGGATAGCTGGGGGCGCTTGTCGTCGCGGTTTTCAACCGCTCGCGAGAGCTGAGAGAGGGCGATAACGGGGATTTCTAGCTCCTTTGCCATCGACTTACACGCGCGGGCGATCTCGGAAATTTCCTGAACGCGGTTTTCCGTCTTCTTGGAACCGCGCATGAGCTGGAGGTAGTCGATGATGACCAAGTCGAGCCCGTGTTCAGCCTTCAGACGGCGGCACTTTCCTCGCATCTCCATCGGCGTCACATCGCTTGCGTCGTCGATGTAGATCGGCATCGAGTAGAGCGATTCGCAGGCGTCGGCAAGACCTAGATATTGTTTCTCTGAGAGACCCTTATCGGATTTGAGGACGCCCATGGAGATACCGCTCACCATGGAAACCATACGTCGTGTGAGCTGGATCGAGCTCATTTCGAGGGAGAAGATTGCGATCGTTCCCTTCTTTCCTTCGCGGCGGACACCTTGGGCGACGTTCAAAGCGAAGTCGAGAACAAGCGAGGTCTTACCCATAGCGGGTCGGGCACCGATGATGACGAAGTCGCCGGGATAGAAGCCGGTGGTGATTCGGTCAAGGTCAATGAATCCGGTTGGCAAACCGAAGAGGGGCTTGCCGCTTTCGACGATCTTATCGACGTCGACAAAGAACTCTTTTGCCAACGACGAAACGTGGGCGAATTGCTTTCCAAGTCGTCTTCGACCAACTTCAAAAATCTCTTGCTCGGATCGTTCTACTTTATCGTCAACCGTCTCGATGTCGGGATTGATGACGTGCCCTTGGATGTTCTTTGCAGCGACGTCGAGACGGCGAAGAGTCGCCATGTCGATGACGATGTCTGCGTAATATTTTGCGTTTGAGATCGCCGGAGCCTGCAACTCAATGTCGAACAGGTAACTCTGTCCACCGACCTCGGTGAGGAGTCCGCGCTCTTGAAGCTCGACGCGAACGGTAAGGTGGTCGATTTCTCGGTGGTTCGAGTTCAGCTGTCGGATTGCCCGGAAGATGATCGCGTGGGCAGGCCGATAGAAATCGTCTTCGTTGAGGACTGCGAGAACCTCGTCAACGGCTTTGGGCGATTGCAACATGCAACCAAGAACGGCCATCTCTGCCTCGATGCTGTAAAGGGCTTGGCGGGAGAGGGGATCGACGATCACTCCTCAGAGTATAAACCCCTCGGGGATTCCTTGGTCAGAAACTTCTCCACCAATTGTTGGGGAAAGTTCAGGCGGAAATGTTGATCCGGCGAACGCCGAGCATCGCGAGAATCTTTTGCCAGACGCTGGGACGAGTTGCTGGGGCAACCGCTTCCATCAGACCAGGACATCGCTCAAGAAGGTCATCGAAAGAAGTTGCGATGACGCTCGGATCGTTTTCAAACTCGCCGTGCCAAGAGCAAACAAAGCAACTACTGACTTCAACCGAGTTGATTCCTCCGCAGAGGGGGCAAACCTTAAACTGGCTTGCGAGTGAGCTTGCGGATCGGCTGATGTCTTCCATGACCAGGAATTTATCATTGGTCAGTCGAGCCACAAAATCAACGGCAGAAAAGAGTTCCATGTGATTTTCTCTGATTGCCTTGAAAGAGGTCAGGTTCCCCGGTCAATCTACCGATAGGTCTATGGGTAATATAGCCATAGCTATGAAAGTGGGCGCCGACGAAATCATCCACACAGTGTCAACCGACGCTCCCTCTCGTGGCGCGCGCTTCCTCAGATTTTTGGGACCGGGGTTCCTCGTTAGCGTTGGATACATGGACCCGGGCAACTGGGCGACGGACCTTGAAGGCGGTTCTCGTTTTGGCTACACGTTGCTCTGGGTCATCCTTGCTAGCAACCTTATGGCGATTCTGCTTCAGACCTTGTGCGTGCGCCTTGGTCTCGGTGGAGGAATGGACCTGGCCCAAGCTTGCAAGGCGATCTTTAACCGACCGCTTTCGGTCCTGCTCTGGTTACTCGCTGAGATTGCGATGATCGCTACAGATGTGGCGGAGGTCATCGGATCTGCGGTTGCCCTAAACCTACTGTTCGGACTGAACAAAGTCGCGGGGGTTGTGCTCACTGGCCTCGACGTCATCCTTCTGTTGGGCTTGATGAAGTTTGGCTTCCGAAAGTTGGAAGCCCTTGTGATTGTCTTGGTCGGAACTATCGGAGTTTGCCTGTTCATCAATGTCTTTAAGGCGGCTCCAGCTTGGGGCTCGGTTGCATCCTCCCTGATTCCCCGGGAGAAGCCAAGCGGCGATGCTCTTCGTATCGCGATCGGAATCATTGGGGCGACGGTCATGCCACACAACTTGTATCTGCACAGCTCGATCGTTCAGAGCCGGCAAGTGCCCGAAGATCGAAAGCATGAGGCGATCAAGGCTGCAACTTGGGACACAGTGATTTCGTTAGGTGCGGCATTCTTCGTCAATGCAGCAATTTTGATCTTGGCTGCGGCAGTTTTCCACAAGGGAGGAACTCCGGTTGCGAGTCTTGAACGGGCGCATGAACTGTTGACTCCGACCTTGGGACCGGTTGCAGCGGTGTTGTTCGGGGTTGCGCTGCTGGCTTCAGGGCAGTCGTCTACGATCACGGGAACTCTCGCCGGTCAAGTGGTCATGGAAGGCTTTATGAACTGGAAGATCAAGCCACAATTCCGCCGTATGATTACGCGTGGTCTTGCTCTGGTCCCTGCGATCCTAATCGTAACACTGACGGAGGGAAGGGACATTGACGGCTTGGTTTTGTCGCAGGTCATTCTATCCCTGCAGCTTCCCTTTGCCGTCTTCCCGCTCGTTCTGATCGCAGCCAACAAAGCGAAACTTGGTGAGTATGCGGCGCCGAAATGGATGACTGTTTTGGGAGTCCTGATCGGAACTGTGATTACTTTGCTGAACATCAACTTTATGGCGGACAAGTTTGGATGGCCACTGATTGTGGGTGGCGCGGCTGCAGTTGCAGGTTTTGTATACTGGTCTCAGTTCGTTTATCGGGCCAAGGATCGAGTTGTTGCAGACTGATAGAACCAAACGAGTCCAAGCAGCGGCAAACCTATCCTTTGGTTTCAACCTAGCCCAAACGGGACTAAAGCTGCTTGGTGCATTACTGACGGGGTCGGTCAGCCTGCTGAGTGAGGCGTTGCATAGCGTCAGTGACGTCATCTCTTCTTTTGTATCGCTGGTCAGCGTTCGAGCCGCCGCCGCACCTCCTGATGATGAACACCCTTACGGTCACGGAAAGATCGATACCTTGGCAGGGCTTAGCGAAGCGATTATTCTCTTCATTTTTGCGCTGTACACGGCAGTCATGGCGGTCATCCATTTCTTTGAGAGGCCGGTAATCGGAAAGCTCGATTGGGGAATTGTTATTGTCACGGCTTGCGCAAGCATCGGCTTTCTCGTCATGCGACACGTTGCAAAGGTAGGCAACGAAACTGAATCCTTTGCGCTCAAATCGAACGCCCAGCACATCCAGGTCGACATCATCACCACCATCGGCGTTATTGCGGCCCTGGTCGTCACCAAACTGACCAATTGGCCGTACGCTGACCCGCTTTTTGCACTTCTACTTTCGGTCTGGCTGGGGTACTCCTCGGTAAAGATGATTCACTCGGCATTCGACCAGGTGATTGATAGCCACATTGACGAAGAAGAACTTGAGTTGATCCAGGGAATATTGGCGAATGAGCCAGAACTGATCAGTTATCACAAGTTGCGAACCCGGCATTCGGGAGAACAACATTTTGTGGAAATGCACATTGTGGTCCCTCGGATATGGACAGTCGTGCAGGCACATGACCTTGCCGACCGGATCGAGAAACGGATCGAGACAGAGCTCGCGCCTTGCATTTGCACCATTCATGTCGACCCGGATTCTGAAATTCCTGGTAATGATACAGGTGATTAGAGTGATTATCTGCGGAATCACATTCGCACGTATGATCGACTGGCTGGTGTATTTGGCAACAGGAGGGATACTTGGCGCCATCATTGCGTTTGTGATCGCCATGTTCAAAATCGGTCCTGGCAAACCAGAATTTCCGATGGCGAAGGTCACCTTGGCTTGCATCCTGTTCACTCTTGGTTCGCCATTTGCCTACATGTGGATACAGGGCAAACGCTACAAGGCGGTTTTGCTACCTACGGTTAAGAACTATTTCAGGTCTGAGCGATGTCCCTTGCAAGGAAAGATCGAAGAAGTTCGCATCATGCACGTTGCGAAGAACACAGCTTACGTTCTATTAGTCTCCCGCGAAGCTGAGAGTTGGGGAGGCTATGACTATCCCATTATGAAAATCAAAATGGGCCGCAACGAGAAGTCGGGTAAGTGGTATGTCGATAAGGGCATTGTGCTTCGCTCCTCGCGGCTAAACAAAGACGAATTAATTTGGCCGCCATTTAAGTAGGTTGAATGTACAATGGGCGCATGACGCCCTCGCTCTCGTTCTTTGGCGCAACGCGCACTGTTACTGGCTCAAAGCATCTTTTGAGCGTTGGCAAAGCCAAGATTCTGATCGATTGCGGACTGTTTCAGGGATCCAAGTTGCTGCGCGATTTGAACTGGGATGAGTTCCCTTTTCAGCCTAGCGAGCTTGACGCCGCCATCCTGACTCACGCCCACACTGACCACATAGGAATGCTTCCTCGGCTAGTGAAGGATGGATTCAACGGTCCAATCTATGCCACTGCGGCGACCATTGCGCTGTGTCGGATTTCTCTTCCCGACTCAGGACGTCTTCAAGAAGAGGAGGCGAGATTCCACAGCAAGCACGGTCTTAGGACTTCAGCCCAGCCGCTGTACACAGAAGAGGACGCTTACCGTGCACTCAAACTCCTGAAGCCAGTCAAGTACCACGAGCGGCACGAACTCCCCGGTGGGGCAAGTTGGGTGTATAAGCCTGCTGGACACATCCTTGGATCAGCTTTTGTCGAAATTGCGCTTCCCAATGGAGAGATTCTGCTTATGAGTGGTGATCTGGGACGGTACGACACCCCGATCATCAAAGATCCCGAGGTCGTCGATTACTGTGACTACCTCGTTATTGAGTCCACCTACGGCAATCGGATCCACTCGGACGAAGACCCAATGGCCCGGCTTGAGGAGGCCTGCCAGTGGGCTTGGCAGAACGGCGGAACGATTCTGGTCCCCTCGTTCGCTATCGGACGGACGCAAGAGTTGATGTACTTCTTCAAGCAGCTTCAGGATGAGGGTCGGATGCCACGGATTCCGATCTACATTGACTCGCCGATGGCGGTCTCTGCGACCCATGCCTATGCTCAGGCTAAAGAAGAGCATGATGATGAGATGAAGATCTCGATCGCTGAAGGTTCAAGTGAACTTGAACCCGCCAACCTGAACTACGTTCGGGATCGGGAGCAGTCAAAGGCGTTGAATCGGCAAGATGGTCCACAGATCGTGATCAGCGGTTCTGGAATGGCAAATGGCGGGCGTATCAAGCATCATCTCCGCAGCCGCTTGGGCGACGAGAATACGCTGGTTCTGTTTACGGGTTACCAGGCCGAGGGCACCTTGGGGCGCGACCTCATTGAAGGAAAGCCTTACGTCACGATCTTTGGTGAAGATGTCGCCGTTCGCGCTCGAGTCGATAAACTCAACTCGTTAAGCGCTCACTGTGATCAGAAGGAAATGATGAACTGGTTGAGCTTCTTCCGTACTCCGCCGAAGAAAACGTTCATTGTCCACGGCGAGCCTGAGGCACAAGAAGTGTTGGCCGCAAAGATCAAGGATGAGCTCGGCTGGGAGGTCGAAATTCCAGAGTTTGGGTACACGGCCGAACTAGGGAATTAGCCAAGGTCATCGGCAATAACTACGTGAGTCCAAAGTCCTGATAAAGCCCAATAGTTTGCCAGAAATCTGGCATTTTAACGAGGTATCACCTCTGAGGAGCTGTGAGATACTTGACAAACCGCTCAAGGTTCTCAATCAGGATAATTCCCATGAATCATACATTTTCTCATCGACATGGTTTTGCGTTAGGGTGTCTCATTGCCATCTGCTCGACAGCAAACGCACAATTCACTGCAACAGTGTTGAATCCTCCTAGCTCTGCTGGCTCATACGCCTCAGCAGCTCACGGTGCGGGTGGTGCAGCGCAGATTGGATTTGTGGCCGACTATACTTCCGAATTAGGAGCAGGTTCGAGTAGAGCAGCATTGTGGAACGGCAGCTCCTCCAGCCTTGTAGACCTTCACCCGACCGGATTTTCCTGGTCTAATGCATTTGGTGTTTCGGGCAGTTATCAAGTTGGACATGGATTGACCTCTGCTGGAGGGAAGGAGCACGCCTTGATTTGGAATGGCACTGCGACTAGCGTTGTTGACTTGAACCCGGCTGGATTTGAAAAGTCAATTGCTTATTCAGTTTCGGGTAGTTCCCAGGTCGGAACTGCGACAAATGGCCTGGGCTGGAGTTCCTCCAGAGCAATCTTTTGGCAAGGTACTGCGGCAAGCGCGGTAAACCTTCACCCGACAGGATTCCAGCGATCTGTAGCCTACGGAGTTTCAGGGGGCTTCCAAGTTGGGTCTGCGACAACGGCCGATCCTAACAGTGTCACTCATGCCATTCTCTGGAATGGTAGTGCATCAAGCTTTGTGGATTTGAACCCAACCGGATACACCGGCTCACTTGCACGGGGAGTGTCAGGCAACAGCCAAGTAGGCTGGGGAGTAACCGGTGGCAAGTCTCATGCCATGTTGTGGAACGGAACTGCAGCAAGTTATATCGATCTAAATCCAACAGGATTTGATCAATCCTACGCAGAGGCTGTTTACGGCAACACACAAGTCGGATTTGGATACTTAACTGGATCAAGTGCTCCTCGCGCATTGCTTTGGACAGGAAGCGCATCTGGTTACATTGATCTTCATTCACTGCTAAGTTCCTCGGCAGTTGCGTTTGTCACGAGTACAGCAACGGGCATTTCTGAAAGCGGCGATATCGTTGGATACGGAAACGATGCAGATGGCAGAACTTACGCGATCAAGTGGGCGCCCGTTCCCGAGCCTGGAACTATGGCAGTTTTGGGACTTGGAATTGCCGGACTCGTCCGACGTCGCAAGCACGGAAAGTAATCGGGACAATGTCTCCGCGCGCTTCCATCTAGTTTACGGTTTGCGCGGAGACACGCTACTGCTATTCCGAGGGCTTGGTCTCTGAGCCTTCAGTTTCCTGGACGCTGAAATACTCGACAACCCGGCCTCGGTAGCGAAGGTCTTTGCCTTTAAATTTGACGAAGTACCACAAGCCGCCCCACATGACGGCGAGAAATAGGATGGTCGCGATGGCAATCGTAAATTGGATCGCAACGATATTGGTTTCTTCGTTTAACATTCGGTTCTATTCAGTTTCCCCGGTCGCAGGCACCCAAACGGCCTTTCCGTCCTTCCAAACCACGACATGATTCCCTTTTCGGGCGTGCTCTTCAAGGGCGTCTCGAACAGCGTCGCTCACCGCCTGATGAACTTCTTCATCTCGGTTGAATCGGTTTGCCAATTCGTCACGGTTGTTCATGCCTGGAACTCCTCACTCAGTTTATTCCAGATCTCTGGGAGCATCACGGAACACGAGCCAGTTGAGTCGCCTCGGGCGATGAGCTTTGGCGCGGCATTCACCGAATTGTCATAGAGCCGCCACGTGTCGACGATGGGGACATACGAGTTAAAGAAGAGCTTCAACCCCGACTGGTAACGCCGTCGGATGGTTTCTTCGGGAACGCGATGTCCGCCATCTCGGACTCTTCCTTCGACCCTCAGACACGCTAGTTCCTCGCTGGGTAGCCAGAAGAAGATCAGGTGGACTTGATAACCTCGTTGTTGCCAGCCGGCTACCCGGGTCGCAAGCATTTTGCTTGCCAACGTTGTTTCAAAAGCAAAGTCTTCGCGATTTGACTCCAGAGCTTCAACCTGGGCCAGCAGAAGCCTTCCGGCGTTGATATCCGCACTGGTTCCCTTTTCGCCAGAAAGCTTTTGCGCGATCATATCGGCGTTGACAAAAACCATTCCGTCGGGGAGGAGACGGGTCGCCGCAGTTGACTTACCCGACCCATTGGGTCCCGCAATGATCACTGCTTGCGGTGAAGGAGAAGCGTTCAATAGGTTCAGTTTACATCGGAGTCGACCGATAACTTTGGTGGGTATTGTTTATCCCGCAGGTCAACGTACATGGCTCTTCATTCGCCGACTCAAAACAGGGCCGAATCATTGACAATCGTTCGCTTCTTCGCCGCGTTCATGGTGTTCTGCGACCACTACGCATACCAAATGCTTGAGCATGGCCCAAGCCCTCTCCGCAACTTACTCAATCGCGGGAGCGCAGGTGTTCATTTGTTCTTCATCCTGTCGGGGCTCCTGATGGTTGTTGTCTACGGAGCGCGTTATCAGTCAGCCGGAATTGATGCAAAGAAGTTCCTCGTCAATCGATTTGCACGCATCTATCCTGCATACTTCTTCGCGCTCATTATGAGTCTGCAAGGCGCATACAACTGGATCAAATCAGTAGGGATTCCTCCAACGTTAAACGTTCCCGTTTATGTCATTTCTAAGCTGACTATGACTGATGGCTGGTACCTAGGAACGATTGATCCCCATAAGTCATTCAACTGGATGTTGCAGGGGTGGAGTCTCTCGTCTGAGCTCCTGTTCTACATTCTCTTCCCGTTCCTGATTCCTCATTTCGTCAAGTTGAAACCGGCTTCGGCAATTGGTGTCGCGTTGGCATCCTTCGCTGCAGGTCCCCTTATTTTTCGTCTTCTCCAGACATTAGGTGAACAGAAGGGCGGATTAGCTGAGCGATTATCTTTGGCGGATAGCGCGGCGTTGCCACTTGCCAACTTGCCCCCATTCGCGATGGGGATGGCTGCAGGCATGTTGCTACTTCACTGGGGACCCCGGATCAAGCGAAGACGCGAACTTCAGCTGACAGCCGTTGGGATCGCCCTTGCTTATCAGACATTGACCCCAGAAGTTGGACTTCCGAGTCTCATTTTCGTAGGGCTTCAAGTTTGCTATACGTTCTTAATTTTTGCTCTTGGTCTTGAGTTTTATCAGCAGGAGACAGCTCCATCCGGCGCATTCAAGCGATTCTGGATCGTGTTGGGGGAGACAAGTTACTCAATGTACTTGCTTCAGTCGGCTGTCTTTACGTGGTCAAGCCTTATACTTCTCAAACTTGGACTACGAGACCGCGAGGCGCCCCAGGACTGGACATTCTTCACGATCACTCTGATCGGAACGTGCTTGCTGTCGTTCTTAGTTTGGAAATACGTTGAAACTCCAGCTCGACGATTTATTCAAAAGAAGCTGCTGAAGTAGGTTTCCGAATCTGGTTTGGTACGGGGCTTGCCCTATGCCTTATTGTGAGGTTTTGTGGGCTTGCTTTGGTGGGATTGGTTTCGTGCTCAATTGCGGGGGACTATAGTCGGGTTCCAATTCCGTCCAAGAGAGTTTATGGCAGGGTTCGCGAACAGCTATTAGCTCCTACAACGGTCTCTCTGAGGCCGGTCAACAGGCTTGCATCCAAAGATCTGACCGGCAAGATTGTGGATTCGGCACGAGTGTATGGACTCATTATCCAAGCAGGTGATGGACAGGGGATCGTGGTCTACTTCACTACAAGGCAAGACTCAGTAGGCAGACCGATTGGCATTCGGCAATCGGCGATGAAGCGGGACAGTCTGCTCTATCGACAAATGATGTTTCCTGAAGTAAGGAGAGTGCCGATCGGGGTGACTTCGGCTCAGATGATGTTCATCAACCCTAAAACTCAGCGGATGGAAACCAAGGTCTATCGAGATCACATCTCGGCCCAACTCACACTTAGTCCAGTAGGAGGGCATATTGTTGGCCAGGTGCTTGTGGTGTTGCCCGATATGAATCGGAGCTTTGTGTGCGGGGCGTTTAAAGTGCCCCGCACATCTTGAAGATTATTCTTCGTTGCTTTCGGTGACTTCTTCACCTTCGCCGTCGTCGGTTCCCTTGACGATTCGAGCGATCGAAGCGACTTGGTCGTCTCCGGTGAGATTAACGAGTTTGACACCTTGGGCAACACGGCCCGTGGTGCGAATCTCCTTGACCTTCATTCGGATGCCCTTACCCTTGGTGGACATCAACAGAAGTCGGTCATCATTCTCAACGACTTCAGCACCGACGACCTTTCCGGTCTTCTCAGTGCAGTTCATCGTAAGGATTCCTGAACCGCCTCGGCTCTGGACTCGGTACTCGTCGAGACCGGTTCGTTTGCCGTATCCGTTTTCGGAGACGACGAGAAGTGAAAGTGCTTCATCAACGACAGCTGCCGTGACAACTTGGTCGTCAGGATTTCCTGCCTTGAATTGGACAGCCCGGACACCACCAGCTGCGCGGCTTCGCGATGTGGCGTCTTCTTCACTGAATCGGATCGACTGACCTTCTCGGGTTACGAGGATGAGATCATCTTTACCGGTTGTTCGGAGCGCCCAGCCGAGTTCGTCGCCATCTTCGATATCGAAGGCAATCAAACCGTTGTTTCGGATGTTGGCAAAAGCGGAGAGCGGGGTTCGCTTGATCTCTGCGTTGTGCTTCGGTCCGGTGCCCTTGGTGATCATCGCGAGGAATCCGTCGCTTGTGAGGTCCTTGACGCTGACCGTTGCAGTCACTCGCTCGCCACCAACGATGCTGATGTAGTTGATGACCGGCATGCCCTTGGCGTACCGACCGGTCTCCGGAATTTCGTAGCCCTTGAGCTTGTAGACGCGACCACGGTCCGTGAAGAACAGGATGGTGTGGTGAGTCGAAATCTGGAAGAGGTGCGCTGGCTCGTCGTCGGCTTTAAGGGTGTTGTTCACGCCCTTACCGCCGCGCTTCTGCTGGCGATAGGCATCGATGCTGACTCGCTTGATGTAGCCGTCTCGCGAGATCGAGATGATTGCTTCCTCGTCCGGAATCAAATCTTCTTCAGTGAACTCGCCAGCTTCCCGAGCTTGGATCTTGGTTCGTCGCTCGTCGCCGTGCTTGTCGCGCATTCCAACGATTTCTGCCTTCATGACCGCCGTCAGTCGAGCTTCGCTGTTCAAGATGTCGAGCAAGTCTTGGGTCTTTCGGAGAGCGGCCTTGTAGTCGTCTTCCAGCTTCGCCTGCTCCATCATGGTGAGTTGGCGGAGTGGCATCGCAAGGATGGTGTTTGCCTGGAACGCCGACATGTCGAACTCACGGACGAGTTCAGCTCGGGCGATACCTGGGTCTCGCGACTTTCGGATCAGGGCGATGACTTCGTCCATGAACCGTCGGGCGATTTGGTAGCCCTCAAGAACGTGGACTTCTTCAAGCGCTCGGCAAAGCTCGTATTTGGTTCGGCGTTCGATAACGTCACGGCGGTGCTTGATGTACTCATCAATCATCGTCATGAGTGGCGCGGTACGAGGTGAACCGTCAACCAGCGAGAGCAAGATACAACCGAACGAAGTTCGGAGTGCGGTGTGCTTCAGAAGGTAGTTAAGCGCCTTATTTGGATTAACGTCACGTCGGACTTCGATTTCCATGCGCATACCGCGCTTGTCCGAGTAGTCCTGCACGTTGAGGATTCCGTCAAACTTTCGCTCCTTGGCGATCGTGGCGATATTCTTCATCAGGGTCGTCTTGTTGACCTGATATGGAATCTCGGTGACGACGATGACAGATTTACCAGCGTCGCCTGGTTCGATCATCGTCTTGGCTTGCATGACGATCGATCCACGACCGGTTTCGTATGCCGAGCGAACGCCCTTGGTGCCCATGATGATTCCGTAAGTTGGGAAGTCAGGTCCAGGGATGTGCTCCATGATGTCATCGAGCGTGCATCCGGGGTAATCGATTCGGTGGAGGATGCCGTTACAGACCTCGGTGAGGTTGTGCGGAGGAAGCTTGGTTGCCATACCAACCGCAATTCCTTCGGTTCCGTTGCAGAGCAGGTGCGGGAATTTGCCGGGAAGAACGAGGGGCTCGTTGGTGGACTGAAGATAGTTGGGAGTGAAGTCGACGGTCTCGCGGTCGAGGTCTTCGAGGAGCTCCATCGCGATCGGGGTGAGTCGGCACTCCGTATATCGCATTGCAGCCGGAGAGTCACCGTCAACAGAACCGAAGTTACCTTGTCCGTCGATCAGTGGGTATCGCAGCGACCAGGGTTGCGCCATGCGGACGAGGGTCGGGTAGACAACTTCGTTACCGTGCGGGTGGAAGTTAGCGGTGGTTTCACCGGTGACCTTCGCACACTTCGTGTGAGCATTTGCTGGCGTCAGGTTGAGGCCACGCATTGCGTACAGAATTCGGCGTTGAACCGGCTTCATTCCGTCGCGCACATCTGGGAGCGCACGGGCAATGATGACCGACATTGCATAGTTGACGTACGAGCGACCAAGCTCTTGGTCAACGGCAATGCTCGTATTCAGCGGTGTATTGTTTTCTTCTGCCACGGGTCAAATCTCAATGCGTCAAAAAAGACGCGTCTAACCCCGTGATTGTACCCGGCGACGGGACTTCTGGTCCCAGCGTAACCCTGGACGCGATCCTTGCGTATCCTGTATCTGAAATGAACGGTGTATCACCTTCACAACGAACCGCTTGCGGGATCGTCGCCATCGTCCTCGGATTCTTCGGGTTCGGCTGGCTCGGCATCCACAAGTTCATGATGGGCAAATCTAAACCGGCCACGACATCGATCCTGGTAACGGTCTGCACGTGCTTCATCGCTCTGCCAGTCATGTCCATCATCGCGCTCGCCGAAGGGATCGTCTATCTGACCAAGTCGGACGACCAGTGGTATCACGAGAACATCATTGGCGGCAAAGACTGGTTCTAACCTTCTCCAAATAGGTAGATCACTTCGCAATGCCAGCCGTAGATTGATTCGAGCCACTGGTCAATGTCATCCTCCAATGGCTCCCAAAACTGGCGGTCGTGCGAAGTGGCGACCACGCAAAGCTCCCTGTAAAGCTCGCCTCGAAGGCTCGCTATGCGCCCCAGGGAGAACCTGACGACGCGAGGAGATTCAGTTCCTTCATAAATCAGCGAGTCGAACAGCGGTAGTTCAACCTCATCACGAATCATCGCCTCAAGGTCCTCGCATTCGTCGAATACCAGGCAGAAATGACCCGCTTGAGTCACCGCTTGTTCAACTGCTCTCGAGAGATTCGTATCAAAACCGACTAAGCCCAAGACCATCGGAAACTCATTCTATCAAGTCGCGCGTAGCTTCATACTACAACTATGAATATCCTTGTTCTCGGCGGAACGCAGTTTGTGGGGCGGGCGATTGTTGATCAGCTTCTTGCCAATCACCACGACGTCACCCTCTTCCATCGAGGAAAGACGAATCCGGATCTGTTCCCGACGTGCAAACACATCCTGGGCGACCGGGTTGCGGATATCGAGAAGGCTAAGGCGACGCATTGGGACGCGGTGATCGACGTTAGCGGTTACCTGCCTTCGCAGGTTTTGGCAAGCGCCGAGCTGAAGACGAACTTTTACACTTTCATTTCGACGATCAGCATCTACGACACCGACGGACTAGAAGGGCCGTTTGATGAGCAAACGCGCCAGTTTGCCGAAGGTGATCCGAGTGCGACTGAGGTCACTGGTGCCAACTACGGCCCCCTCAAGGTCACTTGTGAGCGCATCGTTCGCGAGGCTTATCCGACAAATCACGCGATGATTCGCCCCGGAATCATAATTGGGCCACACGATCACACGGGTCGCTTCCCTTATTGGGTTGCACGTCTGGATCAGCACGACGAGGTTTTGCTGCCCAACACGTTTGAAGAGCGCTTCCAAGGAATCGACGCTCGGGATCTGGCCGCATTCACGGTGGCGATCACGGAGCAGAATCAAAATGGTTTTTGGAATGCCGTTGGTCCTCGAGTGCCCTTCGGAGAGGTTATCGACGAGATTCGGCGGCAGACCGAGCGGGAACATAAGTTGGTCGTTGCCTCACTCGAAGAGCTCGAAAAGGTCGAAGTGAAGCTGTGGCAAGACCTTCCGGTCACGTTGCCGCCGGGTTCTCAAACATTTAACTACGATCCGGCCAAAGCGCAATCCGCCGGACTGAATTTGAGACCAATCTCGGAGACCATCGGGGACACCCTCGCTTGGATCCGCGATGAAGGAAAGGATGGCCTCGGTAAGTACGGGATGACCCGGGAACGGGAAATAGAAGCGATTTCTAAGCTCAAATCGAGCTAGAGTTTCACCTTACAGCCCCTCCGAAATGTCGGTGCGTTTATCAGCGGGTAATTGCGAAAATGTTCATGTCGATCGGACGACCGAGGGCGTCGGCCTCGTCGTTCTTGAAGGTGCCCTCGTGAGTGAAACCCAATTTTTCGGCGACGCGGCGGCTGCCGATATTGTCAATTGCGCACCACAACGAAACTCGCCGGGCACCAAGGTCGCTGAATGCCATCTCGGTCAGGAGTCGAGTGGCCTCGGTTGCGACTCCTTTGCCCTGGGCTGAGAGCCGGACCCAGTAGCCGACCTCAAACTTGGGAACGCCCCAGTCGATGTGGTGAAGACTGCATCGGCCAAGGCATTCGCCATCGGTTGACCAGATCGTGTAGTTGAGGGTGTCTCCCCGATCCCACTGTCCTTCAGCATCGTGACAACTGGCTACGGTCTTCTCAAACGACGGAATCGCGGATGCCCAGCGCATTCGGGGGTAGAGGATTTCTTGAGATTCGAGGATGGCTCCGAAGACGACTTCGGCGTCGGTCCAGACCGTTTTCTGGAGAATGATGCCCTCTCCCACGAGTTCAACTGGTGCGCCGTGCCGCATCGCAACAGTATATCGGCGTAGACTTTAGAAGATGAGTTCAACAGGTCGGCTAGTCGTCTCGGTAACCGGAGCAAGCGGGGCGATTTACACAAAACGCTTCCTGTTGCAGGCGGCGAAACACTACAAGGAGATCTATCTCATCCTGAGTCGGCAAGCGCCTCAGGTGGCTCATACCGAGCTTGGCGTGACGCTTGACCCAGAGAATTTCTCGACGAAAGACTGGCTTGGCGAAGACCTGCCGCAGATCAAGCTTTTGGATTCAAAGAACTACTACACTCCGCCCGCCAGTGGGTCTTTTCGGCACGACGGAATGGTCATCATTCCCTGTTCGATGGGCACCGCAGGTCGAATCGCTCACGGCATAAGTGACGACCTGACCACCCGCGCAGCAGACGTTTGCTTGAAGGAAAAGCGGAAGCTCATTCTGGTGCCTCGTGAGATGCCTTGGAACTTGATCATGCTCCGCAACATGACCCAGTTAGCTGAGGCGGGGGCGACAATTCTTCCTGCATGCCCCGCTTGGTATACGAACCCGCAAACTCTGGATGATTTGGCGGATACGGTGGTTGCGCGAGTACTTCAAAATCTAGGGTTGGACCAGACGGTCCAATCTGAGTGGATGATCGATTAAAAGAGTCCGGCGACCCTTAGCATCCCGGAACGATGAACCGATAAGTACAGAGAAATCTGCACGATGTCATCCCATAACCAAGAACCGGTTAACGAGTACGCGCTTCAGGACGCACGCCAAACAATGGCGAGCGACCCGACGCTCGCAGCTGAGGAATTCTCTCGGCTGGCTCGCTTGTACCGTGAGGCTGGTGACATCGATGCGGCTCTCGAGGCTCGAAGGTATCAGTGTTTCTCCCACATCATGAACCTCGAGATTGAGGAAGCTGACCGAGTCGCACTGACGTTCTTGAAGGAAGCAAACGAGTCAGGCAAGGCTCGGTATCTCGGAATCGCTCAGATGTATCTCGGTGTCATTTCGCTTGAAACCGGCGAAATGGGACTAGCTTGCGAGTTCCTCGAGGAAGCTCTTCAGACTGCAACCGAGGCAAACGATTACGATTTGATCAGCCGGGTTCAAATGAATCTTGGTAACGCCTTCTTCAACTTTGAGCGCTACGAGGACGCAATTCGATCGTTCCGCTACGGACTTGAACATCTCGCGACAAGCGGTGGTGTTACCAGCATCAGCCTTGGTGAGTACAACATGGCGACCGGTCATACAATGCTGGCTCATCAGCAGAATAAGACTGGAGAAGAATGCCTTGAAAACGTCCAATCGGCGCGAGCATTGTTGACTTCAGCGCTTCGTCGGCAAGATATTGAGGAGTCAACACGGCTCCTCTGCAAGCTTTTGTCGATTCAGCTTGACGCGTTGGAAAGCGGTTCCGTTGATGAAGGGAAGCTTGAGAGTGTTTGCGCGGACGCTGAAGAGTTTGGCTCTGAACCTGTCAAAATAGCGGCTCTGGAAACCCAGTGTTACTGCTATGAAGCGGCGCGAGATTGGGCATCACTTTATTCACAAGCTCGACGGGCTATTGCGCTGGTTAAGAAGACCGGCAGCATCAAGACACTAGATCGGCTCCTGATCTTCGCGGCGAGTGGAGCGGCAGGCGTTGGCGAATACGCTCATGCTTATGAGCTGTTGACGGAAGCGCTCGAGCGTCTTCGTACGATCACCGCAAACCAAGAGAGCCGACGTGCCCACATCCTGGACACCAAGTTTGAAGTTCAGAAGGCACGGATTGATCAGCAAATTTTGAGAATGCGCAACCAGTTCCTTGTTGAGCGCAACCGCGAGCTCGAAGTCGAAGTCAAGATGGACCGATTGAGCGGAGTTTTGAACCGACGTGGCGCCGAGGAAACCCTTGCGACCCTCGCCGAAAAGCACCCTGGCTCATTCGCAATTGGTCTGATCGATATTGACTTCTTCAAGCGCGTGAACGACACCTACGGCCACGGAGTTGGCGATCAAGTGATTCGAACGTTCGCGGGAATTCTGAAGAGTGCGGATATCGGAGTCATTGATGTTGGGCGATGGGGCGGCGAAGAGTTCATCTTGGCCTTTGAAGCGTCGACGGATATCGAAGTTGCATCGGCTGCCGAAACGATCTTGGAAGAACTCCGAAACTTCGATTGGTCAGTCCTTGAACCTGGGCTTAAAGTCACCGCATCGCTTGGGGCGGCACTCCACGATCCGCGTGCCCATATCGATAAGTCTGTTGAGAGAGCCGATGGCTACCTGTACGCGGCGAAACAGGCAGGGCGAGATTGTTGGGTTTACCATCCCCAACGACGCGCGGCCTAACGGCGTAGAATCCCGTTGTGGACAAAGTCATCATTGCCGGGGGAACCGGTCTGATCGGAAGTGCGCTCTCTGCCGAACTCCGACGCCGAGGACTCGAGGTCAAGCTGCTTTCCCGAACTCCGGGTGAAGGGCGGCTGCTTTGGGATGGCGTCCATTCAGGAAATTGGGCGGAAGAACTCATAGATGCCAAGGCCGTCATCAATCTGGCGGGTAGTCCCATTGCGGTCAAGTTCACCGCCGAGAATAGGCGGGTATTGCTGACCTCTCGACTTGACCCGACGGGGGCAATTGGAAACGCGATCCAGACGGTTTGCCTCAAATCGAAGTCTCCTCATTGGATCAATGCCTCAGCAATCGGATTTTATGGTGACCGAGGGGTGGAGATTTGCGACGAATCTTCGGTGGTCGGTACTGGGTTTTTGCCGACGATTTGCCGGCAGTGGGAGGCAGCTTGCCTCGATCATCCGGTGAATTGTCCCAAGACAATTGTGAGAATCGGAGTCGCGCTTTCGACGGAAGGGGGCGCGTTTGCGAAACTCAGCGGACTCACCCGGGCGTTTCTTGGAGGTCAGATTGGAGACGGAGGGCAGTACATGAGCTGGGTCCATCTTGATGACCTCGTTAACCTCTTTTGCTGGATCATTGAATCTGGACAGACCGGAATATTCAATGGAACTGCCCCGGAGCCATGCACAAATCAGAAGCTTATGAGTGAACTGAGAGAGGGCGAACATCGACCCTGGTCGCCACCAGTTCCGGTAGTGATGTTGAAGATTATGGGCAGCACGATTGGACCCGACGCTTCTCTCGTTTTGGACTCGACTCGGGCAGTACCAGCCGCGGCACTTGCGGGCGGTTTCCAGTTCAACTTCGCCACGATTGAAGCGGCGATGAAAGACCTCTGCACCAAACCGACCAAGCAAGGTACCCTTTAAGGTCTAAAAACCTTAAGGTTTGCGCCCACCATCATGCAAGTCACACGAGAAGATTTGAACCCTTGTACCGTCAAGCTCACCATCGCTTGCGCCCCTGACCAGGTCAAGGATGCCTTCGACAAGGCACTGAAGTCGATTGCCAAAGAGATTCGCCTCCCAGGTTTCCGCCCAGGACACGCGCCAAAGCACATGGTTGAGAAGATGATCAACCCTGAAGAGCTTTATCGACAGGCTGCTGATGAACTGATCCGCCGAACCTACGACAAAGCTGTCGCTGAGCAAAAGCTCGACGTCGACGCTGGCGTTCGACCATCGGTTGAAATGACCGCGCTTGATCGAGACGAGCAGAAGGGTGAGTACATCGCTAAGGTTCCTCTTCCTCCGAAGATTAAGCTTTCCGAATACAAGGGCCTGACCGCGAACCGACAAGGACTTGAAGTTTCCGACGAAGAAGTTGACTTCCAGATCGACGAGCTTCGAAAGAGACAGTCTTCACGAGAATCCATCACCAACCGATCTGCTGCTGAAGGCGACTACGGCGTGGTCAACATCAAGCCAGAAGGCGATGCCGGCGAAGGCAAGAACTTCATGGTCGTTCTCGGACAGACCTTTGAAGGACTCGACAATGCTCTGAAGGGCATGAACGCTGAAGAAATGAAGACTGCGGAACTCACCTTCCCAGACACCTTTAGCGACTCAACTTGGGCCGGTAAGAAGATGAAGGTTCAGCTCACCCTGAACTCACTCAGCGCCGTCACCCTCCCTGCTCTCGACGAAGAATTCGCCAAGTCACTCAAGACGGAAAGCGTCGAAGAGCTGAAGACTCGAATGCGAGACAGCATCACCGAAGCCAAGAAGCAAATGTCGAACGACATGCTCCAGGAGCAGTTGCTTGAGCAGCTTCGAGAAGCTTCTGAGATTTCGGTCAGCGATAACATGTGGGAAGCGCTTGCAAACCAGCGACTCACTGAAATCGCTCAGCAGCAAGCTGAGCAAGGCAAGTCGCTTGAGCAGTACGCAGCCGAGAATGGCATGGTCGTTGACGACCTCGTCAAGGCTTGGCACGAGCAGGCAAAGGTCCACGTCGAGCGAGCAATGATCGTTCGAGAAATCTTTGCTGCTGAGAAGCTTGCGATCACCAACGAAGAGTTGAACGGTGAACTGTTTGCCATGGCCCAGGAATATCAGATGGAGCCAATGGAGCTGTTGGAAGCAATGCGACGATCCGGTTCACTCCAGGAACTCCAGTTCCGAGCGATCAGTCGCAAGGTAACCAACTTCCTCATCGACAACGCAAACATCGTTGAAGGTGAAGCGCCGGCCGCTAAGCCGGCTAAGAAGGCTGCGGCGAAGAAAGCCGACGCTGCACCAGCAGAAGAAGCCCCTAAGAAGAAGGCTCCTGCTAAGAAGAAAGCCGAATAAGCTCAACCTCAATAAGAAAAGTTGCCACCCTAAACGCTTAGGGTGGCAACTTTTTTTGTGCCTATCAGCGGACTTCTGAGAAGCAACTAGTTCGTGGCGGCAATTTTGATGAGGTCGGCGAGCAGACTTAAGCCGGCTGGGTTGCCGTTCGCATAGATTGGTTGCGAGCCGTGCCCTCCGTGTGGTCGGTACGTCGTAAGCACCGTGCTGCCAACCCTCGCGATATAGGGGGCTTCCTCGTAAGTTCGTGTATCGATCCTGGTTTGAAGCCAGGTGGGCTTCCCGCCCTTTTCGAGCCACTTTAAGTCCAGAACTTGGTCTGGGCAGAATGCGAGTGCCTGCTCCCAGGGATCAGCCGGAGTTGTGATTGATTCTCGCCAGAACGGAGCCGCCTTGCCGCCTTCGCCGTCGACAAGGACGACGGTAGGAAGTCCGGCCTTTGTTCGAGCCCAAACCGAGTCTCGCCAGCCGACAGCCACGGCGACGCCCTCAGAACCGAATTTCACGCCATCGTAGCGGTCATCTGGCCACAGAAGGTGGGCGCCGGTAAAGTCCGGACGGTCGTGGACGAATAGCTTCCAGCGGTTGTGGACGTCTCCGAAGGAGACATCCAAGGCGTATTCACCTGCGGTCAGCGACTCAACGTAAACCTGGGCTACTTCGTGGGAGCCATGAGGCACGGCGATCTGGTTTGAAACACCCTGGGTGACGACTTCCCCACCCGGCTTCGTTACTCGCCAAATCAGTGCTCCCTTTGTGCCTTCTGGGGTGGCGATACCCACTTTGATGTGGATTGGCTGTTGGCTGAAGTAGTTAAAGAGGTCTCGGTAGCCAACTCGATTTCCGCCACGGGTCCACATCGGGTCTCGGCTTGGAATCAGGAACAGCACTTCGTCGGCGTTCCAATCGGCGAACTCGCAAGGCGAGAACCGTGGCCGAGCCCAGTCCGTTAGGATTCCGCTACTGGAGATTGGCGTATCACGAAGACCGGTGAGAATATAGCCGCCGATGTCAGAGTGGGCTCGAAGGTGCTCCGTAACCCTCTTGCGGACAAAAAGTCCCTTCTCGTGACTGGCTGCCATCAAGGCTTGGTGGTGGTTAGTGTCTGGCTCGTGGGCAAATCGGTTTGAGTGGATGAACTTGGGGATGTCGTATTGCCAGCGAACGCCCTGATCGTTGAGCTCACCCATGGCGCTCGCCCAGAACGGCATGATCTCGGCAACCTGAGCGAGGTCGCGGTGGAAATCATAGTCGTTTGTTTCGCCCAAAAGAATCGGCTTGTGGGTTCTTGCTCCCAAACTAAGGCTATCAAACAGACCTGGGTAATGGTGAACCTCGCCGTAAGGATGGAAGTCTTCGAAGGAGCCGAACTCTCGCGGATCGCCTCCGTACATCTCGGCTCCACCCGAGTTGTCTTTTACCACTGGGCACCCAGTCAGTGCCTCTACCTTCCGAGTCCAGCGGTCACGCCAATCGACCGGACCATTGCTGAGCTCGCACCCAACCGTCCACGCGGCAATGTTGGGGTGGTGGGCGTACTGCCGAACAATCGCTTCGAGTTCACGCTCGATATGGGGATCCTCGAACATCTTTGCCGAAGGCTTCCAGAACGGAAGCTCGACCCAAGCGTGCATTCCCTTGCGCGCCAACGCTTCTAGATAGTAGTGCGGGGGGAGCCACAGGCAGAATTTGACTGTATTGAACCCAAGCGATTGGACATATTCAATCTCGCGATCGATCATGTCAGATGTGGGGTGTGGCGAACCAGTTTCTGGATACCAACCCCAATGTAGATTGCCACGAATTTCGAGGGGCTTCTTATCACATTGGATACGGTTTCCCGAGATCTGGTACCGGCTCTTCGCAATGCGGTGAGTCAACGGGGTGTTGACGTCAACAATTTCAACGGGGCGGAAAATACCTCCAAACGTATGGAAGACATAGGGGAGGAAGCCACTGAGGGTTTCGGTGACGGGGAACGCCAAACCACCGTTCTTCGTGACTTTGACCGAGATTTCGACTCGCCTACCTTTGAATTCATCAAGCGAAACGTCAAAGGCGTCCCAGATGCCGCTGTGGGTGCCGGCTAGTTTGCCGTCAATTTCTACTTCGCAGTGGTAGGAGACACCGTGGAACCTTAGTTTGCACGGACGGACGGGGATATCAACGAGCGTTTTGTAGACTGCCGGCCCTTCCCATCGGACGTCAACTTCTTGTCGCCACGCATGCGGAACACGCACTTCGCGCACTTGGCCCTCGCCATAATCAACTGTCCAGCGCGTTACCTGCAAACTCATCCCTATGTTCAGACGATCCCCGAGCGCATAAGGTCTTTCAGCATTAGAAGTCCGACAACTTTTCCATCTTTCACGACCGGCAGCTCACCAATTTTGATCGGATAGTTCTGGAAAACTTCGAGGGCCTCAATGGCCAGCAAATCAGGTTCGATGGTGCCTGGGTTTCGAGTCATAAACTCTTCGGCAGTTGCATCGATATTGATTGGCGTCTTGAGAAGGTGCCTACGAAGGTCGCCTTCAGTGACAAATCCTAGCAGCTCCTGCTGCTGATTAAGCACACAAGACGCCCCGACTCCAGCAGTGGCGATTGCCTTCATGACAACGAGAACTGGATCGGTTACCGATGAGACTGCTGTATCGGCTAGAGGGCGCATCACCGATTCGACTGTGAGAAGAAGTCGTTTACCGAGGGCTCCGGCTGGGTGATACTTTGCAAAATCTTCTTTCCCAAATCCGCGAGACTCCATGACGGCAATCGCGAGAGCATCACTAAGCGCGAGCATGACCGTCGTACTTGTAGTTGGAGCAAGGTTGTTCGGGCATGCTTCCTCCTTGACCCCGGTGTCAAGAATCAAATCGCTCAGACGAGCCGCCGTGGAGCCGGGCCGACCAGTGATGAGTATCGTTCGGGCACCTGACGACTTGAACGAGGGAAATAGGCGCACTAGCTCATCGGTTTCTCCGCTATGAGTGTAGAGCAGGACGATATCTCTTTCGGTCACCATTCCCAAATCTCCGTGCACAGCTTCTGCGGCGTGGAGGAAGAATGAGGGAGTTCCGGTCGAGGCTAAGGTCGCCGCGGTCTTGTTCGCGATGTGTCCAGACTTACCGATGCCACAGCAGATAACGCGGCCTGTACAGCCAAGGATCCATTCGACTGCCGAACTAAAATCGACACCGAGTGAATTTGCACAGGAGACGACTGCATCGGCCTCCTGCAGCATGACTCTCTTACCAAACTGTTGACTCATTGTGCACCCCACAAAATTCGCTTCCCGAACAAACTTGCTACCCACTCGACGGTGACTGTTGCGGTTTGATTGTTCGTGTCGTGAATCGGAGAAACTTCGACCAAGTCCAAGCCGACCAGTGTGAACGGCGCGGTGGGAGAGGAGAGTGTGTCGTGCATAAGCTCTGCGAGCAGGTGTGCTTCACGGTAGGTTAAACCGCCACGAACCGAAGTCCCGGTGCCAGGTGCGAGGATTGGGTCCATGACGTCAACATCGAACGATACGTAGAGATACTTACAGCCGCAGTCCTTGATCCGCTGAACAATTCGTTCCCAAGCATCAACGATGCCGTAGCGATCAATCCGGTGCATGGAGACTGGGAAGCCTTGGGCGACGGAGAGCTGTTCTCCTTCATCTACATCCCTAAGCCCTAACCATGAAACATTAGAAAGAGGCAAGTGAGTTGCCCCAACTACTGACTGAAGTCGTTGCCAATCGGAATCAATCGCGGTGTCGGTTGATCCACTGTTGTATCCGGCGAGTAAAGCCAAAGGCATTCCGTGGACGTTGAGTGAGGGGCTCACTCCTGGAGTGTTGATGTCTGCATGAGCATCAATCCAGAACACGGCTAGCTCGGAACCATACTTTTCAAGGCACGCGGAGATCGGCCCCACGGACAAGCTGTGCTCTCCGCCAAGCATCATGGGAAGGCGGCCAGCCGAGAGTGAGTCAAGTGTCGTAGCGCGCAACGGCTCCAATACCGACATCAGGGGATCAACGAATGGTAGCCCAGTATCCCCGCGTTCGACATCCAAATTGGTCGTGATTCGCCTACCAACCGAAACAGAGTTCTCGCCGAGGACCTCGGTCAATGTTGGCACTAAGCCTGCCAGTCGCAAAGCATCTGGCCCGAGCCGACTCCCTTGTCGTGCGCCTCCGAGATCGTAAGGAACGCTGTGTATCTCGATCACGCCCCAGAGGGTACCTTCAAGGGTATATGCGCGTCGGAGTTCTGGCTGTCCAAGGTGATTTCGAGAAGCACATCCACTCTCTAAAGTCTCTCTCCAATCCGCCCGAGACGATTGAGGTTCGCACTCCGGAAGACCTCGCGAAAGTCGAACGTCTGATTATTCCTGGAGGAGAGAGCACAACCGTCGGTTTGCTACTTCAGCGTTACGGGCTCGCGGATGCGATTCAGGAACGAGCAGCGGCGGGAATGCCAATTTGGGGAACTTGCATGGGCATGATCATGCTCTCCAAGAAAGTGGAGGGGCGAGATCAGTTCACTTTAGGACTACTGGACATCACTGTTCGGCGGAACGCCTTCGGAGCTCAGGTGCACTCGTTCGAGGCTCCGGTGAGTATGACGAACCTGAGTGAGCCAGTCGAGGGAGTCTTTATCCGTGCTCCTATCGTGACTGAATACGGGGACCTGACGGAAGTGCTCGCCCGTTATGATGGAAAAGTAGTGGCCGTGAGGCAAGGAACGATTCTTGGAACCAGTTTCCACCCTGAGTTGACGGACGACACTCGGTTGCACGAGTGGTTCACCACGTTTTAGATAAAAACGCCCCTCGCACGCTGACGGTGGGAGGGGCGATCAGATGGCTCGTTACTCGCCGAGCAAGTTCTTGAGCGTTGGCTCCATTGCTTTAGCCCAGACTTCGTATCCAGCTGGATTGGGGTGGAGAAGGTCAGGCATGAGGCCCTTCCACATGTCGCCGTCCTTGCTGACGTAGGCGCGACCGATGTCAAGGAAGAAAACGTTTTTGCCATCAGCCAACGATGAGAACTGAGCAGTCGCGGAGGCGACGTCCATTCGCATTTTGTCGGTGGCAGTTGCGCCTCGTGGGAAGATTCCTAGAAGGAGGATCTTGGTCGCAGGCATTGCTGTCCGGAGCTTGCCGACGATGGTTTTGACTCCCAGTGCGGTGGCGGCGGCGTCCGAAGAGCCGTGGCCAATGTTATTGGTGCCGATCATCATGACCGCGACCTTTGGTTTCTCACCGACGATCTCGCCGTTCTCCATGCGCCAAAGTACATGCTCGGTTCGGTCTCCACTAAATCCGTAGTTCGCTGCTTTACGCGACCCGTAGTACTTGTCCCAGGTTGCCTTTCCGCCGCCTTCCCAGCCTTGGGTGATCGAGTCACCGATAAAGATGAGTTCGTGTCCACCCTGCTTGGTTTGAGCAACACATCGGTCGTGACGATCCTTCCACCACGCCTCACCCATGCGGTTTGCTGGGATTATGGAAACTTGAGAAGCTAATACGAATGCCAGAGAAGTCAGCATAGTCGCAGTTTGCCACAAACAGTTTGCAAATCGCGCTAGTTGGCGGCTCTCCTCGAGGGGGGCATGCTGGTTGAACTTTGCGACGAGTATTTTGGATATGCTTGCACTCCGATGCATATCGTCGTCCTCACTGGTGCCGGGATTTCGCGCGAGTCTGGACTCAAGACTTTTCGTGACGACGACGGATTATGGGAAGGCTATAGCATCGAGGAAGTTTGCACCCCTCGTGCGTTTGCTGAGCATCCTGAGCGCGTTCTCGATTTCTATAACTTCCGACGGAAGGAGGTTGCTCAAGTCGAGCCGAACGCTGCTCACTTTGCTCTCGCCGAGCTTGGCACTCATTACACGACAAACGTCATCACTCAAAACATTGACGATCTCCACGAGCGTGCCGGGAGTCATCGGGTTCTGCATATCCACGGAGAAATCTTCAAGGCACGGAGCACCTTCGACTTTGAAGAGCAACAAGAGATTCGCGGGGACATTCATCTCGGTGATCTCGCTGCCGACGGCCACCAGCTCCGACCCCATATCTGCTTCTTCGAAGAGACTCCTTACGATTGGGATAAGGCGATGATCTTAGCTGAATCGGCAGACGTATTCATTGTTATCGGCACAAGCTTGAGCGTGTATCCTGCGGCTGGACTGCTTGATATCACGCCGGCAAAACGAAAAATCCTGGTCGACCCTAAACCTAACTTGAGGGGTCGACCAGGATTTGAAGTGATCGCGGAGCCGGCTACCATTGGTGTGCCGCGCTTGGTTCGCGACCTGCTTACTTCTGCTTCCAGCTGAGCATATCGTACTTTCCAGTTGTAGGGAAGAACGGGGGTGGAGTGTCCATCATCCGTTCATCGTAATAGTAGTCCTTAATGAACCCAGACACCTGAGTGCTACCTCGGAAGGTGCCCACTGGACCTCTGACTTTCTGGATTAGGCCCCCATTAATGATCAATGTTCCTGGGCTTCGAGAGTCGTACGAGTCGGCGCCAAAACCCCCATCGGATCGGACTGATGAGCCCGCCATGACCAACCCATCGATTCGGACGTTGGCACCAGCGGCGGTTCCAACGCGAATCTTGTTTGCATAGAGTCCCATGATTCCGGCAACGAGATTGTTGCCTTGATCCGGGGCGATATCAGGGTTTGAGGGGGTTAGATACTCCACATCTCCGGTAATCGTGATGTTCTTTCCTGCAGCTGCGTCGGCAGCGATTGTCATCGCACTCTTCACCGGTGTAGAGCCGTTGATTGAGTTTGCCATGGTGCCTTTTAGGCTCGTGATGTCACCGGTGACGAACAAGACGCCGGTGCCGATTCCTGCTCGGGTAGAAGTGTTGGTTGGAGTCGTCACAGTGGTTTGCTTGCTCGCTAGGTCGATGCTCACCGTGGTTGTTGTCGAACCTTGTGTGATCTTCACAACCTGAACGTATTGCGATGGTGCTTCGAGAAGTACGCTCGCGCTTCCGACGACGTAGATGCCCCCAGTTGCAGGAACGTAGACGCCCTGGGTTGTTGGGTGTCCCGAAGTTGCTCCCCAAGCCGCATTGGCCTGAACTGTTGTTGTAGACGGTAACTCGATTCGATCAACAGCGAGCTTAACGGCACTGCGCCCTAAGCTGTAAAGCGCGAGAAAGTCGGCATCGGACCGAGGTGCCGTCTGCATGTAGTTGATTCGATCACCGTTCATGTCTACCGACGCATCAAAGATGGGTCGCTGCGGGTTGGTGTTGTCGATGTTCGTCCACGAAAAGTTAGTGTTATTCGTAAAGAACGGGCCCCGAATTTTATCCCTCTGACCAAACCAAATTGGGCTGGACATTGGGCTTGCAGATTCTTGATCCGAGAAGTATGCGTACCGACCAAACGACTGCGAGCGCATTTTAACGTCCACATTCTGGGTCACTCCGTCGACTTGACCAGTTGACCTGAGGATGTAGGTTTTCAGTCGGTTTGTTGGGTTGTTTAGATCCGGAACGACGGAGACGGTAAACGTCCCATCTCCCAGCTCAATCGGATTATCAGTCAAACCAATTGACTGAGTTCCGGCTGGAGGAGCTGCTTGATCTAGTAGCCATCGACGTGCATATTCGACGCCGGACTCGGCCAGCGCGAACGCTTGCGCCTGCTTTCTGACACGTTGAGCTTTGTACGTCTCGGATGCTTGGAGACCAACGACCGAGATCCCGATCATCATGCAGCCGAAGACTGCAGTGACTCCCATCATCAATGCGCTTCCACGTTCACGTCTCATTTTTTCACCCAGTTGCGAAGTCGAACTTCGCCCTTAAATTTCATCGATGGCTCTGACGAGGTTGCTGGAATTGTTAGCAAGTACGAAACACAACTCTCATTGATCTTCGTAAACGTCAGCTGGTCCAGACGAGTCGTCGCATCGTCATCTAGCACTCCATCCACCTTGCGCTCCAGCTTTAATGGAGTTGTGGTTGTCAATTTGTATTCGACCACTGACTCGACTCCTGTTACATCGTCCTTAGAGGTCAGCTTCAGATTGGTCGCGCTCACTCGTTCAAACTTCGTGGCCTGCTCAATGTCATTTCGCAGACCGACGGTGAGTTTGTACATGTTCTGCGAAGCGGCATGTCGGCTTATTGCCATCGCAGATGCGGACGACGTCGCAAAGAAGGCGGCAAGGGCGATGCCCCCGACGATGACGGCACTGGCTCCGGCAGTCATGGTCTCGGCAAGTGTAAATCCTCGTTTTCTTCTCATTCTCTTGCTATCAATCCTTGTAGCTCGTGGCTACTCTCTGTTGCCTGTGCTCCGCCAGACTTCCACTTAACGGTGATCACAACCTTTTTGATGTTGGGGTTGTAATCCGAAATGGTGATCGTCCCGGTTGCATTCGCGATCGCATCGACGCCTGCCTGCAATGTGAACTGATACACATTTTCATTGGCAGTTTGATTTCCAATGGATGCTGCGGAGATTTCGTTTTCGTTTAATCGACCATAGCCCAAGTCCTTGAGTCGATCCATCTTCGCCTGGGCAACATCCACCATTTGAAGATATTCACGGCTCGCACGCTGCCCTTTTGTCGCTAGAGGAATAATGGATGCCAAACCGGCAACCGCTAATCCGCACAGGACAATACCGAACATCACCTCTACGAGGGTGAACGCCCGGCGGGCATTTCCTATTCGGCAGAACTTGACCATAGGAACGGGATTCCCTATCCGAAAACTGATCAGTTCGGGACAATTACCAGCTTCAACAAAAAGGGGTGCCCAACAACTGGGCACCCATCTCAAGAGTTACTTACAGACTGCTGAGGAATGTTCTGATCGCTGTTCGATCAGACTCGGATGCGGCGAAGTACCGCCCAGCAGCGATTGCCGCTTCTCCACCATGATACGAAACGGCGGCGTCAAAGGTCGTCGCTCGGCCGTCGTGGAGCAAGAACTGGCGTTTGGAAACACCCCAGAGTGGGGCGGTTCTGAATTGATCACCTTGGGCCTTGCCTTGGATGATGCCATCTGCAAGCGAACTGCCCATCTTATGGACCAGAAGGTCGGAATAGAGATTCACTTTCTGACGGTGGAGCGCAGGGTTGACGTTGTCGCCAGTCGTGTACTCAGGTGCATGACAGTTCGCACATCCTGTCGTACCAAACAGCCGTTCGCCCTGTTGGGCGACGATACTCAGCGGCGAGCGAGAGGGCGGGGCGAGGAACCGCATGAAGTCCACAAATGCCTGAGTGTCCTCGGCGTCTTCTGGGTCGCCTACAGGATCAGCCCCCGGGGCAAGCGCCATCCCTTGCGGAAGTTCCTCGTTTGGAAACAGGGGCGTGGTGATCCCCATCTCGTTGACGTAGGCATCAGCAGCGAACACGCTGATCGTCGACACTTGTGACTTCCAGCCGAAACGCCCGATTTCGGTTTTGCCGGTTTCTGGATTGGTGACCCAGTTGATCGTCCCTGCGACTCCGTCTCCGAACTTCCGGTTTGCTCGCGCCACGATATCAGCCTCGGGAATTGCTTCCATGAGACCCAATCCAAAGAGAGGCGTTGTGATTCGGAACGAGACAAATTGAGCCTCTTTCGGTGCGTACTCTCGAGGGTGCGGGAAGCTTGGATTGAACTCCTTGTTTGAGCGGGACTGGATCACAGGACCGCCGAACTCGGTTAGGTCGCTGTACTTGCCGTTCACCATTCCACCAATGCGCGTTACGCGAGTGAGAGAGAGATCGCTCCCTGCTCCACCGATCGCGCCGCGAGAATGGCACTGTGCGCAGGATTGCCCGTTGAACACCGGACCCAATCCTTCGTCAGGCTCTTCCTCGGTTGCAAACACTGTTCGACCGTCAGCAAACAGTTGTTGATCTGTCCCTGAGAGGTTTCTGAGTGAGGCACCGAGGGTGTAAGCGGGCACCGACGGGTCGTCAGTTAGGACCGTCAGATCCGCATCTCCTGCGACACCTGCCGCCCCACTTCCACCGCACGCGCCCGTCACGAAGAGGCCGAGGGCTGAGACCGCTCCAATCATGGTGATTGTCTTTTGGCTTTTCATGGTTTCTCCTTTTTTTGTCCAGTTCTGCGACATTGCCGAACTGTCGGGAGATAGTCGTACATAGATGTTTGGAAAGTATTTGGATTGGGGCTAAGGGTGAGGTTATGTTAGAATTCTTGAAGTGGGCAAAGGCAAAAAGGTTTTGGCTGGATGCGGGCTGTTCGTCCTGATTGGCGGAGCGGTCGCTTGGTTTAGCCCTGCGGGGGATGCGGTTCGTGACCTGCTCAAAACCGGCATTCTGGAGAAGAACGAGGCGAACGCGAAGTTTGAGGGTGATACCGTCGCACATCTCAAGGCTCTGCACGTTGCTGCGGGGGTCTATCACCAGAGCGAAGAGAAGTTTCCTGAAACTGCCGCATGGATGGACGATCTGCTGCCCCGACTCAAAACCGGTGACCTAGCCCAGGGTGAAGCCGAGAAGAAGCTGGTTCGCCCCGATCTGCAAGCTGAATCCGGAAAATTTGGCTACTCGATTAATTCTTCGCTCGCGGGGAAATATCAGGGCGACTTAAAGGACGAGAAAGCCGTCCTCTTTTTTGAGAGCGCAAAAACGGACAAAAACGCTTCTGGGGACCCAACAAAGGACGGTAAACCAGGCGGAAAAGCGATCACCTTCAAAGGTGAGATTGTCAGCTTGCCCTAACCGGGTTGCAAAACCCAAACTCTATGCGCCATAATGTTCTTTCGGCATGACTAGAAATAGTTGCGCCAAGAGGTTTGAACCATGGCCAAGAAAGGCGAAGTCCGCGAAATTATCCGACTCGTATGCACCGAGGACGGAAAGAGCTATTACACGACGACCAAGAACAAGCGAAATACGCCTGATCGACTTGAGCTCAAGAAGTTCAACGCGAACCTCAAGAAGTACACCCTGCACAGGGAAAAGAAGTAAGGGAGAGAAGAAGTAAATGCCAAACCCAAAACGACGTTTTAGCCACCAGCGCACCGCTCTTCGCCGAACGAACTACACCGCAACCCTTCCAGAGATCACTCTGACCAAGCAAGTTGACGGCGAGCCGTTCCGACTGAACCACAACGCTAGCCCAGAAGGCTACTGGAAAGGTCGACGCCTTCCCGGCTTCAAGGACTGATCTAGTTCAGCCCTCGGCACAAGTTTCAACTCTCAAGCTCCATTTGCCATAGGCAAGTGGAGTTTTTTCTTTTGTCATCCGTCTCTTTTGTATGCTCATCGCCGTTGCTGCAGTCGCGATCTCTCCGGTCTATCAAGCGCTCGACCCGGTTGTTGTGACTAAAAAGCTGAAACTGGTTCGAGAGTTCTTAGAAGGCGCTCAAGAGATCACGACGCTCGTATCGGATCGGATCCTTGAACGCGATCCACTGGTAGGAAAAGCGCGTGCAAAACTGTTCGCCGGCAAAACCCTTACCACTGGCGAAAAGACGCAGACGAGGACTTCTCGGATTGCAGTCTTGACAGCCTCCCAGCGCAAACTCGCGTTGAGCTACTTCGACGATTTGACGCAGACTCCGAACCACGAACGCGCCGACTGCTTCATGCCGCGCCACATGGTCTTTGCTCGGAAGTCGTCTCAATGGGTCGGAATCAGCATCTGCTACGAGTGCGAAGCAGTCTTGATTCAGTCAAGCGAGAAGAAGTTAGAAGTGGTGATTGGGATCAATCGAAACAGCCGGAATCATGCAGATCGCTTCTTTGGATACACGTCCAAAAACTCAAGGGCGTAAACTGAGCTGATGCGCCAGTTTTGGAAGTTCAGCAAGCCAAAGGGACCCGGATTTGGGGTCAGTAAGAACTTCTATCTCTCGGTGCTCGCCGGAGTTCCGGTGCTTCCGCCGATCACCGAGCTGATTGCCCCAAAGCCCGAGGGGTTGGCTCTGGATGGATTTGGCGTTCCGCTCGTCAACACAAACGACAAGTCGATTCTGGCTCAGCCGATGCAACGGGGCATCTATGCCCTCTCGACAAAGGATCAGAAGAATGTTGTACGCATGATGATCATGAACGCCGATGAGGCGGGCTTCAGTCCGGAGGCCATTGCGACTTCTCGATTGGCAGAGCGAGTCACGCCAGAGGTCCTCACTCGAATCAGGTCGACTTGGCATTTGATCCAGCTGAGCTGGGAGAGCCACGACCCTGAGGTCTACCCTGCCCTTGACTTCTTCTTGCGCACCGCGCGTCGCCTGGCGGAGATCACGGACGGAATCGTCGCCGACCCGATAAGCGAGCGATACCTGCTCCCTTCCCAAGTATTCGTGAACCCTCGCGTTGATGCCCTGGTCGATGCGCGCGAGCATGTGTTTATCCATTCTCGACCAAGCAATGATTCGTTACACGTCTTTACTAAAGGACTTATCAAAATCGGTCAGCCTGAGCTCGAGCTCTACGGTGTGCCACCTGACTCATATGAACAAGCTGGCCGCTTGCTGATGTCGGCAGCTCAAGGCGTCTTCATGGGATTCCTGGTCAAAAGTGGCTCCGATGTCGCTGGCTTCGAGGCTCGCGAAGGCGGGCACGACAAAGCCCGCTGGGAGGGAGTTCCCGTTTTGGAACTGCTTCCTCCCACCAGCGTTCCGGTGGGCAAGGTTCTGGCGGATTGGGATGGATTCTGAGTTAGTATCCGTCGCTAGCGGCAGTTTCAGAAGATGTGTCTACTGAATTCACTCCACGAGTGATGTACGGAATACTTGCAACACCGACCAGCAACGGGAATCCAAGAGCTATGACTAGACTCCATATCAGGCTCACCTGAGCGTCTTCGTATGCAGCAGCCGGAGAAAGGGTGGCGTATGCCGGGTTCATTTCTGCAACCCAGATCGTCGAATAATTTGGATTATCATCTCCGACCCAATCCTCATGCTCAAGCTTCAGGTCGTATTTCCGACCTTCGTATTCATAAGCTACATAGACACTTCGGTATGAGTCATGTTTTGTCGAAAATGTCTGGTTGTGGGTGACAGTCGCCGGTACAGGCTGGAACCGTTGCCTTTCAGTCATCTGTCGCGCGGCCACCTGGGTCCACGCAAACAAAGTGATTAGCGATATTACAATCGGCAGAATCAATACTACGAACGCTCGTTCACGTCTTGCCTCAGCGCCCTGCGAGGGCACATAGTTACGTCTCAACAATGATGAGTACGAGGTCAGTACCTATCGGGTTTCGACTAATCCGGGACCTCTGACCTTAACCTTTGACGCTCCCCTTCCAGAGACTTTGTGCGAGACGATCTTGCCGTCTTCCCACTTGAAGTCGACCGTTAGCCCGCCGCGGGCTCGGAAGCCTTTCACTTCACCTTCCTTTGCCCAAGCCTTGGGAAGGGCAGGAAGAAGGATGATCTCTCCGGGCTGACTCTGCATCAACATTTCAGCGATACCAGCGGTCGCGCCGAAGTTGCCGTCGATTTGGAACGGAGGGTGGGCGTCAAACAGGTTCTTGTAGGTTCCTCCACCGTTCGAGTAGTTGAAACCCTCGCTACCCGTTGGTCGCAGCAGTTTGTTCAGTTGCAAGAGGGCGTGCTCGCCATCTCGCAGCCGTGCCCAGAAGTTGATCTTCCACGCGAGTGACCAGCCGGTACCATCGTCGCCCCGGGCAGCCAAGGTCTTGCGGGCGCCTTCGGCTAGGGCTGGGGTCTTGTCCACGTCAATCTCGAAAGCAGGATGGAGGCCGTAGAGGTGGGAGACGTGCCGATGCTTTGGTTCGGGCTCTGGATATGGTTCGAGCCACTCCATAATGCGTCCATCAGGGCCAAGCCGCGTGGGGGCAAGCTGAGGGATGGTCTGCTCTAGCTTCTTGGCAAAATCCTCGTCCAATCCGAGAATCTTTGCTGACTTATGGACGTTGGTGAACAGTTCACGAACGATTTGGTTATCGATCGTTGGGCCCATGCACGTCGTTAGGTTGTCGTCACCGAGCTTAAAGGCGTTTTCAGGTGAGTTGGAAGGAGCGGTGACAAGCCAGCCATGCTTTGGTTCTTTGATCAGCATGGACAGGAAGAACTCGGCGGCTCCCTTCATGGTTGGATAGACATCCTTGAGGAACTTCTTATCGCCCGTAAATGCGTAGTGGTCCCACATATGGGCACTGAGCCAGGCACCGCAGCTGACGGTCGAGCCCCAGCTCGCATCTTCTCCCGGCGAGGTGAAGAACCAGGGGTTCGTCGCAAAGTGCGCCACCCATCCTGGCGCATCGTAGTACGCCTTTGCGGTCTTGGACCCGTTCGGGACCATCTTTTTGGTGAATTCAAAGAGCGGCTTCGCGCAGTCGCCCAAGCCCGTTATCTCGGCCGGCCAATAGTTCATTTGAAGGTTGATATTGAGGTGGAAGTCGGCGTTCCAGGGAGTCTGGAGCTCTTCCGCCCATATCCCTTGCAGGTTCATTGGGAGTGGGGAATCGGGGCGCGAGGCTGAGATCATCAGGTACCGCCCGAAGTTGTAGTAGAGAGCGGCAAGAGAGGGATCGTGGGCGCCTTTGGCGTTGTTGACTAAGCGTTCGTCCGTTGGCTTCTGAGACGCAGAACCAGCCCACGGAAGCTCAATTCGCGAGCGATTGTAAAACTTTTCGAAGTCCTTGCGGTGCCGCTCTTGCAGGTTCAAAAGCGACTTTTTGGTTGCAGATTCTAGCCGCTGACCCACGGTCTTCTCAAAGCCCTTATCGAACATCGAGGTTCCCAGCGAAGCAATGATCATGTACCCCTGGGTCGGGTTCACTTTGAGACCATTACCGACTGGTTCAACCGTTCCACCGTTCAGGACAACGCGGATTTCACCCGCGAATCGAACCCCTTCAATTCCAGATTGCCCACTTTTGAGTTGACCTCGAACACTAATGGTGTTCCCTTTCGAGGTGATCGTGCAGTTCTCCGCTCGATCAAAGGTGAGAGTGAAACTTCGATTCCAAACTGGGTTGGAATACACAAAAACTTCGTCTGGCTTGCTGACAAAAGCGGTCGTTATCTCCCCGACAACGGCGAATGCGCCTGGAAGATAGAGCCCTAGCCGAGGTTCTTGCCCCGGCCCCTCGGTGTGAGTGAGTCGCAGGTTGCCAAAAACTTGGTAAGCGCCATAGGGGGCATCTTTCGCGTGACCGTAGCTGGAGCCGGGCCCCTGGCAGACGAAGGTTTTTTGAACGAGTTGCTGAGCTTCCTTGTTCTTGCCTTCAAGCAGTAAACGCCGAATCTCGGGCAGAGATTTATGGGCGTCTTTTCGGTCGGCATCATATGGCGAACCCGACCAGAGAGTCGATTCGTTGAGCACAATTCGCTCTTCCTTAGTGCCGCCAAACACCAGGGCTCCGATTCGTCCATTCCCCAGTGGCATTGCCTCATAAAACTTCTCAGCGGGCTTTTCGTACCGAAGCGTTTGCGCAGGATCATCTCCGAATGGGGAAACAAGTAGTCCGGCGACGAGTGGCGTGATCACCGCCAAAGTTTAACCTCTAGGCAAGCAATTCTGCAGTGCGCCAGCCACATTCGAATGCATCTTCAATGTGTCCACCCAGCAGACCGTCGCTTGCCACGAGGAGAGTTGAGCCAGGGAGGTTCACGTTCTCGAACCGAGCAAGTGACTCTGGCTGGCTGTACTTCCACTTCTTCACCATTGCCACTTCGGGTGAGGCGAATGCGGAGCCGTAAAGATGCTTGAGGAACGTGACGGTCGCGTCAATAAAGTAGTCATCCGGCTGAGCGTAGTTCTGCTGAGAGAACCTTGCGCTGAGCTGGGCGACAAACGCTGAGCCTCCTGCAGGCGCTCGGCCGGGGACTTTCGCATTCTCAACGGACAGCCAAGTGAGAGGATGGACCTGCTCGGTATCGATTAATGCGTGATAAGGGGTTTCCGATTCGGCTTGGTAGCCCAACATCACGGAAACGCAGGACCGGTAGGAGACGTTTGCAACGGGCCGCGATTCTCCAAGCGACCATAGGAGCTGGCACGCCTGAGGAATGGGCGGGGTTAGAATCGTGGCGTCGAAATACTCGTCGCCGACTCGATAACCAGTTCCCTCTCTTTTGATTTCGAGAATATCGGTTTTGAGTCGCACGTCCAGGCCATCGCCGAGAAGGTTAGCAAAGGTTTGGATTCCGTTTTGGTAGCAGTAGCGGGGAGTGGAGTTCTTGGACGAGCTACCGGGCGAGGTGCGGAGTCCCGAATGGGTCCAGATCGGCTTTTCCACCTTGACCAGTTCGGTAGTAGGGAGCTCCTCGAGCATCACCTTCTCGATCGATTTGCCTCGCGGAGTTAAGCTGGTCGCTCCAACATCGAAGGTGTAGCCGAGCTTGTGTTGTCGCGAGTTGACCCTTCCACCCAGTCCACCGCTCTTTTCGAAGATCACGACTTCCCTTCCGAGCTTTCGGAGGCGATACGCCGCCGCCAGCCCCGATACACCTGCGCCGACGATTGCGATTCTCATTTGTTCTTTAAGTATGCCAGAGCAGCCTCGGCGGCAAGGCGTCCGCTCTTGAGGGCGTCGTTGATGCTCGAAGACGTCGTCATCTCTCCGGCGAGGTAAACGCCGGAAAGATGGGTTTCAATCGAGGGCACATTCTCTTCGAAGCCGGGGTCTTGGAGCAATTGGGCTTCTTTGATTCGATAGGCACGTTTGAACTCCAGCGGGGGCAGGTTCATGCCCCAACTATTCATCTCATTGATTGCCATCACGGCGAGCTCCTCGTCCGATTCGGGGCGTTCGCCGATGATTGTGGCTGAACAGAGGTGTTTTCCTTTTGGAGCACAGGCAGGATTAACGTTGGAGAGGGGGACAAGTTGATTGATGAGAGCGGTTGATGTGGGATTGAGGACGATGTTCAAGCCGTTCGTGATTTGCTTGTCAGAGCTGAAATAGAGACAGATCGATGACTTGTAGTCCGCTTTGAACTGCTGGCCCAGAAGATGACCGGCTGCCGATGGGTCTGTGGCGATGACCACTGAACGGGCTCTGATCAGTGCCGAGTTAGTGGACACTTCTAAGCCGCCCTCGGACGGGACTATGCTTGTGACCCGCGAATTTAGGCGTTTATGAAAGGCTGTTTCGATGTTTGACGGATCCAGAGCAAACTCAGAAAGCAACGCGCCGGGGAGGCATTGGATTCCTTCGGAAAATGTAACAGTGTTGCCCCGTGACAGGAAAAACCAGGTCTTCAGGAATTGCCGAGCACTGAAAGAAAGGCTCCGATCGAGAAAAATTCCACCCAAGAACGGGGTGAAGAACTTAGCAATGCAGTTCGGACTGAATCCGAACTCGACCAAGAACTCATGTGCCGCTTGCCTTGTTTGGAAGCCTTGCCATTTCTTTGCAAAGAGGTTGAGCTTGAGCAGCTTTAACAGATCCGGCAGACTGACCGCCTTGCAGAACAAGGACTTTAGCGGATCCCACTGGTTCAACTCTCCGCACCCTACGATCTTTGCACCCGGAGAAAATGGCTCAGCAAGGTCACCTAAAAGACCTTGGGCATAGACCGGAATTTCGTCGTAGGAACTGAAATTGACTTGGAAACCCCGATCATAGGTGAACCCTTCGTCATCCCGGTCGGACCGAAGCTTCCCACCGAATTCGTCGGATGATTCAATCAGAATGGTGCTTAGTCCCTCTTCCCAGGCAGTTACGCCGGCATTGATGCCAGCCAGTCCACCTCCGACTATTGCAACATCGTAGACCACGTTACTCATCTACGATTTCACATCACCACAATACTGCGCGGGGGAATCATGGTGAGGGGGTTATGTGATTCAGCACCAGCAAGAACTGCACGCCACTCAGTAAAGTTATCGGCGTCGACCAGCCGATAGGCATTTCGAAGCCCGTTCTCCATGTTCTCTGGGCGATCGATTGGGCAGAGCTTGTACAGATCGGTGGGCTCCCAACTCAGATTTGCGAGGATCGTTCGGCCCGAGCGGATCATGAGAAAGAACGGTTCATACTCGAAGACTTCAATCTCTGGGCCAGCTTCCTTAAGCAGTTCCAGCGCAAGGGCGAATCCCGAGTTTGGCAAGCGAGTGGCATCCGCCAAGATCGTGTAGTTCGCACCTCCCTTTGCTGCACCAGCGATTGCGGAGAGCGCGAAAAGGGCGGCTTCAATGGAGTTGAGCCGCACGTCTGTGGCATCCCCAGAGAGTTCGATTGGCCCTACCAAGTTCATCTTCGATCCGAAGGATATAGCAGTGTGGACTTGATCTTCGATTGTCCACCCTCCCTCGAGAGCGGTTAAGGTGTCGGAGAGGTGAACTCCCGGCTGCATGGTCCACGCAGAGCCCTCGATTTCGTCGAATGCGGGCCGAGAGCCGTTCAGTTGCATGAACGCCCAGGTTGCGGTCGAAAGTCGTTTTGCTCCACGGACTCTGTTCAGCTTCTGCCACTCACTGGGAGGGGCAAGACAGATTCCATCCGTCGGGGAGAGATCAACCGGTAGCGAAGCCGTTTCCGTACGGAGGAATACCGGACCGCCCAGTTTTTTTGCAGCCTCCATTCCAATCTGATCAGTGAGCCAGCATTTCAGGCCGAGCTCCTTGAGTTGCGACCCTTCGGCGTCTGACAAAGCTCGATTGACCATCGTGCCGAGCACGGGCATGATCCCCGCCTTAGCAGTCAACTTGACTTCCGCCTTGACGGCGGAGAGATCGACGGTGATCTTCACCCGCTGACTGATCTTGTCGCCTTGTTTGATGTCGAACGGCTTCTGCCACTCTTGCGGTCGCGAATAGGTCTTGTACGATGCGTCGCCGTAGTTACGCTGATCTTCCGTCTCAAAGACCTCGCCGTAAAATTCAGTTCTTACATGGATCCCGGCGGCAACGTCGAGTGAGATCGCTTTAACATCCTTGAACGGCTGGTCAGGCTTGATCGAAGTCGGGAAGGCGGACTGCTCACACTCACCGTGGTTGTGTTCAACTTCGCATTTCAGGCCCTGATGAGATCTTGGGTGAAGGACACAGATCCCTGTTCGGTTTGACTTGAAATCGGATGTGCTGACTCCGTCAAATTCGTATTCGATTTCGATTCGTTGATCGATCATTCGGGCGGTTGCGGCGCCTTTCCATGAGAAGGTCAGTGCATCTTCTCGGATGGCGGCATCCCATGAAGCGCTCCACCCATCCGCTGACGACTTTTGCTTGAACCCTTCTACTTTTGAGGCCGGTGTTCCCCAGTTGGCGTTACGCACAGCGGAGTAGATTCCTCGAATCAGCTCCACGGAGCCGACACGAAGGTAGCGTAGGGTTCCGCTTTGTGGTTCAAAATCAAAGGAGATTTCGCCGAGTCGCACCGAGATCGGATTCATTCCAAATAGGTTATCTCGCACACCCGAATAAAATCTGTCAGAATCTTAGGAAAGCCATGACGCAGATCCGAGAAAATATCTTCCGAGTTTCAGTAGACGAGCTTGGACGCCCTGAAGATCGAGGCTATTGTAACGTCGAAGGTCTCGGCGAGGTTCTGATTGATCAAGCTGACTTGCGGTACATCACCGAGATGGAAACGCTTGGATATGAGCCGATTTTCCACGTTAGCAAATCCAAGGCGCTCAATGGAGCGTTCGTGGTTGTTGGTCGCCAGCACAAGGCCTAACGCGGGGCTTTAAACGCGTGACAGATCGCAATTGCTAGTGCGTCTGCGACATCGTCCGGTTTTGGGTCTTCTTTAAGGGCAAGAAGCCGGCGCACCATGAAGGTGACTTGCTTTTTGTCAGCCCCTCCGTGCCCAACTACGGCTTGCTTGATCTCCGGTGGGGAGTATTCCGTCCAAGGCACACCGGTCTTTGAGGAAGCCAGTAGGATTGTTCCGAGAGACTTAGCCACATCCATTGCCGTCGTCACGTTCTTGGTGAAGAGTAGCCGTTCGGTGGCGATTGCATCCGGCTTGTGTTTGTCGATCAACTCGACGACGCCTTCGTGGACCATAAGCAGGCGTTCTGGTAGGGCGATCTTGGGCGTTTTGATCAGCCCATAGTCGAGGCATTCGAGTTTGGACCCCACCCGCCGGACAACGCCAAAGCCGACGCGTTCGAGGCCGGGGTCAATTCCTAAAATGAGCATAGGCGGAGTTCCGCGAAGACAATTGGACTGTGAATCCTACAAAAGAGGGATCAACAGTAGATGGCTTGTTGCTTTGCCTTTTCGTGGTTCGGGTCAACACTCAGGATGAACTTGAGCTGAGCACATGCTCCTTCGTAATCTCCCAACATCATTTGGGTCATTGCGAAGTCGTATCGCACGTCTAGATTCTGTGGGAACTGCCTTGCGAGAGCCTCAAGCGCGGCTAGCGAGCAATCGAAATCACCTTCAAAGCCGACGATCAGGGCAAGCTGGTGTCGAGCGTTGACATGGTTAGGATCAGCCGCGAGAACGCGACTCAGAGTCGCTTTCGCGTCCGGATAGTTCCCTTCGCATCGCTGCTGGAAACCCTTTTGATACAGATCCTCAATGTCCATGGAAAATGATGTGTTCGCCGATTATACAGAAAGCAAAGCGGGACTGTAAAGCATTCAGTCCCGCAATGTTAACTCAAATTGTCCCAGGTTCTAACCTTGGGGGCGTTTTTGCTGGTGTCGAAGGCTTTTCGGCCTCCTTAACTTCGGTCGCAACAGGAGGCTCTTCAACCTGTTTCAAGGCTGGGAGCTCTCTTCCTTCCATCACCGCGAGGAATTCCTCACGGTCCAAAGTCTCTCGCTCGAGCAGTGCTGCGACAACCGCATCTAGCTGAGCTTTGTGTGATGTCAAGATCTCGATGGCTCGAGATCGGCATCGATCAACAATTGCGTGAACTTCTTCATCAATCGCCTTAGCGACGTCCTCTGAGTAGTTTCGCTCTTCGTAGTAGTCGCGGCCCAAGAACGGGTTCTCTCGCGACGCGCCGATCGCCAGCGTTCCGAGCTTCTCGCTCATGCCGTACTTGGTGACCATCGCTCGTGCGATAGCCGTGACTCGCTGAAGGTCGTTGGAAGCTCCCGTCCAAACTCGTCCAAATGCAAGTTCTTCGGCGACACGTCCGCCGAGGAGCGACGTGATATCGTCGAGGAGTTCTTCTTTCGAGACCAAGTACTTGTCTTGATCAGGCATGTGCCAGGTTGAACCCAGCGACATCCCGCGAGGAAGAATTGTGACCTTGTGGACGTTGTCGGAGTGTTCCAGAACCTCACCGATAACCGCGTGTCCCGCTTCGTGGAACGCGATGACCTGACGCTCTTCCGAGTCCATGATTCGGCTCTTGCGTTGAGGTCCGGCGATGACTCTGTCGAGTGCCTCTTCGAGATCCTGCATACCGATCTTGGTTCGGTTATGGCGTGCAGCCAAGAGCGCACCTTCGTTCAAGGTGTTTGCCAGATCGGCACCCGTGAAGCCTGGGGTTCGCTTGGCGAGGGTATCGATATCAACATCGCTGTCAAGCGGCTTGCCCTTCGCGTGAATGTTGAGGATTGCCTTTCGACCGGTTTGGTCAGGAGCATCGACAACGATCTGTCGGTCGAATCGACCCGGTCGGAGGAGGGCTGGATCAAGGACATCGGGGCGGTTTGTTGCCGCGATCATGATGACTCCACTGTTGGGATCGAAGCCGTCCATTTCAACCAGAAGTTGGTTAAGGGTTTGCTCTCGCTCGTCGTGACCACCACCCATTCCGGCGCCACGCTGTCGTCCAACAGCGTCGATTTCGTCAACGAAGATCAAGGAAGGTCGGTGTGCTTTTGCGGTTTCGAATAGATCTCGAACGCGTGCGGCACCAACACCGACGAACATTTCAACGAAGTCAGAACCAGAAATATGGAAGAACGGCACTCCGGCTTCGCCTGCGATTGCGCGAGCCAAGTGGGTCTTGCCAACACCGGGAGGGCCCGTCAGCAGGATTCCCTTTGGAATCTTCGCTCCGAGAGCCGCATACTTCTTGGTGTTCTTAAGGAAGTCAACGACCTCAAACAGCTCTTGCTTGGCTTCGTCAATTCCTGCGACGTCATCGAAGGTGACCTTAGGCCCACTTTCGCCAACTCGGCGCGCCTTGCTCTTGCCAAAGCTCATCGCTTGGTTGCCATTTTGCTGAGCGGCTCGGAACACCAGGAAGTAGAACATCAAGCCGACGAGCAGCATCGGCGCCAAGAACGAAAGAAGACCGACGAGCGCATTACCAGCGGTGTTTTCTTCGAGCTTGACAGGGATGCCGGCTTTGCCAGCCTTTTGAAGCGATTCGTTTTGCTTCTCAATTCGACCCATCAACAGCTTGCCGGCTTCAGAGTTTTGCTCGGCCCAGTTGAATTCAAAGCTATCTCCCTTAGAATCTTTGCCTGAAATTTCTCGACCACGCCAAGTGACTTCTGCGATTTCGCCTTTGTCGAGGCGATCGTAGAATTTAGCGTTGTCCCAAGTCTCAGTCTTTCCCGCGAGGCGAAGATTGTTTGGATTTGCCACCATCATCACAAGTAGCGACACCACGATCAGTGACACCACGGCGAACAGGGCATTTCGGTTATTTCTCAATGTTTCTCCAACAGATGTAAGCTCAAATACGCGTTTTCGGCGTCAGTCGTTGCTACCTTTCGTGGAACTCATTATCGGTTCAAACTCAAGCACCAACACCCGCTCACACTCGGGTTCTTTATCTATTCTGTGCGATAAACACACTCCGGGTGCCCAAATTGGACCCACAAAGTCGCAGATAATCGGTAATCGAGACCTTGCCGCTCTCGTCAGTTTTGCCTCGGAGAGCAAGTCGCTCAGCTTTCGATTCCCCTCAAATCCTAGAGGTTGCATGGCGTCTCCAGGTTGAGCAGATCGGAAATAAAGTTCACCTTGCGTTTTGGCTATGCTCAGTTCGACGCGCAGCTTCGTTCTCTCGTTCCGAGTTTCCGAGGCGGGGGAATGATAAGCCGAGATTTTCCAACCGAACTCCTCACTCTCAGTCTCACCGGGGCAGGTGAGTTTGAAGCGGAATGGTTCAGTTGGTTGGAGCTGGCGGAAGTGAAGAGTTTTTTCATCCCACTCCGCAACAACGACACCGCCGTCAGCAGTCACAGATCCGCTCTCGATTGTTGAAAATCCTTTTGCGAGTAGTTCCGTCTGATCGTAGTCAATCGAAGCTCCAAGCGCTTGGAAGGCGAGGCGGCAGGCACGTTTGAAGAGCACCGGAGGCAACGAATTCATCACGTTTCGGTCGAAGGCAATTTCGGCGTCCCGAGTGAGGAAGGCAAGTTCCCCGTTCAGCGGGAGCTCGGCACGTTCCAAGGCACTGGCGGCTGCACCGTTGAGGAACTGATCCTCCTCGCTCAAGATTGAAGCGCACCTCAGGATGGCGGTTTCATAGTTTGGATTGACAAGTGCAAGCTCCGGGGAAATGCGATGTCGGATTCGGGCCCGAGAGAAGTCCATCGACTCATTCGCGGGATCGTTATGGAACCAGAGCCCATTTTGCTCGCAATACTCCACGGTCTCTGCCCGAGTGAATGGGAGCATCGGCCGAAGGAGCCCGTCGCGAAGTCCTTGGATGCCGGCCAATCCGCTTGGTCCGGTGCCACGGACGAGGTTGAACAGAATCGTTTCAACTGAATCGGTTGCGGTGTGTGCGGTTGCGATGAGATCGCATTCCAAGCGTCGTGCAGCTTGGTTCAAAAAGTTGTACCGCGCCATTCGGCCGGCTTCCTCTAGCCCAATCTTGAGGTCGCGCGACATTCGCGGGACGTCTGCACGTCCGCTCACAAATGGCACATCGATGGATTGGCAGAAGGCCTCGCAGAGAGCCATCTCCTTATCCGCTTCGACTCGCTGGCCGTGGTGGAGGTGCGCAGCAACGAAATCAACATTCAGCGCCTGGAGAAGATGGACTAGGCAGGTGCTATCCGCCCCGCCGCTGTATCCAACAAGCAGGCGGGACCCTTCGGAGATCAGGCCGGTCTCGGTTAAGTGTCTCCGAAGTCTCTCAAGCACCCTTAAAGTTTAGCCTCACCAGCGATCTTGCACGTGAGCCCGGATCAGTCGATCGTAAACCGCTTTTACGCTGACCATCACTTCCGGACTGAGATCAGGCACGTCGGAACTTGCACAGTTCATCTCGACTTGTTCGGCACGCTTTCCGCCTGGAATCACGGCCGTGACTCCGTCGTGCATCAGAATCCATTTCAGAGCAAACTCGGCCATTGACATGCCTGCTGGCAAGAGCGGTCGGAGAACCTCGACAGCTTCGAGTCCAACTTCGAACGGAATCCCAGAGAACGTTTCGCCCTTATCGAACCCGGCGCCGTCGCGGTTGAACGCGCGGTGGTCGTCAGGGGCGAAAGTGGAGGCTGAGCTCATCTTTCCAGTCAACATTCCACTGCTCAACGGCAGTCGCGCTAAAACGCCAACCTGCTTTGCTTTGGCCTGCGACAAGAATAACTCAGATGGTCGCTGGCGGAATGCGTTGAAGATGATTTGGACCGACTGACAGCCGGGGTATTCCATCGCTTTTAGTGCTTCCTCAACTCGCTCGACGCTTACACCCCAGTGCCGAATCTTGCCCGCTGTTTTGAGTGATTCCAGGGCTTCAAAGACTTCGGGACGGTAATACACGTCGGTGGGAGGGCAATGTAGCTGGACAAGGTCCAACGTGTCCATGCCAAGGTTCTCTCGCGAGCGATCCACAAAGGCCTCGAGATTTTCCGCCGTGTAGCCGTCCGCAACATGGGGGTTCAGGCGTCGGCCAGCCTTTGTGACGACATAGAATGGTGTGGAGGTCTCATTCCGGAGTCGCCGAATCAGCCTCTCACTGTGGCCGTCACCGTAGACATCGGCGGTATCGATGAAATTTACGCCGCATTCGAGCGCTTTGTGCAGAGCCGCCATTGACTCGTCGTCTTGCACTGGCCCCCAAGTTCCTCCAATCGCCCACGCGCCAAACGACACTTCACTAATCTGCCAACCGGTGCGACCATACGCTCGATAATTCACGTTCGAGAGTTTAACCCCCGGGCGGATCTTTGCGTAGAAGACCCAGTGAAACGAGCACTCTGCTGGATCCGGCGCGATTTGCGCCTTACTGACAACCGAGCGCTATGCGAGGCAACCGAATCTGCTGATGCGGTTGCCGTCGTTTTCATTTTTGATCCCGAGATTCTGGATCCGCTGGATCGGGACGATACTCGGGTCAACTTCATTCATCAGTCTCTGAGGGAGATTGATGAAAAGTTAAAGCAGCAAGGCTCTCAGCTCCTCGTGCGACATGGGAATCCCGTCGAACTCATCCCGCAACTGGCCCGTGAGCTAATGGCAGATGAAGTATTTACAGCCCACGACCTTGAGCCAGGTGCCCTGAAGCGTGACCGATCGGTTCGCGAGGCCCTCCTGGCCCAAGGCACTCAGTTCAAGACTTGCAAAGACCATCTTGTGCGCCAGAAGACCGAGGTTCTCAGCCAGTCAGGGACTCCGTTTAAGGTTTACACTCCCTATAGCAAAGCCTGGAAGGCGGCGCTGATCCCCGCGAAGGATTTTGCGGAATACACGCCGGATCTGAGCAAGCTTCTGCCGGTGTCAGAACTGACATCGTTGCTCCGACCTTGGAGTATTGAGGAAATTGGATTCGTCGCCAAACAACCTTGGTTGGCCGCTGGCGAAACTGCTGCAAAGGCGCGGCTCGCGACTTTTCTGCCTAAGATCGACGTTTATGGAGAAATGCGCGATTTCCCCGCCGCTGAGGCAACCAGCTACTTGTCTGTTGATCTGCGATTCGGGACTATCTCGAACCGCGAGCTGTTCCGCCAGGCGTACGCAAAAACGTCCAAGGGTGCGGAGAAATGGCTCAACGAACTGATCTGGAGGGAGTTCTACGCCGACGTCTTGGCGAACTTCCCACATGTTGTAGAAGGGACCTTCAATTCCTCGTACCAAGACCTCGAATGGCCTGGCACCGACGAGATGTTCGAGATATGGAAGGCTGGTCAGACGGGCTACCCAATCGTCGATGCAGCGATGCGATGCTTTGCCGAGACCGGTTGGATGCATAACCGACTACGCATGATCGTCGCGTCGTTCTTGACCAAAGACCTTTTGGTTGACTACCGCAAGGGTGAGGCGTATTTCGCCTCTAAATTGTTGGACTTTGAACTTGCAAGCAACAATGGTGGTTGGCAGTGGGCGGCATCAGTCGGAGTCGATGCGCAACCGTATTTCCGGATTTTCAATCCGTACCTCCAGAGCGTGAAATTTGACGCTGAGGGCACCTTTATCCGAGAGTGGGTGCCGGAGTTACGAGGCATTTCTGGAGACATCCACAAGCCGTCTCCAGAAGTACGGGCCAAGGCAGGCTACGTTCCTGAGGTTGTTGATCACATGGTTCAGAAGGAACTTGCGATCAAACTCCTCTCAAAGCAAAGCGAATCGTAACCCGCAGGGTCACCTGCGCTTTCTATTGGATTGCGTCGATCATAGAACCGCAAATGCTCGCCTCTGCTGGAGTCGCGAAGTAGATCACCTTGCCCGTTGATGGCCAACCAACGCCTGAGTTATCAGGCTTTCCGCGGTTTGTAGGAGAGGTTCCGAAGACCACCCAGGTTTTGACACCTTGGGCTTTCTCCGCCTTAATAGCCGGAATTGTGTCGGCGTGGACGTAGGTCGCATTTGCTCCGACGAACATCTCCACGTTGAGCCAGGTCACTTGGGGACGCACTGCAACGGCGATGCCGACGAGAAGGAAGGATGCCGAGATTGAAAGTACCTTAGAGATCATTTTCATGACCTAAATAAATTACTTTGTAAATTTATTGCATTACTTATTAGACTTGTATATCTGGTAAATAGTACCATATATTGTTCTTGCAGGTTTGGTGGAACTCCTTCCTAGGCGAGAGCATCTGCCTGGTACCCTTAGGGAATAGAAATGGTTCACAACGTGCTCATCATCGGTTCCGGTCCTGCAGGCTATACGGCCGCACTTTATGCCGCTCGTGCAGACCTCAATCCGGTCGTTCTCGCTGGTTCGCAGCCTGGTGGGCAGCTCACCATCACGACTGACGTCGAGAACTATCCGGGCTTTCCTGAGGGGATCATGGGACCAGAAATGATGGAGCTCTTTAAGAAGCAAGCCGAGCGATTTGGCACCGAAGTGATTCACGAGCACGTCGACCAAGTCGATTTTTCCCAGCGTCCCTTCCGCGCATGGGTTGGTGAGAAGGAGTACCAGGCGAACACAATCATCGTCAGCACGGGTGCCAGCGCGAAGTGGCTTGGATTGGAATCCGAGGTGACCTTTGGTGGCTACGGTGTGAGCGCATGCGCAACCTGCGATGGCTTCTTCTTCCGTGGGAAGGTTGTTGCGGTTGTTGGCGGCGGAGACACCGCTATGGAAGAGGCTGATTACCTCACCAAGCATGCTAGCAAGGTTTATCTGATTCACCGACGGGACGAGTTCAGAGCAAGCAAAATCATGGTTGATCGAGTTTTGAACAACCCCAAGGTTGAGGTGATCTACAACTCAGCCGTAGACGAGATTCTTGGGCAAACCGAGCCATTCCCTAAGGTCAGCTCTGTCCGACTGAAGGACACGGTCACCGGGGAGTTGAGCAACCTCGATCTTGATGGCGTATTCATTGCCATCGGGCACAAGCCGAACAGTGATCTTTTCAAGGGAATTCTGGACATGGACGAAACCGGCTACCTGCTCGTCCAGCCAGGAACCACTCGAACCAACATTGAGGGAGTCTTTGCAGCCGGAGACATCAGCGACTCGACGTACCGACAAGCGATCACCGCGGCCGGATCGGGTTGTATGGCAGCGATTGACGCTGAACGTTGGCTTTCGCACCACGCTTAACTGAATGCCGATCTTTGAATACCGTTGTCTCGACTGTGGGCGCAAATACCGCGCTTTGGTCGGGATGACGGCGGACGCCTCGGTCGAATGTGACCACTGCAAAAGTCCGCGTGGAGAGAAGTTGGTCAGCCGACCCGGGAAGTTCCGGACTGAAGACGATCGCATCGACGAAATTGCCGACCGCTTGGAGCACTTTGGAGAGCCCGAGTCCACCACGGAGATGAGAGAACTCGTCCGCGAACTGGGAAGGGCAGCAGACGAAGATGTTGCCGATGATATGGAAGAAATGCTCGAAGCCGATTTAGAAGGCAAACTCGACGACGACTTCTAGTCCGATGTCGTTGCACAAGGCACGGCAGTCCGAACGTGTACACTTACAGCTACGATGAACAAGGTTTTTCCCAGCGCCGAGAAAGCCCTCGAAGGTCTCCTTTTTGACGGAATGACGATCATGTCGGGAGGCTTCGGACTTTGCGGAATCGCAGAACACCTCATCGTCGCTCTACGAGATTCGGGTGTCAAAGACATCACCGTCATCAGCAACAACTGTGGTGTTGACGACTTCGGTTTGGGACTACTTCTGCAGACCAAGCAGATCAAGAAGATGGTGAGCAGCTACGTCGGCGAGAACGCCGAGTTCGAGCGCCAATATCTTTCAGGTGAGTTGGAGCTAGAGTTCAACCCCCAGGGAACATTGGCTGAGCGGATCCGCGCCGGTGGTGCCGGTATCCCCGCCTTCTACACAAAGACGGGATTCGGCACGCTTGTCGCAGACGGCAAAGAGACTCGCCAGTTTAACGGCGAAGACTTCGTGATGGAGACCGGGTTGGTTGCCGATCTGTCCATCGTCAAAGCTTGGAAGGCAGACCGATCTGGGAACCTCATCTACCGAAAGACCGCACGAAACTTTAACCCCATGATGGCGACCGCCGGAAAGGTCTGCATCGCCGAAGTTGAGGAGTTGGTTGAAGTTGGAGAGCTTGACGCTGACCAAATCCACACTCCATCGATTTATGTCAATCGGATCGTCGTTGGCGAGAGCTTCGAAAAGCGAATTGAACGTCGAACGACCCGTCCTAAGGAGTAACTTCGTAGGCTCCTGAAGGTGATATGTTCACCTTTGGAACCTGATGTTTGGATTCGAACGCGTTGTTCACCAGTCGAAGTTGTGCATCCAGAGCGGAGGTGCCTTTCAGCGATCGGCTCGGAAGAATCAGGACGTGAATTTTGGACTTCACATCCCGAGCTAGCCCATAGATTTCCTCGATCGCGGGATCACCCATCGCCAGGCATCCGATGCTTTTGTTGCTTCCATGAATGAAGATGTCGTCGCCGGGATCCTTACCCGCCGAACGGATTCGATCCGCCTCGTTCGGGTAATTCAATCCAAGAGATAGGTGAAAACGGCTCTTTGGATTAAAGCGATTGATGAAGTACCAGCCCTCGGGGACTTGGCGATCTCCCCTTTGCAGCTTTGGGCCGAGGATTCCGCTTGCGGCGAGAATTGGATAGGTTTTCACTAGACGCAACGTACGAGCTCCGGCCCAAATCTCGAGTTCCTTCTCCTGTTTGAATGCGCGAAAGAAGACGGTTTTCGGTGGGTATGAGAGGAACTGATCGCGCATCGTCTTCACCTGCGGGAAGAGAGAATTGCAAGCGAGAAAGAGGGTTGCAGTTGCTATCATATGGACTATGAACATTCGTGGGCAAATTCTTGGTGCCCTACTTCTGCTGACCTCCATCTGCTTTGCAGCAGAAGACAAGATTACTCTCCGCTGGAACGTGAAGCCAGAGGAGCGCTACGAAAATCAGGTCAAGATGGCCATTGATGCGGGTGAAAATGGCACTCTGTTCGCCACCATCCACTTTGCTGAAAGGATCCTTTCTGTTACCGAAAAGTCCATCACGGCTTCGGTCTTCATTCCAGGACTTTCCGTTCAAACGAGCGGGGCCCTTGAGGCAGCTGCCGCGAACTTTGAAGGCATGCGGCGGATGAGTTATGAGCGAGAGTGTGATGCTCTAGGCAAATCGCTGTCGATTGCTGGAAACAGCGCCCTGAGTACATCCGTCGATCTGGTCCTCCCTGCAAATCCGGTTGGGATTGGCGATCGTTGGGAGTCGACATTTGCCCCGAACGCGGAGATTGGCGATGTAAAGATCACCTATGTCCTGGAGAAGTTTGACGCTAATGTCGCCATCATCCGAGCTGATCTGCAGGAGTCGGACAAACTCTCGGTAATCAAGCCGTACCGATTCACAGTTGACCGGGCATCGGGTCGTTACAAGTCCGCCGAGGGTGGTCTCAAAATGACCATCATGGGCCTGACACTTTCGGTAACATTTTCTCAGCGGACAATCGTCCCGGTGAAGTTGAGGAGCAATGGCGCTTAATCGAGATCAGTTGGCACAACGGGCAGCTCAAGAGCTGCGAGACGGATTCTATGTGAACCTCGGCATCGGCATCCCGACGTTGGTGGCGAACTACATTCCCGATGGGATGGAAGTTGCTCTACAGTCGGAGAATGGCATGCTCGGGCTTGGTCCCTTCCCGTTTGAGGGCGAAGAGGACCCGGACTTAATCAACGCTGGGAAGCAAACCGTCACCGAAATTCCTGGTTCGTCTTACTTCTCTTCGGCTGACTCGTTTGCAATGATTCGAGGTGGTCACATTGACCTTTCGATTCTCGGCGCAATGGAAGTGTCTGAGACTGGAGACCTCGCAAACTGGATGATCCCTGGAAAGATGGTCAAAGGGATGGGCGGGGCGATGGACCTTGTCGCTGGAGTGAAGCGGGTCGTGGTTGTCATGGAGCACACAAACAAGGCTGGAGACTCCAAAGTTCTCCCTGCTTGTACTTTGCCGCTCACGGGCCGCGCGTGTGTGGATTTGGTGATTACTGACCTTGCGGTCTTTGCGATTGACCGCGGTTCTTCCATGACCCTTTTGGAACTCGCACCAGGCGTATCGCTTGATGAAGTTAGGGCGAAGACAGCGGCCAAATATGAGGTTTCGGCTGATCTGCGCGAGATTTCGTTCGCCTAACTAGGCACGACCTTTCAGCATCGGGCTCGACGTCACTGTCGAGCCCTTTTGCTTTGCAGACTACAAAACCTAGAGTAGATTTTGAAGTTCTTACCCTAAGCTGTTACAAATACCTGCCGATGCTCATTACGGGATGAACCGCGGCATTTATTCAAGCGCTAAGGCAATGCAGACTACGACCCAGTGGATGGACGTACTCTCCAACAACCTTGCAAACTCCTCGACGGACGGATACAAGTCCGACTCGATCTCGTTTGCTGACGTGCTCGTTAAGAACATTTATGCAGATGGAGGCAGTGGAAAACTGCTCGGAAGCATCGGCAACGGCCCTGAGGCTGTCATCGAACGAAGCGACATGAAGCTCGGACCAGTGCGATCCACTGGAAACCCTTTGGACATCGTTCTTCAGAATACGCAGGAAATGCTCGCGGTGAATGCTGATGGACAGACCATGTACACCCGCGACGGGGCACTTAAAATCGATCCGGACCGATACCTCGTCACCCAACGCGGTCACCGAGTGCTTGATGACCGAGGAACCCCAATCCAACTTAAATCCGAAGGACTCGTCCAAATTTCTCCGAATGGTGAAGTGATTCAAGGTACTGAGTCCATTGCCAAGCTTGGAGTCTTCACGGGGTCGTTCAACAAAGAAGGAAACAACTTGTGGTCTTCGGGACAGCCCACTCGAGTTACCGACCCGAGCATTGCTACCGCCAGCCTAGAGGGCAGCAACGTTGACGTTGTTTCAACGATGGTTGACCTCATCAAGATCAACCGACACTTCGAGATGAGCCAGAAGTCGATCCACTCCCAGGACGACATGACAGGCAAGCTCCTTGAGATTCTTAAACGCTAGTAGCCGATAGGTGACGACGAAAAGCCGAGCAGGATGCGAGGCTGACAACGCAAAGGAAGGCAGAAGAATGACTATAAACCACCATGTTAAGATCACTCAATACATCCGCCACCGGAATGGTTGCTCAGCAACTGAACCTCGACGTTATCTCGAACAACCTTGCTAACGCCAACACCACAGGATTCAAGCACCAACGCGCAGAGTTTCAGGATCTGATCTACCAGACGGTCCAAGCTGGTGGAGCATCGGCTGGAAACAACCAGAAGACCCCTGGCGGCGTCCAGTACGGTCTTGGTGCGACTAACTCTGCTACTGCGAACGACTTCGCTCAGGGCGCTGCGCTGAATACCAATAACTCAAGCGACGTCATGGTGGTTGGTGAAGGCTTCTTCCAAGTCCTTAAGCCAGACGGTTCGTTTGCTTACACTCGCGATGGCAGCTTTAAGAAGGATTCAAACGGCGCGCTGGTCACCAGCGCAGGTTACAAGCTTCAACCTGAAATCGTCGTGCCCGCGAATGCAACGACGATCAACATCCTCAAGGATGGAACCGTTGAGGCCACGATTAGTGGTCAAAGCGTCGCCCAAACGATCGGCAAGATCACACTCGCAGTATTTCCTAACCCAGCGGGCTTGAATCGTATCGGTGGAAATCTTTGGACCGAGAGCAATGCTTCCGGTACTGCAAACCTTGTTGCTCCAGAAACCGATGGAGCGGGTGGTCTCATGGCGGGCTACCTCGAAGGCTCCAACGTTTCTGTTGTCGAAGAAATGGTTCGTATGATTTCAGCTCAGCGCGCCTACGAAATCAACTCCAAGGCCATCCAGACCTCGGACGACATGCTTCAAACCCTTAACACTCTCAAGAGGTAACTCATGATCTCAGCACTCCTTTCAGCAATCTGTTTGGCACCGGTTCCTTCGCTTCCTCTCAAGGTCGATGGCGAAGGCTACCTCCGCTTCACTCGCGGGTCAAATGTTCTGTACTCGCGCTCCGAAGTAGTGATCGCATCGCCCAAGGGCTTGGTCGCATCCGATGGATCCATTCTGTCCCCCAAGATGTTCGCTCCTGCTGGAACAACCTCACTGACATGCTCGCTGGATGGCGAAGTCACGGCTCAAGTGGGTGGCACAAAGCAACGAGTCGGGCGTATCGTCCTTGCGGTGTTCAACGACGCTCCAAGCTTTATCAACTTTGGATCGATGCTGTCGACGCTCTCCAAGCCGACGCTCACCAACCCAGGCGAAGGAGCTTCGGGGGTCATTCGGCTTGAGAAAGTGGCTGCAATGACGAATTCTCAGCCAACTCGAGTTCAGACACCGAAGCCAAAGACTGCCGGTGTCGCAGGAAACTCGTTTACAAGCGCAGCGGCTGCTGAAGTCGTTGTTCGAGCAGAATCGCTCGTTGAGAGCGAGGTAATCACGCTCGATTCGATCGCAGATATTAGTGGCGATCCAGCGCTGGTCAAGATGTTGAAGAACATTGACCTAGGGCGCACTCCCTACTTTGGAACTGCTCGAAACCTCTCAACAGCGGCGATCCGCGCAAACATTGCCGCCGCTCAGATCGACATCCGGACAGTCCACATCTCAGTCCCAACCGGAGCAAGAGTGTCGCGGAAGAGTCAGTCGATTACGATCAACTTGATCACACAGACGGTTTCAGACGCCTTTAAGAAGAAGTTTGAATTCGATGCTGATCTCGAGCTAAAGACACGACAGTTCGATGTCCCGGTTCCAGTTGGCGAGGCTTCGGTTGAAGCGTCGAACCTCCAAATCCGAGACGGTCAGCTCACCGCTACGATTGACATCCTTGTTAATCGAAAGCTCGTCACCACCCTGAACCTGACTTACGGCACAGGCAACATCCCATCGGTGAAGCTTGGCGACGAGGTGAAGCTAAAGATGATTTCTTCCGCTGCGGTGGTCGTGATCAAAGCTCGAGCCCAGGGTCAAGCATTTCTCGGCCAAAAGGTCACCGTCAAAACGGAGACCGGATCTATCCAGACCGGAATCCTCCTCGTCAACAATACCGTCGAGGTTCGACTATGAAACAACTCTTCCTAATTCTTGCTCTTCTCCCATTCGTGGCTCTTGCTCAGCAATCCACCACCACAGATGAGACCTACGGTTCCTTGACACCTAAATCGTACAAGCCCATCTTCCAGACTCGGAATGCACGGAAGGTTGGCGACATCTTGACCGTCATCATCAGCGAATCCTCCAATGGTCAGTACCAAGCGAGCGTCCAGAACAACAAGAAGGAATCGAACAAGGTTGGCCCGAACGAGATCCCGTTGGCAAACTGGCTGGGAGTCGGCCTTGTGAACACTCTCCTTTCGGGAGGGAGTTCGGCTGCAGACAGCCAGATGCAATCGCAGGGCACGTCCTCACAGCAGAACAAGCTGTCGGCACGAATGTCCGTTACGATCAAGCAAATCCTGCCGAATGGTGTATTCGTCGTTGAGGGAACCCGGGCAGTAAAGATCAACCGAGACACCCAGCAAATGACTCTCACCGGTATGTGCCGACTCGACGATATTCGACTCGACAACACTCTTCTCAGCGAAAACCTCGCAAACGCCGAGATCAAGTCCGAAGGCATTGGAATGATCTACCAACGGCAACGACGCGGCTTTGTTACGAAGCTTATGGACTGGTTGTTCTAATGAAACTCCTAACATCAACTCTTGTTCTTTTCGCAGTCAGCTTGAGCTTCGGTCAAGGTCCCGCGACCAAGCCAGCAGCCAAGCCGGACGACTCGAAGGGTCAGCAAAGCGAAATGGATCGACGGCTCAAGATCATCAACCAAGATGAAAAGAACGGCGTCCAAGTTCGTTTGAAAGATATTTCTCGATTCCGCGGGATCCGAAGTAACCAGCTCATGGGTTTCGGGCTCGTGATCGGTCTCGGGGGTACGGGTGATACGCGACGTAATCCTCAAGCTGCGGCGGCGCTCTCGAACTATTTGAAGAGCATCAACATGGATGCTCAGCTTTCGAACATGGAGCCAAAGAATGCGGCTTGGGTTGTCGTTACCGCCGAGTTGCCACCTTTCACCACGAACGGTCAATTGATTGATGTGACGGTTTCCTCCGCTGGAGATGCCCAGAGTCTTCGCGGCGGCACGTTGCTTCGGACTGAACTCTACGCTGTCGGCAACAACGAAAACCCATACACGATTGCGCAGGGCGCGATCAGCATCAGCGGATTTGGGGCGGCAGCAGGCGGTAACCAGAGTTCCACAGGCTTCTCAACGGTTGGTCGAGTTCCTAATGGAGGAATTGTGGAACAGGGTGCTCCGACAAAGATCGTTTACGACGGCAAGATGTACCTCGAGTTGATGGATTCAGATCTGACGACAGCCAGCCGAATTCAGGACCTGATCAACAAGAAGTATCCCGAGTTGGGTGCGGTGGCGGAGAATGGCCAGACGATTTCGGTCAACAGCCCCAAAGGCGTGAATCCAATCAACACTATGGCAAAGCTAGAAGAGCTCAATGTCAATGTTGACAATGCCGCAGTTGTAATCATTAATGAGAAATCGGGAGCCATCACCATCGGTGGAAACGTTCGGATCGCGCCATCAGTGATTGCAGTCGGCTCGATCAGCGTCGAAATCCAGGAGCAAATCAGCGTAAGTCAGCCAAACCCGTTTTCGAAGGGTGAGACTGTTGCAGTGGCAAACCAGCGAGTGAGTGCGACTCAGGGCGAAGCCGATGTTGCGGTTCTCGCGCCCAACACGACAGTTGCTGACCTTGCTCGGATTTTCCAAGAGCTTCGGCTTAAGGCGAATGACATCATCAACATTCTTCAGCTCCTGCGGCAACAGGGCGCACTCAAAGCGAGGCTCATCATCCAATGAATTTGGAACTATCTAACGCAATCAAGCCCTTGATCCTTGCCAACAAGGACCTGGCAAAGCTGAAGAAGGCATCCGAAGGGCTTGAGGCGTTCATGTTCAAGTCGCTCCTCCAGCAGATGGGCGGTAAGAAGGGTCTCTTCGGAAGCGACGTTCCAGGAGCCAGCGTTTACAAGGACATGTTTGAGCAGAACCTTTCTGACCTTATGTCTCAGCGAGGTGGCCTCGGCATCGGCAAGACAATTTATCGCAGCGTGGCACCTATGGCAGCACAACAAGCCATGAAGACCGCACGAAACAAACCTACGACATCGGAAACATCCATCGAGAACCAAGCATGAGAACCAAAACTCTTCAAACCCTGTGGAATGAGTGGCTAAAAGCGTCTGATTCGCTTTTGCTAACTCTCCACGAACAAACGGTCGCTGTCACCCTTCGGGATGTCGAGCGTGTCGAGAGAATCCGACCCGAGCTTGAGATGCAGCTCTCGGCGGTCCGCGCCATCGATGCCCAGGCGATTGATGAAGCGAAAAGGCTGGCCGAAGAAGTTGGTGCTCCTGCGCCAAGCCTTCGAGGCCTGATCTCTGTCCTAGAAAAGGACGAGGCAGCTGTCATTCAAGCCACGGCAAACAAGGTCTTGGTCGGTGCCCAGCGCATCCAAGACGTGATGAACAAAAACCGAAAGCTCATCGAAAGCGAGATGACCTACATCAACGGAACTCTCACCCTTATTGCACGAGCGGCGAACGAAGGAACCGGACCTTACCGAGGACGACCATCAGGATCGAGATCGATTCTGGTTGACGCCGCTGCCTAAGGAGGAGAAATCTCATGCCAAGTCCATTTCAAGGTATCGAAACATCTCGACGTGCGCTCAACGCATTCCAACGTTCGTTGGATACGACTGGGCACAATATCGCGAATGTAAACACCAAAGGATTCTCCCGGCAACGGACAGACCTCCAAGTTGCTACACCGAATGTGTATATTGCGGGCAAGGTTGTCAACGTTGGAAGCGGTGTTAACCTTAACCAAATCACACGTTCACGAGACCTCTTCCTCGAATCTCGACGTCAAGATATTGGCGGGGATCAAGGTCGTGCAGAGGCAAACCTTAGCCTTCTTGAGCGAGTCCAGGCCTCATTCCTAGACGTCAGTGGCAAGGGCATCAGCTCTTCGCTCGATGCGTTCTACAACTCATGGTCTTCCCTCGCGAACGACCCTTCCAGTCTCACCAACCGCCAAGGAGTTCTTGCGGCAGGGCGAGATGTTGCGACGAAGGTTCGCACCGCGTACAGCGACCTAAAAGCGACCTACGACGCACAAACCAAGCAGATTAACGACACAATTTCAACGATCCAAGGCTTTGCCGATCAGATCGGGAGCCTAAACGAGCAGATCCGGATCAATATGGCCGGTGGCGGTCAGCCAAACGACTTGATGGATCAGCGTGACCAGGCGGTTGCTGAGCTGTCCAAACTCGTTAATGTCGACACTCATCTTGGAAGCGACAACTCCCTGTCGGTTTTCGTTGGCAGCTACACGCTGGTAGATCAAGTTGGCTCGACACCGTTTCCGACGACGTTCAATGCAGCAACTAGCACAGTGAACGATGGTGGATCGGTTAACTGGCCGATCACGAACGGGGTTCTGAAGGGGCAGTTCGATGGCATGACCGATGTCGCCAACTACATGACCCAGCTGGACAACCTGGCGAATAACCTGCGGTCGCAGGTTAACAACCTCCACGGAAGTGGTGTGACCAATGCGGGCGCAGCCGGTGGATTCTTCTTCTCGGATAACGCGACGACTCCGATTCTTGGTGCGGCGAACCTGTACATCGATTCGGCTCTGGACATCAATCCAGCCCTCCTCGTTACGGGGACGAGCAGTGCGGCGAGCGATGGAACAATCGCAACCGCGATGTCGAAGCTTCGTGACCAGTCCATCGCTGGACTCGGCGGGCAGACTACTCGGTCGTATTTCTCAAGCCTCTTATCAACGGTAGGGCGAGACATCTCAACTGCCCAGACAGACCGCGAGATTGCGTACGCCCTTGGAGAGCAGATCGAAGCCCAGATTCAGGATATCTCTGGAGTCAACCTCGACGACGAGCTCGCCAACCTTCAGCAGTTCCAACGAAGCTACCAAGCTTCTGCAAAGGTATTGAGCGTTATGGACGAAACACTGGGCGACCTCATCAGCATGCTCAAGCGATAAGTTACAGCAAACACCTATGGATAACCCAGTGAAAATACCGATGATTCTGAACAGGAGGAATACAAATGCGAGTTAGCACAAACTACCAATTTGAAGCGATGCGGAGCCAGATGAACATTGCCGGCGATTCATATCGGATCGCCCAGCAGCGGGTCAGTAGCGGTAAGCGAATCAACACGCTCGCAGATGATCCTCGCGGACTGAGTGACGTCCTCACTATGCGAGGCGTTAAGGCATCCGTTGAACAGTACAAGGCCAACCTTGACAGGGCAAAAACTTGGCTCAACACCAGTGAAAGCTCTCTCAGCGAAGTTGGAACACTTCTCAATCGAGCCAACAGCATCGCCATTTCTGGTGCTAGCGCTACCACTTCGTCGGATGCTCGAAAAGCTATGGCGGCAGAAATTGCGACCATCCGAGACCAGGTCTACAGCCTTGCCAACGGCAAGGGCCCAACGGGTGGCTATCTCTTTGCTGGCACAGCGACCGATAAGCAGCCGTTCAACGTCACCTCGACCGGGATCGCTTATCAGGGCAATTCTGGATCCATCAAAGTCGAGGCAAACTCGAACGACGCGGTGACGATTAACACCGACGGCTCTCAACTATTTACATCGTTGTACGCAACACTTGACCAACTTAAGGCAAACCTTGAGGGTGGCAGCACGGCAACGATCAGCGACGTCAGCATCAAAGCAGTCCAAGACGGAATTGCTCTGCTGAACAACATCCGAGGCGATGTTGGAACACGCGCAAAAAGTGTTGAGTCCTTCCAAAACGACCACTCGCGTCGATTGGAAGAACTCACAAACGGCATCTCGAACATCGAGGATGTCGATCTCTCTCAGGCGATCATGGAATATAAGAGCGCCGAAACTGCCTATCAGGCATCCCTTCAAGTCATGAGCCAAGGATTTGGGCTCAGCTTGTTGAACTACCTCAAATAAAGACCATGATCTTAACTCAAACACGCTTCGGCACGATTGAATACACAAACAACGACATCATCAGCTTCGAAAATGGACTGATCGGCTTCTCGGAGGCCACTGAGTTCCTGCTCGTTCCGACGAAGCCAGGAAGCCCATTCAGCTGGCTGCAATCCGCGAATGATTCGTCCCTGGCGTTCTTGCTCGCGGACCCGTCGGCGTTCTTCGACGATTACGATCCCGAAATCAGCGATGCCGATGCGAATCAGCTTGGTTTGATGTCGGGTGCAGACTTTGGAGTGTTCGTCACTTCTGCTATTCCGGTGGGCAAACCCAAAGCGGCAACCGCTAATCTTGCAGCTCCGATCCTAATCAATCTGGATACAAAACGCGGAAAACAAGTGGTTTTGGAGAATGAGGCGTATACTATGCGTCATCCGATCTTTTCGGAGCAGTCTGCGCCGGCTGAGAAACTCGCTGCGTAGGTCGCCGAAGACTTAGGATGCCAAGGAGGGCAGACAGATGCTGGTCCTCACCAGAAAAGTAAATCAGACAATCGTCATTGGGGAAGGAATCGAGGTCGTCGTCCTCGAGGTGCGCGGTGAGCAAGTCCGGCTTGGCATTCGCGCTCCTCGTGACGTGACTGTTCATCGAAAAGAGATTTACGAGCAAATCGCAGAGGAGAATCGCGGCGCTGCCGATGTCCGACCCGAAGACCTCCCCGGCTAGCTTTTCCGAACGGGTCACCCTTTCTCTCGGGTGTTGTGTCGTCTGCATTGCAGTAGCATCGATTTGGGCGATCCGCAGGGTCCCCGTTGAAGAAGGCATCTTCCCTCGCATGGTCTCGCTCTGCAGCTCCGTTGCGGCTTGTGGCATCGTTGCGCTTCTTGCGGCGTTCTTGCCGTCCTTCGTGCCATTCAAGCGACTGACTGTGCCGCTCAACATCACAATTCCGATCGTTTGGAATCTAGCAAATTGGTTCCTGGCATCGGCGCTGATCACTCCGGCCTCATCAACCTCCACTGTGCCGCCCATGCTGGCGGTGCTTTCACACTGGACGGACTTGGGAACCATAGTTCCGGTTGCTCTTGCTCAATTTGGTCTGCTCACGATCCCTATCATGTTTTCGAGGAATAGCTAATGCAGGTGCATTTTGGAATTGAACTTCTGCGTCCCGAATGGACGCAGGCTGTCGTGTGCATCGGAACGTTCGATGGCGTTCACTTGGGCCATCAAGCTGTAGTTTCTGAGGCAGTAGCCCGGGCAAAGCGCGAAGAGCTCCCCTCTATTGTCGTCACCTTCGATCGTCATCCATCGGTTGTTCTCAACCCCTCAAAGGCACCGAAAGCAATTGCTTCTCTGAAGATGAACCTAGAACATTTTCAAAATCTCGGAGTTGGGTTGACAGTTGTCCTTCCATTCAACGCCTGGCTCAGCCGGATGAGTGCGGACGAGTTCTTCCGAACCATTCTTGTTGATAAGCTTCGCGCTTCAGCAGTGGTCGTTGGACATGACTTCGCAATGGGCAACGGGCGGGAAGGAACTCTGGATTGGCTTTCCGAGCGCATTACTACCGACGTTGTGTCCGCTTTCTCCGTTGGTGAGGAACGCGTTTCCTCTTCCCTTATCCGTGCGGCAGTCAGCTCCGGTGATTTGGCCAAGGCAAATGCCATGCTCGGACGAGGTTTTGAAATTCAGGGGTTCGTTGATCACGGCCAAAAGCTCGGTCGTACTCTTGGCTTCCCAACTGCGAACATCGCTCGGTCTTTTGATCAGGTTGTTCCAGCAGATGGGGTGTACGCCTCTCGGATCCTGTTCGATGGTCAATGCTATGACGCGGCTCTGGCGATTGGAACGCGCCCGGCAGCGGGTGGCGGCCCACGATCAATCGAGGCCTACCTTCTTGACTACCCAGGTGACTCGCTTTACGGTAAGCACGTCCGGCTCAGACTTGAACACTTCCTCCGCCCCGAACTCAACTTCCCTTCGCTTGACGCGCTCAAGGAGCAAATGGCAAAGGATGTCGAATCGGTGAGATCACTTTTGGCGTAACCTTAGACATGGCTCGAGGCGGAAAGATTTTGCTCGTTACGGGAGGCGTTGTCCTCCTTCTTGTGGGTGCCAAGCTCGCGTTAGGACTCTTCAGCAAGGTCGACGACAAGACCCTGATTCTCGAGGCCGTGAAAGATGGTCTCAAGGCAAGCAAGGAAGGTCGGCCAGGCGGTGTCCTCGAAAAGCTAAGTGCCAGCTTGACCGTCAATGGAGAAGGGACTCCTGGAGCAAAAAGCCAGATCGCGGATTACATTAAACGCCTGAAGCCGGACGTTGAGTTCAAGAGTTTGGAACCCCAAGTTTTTGGCGACGAGGCGCGGATCGAAACTCCAGCAACGATGTCAGTCAGCATCCTCGGCATGAACCAGAGTGTAGAACTGAAGAACGTTACGATCACGCTCAAGCGCGAAGATAGCTACGAATATCTAATCTTCCCTAAGAAAGCTTGGCGGGTTTCAGATGTCCAAGTTGATGTTAGCGCGCTTGATATGTTCAACGGCGGGTAAGAAACCGGAAACCCTTTGCATAGCTGATCCGTTGTAACTCCTGGAACCGGGTTCAAGAGCCCCGGAACCAAACAAGAAAATCCAGGAGAAACATGAAAAATTACATGATGCTCATCGTTGCTAGCCTCGTTGCTGGCGCTCTCGTCACCGGTTGCGGATCTGCTGAAGAGGGTAACACCACTGCAGCTACCTCGACCACCCCGGCGGCTATGTCGCCAAACAAGGCACCTGGCGCAACCGAACCAGCTGCAACCGAGACCGCTCCGGCCACTACGCCAGACGCGAACGCTCCTGCAGAAGACAAGAAGTAAGCACTTCGGCCCCGGATTCTGGCTAGCCAGACCGGGGCTTTTTCGTGTGCGCGGTAACCTACTCCCATGCTTGATCCGCGCATTACTCGCTTGGCAGAGTTGCTTTGCGACCACTCGACAAGGCTCAACTCTGAGGACGCCGTCCTTGTCCACGCTTTCGATATTCCTGAGGAGGCTGTTGCCGAAATCGTCAGAGTCGCCCAATCCCGGGGCGCAAAGGTTGCCGTTCGACTCGAAAGCAACCTCGTCAAGCGCCAGATGTTGCACGGCATGACCGAAGCCAACGCAAAGACGATTGCTGCAATCGAGAAGTATGAGATGGAGCAAATGACCGCATACATCGCGCTTCGAGGAACTCACAACTACGCCGAGACCGCCGACGTTCCGGGCGAGATCATGAAGATGTGGCAGAAGGAATACACCACACCCGTCGTCTTCGGGGTTCGTGTACCCAACACCAAGTGGGTTGCTCTTCGTTGGCCAACTCCAGGGATGGCACAACAGGCGAGCATGAGTACACCGGCGTTCGAGAAGTTTTACTTCGATGTCTGCACCCTAGACTACGCCAAAATGGCGGCTGCGACCAAGCCACTCGAAGAGCTGATGGCGCGTACGGATAAGGTCCGAATTACCGGCCCGGGAACTGATCTTTCGTTCAGCATTAAAGGGATCGGCGCGGTTGGTTGTGCGGGCGAAGCGAACATTCCCGACGGCGAGTGCTTCACCGCGCCTGTCCGCGAATCGATGAACGGCACCGTTCAGTACAACACCGTTTCGCTGTACCAGGGAACGGAGTTCAAGGACATCTTCTTCCGAGTTGAAAACGGCAAGATTGTTGAGGCGACGGCAGGTGCGAACACCGCCAAGCTGAACGAGATTCTTGATACCGATGAAGGAGCGCGTTACTTCGGAGAGTGGGCGATCGGCTTCAACCCCTACGTTCTCGAACCGATGAAGGACACTTTGTTCGACGAGAAGATCGCTGGCTCGTTCCACCTCACCCCAGGCAACGCTTACGACCCACCCGGAGGAAACGGCAACAAAAGCTCGATCCACTGGGACATCGTCTGCATCCAACGTCCCGAATACGGCGGTGGTGAAATCTGGTTTGACGACGTGCTGATTCGCAAGGACGGTCTGTTCGTGCTGGATGAGTTGAAGGGTCTGAATCCAGACAACTTCTGATGCCCCTTTGGGTATGTGGCTATTTCGCTTTGTCTTGCCTCTATGGCCTTTGGCATGGAGGCAAGACAATCCGGGCGCGAAAGTCCTCGCTGTTGCCAAATCTAGGGATCAAGCATGCGGTGCTCGTCGGCTGGCTTGAGATACTGGCGAACACAGTCGTCCTAGTTCTGGCATTCATCGGAATTGCCCTTCATATCACCTACCCTTAGAGCGTTCAGAAAACAGGATAAACTGCCCCTTGATGAGCATCAAACTAGGTTGGGCGGGAGTTGGTCATATCCACACCCCGGGATTCTCCGGCGAGGTTCTTAAGCGTGGCATTGAGTGCGCCGGAGTCTATGATCACGATACAGATCGAGCTAAGAAGAACGCTGAGAATCTCAAAGGTCCGGTGCAGACCCTCGCCGAGCTAGCGAACAACAAAGACGTCACTGCTTATGTCGTTACTAGCGAGACTGTGCATCACCTCGAAATCGTTTCTGCACTCGCTAAAACTGGGAAGCCGATCTTCGTTGAAAAGCCTGTCGGATTCAATGCCACCCAATCCGAAGCCCTTTTCAAAGCCTTGAGTCAGCACAAGAATGTGTTCTCAACGGGTTACTTTATGCGCGGCTCTGCGCAGATGCAGACCCTCAAGAAACTTGTCGACGATCGGCACTTCGGAATGATCACCCGTGTCCGAGCGAGCAACTGCCACTCGGGAGCCCTCGGAGGATGGTTTGATACTGATTGGCGCTGGATGGCGGACAAGAGCCGCGCAGGGGTCGGAGCATTCGGAGATCTGGGTACCCACGTCCTTGACCTACTCCTTTGGATGTTTGGCTCGGTTCACAGTGTGACTGGGGCATTTGCCAACGGTACCGCGCGCTACGAGAACTGCGACGAACTGGGAGAGGCAATCCTCAAGTTCTCGAACGGAATTATTGGCACTATGGCCGCTGGTTGGGATGACGTCGCTGACCCCCACCGGCTGATGGTGATGGGTACCAAGGGATATGCCACGCTTGGTAGCGATCTCATGGTTGCTGGCGAGGATGGCAAGCTCGTGAAATATGAGCAGCTTGAGCCGGCTAAACCCGCGGGTTTCAACGGTTGGCTCGACGCTCTCGAAGGCAAGCCTGCGGACCTCGTGACTCCTAAGGAAGCTACGAATCGAGACGTCGTGATGGGTGCCATCTACGACGGCGCAGAGCATCACAAGTGGGTTAACATCCCAGCCGCCTGGCACTAAGCTGGTTTTCGGCAGAAATCTGATAACATAGCGTCTATCAATGCTGATAGACGCTTACATCAAGCCACCTGCAATTGCCTATAAAGCCAAGACGGTTGCCATTCGAGAGTTCGCACCAGTCGGCAATCCTTACGACGCCAGCCAGAACGACATCCGCTTGGTCGTCACAAAAAATGGTGCGGGAGGTTTTCAACTCTCCTTCCCGGCTTACTTTGACGGCGGAACGTGGAAGGTCAACGTTGTAGCTCCGTCCAAGGGCACGTACCGCGGTTATTTCTATCGCAACGGACAGAAGACTAAGGTTCAAGTAACCGTCTCTGCCGTCGAACCTATCACTGGATACGTTTTCAAAGAAGGCACGAAGTTTAGACTCACCGATGGCAAGCTCGGAGCTCCCTATTGGCCTGTTGGGCACAACCTAGCCTGGCAGGGCGGTGAGTACAAGTTCCGTGAGCAGATGGACCTCATGAAAGCGAACGGGCTCAATTGGACCCGAATTTGGGCCTGCCACTGGGATAACCGTAATCCTTACTGGCCGACGAGCTTTCCAAAACCCAAAGACGGCGAGTTTGCCCCAGAAGTTCTCCGACGGCTTGACGAAACCATCGCCGCAGCTGAATTGACGGGACTGAAGTTCCAGTTCGTCCTGTTCCACCACGGCCAAGTCAGCACCGACGTCAACCCTAACTGGAGCGACCACCCTTGGAACAAGAAGAATGGAGGCTTCCTCAGCACGGCGACCGAGTTCTTTACCAATCCCGAAGCGATCAAGAGGCAGAGGAACTTCATCCGCTATGCAATCGCCCGCTGGGGGTCTTCCCCTTCCATCATGGCTTGGGAGCTGTTCAACGAAGTTCAGTTCACCGAGGCCATCCGAAAGGGTGGAGACTGGAAGACGGTAGCTAAGTGGCACGACGACATGGCGACCTATATCCGCTCGTTGGACCCTTGTCGGCTCATCACGACAAGTAGCGAGCTGGGCCAGCCCATTTGGTCGAGGATGGACTACAAGCAGGGACACGGCTATCCGTCGAGCATTCTGGGATTTGTCATGGGAACGCCAGCGGATGCAAAGCTGCCGCTCTTCCACGGAGAAATTGGCTGGGGCGACAGCGGGCACTCTGACCGAGAGGCGATCCGTGATGGCATCTGGGGTGCGTTCTTCGCGGGACACTCTGGCGCTGCCCAGTTTTGGTATTGGGATCAAATGAACAAACCAGGAATGTACGGTGAGTACAAGCGATCCATCGGAATCCTAAAATCACTAGGCGATCCGATGAGCTTCCAACGCCAGAAGATCGCCGTCAACTCGCTGAAGGGAGCAACACTTCAGCTGGTTCCGGGTCGTGGTTGGGAAAAGAGCGATGTGATGACTTTCGACCTCCCTGCAGACGCTGAATCGGTTGGGCAACTTTCCGGATTCTTCCAGGGCACCGGGCATCGCGAAATGCAGCCCAATCCAGTCTCAATAAAGTTCACAGCCGAGAAGCCTGGCGAGGCGAGTATCAACGTGGCCGAGTTCGCTACGGGAGGCTCAAAAGCTCAAGTTTTCCTTGATGGCAAAGAAGTCTTTACCAAAGAGTGGAAGGGTCAGGGCAACAAGGCAGAATCAATCCGGATTCCCTACGCCGCTGGTCCGCACGTACTACGAATCGAAAACAACGGTCCGGACTGGTTCCGAGTCCGAAGCATCGACATCCCCGGAATCATGCCCGTCAGCAGTGCAATGCTCGCCTCAAACGGCGACAAATCTGTTATCCGGATCAACTCAGCGGTCGGTGACGGTAACACAGCAACTTGCACAATCACACATGCAAAGTGGAACGACGGAGTCTACGACACCAAGATCTTCGACATGAGCAGCGGCCGAGAGTTCAACACCACAACCACGATCAAGGGCGGCGCGATAAAAATTGACAACTTATCTTCGGATGTTCTCGTAGTGCTAACCCGTAGAGCTAGGTAAAACCACTGTTATGACAAAACTATTACAACTTGCGCTCGTCGCCTCAGGCCTGGTCGTCGGTTGCACAACCATTGCCGCCGGCAAGAAAGAAGCAGCATACGAGCCAAACAAGAATCAAAATCCGCAGCGTCGCACCAACGTCACTAAGCTTTATAACGACTATTGCGCGAAGTGCCACGGCGAAAATGGAGAGGGCGGTGGCGGGGGAACCCAAAGTTTGCTGGTTGCAGAAAAGTTCGATCAGAAGTATGACCGAGCGTTCTTCGACGCAACACGAAACGGACTTCCAGGCACCGGTATGGAGTCGATGGGGGAAACCCTTTCCGACCAAGAGGTTTGGGGACTGGTCGTCCATATTCGAGAACTTCAAGGCAAGGCGCTCCGATGGGGCCTCGGACAACCGAAGAAGACGGGCGAAGTCTTCAACTCTAAGCTTCATAACTACAAAGTGGAAACCGTTGTCGACCAAAATCAGGGTCTTAAAGTGCCCTGGTCCCTCGACTGGCTTCCCGACGGTCGAATGCTCGTAACCAACCGACCTGGAGGCATCAATATCTTCCGAGCTGGACAAAAGGTTGGCGAGATCATGGGTCTCCCTCAGGTTCTTGAGCTTGGCCAAGGTGGCCAGCTTGAAGTAGCGGTTCACCCACAGTACGCTTCCAACGGCTGGATCTACATTAGCTACTCGGAACCAAAGGCAGACGGCTCGCGTGCCGCGATGACGAAGGTCGTCCGAGGCAAGCTATCCTGGAACGGCGAGAATGCTCAATGGGGTTCGCAACAGACGATTTATCAAGTCGCGCAAGAACACTACAACGGGTCTAGCGTTCACTACGGCTGTAAGATCGCTTTCGATGGCAAAGGTCACGTTTTCATTTCCCAAGGTGAACGAGGAGGCGGAAACATCGCTCAAGAGATCGACAAGCCAAACGGCAAAGTCTATCGAGTCAACGAAGACGGCTCCATCCCGAAGGACAATCCATTCGTCGGAAAGGGCGTCGTGGCAGAAAAGGTCTGGACTTATGGCCACCGGAACCCACAGGGACTCACTGTCGGACTCGATGGGCGAGTATGGGATACCGAGCACGGACCTCGAGGCGGCGATGAGCTGAACGAGTGCACGAAGGGAGATAACTTCGGCTGGAGTAAAGTTGCGTTTAGCATCAACTACAACGATTCCCCAGATTGGGTGCCTTGGAACGCTCCTGGTGAAAAGTATAAGATGCCCATCTTCCGCTGGATCCCTTCCATCGGAGCTTCTGGGCTCGATGTTGTTAAAGGTGCGGCTTTCCCTAACTGGAAGGGTGACCTAGTAGCCGGTGGACTTAGCGGTAACTCAGTGGATCGAATCCGAACCAAAGACGGCAAGTTCGTTGAGCGCGAAGGGCTGTTGGTTGGAATGGGTCGTGTTCGAGACATCGCGACTGGTCCAGATGGAGCAGTTTACGTTGCCCTCAACCAACCAGATAAGATCATCCGAATCGTCCCTGCCAAGTAAATCTAGTCGCCCTTAGCTGGAAATCCAGCTAAGGGCGATTTTGTGTCTCGACGATCGTCGGGATCAGGGGAGGGCGAATAGCGCGGGGGTTCCGCCCGTATGCCAGAAGCAGACTTTCTTCCCGGCGAGTTCCCCACTGCGAGCCATCTCTAGAAGGCCATGAAATGCCTTCCCTGTATAGATTGGGTCGAGAAAGACTCCTTCCCTCTGTGCAGCAACTCGGATCGCGTCCAGCGAGCCCTCAGAAGCAACACCATAACCTGGACCGACAAACCGGAGGTCATAGGTGAAATCGTCTACGGTTAACTGCCGCGAGAGACCTGTGATCTGATCGAGCTGCCGTGCAAGCTCCACAAACTCCAGAACCATTTCGGGCTCGGGATCACATGCGACGCCGTGATAACGCGTCGAAGAACCGTGGAAAGCGTACGTCAGACCAGTTTGCGTAGAGCCCGAAGACGATGCAGAAATCACGATATCGAACTTCTCAGTTAACTCCGATGCGGCCTCGTAGAATGCGTATGCCCCCTGAGGTGAAGAGCCACCGATAGGGATTTCGAATACGTTCCGACCAAGAGCGACCTGCTCGTCGCGAAGTGCGCGAGAAGCCGCCATCAAGACATCCCATTTGTCGTTCGGAATCAGCCGCATTTCCGCGCCTGCAAACTCATCGAGCAGCAAGTTTCCGCCCTCGGTCCGCATTCCACCATCGGCCGGTTCGAACTCGTACGGGAGCTGCATCACAACCGCAATGAACCGGATTCCGAGCATCGCACACCCCGTTGCAAGCTGGCGAATGAAGTTTGATTGCGCCGAGCCGCAAGTGACGATTGTGTCGTATCCGCGGGCAACCGCCTCTCCAAGTAGGTATTCGAGCTTGCGGCCCTTATTGCCGCCGAAGGCGAATCCTGTGAGGTCGTCGCGTTTGATCCAGAGATCAATTCCCAGCTCGTCCGAAAGCCGCGGGAGCGGATGGAGCGGAGTAGGGGTAATGATTAAATTTTGCTTCGGGAGGGCAACGGTTGTAGCCACCCCAATATTGTGACAGACGAATAAAACAAAAACTCCCCCAATCGGGGGAGTCAGTGATATGTCACCACGGCGAATGCCGTCGTCAATTAACCCAGCAGTCGGGTCGGATTCTCGAGGTAGCTCTTGATGAGGTTGATGAACTTCGCACCTACCGCTCCGTCAGCGACTCGGTGGTCGAACGAGCCGGTGATGTTCATGCGATGTCGGATTTCGACCTCGTCATCATCGCCTACGACGACCTTCTTGCGGACCGAAGCGATTGCGACAATCGCAGCGTTTGGCTGGTTGACAATCGCGAGGAACGTATCGACATCCAACATTCCCATGTTCGAGATGCTGAAGGTTGAACCGGTCAACTCGTCCATCGAAAGCTTGTTGCCTTTTGCCTTGAACGCCAAGTCCTTTACTTCCGCCGACAGTTGTCGGATCGGCTTTAGGTTCGCGTTCTTGACGACTGGAACGGTAAGACCGTCTTCAAGGGCGACGGCGATGCCGATGTGTACACCACCGTGCTGGAGCAAGTGATCACCCTGGAATACGCTGTTGACCTGGGGCATATCCTGAAGCGCAAGTGCGGAGGCCTTCACGACGAAGTCGTTGATTGAGACGTTACCGCTGTCCTCAGCCTTAAACATCTCTCTGAGCTGCATGATCTTTTCGACGTCGACCTCAACCGTGACGTAGAAGTGAGGAACCTGCTGCTTGCTTTCTTGAGTTCGCTTAGCGGTGACTTGTCGAATTCGGTTCAAAGGAACCTTAACGTCTTCTGCGGTTGCTGCCACAGGAGCAAATGCTGGAGCCGCCTTCGCAGGTGTTGCAGTTGGAGCAGCCACGGCCGAGCCGGAGCCTTTCGCGGCGACGACGTCCTTCTGAACGATGCGTCCCGAAGGACCGCTTCCGGTGACTGAGCCTAGGTCAACACCAAGTTCGGCTGCGATCTTCTTTGCCAACGGAGAAGCCTTCACTCGCTCGTTCGAAACCGGAGCTGAAGTTGCAGGAGCCGACGCAGCTACTGGCGCGGACTCTCCGGCTGGAGCAGATGCGGCTGCGGGAGCAGAGCCACCGCCCGATCCCCAACCTGCAGGAACAGTTTCGCCTTCTTTCAAAATGATTGCGATAGGAACGCCGACCGGAACGGTCTGACCAGCCGTCAACAAAAAGCCCGTCAGGAATCCTGAGCCCGGAGCTTCGAGTTCAAGGGTCGCCTTATCGGTCTGGATGTTCCCAATGACCTGCCCCGACTTAACCTTGTCGCCGTCTTTGACGAGCCACTCAACAAGGGTCCCTTCTTCCATTCCGTCGCCCATCTTAGGCATGATCACTTCGGTCATATCGCGTCTTCCAAACCCAATTGGGTTCTACGATAGATTACCTTGGGGAGTCGCTCGGAGTGCGTGATTGAAATCGCTGTTTGGCTTAGGCCGACGGTGCGTGACTTCAAGAAGTGTCGCAACAGCTTCGCCTTCTCCTCTCTGCTTTGTTACAAAACCTAATCCTGGAGTCACTTCGACTGCTGGGTCTGCGTCAGAGACCCAGCCGGTTCCACATCGAATCAACCTTCGCCACGACATCATCCGCCATCGTAATCAGTTTCGGATAAGGTCGTGAGAAGCCGTTCTCACCCGGCCATTTGTGGGTGCAGTCAAACCCGATTTTGCCGCCAAACCCCTCGGCAATCGAGGCGTGGTCAAGCTGATCAACGGGTCCCTTGTTCATCAAAGTATCTCGCGACGGGTCGCAGTTCGCGCCAATTCGGAACAGGCACTCACCAATATCTTGGACGTTGCAATCCTCGTCGAAGATGAACACGAACTTGGTAAACGAAAGCCCTCCGAGTCCCCAGACCGCGTTCATCACCTTATAGGCATGACCCGGATACTTCTTCTTTATCGAGACGAACGCCATGTTGTGGAACGTTGCCTCGACGGGCAGATTCATGTCGATAATCTCTGGCACCGAAAGCTGGATCATCGGCATGAAGATCCGCTCGACCGCTTTGCCCATCCAGCCGTCTTCCATCGGGGGCTGACCAACGATGGTCGCGGGATAGATTGCCTTGTCACGCATGGTGATCGCCGTGACGTGCAGTACCGGGAAGTCTTCGGCAAGCGAGTAGTAGCCAGTGTGATCGCCAAATGGACCTTCGAGTCGTTTCTCGGAAGGGTCGACGTAACCTTCGATGACGATCTCGGCGTCCGCCGGAACCATGACATCGACAGTTTTGCACTTCACGGTCTCGACGCGTTGCTTGCGAAGGAATCCTGCGAAAAGCATTTCATCAATTCCGGGAGGCAAAGGAGAGATCGCAGAAAAGTTGTAGACCGGATCGCCACCGAGAACAATCGCAACTTCTAAGTTCTGCTTCTTCGCCGCTGCGTCCTCCATTTGTCGGGCGCCAGTCTTGTGCATCTGCCAGTGCATGCCACAAGTCTTCTCGTCGTGGATCTGTACTCGGTACATTCCCACGTTCCGCTTCCCAGTGTTTGGGTCGTGGGTGAAGACGAGTGGAAGCGTGACGAACGGGCCGCCATCTTCTGGCCAACACGTCAGAACCGGAAGCTTCCGAAGATCGATATCGGAACCCTGCCAGACGATCTCCTGACAAGGCGCCTTGGAGACTTCCTTCGGCGGAATATTCTTGAGTTCACCCAGGAGCCATGGGAGCTTCTTGAGAGCCTCGACGGGACCCTTTGGGAGCTCAGGCTTTAGAAGTTCAGCGATGCGTCCGGCATGCTCTTCGAAGTCGTCACACGAAAGCGCCCAGCTCATTCGTTGGCGCGTCGCCATGGTGTTGATCGCAACCGGAAAGTCGTATTTCCTTCGATCAGTTGGCCTCTCAGCTGGATGAATCGACGGGTTTCGTTGGACCGCGCTTTGCGGGTTGGGCGATGAGGTGCGGTGCGTCGGTCCCACAACGTTTTCGAACAGCAGTGCAGGCCCACCCTTCTTCACGACCCGATCCGTGATCTCGGTGATTTCCAAGTACGGCGAAACCTCCTCGGTGATCCGCTTGAGCTCGCCCTTTGATTCAAGGAACTCCAGAAAATGTCGGTAGTCGCGGTAAGCCATTGGCAAAAGAGTCTACGCGATGGGAACTTTCAAAGTTTTGTGAAAGTGTGTGCCCGGGTAGTCCAGGCGGTCTAGGTCGGTGTCAGTAACCGCCTGGAAGGTGGGGTTACTCTGCATCCTTTACGGCGATGGGGTCGTACAATAGTTCAAATGGTTGCTACTCTGACACTTCTCCTGATCAATCCCGACATCAAGGACGAGGTGCTTGCCTCTCAGGCTCGGCTGGGCAAACTCGGGCTTCCGGTCACGAAGGCGGCACTGCAGGAGTATTCAGCTTCATTGACGACCAGGAGATCTCACGAAGTATTGCGGTCGATTGTCGCTCAGTTCAAGCCGGGCCAAACTCCGGGTGCGATGGAACCGCTGCAACAAATCGACTGGGAGGCTGCGCTTGTCAAGTTGAGGCCGCTCGGTAGCCAAGTTGACCCGTTAACGATTGACGACCCTGCTGATCCAATGACGGGATTTCCAGGACAAGCGACTTGTAAGGCTCTTTTCAAGGAGATGGTTAAAAAGGCATTCGACTCGAAAACTACAGAGGATCAAAGGATCGAGTTGCTGACCGTCGCAAGGCAACTTATGCTGAACAAGGGCTGGAACCGAAGCCTGGTTCCTCAATTCGTGGTGGCGGCGATGCAGGCCATTTACGTCAAGGGTGCCACCGGCTTCGCGAAGACAAACCCAACTTGGTTCTCCAAGCATCAGGAACTGGCGGCACCATTTCCGGCTCCAGACTTCAACGCTATTCTAAAAGGCGAATTCGTGACGACGGCTTATATCGTAGCTGGAAACTTCCCGCTAACCGATCGCAAATCATTCAAGCGAGATTTTAAGGCGGATTGGATTCAAATGGCCTTTCTAAACTGGGAGATACTCTATCCAAAAGCGAAAGGGGTCAAGTCGTTCTTTGAACTCCAAGCCGCGCTCAAAGAATGCCAACCACGCCTGAAGGCGGTGTCAGAGGATGGAGAAAAGGTCTATTTCACCGTCCCCCTAGACGCTGACTACCAGAAGGTGGGCGAAAATGCGGCCAAACGGAATGCCGAACTGTCCGCCCTTGTGAAGAACTAGCTTCCCAACTTCTCAAAAAGTGCGGCTTCCAACTTCTCGCGAACCTCGTCGATTGTGATCTTCTCAAGAACTTCGGCGGCAAATGCGTAAACCAAAAGACCCTGAGCCTCGGCGAGAGGAATTCCTCGGGCTCGGAGATAGAAGAGCGCGTCGTCGCGAAGCTGACCGATGGTCGCACCGTGCGTGCACTTGACGTCGTCAGCGAAGATCTCAAGCTGTGGCTTGGTATTCATGGTCGCAGTCGGTGAGAGCAGGATCGCCTGATTGGTCTGCTTAGCGTCGGTCTTTTGAGCGTCTTCGTAAACGAAGATTTTGCCGTTGAAGACTCCGACACCATTGTCTTTAAGAATTGACTTATAGACTTCAAACGACTGGCAGTTTGGCAGCGCGTGATCGATTCTAGTGTGGTTGTCAATGATCTGCGAGCCGGTCGCAACGTTTGCGCTGTTCAGCCAGGTTTCGCAGTATTCACCACCGACATAAGCGTTGATGTCTGTTCTCGCGACTCCTCCGCCGAAATTGATGTTGTTTGACGTGTAGACCGAAGTCTTTGCCTGATCGACGAAGATGTTCGCGATGTGAGTCGAGGCAAGGCTTTCGTTTTGAACCTTGTTGTGCTCTAGCCGAGCGGCGGCGGCCAAACGTATTTCGGTGACCGGGATGGTGACTCCGTTCCCAGCGTGGGTGACGTACGACTCGATCACCTTCGCTTCAGCATTTTCACCCAAGACGATCAGGTTGCGTGGGAAGCTCAGGGCGGCAACATCGGAAGCGGAAACGACGTGAACAACGTGAATCGGTCGCTCGACCGTAACGTTCTTCTCAAGGAAGATCAGAGTTCCGTCACCGAGGTAAGCAGAATTCAGATCAACAAATCGAAGGTCGTTGGTTGAACCTAGGCGATTATTGAAGTGAGCGATCGTTCCGAGGTTCGCGTGAATCTCATCTTCGAATCCCCTCGCATCGCTGAACGAGCCAATGTAAGCGCCGTTTGGCAATGAATCGGTTGATGAGAGGTCAGGAGCGAACTGTCCGTTGACAAACACCACCGTGATGGCGTCAATATCTCCGACGAGCAAGCCCGATACATCTTCACGAGTCAGGTTTGCGCCGTAACCAAAGCGGTACTTGGTCTCGGTGAGAGCGTGGAGCGGGGTGTACTTGAACTCTTCGTCACGGGTCGTCGGGATTCCCGACTCGCGGTAGCGTCGAATCGCAGCCGCTCGGAGCTCCTCAAAGCCAGCCAAACCGTCGGCGGCAATCACGGGAAGAAGCTGATCGTAATCAGCTACCAGGGGATCGAGCGTGGCGATCATGCTTTCGCGGCGAGCTCCTCTTTGATGAAGTCATAACCCTTCTCTTCAAGTTCGAGAGCAAGCTCTTTTCCACCGGACTTTACGATCTTGCCGTCCATCAGAACGTGGACGAAGTCGGGCACGATGTAGTCTAGGAGACGCTGGTAGTGGGTGATGACCAAAATTCCTCGGTCTCCGCCGCGAAGTGCGTTTACGCCGTTAGCGACTACTTTGAGAGCGTCGATATCAAGACCAGAATCCGTTTCGTCGAGCACGCAGAGCTTCGGATCGAGCATTGCCATCTGGAAGATCTCGTTTCGTTTCTTTTCGCCGCCGCTGAAGCCCTCGTTGACTGATCGGGAAAGCATTGCCGGGTCGAGTTCCATTAGAGCGGCCTTCTGTTTGACCAGAGCCATGAACTCCTTGGGAGGCATGTCTTCTTGACCGTGATATTTGCGAATTGCGTTGATCGCAGATCGGAGGAAGTAGGTGTTGGTGACGCCTGGAATTTCGACGGGATACTGGAAGGCAAGGAACAGACCTTCAGCAGCGCGCTCGTCTGGCTCGAGTTCAAGAAGGTCCTTCTCGAAAAGTTCCACGGAACCCCCGGTGACTTCGTAGTCGGAGCGACCGGCAAGGATGGAAGCCAGAGTCGACTTGCCCGAGCCGTTTGGACCCATGATGGCGTGGACTTCGCCAGGATTAATGGTCAGGTTGATCCCTTTGAGGATTTCTTTCTCTTCAACACGCGCAGTTAGGTCTGTGATCGTCAGCATGGGGTGCAAATGGTTCCTACGTATCATTGAGGCGGAAAGTTGACTAAAAAGTCAAGGTTGACAATTATTGAACCTACCGGGAAGTTGGATCGTCATAATGAGATACTCCGGGATCGCTATGGAACGCCGCCTCTCTTTGCTTGGTTTCGTGATGCTCATCATCACACTGATTGGATGCGGTGGCGGAGGAGGTGGGGCGACCGGTCTCACCTACCGGACCAACTGGACTCTGAATGGTGCTCCTGGACAGCTTTCGGGTCAATCGCAGCGGGTGATTATCCGAAACTTGAACGGTGTTGATGTCACCAGTGCCATCCTGCGTAGCCCAACGACTCCAATTGAGGAAGTGACGTTCCAAATTGCAGACGGGCAATACCAGCTCCTCGTTCAGCTCTATTCGGGCTCTAACGGCGACGGCACTTTGATGGGTGAGATCCGAAAGCGCGTCACCCTCTCAGGCGGTCTCGTCGTGAACTCGGCCGTGGGAACCGCGATCAACTCAATCGAAGTTTCGCCCTCGACTGCAACTGTACAGGTTGGTCGAGGTGAAGTGTTCGTGGCTAATGGATTGAACTCGTCCTCCGTGCCAACGTTTGTCGCTCCGAACGGATTCACTTGGACGGCGCTTGGTGGCGTTGGTTCTGTCACAAGCGACGGAAGCTTCTCAGCCACCGCGCAGGGCACCGGAAGTGTGCGGGCAACCTACACCCCCCTTTCTCTAAACGGTTCAGCTCTCGTCACGACCACGCCAAGCGGAGCGGTTAAGAAGAAGTGGACGATTCTGGTTTATCTAAACGCGGCTAACGACTTACAGGCCTATTCGCAGCTGAACGTAAACCAGATGGAGCAGGTCGCGTCCAACCCCGATGTTCGCATTGTCGTTCAATGGAAGAACTACCCTTCTGCTTTCTCGGGCGGGCTTTTTGACGGCACTCGCCGATACCTTGTCAAGCCAGACACAACTTCGACGATTGCTTCAGAGATGTTGCAGGATATGGGAACGACGGTTGATATGGGCTCACCCCAGACTCTCAACCAGTTCATCCAGTGGGGCAAGGCTAACTATCCGGCGGATCGCTACGGAATCGTGATTTGGAATCACGGTAATGGCTGGCTTCGATCGCCGACCTCTCGCGCCGTGAGCTATGACGACGAGAAAGGCACCTCGATCCAGATTTGGGACTTAAACCAAGCGTTCGGCTCCGAACAGTTTGATTTCATCACTTGGGATTGCAGCCTCATGCAGATGTTTGAGGTCGCTTACGAGATCAAAGGCAACACCAAGTATGTCGTTGGCTCTGAGGAGTCCCCTCCCGGCGAAGGTTATCCGTATCAGCTCGTCTTCAACAAGTTCCGCGACAATCCAGACGACACGACGCTGAACCTTTGCAAAGGATTTGTTGATGGTCCGCTGGCGGTCACTGCTTATCAGACCAGAAAGATCACTCAGTCGATCTTGGACACGTCGCAGTTTGCACCGTTGGCGACGGCAGTTTCGGACTTCGGCAGTCAGCTAAACACCAACAGCGTCGCGCTGACAAGTTTGATCCAGACTGTTCGGGCGAATGCACAGTCATACAGTCCCAATGCGGCACGAAACTATCGTGATTTGCTGGACGTCGCGAAGCGAGTTGAGGCAGGGACCTCCATCTCCGGTGTTCTCACTTCGATTGCCAACTTGAAAACGGCGGCAGCTAACGCAATTGTCTATGAGGGCCATAACTCGAACTCAGCAGGTTCGACTGGGCTCGCGATCGACTTCTCGCCAGCTTCGACCTTTAACGCGAACGACTCGCTGGGGAATAACCGAGCGGTGGATTATGCGAAGCTCAAGCTCGCCCAAGATACTCAGTGGAATGAGTACTTGACCATCGCCCCCTAACCAGAAATTGGCAAAAAAAGGGCCCGCAACGAAGGCGGGCCCGATGGGCTTGGAGGGTTTTCGTCCGGACTCTCGTAGATAAGCGGCCCGGATCTTGTTGTGTTTGTCAACGGAGGCAAACCCGCTGACGTCACAAGAATTCCGCAGAAAACATGCCGAAACTTCCGCTTTGTTACCGGGGTGATCCAAAGCTAGTAAATTGGCTGTCAGAAGGCGTCGATGCAGCAAACCGAGGAGGCGGTGAGAAGCTGACTTGCCGATTGCAAATCTGCCGAGGAACGCACGTCAATAAGGTCGTTCATCGCCAGGGCCAACAAACTAGGCTCACCCATATAGGCTTGAGAAAACTGCCGAATATCCAGTTCGAAGCCTGCTTCGTTCGCTCTTTGGACGGTCACTCCTTCGGGACTGAAATCGACCTGCCAGGGACCCTCGTTCTCCGTGAAATGCTCATCAACGACTTCGAAGGTGAAGCTTCCGGAGTGTTGGGGTTTCAGTTTGGAGAGTGCCTGGGGAACGTTGAGAACTCGCCACATCAGGTACCCCGACCCGGCGTTCAACTCGGTTCCGCGATCCCAATACTTAGCTCGGAAGGGCGAATCGGACGGCTCGATCCAGCTCAAGTGGGTTTTGTTGATTCCGATCCCGCTCAGTACGCTGAGGAGCGATTCGTAGCTCTTCGGTGTGGTCCAAACGAACTCATCGACTTTTTGCTCGACCCAGAAATTCCAGTCGTGGGTGACAATAGCGTACGCCTCAATGGGCTCACCGACCGTGTAGATCGCCTTATTTGAATCGAGTTGGATGATTCGATCCCATTGATTCTCGGGCCGGAGGTTCATACCGGACCGCTTCTTTGCAAACGCTTCGTAGCAAGCTTTGATCTGGTCTCGATCTGCGGCGGAGAGCTTTGTCGCAGGAAGCGACAGATCGAAGCGTGGGAATCGCCCCATGTCGACTTTGATTCCGTACTTGTATCCGGCTACCTCGTAGCCAAATTTTCGGTAGAACTTCTCGCTGAAAGCATACAGCGAGGCAAGGTCATAGCCCGCGTCTCGGTAGTGGCGGATTCCGTGCTCCATCATCGCCTTGCCAACGCCATGCTGCCGCTCATGGGGCATGACCGCCACTCCAGCGATTCCTGCACATTTCAGCTCGGCTTGCTGACGGGTGACAAGCATGGGCAAAGAGGCGAAGGCTCCTACGATTCGACCATCAATGCGTGCGGCGAATGCTTCGTCGTGCCGAGGCTTGTCAGGTTCGATTTCGACCGGCTTATTGTCCCGATACGTGGGACTCCACACCTTGAAGAGTTCTTCGAGATCGGTGCATCGTTCGATGTGGAGTGCCATTGGGACAGTTTACTTTGGTAGGCAAGTCAGAGTTGAACGCGTTAAACTGATGCGATGCGTCGGCTTCCTGTGCTCCTGCTCTTTCTCGCGGCACTGATCCCATTTCTGCCTGCTTTGATTGGTGGGAAACAGCTTGGACCGACTGAGCATATTCAAGCGATGGTCGGCGGCTCGGCCCCGTCATACGGCTGGGATGTTTTGCAGGCCGACGGAGTGCTCCAGTTCTGGCCCTGGAGGGACATCGTTTTTGACTCGTGGCGGCATGGGCAAATGCCACTGGTGAACCCGTACCAGCTGGCTGGTCAGCCTCTAGCGGGTAACTCACAGAGCGGAGCGTTTTATCCGCTACACATTCTGTTTGCCTTTGTTCCGGGTTCAGTGCCGTTGAAAATGCTTTTGCTGGGAGTCCTTCACGGTTTCTTGGCGGGGCTCGGAGTGTTCGTTTGGCTACGCCGACTGAAGGTATCCGAGACAGGGGCCATGCTTGCGGGCATTGGGTTTGCGATGTCGCAGTTCATGATCGCTTGGGCTCCACTGGCGAGTGTGCCGACGACTGTAGCTTGGCTGCCTTGGGCTCTGGCGGGGCTTGTGGCTACATCCACGTCGCGCAGAGTCGCGGAGGTTGGACTTGCGGTGGGGATGATGCTCCTCGCGGGCCACTTGCAGTTTGCCGCTTACGGATTGATGGCTGTTGTTCTGGCGGCTCTGGTTCGCGCGGTTTCGGACCGGAGGGTTTTGGTCGGATTGCTTGGCGTTGTTGTCGGGGCGGTCATCGCTTGGCCCCAGGTCTCGCTCGTTTTGGCAAACTCGGCGAACTCGCACCGCAAGAATGCGCCGTCAGAAGAGGGGTATGCGGCCTATGTTGCGGGGGCGCTGAAGCCGTTTGAAGCTTTGTCGGTTGTACACCCTCGGTTACTTGGTGATCCTTCGGCTGACAATACAGTGCTGGGTGATTCTGGGTTGCCGAATGCTTATTGGCCGATGTATGCCAAGATCGGCTCGAATCCGGCGGAGTGTGCGCTTTGGGTATCGCCAGTAGTTTTGGTGCTTGCTTTCGTGGGTGCGTTTGGGTTTGCTCGTAGAAAGGGACCGGCTCAGGATTCCAACAGCTCGACTGATTCAACAGAGGACTCAATCAGTCCCAAGAGGGTGGAGAGTTTCGCTTTCACGGCAGTTCCTTTATCACTTTCACTTTTGGGGTTATTGTTGGCGTTCGGAACGCCAGTCAACCGCTTGCTGTTTTTCTACTTCCCTGGCTGGAGTGCGACGGGCTCTCCAGGTCGGTCGCTGGTTCTCATTGTTTTGGGAGTCTGTGCGCTGGCGGGGTTCGGGTTTGATAGACTTCCAGAAAGGGCAGACAAAAAGTGGTTTGCTCTGGCCGCGATCCCAGTTGCCCTGTTGGCGATTGGCTTCAACGGAATGAACTTGGTTGCGGGGTCACTGGGAGTCGAGAATCTGGACAAGATTGTTGCGATCTGCACTGGGAAGCAGCTTCCGCTGGTCGCCGTAACCGCGCTACTTGGGTCAGTCATGGTGGCGCTCCTGGTCCGCCAACGATCGATCCTGGCGGTAGGTCTTGCAGTTGTGTTGACCGCCGCCTGGCAGTTCCCGCTAAGCGGGAAGCCGGTCGAGTTGCCAAAGCTGGACATTCCGGCGCAACAACGTGTCGCGTTTGAGTCGAAGGCTTGGAACATTGCAAAGACGCCGGTGGCTACAATGCCTCCGAACCTAGCCACGGTTATGCGGGTCCATGACCTGTTTGGATACGATTCGATTCTTGATGGACGGTTTGTGAATCGACTTAAGGAGGCCATCGGGTCCGAGCCGGCTCCACCAGAGAATGGGAACATGATGTTGTGGAGACCAAGGGAAGGCGAGCAGTCGAAGATCAATGGCATATTCGGAACTGTCAACTATGAAGTGGTATCACGTTTGCATGCCTCACCTTATGATCCCAAACTGTCCGATGGCGGACGGGTCGAGTTCGGTGGGAAGATCATAGAGGACGGTTACGACCGCCAAGTCATTGAACTCAGTGACAATGGAACAGGGACTAGCATCGAAGACCGCTACATCGAGGGAATGACATCTGACACTCCAGGATGCATAATTTCGAACGCAGAAGGGTTTCGTTTTGTACAATGTAAGGAAGGAACGACGCGGGTGGTGCTTCGCTACCCTGGCCCGAAGGCGATTTACCTTGGGCTAGCGGCTTTGGCGACCCTTGCCAGTCTCGCGCTGGTGTTCCGAAAACAGAAATGAGTCAGACAGTTTTTGAGCAGCAGAAAGACGAACTCAGCAATGCTGGGCGGTACATGGCGGTGATCCACAATAACGATCACACGCCTTATGACCTCGTGCTTCTCACTGTAATGGCGGCCACCGAATGCAGTGTGGAAGAGGCCGAAATAGAGACTTGGGAAGCGCACCACTACGGTAAGGCTCCCATCCACTTTGATACCCAAGCTGAGTGCGAACGAGTTGCTCAGGTTGTGGGAGCAATTGGAGTGCAGACCACGGTTTGTCCCGAGTGGAACGACTAAGTAGCATGGCGACCGAGACAATTGTTCGGCCCGATCTTGCGGGTGGCAGCGAAACCCAGACCGAGAGCTGGATCGTGGTTGTTTATAACAACGAAAAAAACACCTACTATGAGGTGATGATGATTCTGATGATCGCAACTCATTGCGATGAGGAAGAGGCGTACATCGAAACTTGGGAAGTGGACCACCTTGGCAAGTCCGTGGTGCACAACGCCGGAAAAGAAGAGTGCGAGGATGTTGCTCACATCATTCGGCAAATTGGCATCAAAGTCGAAGTCATTGCTGAGTAATCTGGTCGGAATTAGCGTATTGCTATTCAATCCGATATGAAACTGTCTCGACTTCTTCCGATTACCTTACTGGTTGTAACCAGTTCCGCCTTTGCCCAGACCGTGGACAAAAAGCCCGAAGTCAAAGCGGAAATTCTGGAATCGCTGACGTCGCGCATCGAAGCCTCTGCATTTGTTCCTGGAGTTGATTTCAAGAAGTTCCGGGACTTCCTTGCTGCGGAAAAGCCGAAGATCGACGAAGCAAAGAACGATGAGGAGTTTCGCAATTCGGTTAACCTCGCACTTCGAAAGTTCGGTTTTAGCCACATCATGCTGGCAACCCCGAAAGACATGAACCAGCGCACGACCGGGAAGACCACCGGAATTGGAATTACGAGCGTCATCGCCGAGGGTGGCCGTTTGATTACGCGAGTCGTAGAGGACAGCCCTGCTTCGAAAGCTGGGCTTGAGGTTGGAGACGTGATCCTCGAGGTCGATGGAAAGAAGGTCGACGAAAAGACAATCATGGTCGGCGACGAAGGCACAATCGTCAAACTTCGAGTTAAGAAGTCGAATGGAAAGAAGTTTGACTTCGCCATCACGCGACGTCCGTTCTCGACCATCCAGAAAGACACGATCAAGGAGATCGCGCCCAAGACTTCCCTGCTGACCATCCACACCTTTGATCGTGCGTACGATGCGAAGGCGGTCGATGAGCTGATGAAGTCAGTAATGAAGTCGGATAACCTCATTGTTGACCTGCGGCTTAATGGCGGTGGCGCGGTCGTGAACCTGTTCCACCTTGCGGGCTACTTCCTGGACTCGGATGTCCGCATGGGATCGATGCTGAATCGGGCGGCCCTTGTAAAATTCCGCGCAGAGAACAAGCGTGAGCCAGCCGACTTGAAGGAATTGATTCCGTTTGCGACGATGAAGCTGACGGCAGTGGACCAGGAAATCGGTTTCCGTGGGAATCTGGTGATCTTAATCAACGGTGGTACTGGCAGTGCGAGCGAAATCTTCACCGCTTCGCTACGAGAGCAATATGGCAAAGTCGTAAACGAGAAGGGAGAAGAGGAATACGACCCTAAGATTGGCCAACTGAACGTTGTTGGGCAGAATTCGGCGGGAGCGGTGCTCTTTTCAACCTATAACCCGATCGCACAGGGATTCTTTGTTCAGCTTCCGATTGCCGACTACCTTACTAGCGGCGGTGTACGACTCGAAGCAAACCCGATCGCTCCCGATGTGATGGTTGAAGGACCTCCGGTCCAGCTGCCAGGAAAGCCCGACAAGGCCATCGAAGCAGCACTTTCAATCTTTGAGCGCATCCGCCTTCGCAAAGAACGAGGCGGTTAGCGGTAACTCAAGCGGAGTCGGGATGCGGTGGTCCAGTTACCACGGGCATCTCGGGTCTCATTCGAGAGCATCACCACACGGTTCGTGGCGGTATCTGAGTAGAGCCTGATTCGGTTTCCGCTACGCTCGACGTTGATGATGCGCGCCATCTTTCCGTCTACGCTTATTGATGGGCCGTCGCCGATCTTATCGGCTCGGTTGAAGATGTCCAAGAACGGAATCTGACCGTTCATCAAGTAGCGAGAAATCGGCGAAACGTCTACTCCGACGCCTTTCAAGTTGTCCAAAGCCATCGCTGAGGAAACTGGTTTTGTGCTTCCCCCGACCGAGAGCTTGCCGGATTCGAACTTCCAAGGCTTTGCTCCGCCGCTTTCAGAGATGCGCCCCGAACCGAAACTCGTGACATAGGTATGGGCGTCAGTGCTCTGAGTCACTGTTGATGTTCCTAGACGCGACATTGCCCGCCAGACGGCAAAAACGTTTATCATCACGTTCGGGCTTGTCGAAATGGGGACCTGAGGTCGAGGTTGCAAAGCAGGGCGCACTTTTGCGGTCGCAGGGATGGCGGGGATGCTGGACTCCGCAACGTACTCGATCATGTTATCGAGGATCGTGCGTTTGTTCATCGAGACGCTGACTCGGATGATGCGCTTTTGGGCATCGAACTGAATTGTGGTGGTCGCTTTTCGCTTATCGACTGCTTTGAGGCTCGATCCGCTCAGCTTCCACCCGGAGATCTTCGAAATATCGTTCAAGAACTCCTTCTTGATTGAGTCGTCGATGAGGAACGCCATTGCCTCTCGGTGGACAATTGCCGAAGCAATCAGATCCCGCTCGGGATGTGCCACTGTGCGAGGGTCCGAGTTTGCAACCTGACCGAAAATATCGTCGTAAAAGCGCATCCGTGTGGCGCTGGATTCGACAATCGTCTGATTCGGCAGCCATGCACGGCCACCCTTTGGCGAGAACGAGACCTTGACAGGTAATGCTCGGCTATTCCCTTCGCGTACAAACGCCGATGCACTGGTCATCGAAATGTGCTTGGCGATGACCTGCTTCAAAACAGCATTCGCATCAGCTTGGACGAGAAGAAAGGTCGGGATCATATCAGGGTTTACCGAGTCCGGCGGGCGTACGGTTCCTACCGAGGAAACCAGCGATGGCGAGAAGTGTTACAAGGTAAGGAAGGCTCTTCCAAGCCTCTGATGGAATGTATTGGCCGTTGTACTGAATCTGAAGCGCGCTTGCAGCTCCGAAGAGCAGGCAAGCAAGACCTGCGTTGACCGGACGCCAACCGCCCAGGATCAGCGCAGCGAGAGCGATGTACCCACGGCCGGAAGTCATTCCGTCGGTGAACTGCGGGGTCTCCGCGATCAAGAGCGAACCTGCGAGAGCACACAATACTCCAGTTCCGATGAGACCCATGAACCGGATTCCTTGCGGATTGATTCCAAGCAGACGCGCTTTGTCGGGGTCGCTACCGGCACTGCGATGCTGAAGTCCAAATCGAGTTTTATGACTTAACCACCAGAGAAGTGCGGGGGCGATGATCCCCAAAGCATAGAGAAGCATTTTCGGTGGGCTGTGAGCATCGTCCAGACCGTCGGGAGCAAACTTGAATTTAAAGAAGCTGGTCGCGCCCGCGGCAAGGAGGTTTATCGCCATGCCACTGATGATGTGGTCCATTCGGTAGACCTGGGTGAGGAGCCAATGCAACAGCGAGACCAGGCTGGTGGCAACTATGGTGAGGCACAAACCCATTCCTGGTCCGAAGCGGGAAGAGAACGCAACCGCAAAGAAGCAGGCGAGCAATGTCTTCCCTTCTAGGCCGATGTTGATGACGCCGCCTCGCTCACTGAAGAATCCAGCGAGTGCAATCAGCACCAGCGGAATTGACATCGTGATGCATTGCTTGATCAGATCAATCATTTTGCCCTCCTCGCTGACGATACTTGATTGCCGCGAAGATGATGATGACGATGGCCAAAACCATCGTAGTGATTCCTTTGTCGATCCCAAGCCCCATTAGGCTTGTGCCTCCTTTGTTTAGGGCACCGAAGAGGAAGCTACTCGCGAAGAGGCCATAGGGGTTTCCGCCAGCTAGAAGTGCGACCCCGAGGGCGTCAAAGCCGTAACCGACACTTGAACCATCGTAGAAGCGGTGTTCGAACTGAGCGATTTGGAGCGCCCCCGCAATGCCGGCGATTGACCCGCTGAGGAACATAGCCTTGACAGTGACTTGTTTGGTCTTTACGCCAGCGAACTCGGCAGCGGTTGGGTTCGCTCCAGCAGCTCTGAGTTCGTATCCGCTTGTGGTCTTTGTGAGCCAGTAACCGACACCGACGGTCAGCAGTATTCCGACAACGACGGCTTGGGGAAGTTCGAATTGGCCGATCTTGATCAACGGGGTGAGCTGGGAGTTGATCGGTAGCGTCGCCGTGGTGGCACTGACTGCCTTCTCGCCTTTAAAGGGACCACTGACCAACCACTTTGTGAGGTTAACCGCAATGTTGTTGAGCATGATCGTTGTGATAACTTCATGCCCGTTTCGGAACGCTTTGATGTATCCGGCCGGGAGTGCCCACAGTCCTCCGCTGATCGCACCAACGAGGACGCCGAGGACAACTCCTAGAGGACCTCCCACGGCGAGCATCGTGGCGGCAGCAAAGCATGAGCCAACGAGGAACTGACCTTCGGCGCCGATATTGAACAGCCCAGCTTTCAGGGCCAGAAATACCGACACTCCCAGGATCAGGAGTGGGGTCATTTCTCGGATGGTTCCACTGATTGCGGAGGCGGATCCGACCGATCCAGTCAGCAATTGCGAGATTGCACTGACAGGATTCGCACCCGCCACCATGAGCGATGCGACAAGCAAAATAGATCCCGCAAGTCCAAGCACGGTAGCGTGAAAAAGCTTCCTAAGATCACCGGATCGCTGTGCCCTGTAGAGCTTTAAGGCAAAATCTCGCCCTGAAGAGATACAACGAATCAACAGCTTCGCCAAGAGCAAGAATACGCGAACCACGACTCCACTCGGTACCCTGTACTCGCTCAAGCTGCACCTACCATGAGTCGCCCGATTGCGGTTCGATCTCGCGCCTCTTCCGGCTTCGGCTCATACAATTCGCCGTGATTCATGACGAGAATGCGGTCGCAGAAATCGAGCAACTCATCGAGGTCGAAGCTCACAATGACGGCAGTCGCTCCTTCATCGCAACGCCGTCGGATCTCTCGGTAAACCTTGGTCGTACTGTTGAGATCAAGACCCCGAGCTGGCTGGAACGCCAGGATCAGTTTAGGATAGATTTCGAGGGCTCGCCCCGCAACAAATCGTTGCTGGTTGCCTCCACTGAGGCTGCCCATCTTTTGGTTGAGTCCGCCGTGTTTGGTGCTGAACTTCTCCGCCATTCTTGGAGCCAGCTCGGCTTGCCCTGCGCCTATGTTGGAAAACTCAGCGAGGCGTTGGAGCCCGAGCGAAGAGTTTTCAAAAAGCGTCCAATCTTCGATGACCCCTTCATGGTGGCGATCCTCCGGAATAACTCGCAGACCGGCGATGATTCGTTCGCCAATGCTCGCTCCAATCCAGCTATCTCCGTTCAAGGTTATCGAACCAGCGATTGGCTTGGCATAGCCGATGATTGAGTGGAACAACTCACGCTGACCGTTTCCGTCAACTCCTGCAATTCCGACGAGCTGCCCGGCCTTGAGATCAAAAGAAATTCCCTTGACCGCAACTTGTCCCTTGTCACCTTTCACTTCGAGGTCGCTGACGGCTAGGCTTGTTACACCGCTTGCACTCGAAACCGGGGTTGGGCGCTCGATAACGCTTCCGCCAACGATTTCTTCCGCGAGTTGGGTCGCGCCGACTTCGGCGACTTCGTGGTCAGCGATGAGGCATCCCCCTCGCACGACGGTGACTCGCTTGCAATGTTCAAAGACTTCGGGCAGTCGGTGGGTGACGACAATAATCGTCGTTCCACTCGCGGCGAGCTGTTTCAACGAAGCATAGAGAGCATCGCTATCTTGGGGTGAGAGCATCGCCGTTGGCTCGTCCAAAATCATGATCTGCGAGTTGCGCCAGAGGAGCTTGAGGATTTCGAGTTTTTGACCGCCGGCCGGGCTTAATGTCGAGCTTTCAGCACTCCAGTCAAACTCAAAACCCATTTGCTGGGCCAACTCCTGCGCCCGCTGCTCGTTTTGCGCCGGGGTGAGGACAGGTCCGTTTTCTGCTCCAAGGATCAGATTTTCGAGGTTTGTGAGCTCGCCAATGATGCCGTAGTGCTGGCTCACCATTCCGATGCCCTGGGCGATTGCTTCACGGCTGCTCTTCAGAGTCACACGGTCGCCATTCAGACGAATCAGACCTGAATCGGGAATCAGAGCACCATAGAGCGCCTTCATCAGCGTTGTTTTGCCCGCGCCGTTCTCGCCGACCAGAGCGTGGATTGTTCCCTTTTCAACCGCGAGCGACACCTGATCTAAAGCCTGTACGTCGCCGTACCGCTTGCTGATCTGGGTCATTTCGACGGCTAGATTCATAAGCGATCAAGATAAACGTCGTAGAGGGCAGCGGTTGTGTCCTCTTCTCTTCCAGCATCGGCAAGTCGTTTGAGAAGCTCATTCACGAGTGCGGTCATCGGGATTTCAAGCCCGAGGTCAGCAGCGGCAGACTCGCAATATCCAAAGTCTTTAGTCTGGTTCTTAACACTGAAACCAGGGGACCAGTCGCTGGCAAGAAGTTTGGGTCCGTAGTTCTGGAACGCCCAGCTACCACCGGCTCCGCCACCGATCATGCTGTGCGCTTGTTCGACGTCAAGACCCACTTTAGCCGCAAATGCGAGGCTTTCGCAGAGGCCGACCAGCGCTCCACCGACGGCGACTTGGTTTGCGAGCTTCATCATTTGGCCCGCACCGACTTCACCGACTCGCTCGGCACGCTTAGTGTACGGCGCCATGATCTCGATAGCCTCGATCACATCAGCCTCTGAGCCGCCGCAGAAAATCGTAAGAGCTCCGTTTTGGGCACCCATGGATCCGCCGGTAACCGGTGCGTCCACGAAGCGCAAACCCTTCTCAGCGAGACGACGAGCAAGCGAACGAGCCATAGCAGGCTCAATGGTGCTTTGGTCGATGAACAGGGTTCCGGCCGCAGCACAGTCTGCCATCGCAGAAACGACTTGGTCGACATCTTCACTGCGGCCAACGCACGAGATGATGACATCAGAGTTCTCGGCAAGCGAGGCGAGATTGGGTGCCATCTTAGCCCCCTTCTCGACAAGTGAATCTGCCTTGCCCGGCGTTCGATTCCACACGCTCACCGAGTGTCCGGCACTGAGGAGATGACCCGCCATCGGCGCTCCCATGACCCCTAATCCAACAAAGCCAACTCGCGCCATTACCAGTTGTTAAGGTACCGCATCTCGCCCTAGAGTTGAAACCTAAGCGGACTCTGCCTCGGACACCACGTCACCGATCGGGAGATGAATCGTGAAGGTTGACCCTTGGTTGAGAGATGAATCAACCAGGATTCGACCTCCGTGGGCTTCGACGATGTGTTTGACAATGCTGAGTCCGAGCCCAGTTCCTCCAAGATGTCGGCTCCGTCCCTTATCGACTCGATAGAAGCGTTCGAAGAGCCTTGGGAGATGTTCTGCGGCGATTCCGACCCCCGTGTCGGTGAAGTCAATTCTGATGCCACTTTCCTCGTCTTGCAGCTTGACGATCACGCCTCCTTCATTGGTGTACTTAATGGCGTTTTCGAGGAGGTTGACGATCACCTGGGTGATTTGAGAGCTATTCGCTTCGATGAACATCGAGTCTGGCGCGATTCGCTCAAGCGTCAGCCCTTTTTCACTGGCGCGAGGCTCGAGAAGATTATGGGCGTAGCGAAGGATTTCGCCAATGTCGCAAGGGCCCTTCCGCACCAAGCTCGATTCTGCGGTGCTTAGAACCAGCAGGTCGTGAGTGATGCTGGTCAAGCGGTCCACTTCATTGATGATTCGAGTGAGGTACTTCTCACGAACCGACGGGTCGTCGTCGTCGAGCATCGTTTCGCTGAACGATCGAATAATCGTCATTGGGGTGCGAAGCTCGTGCGAAACATTTGCGACAAAGTCTCTTCGTACTCGCTCAAGGCGGCGGATGTCCGTGATATCGACAAGCGCGAGGTAGATGCGATTAAGGCCCGAGGGAGCCCGCCATGCGCTTGCACGGCAAATTCTCTCTTGGGGGAAGCTAAACGCAAGTTCCGCCTCGACTCGGCTTTCGTCTTCCAGAGCTCGGAGCACCAGCTGTTCAAGTTCAACCGAAAGCGTGACTGCCAGAATGGACCGTCCCTGGGGATTCTCAAACCCGAAGAGCTGTTGGGCGAACGTATTTGCATAGCTGATATGGGCCCGGTCATCGCAGACGAAAATCCCTGCGTCAAGACCATCGGCAAATGCATCCACAGCTGCCTTTTGTTCTAGCGCAGCATTAGTTGTCCGGGCAAACTCTTCCGACTGATTTGCCATATCCGCCAGCAGCAACCTCTCCTGGTCATCAGAAAGAAAGGCATAGACAGCTACACCGACCAATGCGACTCCAGTGAGCAGGAAATTGTGAGTTAGAAACAGCGCGATGGCCGCCAAGGCGATCGCCAGGCAAATTCCGACTAATAGGGTGCGCCGGGAGGCAAATTGACCCACACATTGATAGACGATTCAATCAGGTTCTTCGGAGCGTTATAATTGAACTAGTAGAGGTCACGGAAGACATGAAACGAATTGAAGCTTATATTCAAGTTGGAAAGTTGGACGCAGTCAAGCAAGCACTTGATGATGCAGGCATCCAAGGCATGACCTGCGAACAGGTGAGGGGCTATGGTCACCAGATGGGACGGACCGAAGGTTTCCAGGGAGATCGACCTGCAGTGAACTTGCTCCCGAAAATGCGAGTGATGGTGGTGGTCAAAGACTCGGATTTAGAACGAGGGATTGCAACCATTATGTCGGCGGCCCAAACGGGTGAAATCGGCGACGGCAAGATCTTTGTCACGGAAGTCGTGGAAGCGATTCGAATCCGAACCGGCGAACGAGGAGACGCCGCACTCTCTTAAGATGACTGAACGGAAGGGATACCCGAGCCGAACCGCGATCCCTCCCCATATTCTGGATCGGCTCAATAAAGGTCGCGAGGAGACAAAATCCATGTCGGAGTGCCTTGCAATGAATCAATCCACCCTGATTCGTGCGATTCTGCCTTCGATCATGAACCCCTCGCTGGGAAATGATCTTCGCCACGCGGACGGCATCGTTGCAAGAATGCGGTTAATTGGAGAGTGCCTCCAAGATCACCCGGATGAGCTTGCTATGGCGGCAACGTCGGCAGTTGATACGGCTCGAGGTTGGGCAAGCTTTACGGTCGGTGCACTCCCTGACCTTGCTTTAAAGGAACGTCTCGAGATGATTCGCCCGTTTGCCACCGATCCCCATTTTGCAGTTCGAGAGTGGGCTTGGCTATCGGTCCGTCCTCATATCCATGCAGAGTTAGAGCTCGCTCTTGAGCTCTTGGTCGAATGGACCAAAGAGTCGGACGCCAACATTCGAAGGTTCGCGTCGGAGTCAACGCGACCCCGTGGAGTTTGGTCGACCCACATCATGGAATTGAGAGAGAACCCGGCCAAGGGTCTGGTCATCCTGGATCCCCTCAAAGCTGATCCTTCCAAGTATGTCCAGGAGTCGGTTGGGAACTGGCTTAACGACGTGGCCAAGGACCGACCCTATTTTGTTCGAGAGACTTTGGACCGCTGGCTGACCGAGTCGGATAGCGACGCAACTCATGCCATCGTGAAGAAGGCTAGCAAGTATGTCTAAGTGGGCAAACTTTCACATTTGGCGAGGTAAGTTGCCCCACTGGAGAGCGGACAACGTCACCTACTATGTGACGTTTCGGCACCGACGCCCGCTCACGCTCTGGGAGTGCGATCGGATTCTCTATCACCTTCGGAGACCCGATGGTAAAAAATGGGACTTGGTGATCGCCTGCGTTCTTCCTGAGCAGACTGAGTTGATCTTTCGGGTTGCCGAAAAAACCGAAGGCGTTCCTTGGGAACTCAGCGATATCGTTGAAAAGGCGAAGACGAAGGCTGGAAAAGACATCATCAAGAAGTCTGAAGAGCGCTTCCCGCCGTTCTACACCGAAAGCTTTGATCGAATCATTCGCGATGATGGCGAATTCGAAGAACTGTGGACGAATATTTTGGAGTCGCCAGTAACCGCCGAGCTTGTTGAGGAGCCCGGCGAATACTCTCCGTTGTTTGTACCGGATGCGCCTTAGATATTGACGATTCGAATTGCTTCGACTTCCAAGATCAAGGTTGACTTCCCTGGGATGATGGAACCGGCTTTCCCTGTGGGAGTGTCGCGATTAGGAACACCCTTGTCGCCGTACATCAGGTCGCTGTTCAACGTTACTTTGCGCTTTTCGCCAGCCTTGATGCCCATGATTGCCTGATTGATGCCGTATGGGAGCTCGGGAGAAATGCCGAGAGTGACGGGCTCCTCCTTATCGGGAGTTAGCTTCTTGCCATCTTTGAGAGTCAGTCGAATTTTTGCCTCGACTCCCTTCTTTGAGGTCAATCCTTCTCCAGTGCCTTCTTTCAAAACCTCAACCACAGCGGCTGGGATGATACGAATCACTTTGATATCGAATTTCAATGTGGCGTTGGGGGGAATCACGTCTCCCGCGCCTTGTGCACCGTAACCTTGATCGGGAGGAATAACGAGCTCTTTGGAGTCTCCTTCTTTGAGACCGAGCACGCCCGTATCCCATCCTTTGATGACGGCACCGACTCCTACTTGGAAGCGGAATGGTGGTTTTCCGACGCTGCTATCGAACTGTTTTCCGTCGGCAAGCCGACCGGTGTATTCCATGTCAACAACGTCAAGGCCTTGAATAACTCGAATGGGTTTGTCTTCTTTCACGGGTGGAGGGGTCGTCGGAGTGCCTTGTTGAAGGGCCAAAAACAGAACGGCGCTTAGCATTTCGGATACCTTACCTAAAAAGATGCCCCGGCCATAGGGGGAGACAGGCGCGGGGCTTGGGGAGGGATGAAAGCTACCTTGCGGCGGCTTTCGCTATTCAGTGCTTGGAGTTCACTGTTGATCTTTCGACCAACATTTACTCTGACGTAACAAACTCAGAAAGGTTCCGGGAGTAGAGGATGATTTTCTGATTTGCGTGAATCGTATTCTCATCCAAGGTGTAACTGTGGGCCAAGACATACTTTGGCGCATCGCTGAGCAGTTCGATACCCAACTCGGACACCCACGACGGTCCGTCGCCTAAAATCACAGGCGCGACGTAAAGCACGACTTCGTCAACAAGGTCAGCCTTAATAAACTCAGTGATCGTATGGCGACCGCCCTCGACCAGAACACCTCGGTGCCCGCGGCGACCAAGTTCCTGAAGTACACCAGGTAGGTCAGTGAACAGTACATCGTCCGGTGCGGTCGGCGTATGTGTGAACCTCAGTGTTTCGGAGCTTTCGTCGAAGATTGGAAGATCCTCTGCAAGTTTACGGCTCGGGTCGATCACGGCACGAAGCGGCTGGCGGAGGATATCTACTGAACGCACCGTCAACCGAGCTCGATCCAGTTCTGCCGTCCGCCTTCCGACCAAAACTACTCCACGGTGAGCACGAAGGATTTGTGCATCATTGCGTGCATTTTCTGACGTAATCCACTGCGACTCTCCAGACTGGAGGGCGATCCTTCCATCCAAAGAAATTCCCGCCTTAACGGTGACGAACGGGCGTCCGGTGTAATGAGAATATAGAAACTGCCGGTTGAACTCGACTATGTTCTTATTCCTTGCCAAAAGGGTCGCCGGGATTCCTGCATCTATCAGCCGCTGCGCCCCACCGGCTGCACTCGGATTTGGATCAGGAAGCGCGTAGAACACCTCTTTGACCCCAGCGTTGATTAGGGCTTCTGAGCATGGGCCAGTTCGTCCATGATGGTTGCACGGTTCGAGCGAAACATACACGCTGGCTCCGCGCGCTTGCTCTCCTGCTTCCCGAAGAGCGTTGATCTCCGCGTGAGCTTGGCCCGAGAAGTTATGGAAGCCTTTTCCAACAATCTGCCCATCCTTGATGATCAAGCAGCTCACATGAGGGTTGGGCGCGGGTAGCCCGTGTTGGCTTAGAAACCCTAACCCGTATAGGATTTCCTCAATCTTGAGCTCGTTTTCGATTGATTGCCTCCTGAGTCTCGGTGACAAGGTCTTTAAGGTTTTCGCTTAGCTCTTCGCGATACTCCTCGCGAGCCGCTCGGGCGAGGATGATTGCGCCTACGGAAGCAGTAACCAGCGAGGCAAGAGTTGCGAAGACAAGAATGCCTCCGGTTTGGAGGAACTCCAGCTTCGACTCAATTGAGTCCTTTGCACCTGGAACTCGTCCGAGCGTCCAAGGCCAGCTCGCAGCGAGACCGAGTCCGACCACCAACGAAATTGTGACGATCAGTTTGAGGGGAAGCCACTTACGATTGATTGCACTCCCTCCTCTAGGCTCGGTGCGCGGAGCAAGTAGCTACCCACCACGAAAACGTTTGCCCCAGCCGAGATCACCTGAGGCAAGGTGACCGGGTCAATCCCTCCGTCAACCTGAATATCCATCTCTGGTCTGCGCTCCCGAATCCACTGGATTTTGGGCATGGTGGACGGAATGAACGACTGGCCTCCCCAGCCTGGGTTAACCGTCATTACGAGTGCCATATCGATGTCGTCGATGATCGGCTCAAGAACACTGACTGGAGTTCCCGGATTGATCGCTACACCTGCTTCGATTCCTTGGCTCTTGAGGCTCTGAATGAGCCGATGAGCGTGCACCGTTGCCTCTGCATGGAAGATGATTCGCTTGCACCCCGCTTTGATAAATGCATCGAAGTGCCTCTCTGGAGTTAGGGTCATGAGGTGGGCTTCCATCGGCGCGTCCGTGTGCTTGCGAAGATTTGCAGCAAGGGCATCTCCGAAGGTGATCGGTGGCACGAACTGACCATCCATCACATCTAAATGGACGATATGAGCACCTGCCGCCATCAACTTCGGAACTGAGGTCGAAAGCGCAGTTAAATCAAAGCTGAGGATTGAAGGAGCAAGTTCGTACTTCATGGTGTTGGTTTGGCACCGGTGAGCTTGGGCTCAACGTCGATCGTGTCTTGGAGGACACCGTCATAGTAAACCTTGAATGTCGCCTTTGGCCCGTAGCCGATCTTGTTTACCGTGATGGTGTCGCCGTTCGAATACGAGTCGTTGTGAACCTCGGTGGTACCGGCTTCGTCGGTCATTTCGATACTGACTCGAACTTCACCGTCAGCCTTGCTGACCTTGTGCTCAAATTTGAAGCTCCTTGCGATCGCACCATCCTGACTATCACTCTCTCCAGGGAGTGAGCCGAGTGGGTTATCTGAATAGGCAGCGATCCAGATTCGGACTTTGCTGAAGCGGCTCACTTCCATTCCCGCCTCTGGTAGCTGCTTGATAATTGCCCCTGGGACCGCTTCGTTCTTCCTGATTGTGATTCGGGCAGGGCGCCCCTCGAGCTCAAGATTCATTGCACCAAGCGCGATCTTTGCCTCGTCGGCCGTCATGTTGAGCAAGCTAGGCATTTTGACGCGCCGTGAGCCCGAGCTGACGGTGAGATCGATCGTCCCGCCTTCACGAATCAGCTGACCAGGTGCGGGGCGCGTGCTGATGATGTGGTCGGGTTCGAGTCGTTCGTTCGGCTCCTTACTGGCGACGCGAACACTCAGCTTGAGCTTGCGCACCTGTTCCCTGGCCTCGGAAACACTGACTCCGCGCACATTTGGAGTTTTGATTTCTCTAGGCTTCTGGGCGAGATCGACGACAAAGGCCATGATCATGCCAGCAGCTCCAAGGATGGCCACCGCGATTAATCCCATCAGCCAACTTGGAACGTCGCGATCTTTTTTGACCCGTTTGGCTTTGGCGTCCTCTTCAGATTCTCCCGACGCTAGCGGCTTGGGCTTTTCTACTTTACGTTGATTGCGAGTGGGCTTGGCTGGTTCAACGACAGGTGCTTGGGCGGGTTCATCGGACTTTTTGGCTGAAGGTGCTCGTCCGAACCGAAGTTGATCGCTGATTTGCCTAAGCTCGATCACCAATTCATGGGCTGATTGGAATCTATTCTCTGGTTTCTTGGCGAGCAGCTTCGACACCAATTGCTCTACAGCTACTGGAATAGAAGCATTGATCCCTCTCAAGCTCGGGACAGGGCTACTGATGTGCCGCATGGTGGTTGCGGTTGGATTCTCGCCTTGGAACGGCACTGTGCCGACCAGAAGCTCGTAAAGAATGATCCCCAAGCTGTAAAGGTCGGAGAGAGGGTTAGGCTCGGCACCCATACAGACTTCTGGAGCCAGGTACGGTGCCATCTGGGGCAGAACCGCGGCACCGGCGGTGCGGCTCAGTGGGTAAGTGCGCCATATCCCCGCGAGCTGAATTTTTGCGCTTCCATCATGGGTGGCGACAATATTGTGCGGTCCGACGTCTCCGTGGGCGATTCCCGATTGATGAAGGGCGTCAAGGGCTTCTGCTACGGCCTGTGCAGTTGCGAGCGCAACTGGCACAGTGAAGGGAGCAAAGCGCTTGATCCTGTCTCGCAAGAGGGAGCCCTTTGGCATTTCGGAAAGCAGGTAGTGCTGACCTTTCTCCTCAAAAATTTCTTGCAGATTCTCGATTGCTGGATGACCAACTGTCAGCTTTGGAATCAATTGCACGAGAGATCGAATGAACTCCATCTCATCGTTGAATGGGGATTTGATCTCCCTGATTCCGACACTACGACCGCTGAGACGATCGCGTGCGGAATACATCGTAAAGATCGGCCCTTCAATGATCTTCGTCTGAATGTCATATCGAAGGCCAAGTGTTTCTCCGATCACGAGTCGTCCTCCACGTTGGGCTTGACGAACCCTACGGCTACAAGAGCGATCACAAGCACCAAGTTAAGAATCTTGACTTGCGGCATGTCCCACTTCGCAGAGATATCCGCTACCGATCCGTTTGAGTAGGCAAAGACATACGCAAGGTTAGCGATGGCTAGAATGCCAAAGAGGACACAGGCGATCAGTGGCCGGTATCGATCAAGTTGCACTAAGCACCTCGCGGACAAGAGATTCCGGAATATCGTGGACCAGTCTTGCTTCGCCAATTTGCGTCACTAAGCTCATGGATATTTCGCCTCGCACCGATTTCTTGTCCCCTCTCATTAATTGTATTATGTGTTCAACATCCTTGAGAACAAGAGAGTTCGTTGGAAGTGAATGTGCTTCGAGGATCGCAGCTACTTCCTTGGCTAGACCAGGTGTGGATAGTCCGAGCTTTTCGCCAATGATCGATTCGACGTACATTCCCACAGCGATGGCCTCACCATGGGTGTATTGTTCGTAGTTGGTCAGTTTTTCGATGGCATGTCCAATCGTATGCCCAAAATTGAGAATTGCCCGATAACCGGTTGTCTCGAATTCGTCTGCTTCAACGACCTTCTTTTTAAGTTCGATGCACCTACGGATAACCTCGCTTGATCTCCGTTCATCCATCTCAGTCATTGGCGACGTCGAGAGAGATTCATGAAGCTCAGCATCCATGATCAAGCCGTACTTGATCACCTCTGCCATTCCGCATGCCCACTGCAGCTGCGGGAGTGTCTTCAGCCAGCTAACATCGACATAAACCACTTGGGCAGGATAGAAGGCTCCAACGAGATTCTTCCCGCCGTGCGTATCGATACCAACTTTTCCGCCGACCGAGCTGTCAACCATTGCCAGAAGGGTCGTGGGCACTTGGATGAGAGGGATTCCGCGCATGTAGGTGGCAGCGGCAAAACCAACCAAGTCACCAATCACTCCGCCTCCTACTGCAACGAGCTTGGTCTTACGCTTTGCTCCACGCGCAGAGAGTTGGTCGAGTATCGATCCATACTGCTGAAGATTCTTCGACTGTTCTCCTGCCGGGACGACGATTGGCTGATAGCTCGACAATCTGGATGAGAGATTTGAATCGGTCACGACTAAGGCATCAGTCCCGACTTGAAGCGACTCGAACTTGATTTGAGTTGATCCGGAATGCAACTTTACGAAAAGATCACTCATTGTTAAGGTCCTTATAGAGTCGGTCAGCGGCGTCTTCAAGGGAGAGATTATCGAGGTCAACGATAAGATCGCATTTCTCGTAGATTTCGCTTCGCTGATCAAAGATTTTCTGAAATGCTGTTTCCCAATCGTCGCGTTTCAGCAAGGGCCTCTTCTTCCTACTCGTTTTCAAACGTTCGATCAACTGCTCTTTTGAGACGCGTAGGTAAATCGTTGTACCAATTTTGGAGAGGGCTTCTCGGTTTTCGGCTCGCATGATTGCGCCGCCTCCTGTTGATACAATGTTTGGACCCGGTGTTAGAGATTGGATGATGCTTGTTTCGTGATCGCGAAACGTCTGCTCCCCGTACTGCTCAAAGATCCGCTCAATGCTCTTGCCGAGTCGATTGACAATCAGCTGATCGGTGTCAATGAAATCACGACTGGCAAGTTCAGCAAGGCGACGGCCAACCGTGCTCTTGCCTGCACCCATCATTCCAACCAGTACCCAAGACTTCATCTTTATAATTGAAAAAGGGTGGCGAACTCAATGCTCGCCACCCTTAGTTTTAATGGTAGTTAACCTCAGGGGTTGAAGCCGGTTTCGGAGTCGTCAATGATCTTTGGAGTAACAAAGATCAAGAGTTCGCTTGACGTCTTCTGCTTCTGAGTTCGCTTGAAGAACTGACCAACGATTGGGAGGTCGCTGAGTACAGGGACTCGGTTGACCAGCGTGTTGGTTGAGTCAGTGTTCAATCCACCGAGAACGATCGTGTCGCCATCCTTCACGATGATAACAGCCGTGACCGACTGAGTCGTGAAGATGGGTACTTCTTGGTTCGTCGTTGCCGAAACCGCGATTGATCGAGTTCCAGTGATCGTCGAAACCGTAGGAGCAAGACCCATCGAGATGGTTCCGTCGCCGTTGATTCGTGGGGTAACCGAAAGGACGGTACCGATCTGAATCGCCTGTGGAGTCGTGAAGGTGTTTACGCCACCAACGCCGTTTGCAGTTGTTACCGAGCTAAGGATGTAGTCAGTTGTGCTTGCAAACACGGTTGCAGGAGTGTTGTTCACCGTTCGGATGACCGGTGCAGTTACAACTCGTCCGTAACCGTTCGAGAGTCGGGTTCGAAGTCGGAAGACTGCGTCGCCTGAAGCATAGGTGAAGAAGACGGGGTCCGAAGCGCGCTGGAATTCAGTTGCGTTCATACCTGCGATGAGTGCACCGCGTGAGTATTGAATGCTGTATCCGAGCGATTGGTCAACGTTTTCAGTCGTCGTGATGAACTCGACCTTGATACTGACCTGCTTAGGAGCTACATCGAATTGAGCGATGATGTTCGCAAGCTGGTTGATGTCTTCTTCGCTGGTTCCCCGAACGATAAGGCTGTTATCGGTTGGATCGTAGGTGATGAAGTCGATCGTGCTTGGAACGAGACCTTGACCAGGCTGAAGCTGTGAACCACCGCCGCCGCCTTGTCCGAGACCACCGCCACCGAGGCCGCCGCCACCAAGTCCGCCACCGCCGCCGAGACCGCCACCCTGGCCGCCACCGCCGCCGAGACCTGCACCAGCACCGCCACCGCCTCTTTGGAAGGCACCCTCACCTGGGAGGGAGATGGTCGAACCGCCAGTTCCGACTTCCGAGAGCGCTTGGTTAACAAGTTGCTCGTTGGACGTCATTGACTGTGGCTTGTATTGGTTGATCTTCTGTGCTGAGTCAAAGAATGAAGTTGCAGCTGCTCCGATTTGAGAAGCAGGAGCGACAACTCGCTTTGCCATCTCGAATGCTCGACCAAGATCCTTGTGCTTAGCAAGAGGATCGAGGAATTTGCCCATGACGACCTGAACGTAAATGTCGTCGGCACCTTGGTGAAGAAGCTTGATCTTCTTGATGATGCTTGCAGCTGGTCGCGATTCAGTTTGTGCGACTGTTGCGGCTGGCTTGTCAGAGCTAATTCTGTAAACACCGTTCTCGTCGCGGGAGACGTATGCTCCTGCAGCATCGCAGATGTATCGAATGACATCATCGGCCGTTTGGTCCTTAAGAGTCGTGGTGACTCTGCTGAACTGCTTGGTCCCAGTAAAGTAGAACTGTACGCCGGTCTTTTCGGTGATCATTCTTGTCGCAGTGACAAGGTCAGCATCCTTGAGGGATACATTCATCCGAACGTCTGAGTTCTGCGCCGTTGCCAGCGCAGATCCCAGGATGAGCGAAGCACCAATAACTCCGCGAATTGATTTGAACTTTCTTTGCATTTGAACTCCCACAATCACTGTTAACTAAATGACTCCTTAGAAGCCACCACCGAAGCCGCCGCCGCCCATGCCGCCGCCGCCCATGCCGCCCATGCCGCCGCCCATGCCGCCCATGCCGCCGCCCATGCCGCCCATGCCGCCGCCCATGCCGCCCATGCCGCCGCCCATGCCGCCCATGCCGCCGCCCATGCCGCCCATG
>CAIYMO010000010.1 GCA_903927345.1 uncultured Armatimonadota bacterium | reverse complement strand
GACCCGTATACGTGTGCTCCATGATCCCGCCCGAAGTTCCTGCGCCGGCGTGGTAACCCACCAAAAACGCAGCATCAAACGAACTGTCAATCCCCTCCATCATGCCGTCGCGACCCGAGCCATGACCCGAAATCAGCTCAACTCCCGGTTCCAAATCCTCGATCAGCAGGTTCTTAGAGTTGCCGTGAGAGTCCTTCACAACAATCCGAGAAGCGCCCGCCGCCCTCGCCCCCCGAATCGCCGCGTTAACATCGTGAGTCATCATCCGACGGGCGAACTGGTAGTCGTAAGAGCCTCCGTCTGGACGGCTGCACTGGCTCCAAGAAACTAGTCCTGTTATTCCTTCAATGTCGACGGAGATGAATACGTTCATGGGTCTGCTTTTACCCAGAATCTGAACCTAACTGTAAAAAAACCGTCAAAACCGGAACGCAATTTCCAATTCGCGCATAGACTATAAGTAAGCGCGAGATTTTCGCGGAGAAACATTATGAAAAAGGGTCTTATGATTTCAGGCGTCGCTCTCGGCGTCGCATCGATGGCGATGGCATTCGTCAACAGTGGTCTCAACGTTGGCGAAAACGTTAGCCCATTCCACCCCAAGCACGTTGCTGGCGCCCTCAAGGGAACCGACCAGTGCTTCCCATGCACCTACCAGAACCGACCACAGGTTCAGGCTTGGGTCACCAACGGCGATAAGGCAACCATCAACGCAATGGCTGGCGCCCTCGACAAGGCAATGGCAAAGTATGCCGGTAAGGAGTTCAAGGCTATGGTCGTCATCGTCGCTCCTAAGGCAAACGCAAGCGAAATCGAGAAGGCTGCTCCGATGATGCAGAAGATGTGGAAGAACGTTAGCGTCGCTTACGTCACCCCAGACAATCCTGCCGTCTCCGCATACAAGATCAACCTCAAGGCTGCGAACACCGTCTTCGCATACAAGAACTGGAAGGTTGCTGAGAAGTTCGTCGACGTTAAGGCCGACGAAAAGGGTCTCGCTGCAGTTGGCGCTGCAATCGAATCGCTCGTTAAGTAAGCGAAAATCAGGCGCACGCCCTCAGAAGCCCCGAGCATCAACTCGGGGCTTTTTAATGTCCCCCCAGGTAACCTAGAATCCGACTCAACGAGGAGTCGCCGCAACCAGAAATGTCAACGGAACCGACGACTCTAACCCAGAACCAGATTGCCGAAACCGACTTCGAAAAGCGACGCGGAATCAGCCGCGTGGAAGTCCGGGACGGCTACACCCAAGTGCACGTCACCGGCCTCGCCGAACCGGTAGCAAAATCACGCCTTGAAGTGCTCAAAACAATCGCGAATGCACAGGTCAGCCTCGACTTCCTTAAGCTAACACCAACCGGGCTCAGCTTCGTTATTCCCAGCGCCCGAACCAGCGACATCGAAGCGTCTTTTGCGACCTCGCAGCTGCACCACCAAATGGTGACCGACCGTAGCATCGTCCTTGTCCACGCCGTCAACATGCGCGACGAAGAAGGCATGGTCGCCGGCATCGTTCGCCGCACAATTAGCGCCGGCATCGCAATCGACCACGTCACCGACATGCACGACCGAATGCTCATCATCCTTCCGAAAGAGAACGCAACCAAGCTCCAACAGCTGATCGAGAAGGAGGTCGCATGAGCCGGATCCGAGTCATGAAATTTGGCGGCACCAGCGTCGCCACTCCCGAAGCCCGAATGACCTCCGCACTGAGAGTCATCAGTGCTAAAGAAAAGGGAATTCAACCGGTCGTCGTCGTTAGCGCCATTGGCCGGAAAGGTCAGCCCTACGCCACTGACACCTTCATCAATCTCCTTCGCGAGATTGATCCCGACGTCGAACCAGATGCCCGCGAACTTGATCTGCTGATCGCCTGCGGTGAGATCCTCTCGTCGGTCATCTTCGCCCACACCCTCAAAACCCTCGGCCACAAAGCCATGGCGTTCCGAGGTGGCCAAGCCGGGATTCGCACCGACGGAGTCTTCGGCAACGCCCGTATTGTCAGCATCAACCCAACTGCCCTAGTGCGTTGCATCGAACAGGGTGGTATCCCGGTCGTCTGCGGATTCCAAGGTGTCTACTCCGAAGATCGCGCACTCCCTGGCGGAGAACTCACAACCCTCGGCCGAGGTGGCTCCGACACCACCGGATCAGCCCTCGGTGCCGCTCTCAAAGCTGAAGCCGTAGAGATCTACACCGACGTTGACGGAGTCAAAACCGCCGACCCCGACGCAGTCAAAGGTGCACCAACCCTTCGCCAAGTCACTTACGACGAAGTCGCAGAGATCGCCCACCTCGGTGCCAAGGTCGTCCACCCTCGCGCCGCCGAGATCGCGATGAACTACGATATCCCGCTCTGGGTCAAAAACACCTTCAGCGATGATCCCGGAACCGAAATTGTCAGCAAAGACAAATTCCCCGGCCGACGAGTCACCGGCGTTACCCACACCGGAAAGCTGGTCTACATGCAGTTCGATCTCAGCACAAGCGACGCCGCCCACCGCAGCGTCCTTGAGGCCAGCATCTACGAGACGATGGAGCGGTATGGCGTCCAGCTGTTCATGCTCAACGTCAACCCCGAATCCACCGGATTCGCCGTCCCACGAAGCCAATATCCGATCGTCGAAGACGTCCTCGACGGCCTCGTGATCCCCGCCGGAGACGACAAAGAGCGCAAAGTCTACGTCTTCCAACTCGGCAACGCGACCCCCGAAGTCGAAACCCAAGTCAAGCTCCTCTCCTCACTCGGCGACGTCCGACGCATCCGCGCCGACCTCACCGAAGGTTGTACCGTCGTCAGCCTAGTCGGCCAAGACTACATGCAGCAGCCCGGCGTCTTCCTCGATGTGCTCAGCACTCTCGACGAAGGCCAGGTCAGCGTGCTCCAAACCAGCGACTCGGACTACTCGCTCTCAATGCTCGTCCCCGAAGCCGAAACCATGCGCGCTGTCAGAATTCTCCACGAGAAATTCAAGCTCCACGAAGTCGTCTAGCCTCGTAAGTTTGCTTGCGGTCATGAGGGTCCCAAATGGAACCTGTTACTCATGCACCGCAAGCGAGGACTCACGATCACCGAAATCGCAATCTCCACCGCGGTGATTGGGACCGCCACCGTCATTGCAGTACCTAAATTCGTGCACGCAACCAAGCGAGCGAAGGAAGCGGCCCTGAAGTTTGAACTCAAAAACTTCCGCAAGGCGGTCGACCAGTTCTACATCGACACGGGCGGATATCCTAGCGACATCAAAGACCTCCTGCGAGAGCAACCGCCAAGGCAGTTCTGGATTAGCAGCAAGCAAAAGCCTTGGACAAAGTCCCTGGAATGGCACGGCCCCTACATGGCTTATGGTGAGGGTCAACTCGTCGAGCCTAAGGATCCCGTCAGCGACCTTCCGTATCTCACCAAACGCGCGGACACGGGCAGACTCCAAATATTCAGCTCGGCAGTCGGCAACGACGTCGATGGCAAGCCGTTCACCGGCTACTAAAAAAACGTCCTGGCGCTGTATGGCCAGGACTAGCGAGATCGTGCATTTACACTTGCCACGTCAAAATCGCGCGACCTTTCCTGGTGTAACTCAGTGCCCGGAAATGTTTACCGGACGATAATGAATTACTGTAGATACCCCCGTCTGGGTTCCGGTAACTTGTGATTCATGCAACTCACACGTCGCGAAGCACTCGGTATGGCGGCCGCCGGATTCCTCCCCAAGCTGCCGAGTAGTCCAGATAGCTTCAAAATCAGCTATCTGACCGACACCCACCTGCCCGCCGATCCTCTCATTCAGGAACGAGCATCCGAAGCCCTCGACCTCGGGACCAGCAACGCTGACCTCATGATTTTCGGCGGCGACAACCTCATGGCAATCGACCACAAAGACGAAGCCGCCATCAAAGCCCAGTTTGAAGGCTGGAAGCGCGTCACCAAGAACTGGGTCACCAGGCCAACCAAGGCCATCCTCGGCAACCACGACGTTGAGCAATGGGAATCCACCCCATCGCCGATGAACGGCAAAAAGCGAGCTCTCGAACTCTTCGGAATGTCGGGACGCTACTGGTCCCACAAGCAAAACGGATGGCGCATCATCGGCCTCGATACCGTCCACCAAGACGGCGACTCTTTCAAAGGCTGGCTCGACCCCGAGCAGCTCGAGTGGCTGGCTGGTGAGCTCAAAGACACCAAAACTCCAACGATGGTCGTCGGCCACATCCCCCTTCTCACGGTAACGTCGCTCGCCAATTCAAACCTGAAACCGAAAGACAAGGCATTCCCCATCCCCTTCGGCTCCCACGTCAGCAATCACTACGAAGCGATCAAACTCTTCCGAGAAGCCGGCAACGTCAAACTCGTTCTCAGCGGCCACACTCACATGCAAGACCGCGTGGATTACGCAGGAACCAGCTATATCTGCGCCGGAGCAGTCTGCGGAGGCTGGTGGAACGGAGCAAACGAAGGCTTCGGTCCCGCATTCCCCATCTTCGACCTGAAGTCGGACGGAACCTTCACCTACAACTACATCAACTGGGAAAGCGGAGACTAAGACTTGGTTGCCCGAGAGGGCTTCCAAGAACCGTGAATCTTGACGTCAACGCCGCTTTCAGCCCAGCCATAAAGAAACTTCGCTGCGCTGTGGCGGCCGTTCGGCACCCGGATGCAACCGTGCGAAGCCGGATACTTCGGCACCGAGCTAAACCCGTGCAGAAACACGTTCCCAACCACCTGGATGCTATAAGGCATCGGTGCGTTATTGTACAGCTTTGAATAGTGCATCTTGGATTTATAAGGTCCAGTCCTAAAGCTGCCGTTCGGAGTCCTGTGCCCCGCTCGCCCGGTGCTCACCGGAGTCGAAATCACCACCAGATTCCCCTGATACCCCTTCAGCTGCTGAGTGGATTGATCAACATCAATCATCTTCTCTCCTGGAATAACCTCGAATCGACCCACTTCGGTCGTCACCAGCATCTTCCCTGGCTCCGAAGCAGTGTCCAACTCCGCCCCGCAATCAACGAGTCGCCTAATCGGAATCAATGTGCTCCCGTTGTACAAGGTTCGATCGCAATCAAACTGCTTGTCACCCAACGTCAACGTCTTGGTCTCCCGATCAAACTCAACGTGGTGATTGAACAGCCGCGCCACCTGGCGAGCAGAAACATAAGTGACCCCGGTTTTATCCGCAAACGTCACTGCTGGCATCGGGTCCAGCTCCTTCAAAAACTTGCTCCCCGAACGCGAACTAAACTGTGCCGCAAAAGCTGCGCTCACAAGAAGGGTCACGCCGACCCCGGCAATCCACCGTTGATTCATCACCCCAATCTTAGGGCAAGCCCAATGCCACAGCAACCACGACCCGGGACAAGCCCCTAAAAGGGGTTCTAAATCAGAGATTCAATCCCGAAAACTACAAGATCAGTTGCTCGTCAACTTCGCTTTGACGGCCTTCATCGCCGCTTCAGTGCGGCTGTTAACCTGCAGCGCCTTCAAGATATTGCTCACGTGGTTCTTAACTGTCTTCTCAGCAATCCCCAACTTATCCGCAATCTCTCGGTTTCGCAAACCAGTCGCCACGAACTGCAAAATCTCCTGCTCCCGATCGCTCAGTACCAGCAGCTCAGAAGAAGCCTCTTCGGTCTCACCCTCCGGCTTCTCATGCCGCCGGAAATCTTCGATCACGCGCATCGCAACCTTAGGAGTGATCTTCGCTTCGCCCTTAGCCGCCAATCGAACGCTCTCGATGACCTCCTGAGGGGTCGAGGTCTTCAGCAAATATCCCGTCGCACCCGCTCGAAGGGCCTCGAAAATCGTATCGTCATCCTCGCGAACCGTCAGGATCACGATGTGAACATCTTTTTCCTTCCGAAGCAACCGCCGAGCAACCTCAATCCCGCTCAAACGCGGCATATTGATGTCCGTCAGCAGCACATCTGGAACTTCGGCCTGACAAGCATCCAGCGCCTCCTGCCCATCGCGACAAACCGCGAGCACGTCGATGTCAGTCGCAAAACCAAGCGTTTTTTGAATGGCTTTTCGATAATTATCTTCATCGTCGGCGATGACCACGCGAATTTTCTCTGACATACCTAGTGGTCATTATACGGACTCAAGATAGAATGAATGCGATGTCTCTGCTCTCCGTGAACGATTTACACGTCGCTTTTGGCGAAACGGAGGTCTTAAGAGGCGTTTCCTTCGATTTGGCACCCGGAGAGACCCTCGGAGTCGTCGGGGAATCCGGTTGCGGAAAGTCGATGACTGGCTTTGCAATAATGGGCATGCTCCAGCGCCCCGGCCGAGTCACCCAAGGCTCGATCAAGCTCGAAGGACGTGAGCTCGCCGGTCTTCCCGAACGAGAATATCGCCAAATCCGAGGACAAGAAATCGCCCTCGTCATGCAGGACCCCTTCACGTCGCTCAACCCGATGATGCGTGTCGGAGACCAAATCGCCGAGTCCTATCGCCTCCACCAAGGCCTCTCCATGGCCGAAGCCCGAGTCAAAGCGGTCGAAATGCTCGACAAAGTCGGAGTCCCGTCGCCCGAAGAAAGCGCCCGCAAGTATCCCCACCAAATGTCCGGCGGGCAAAAGCAGCGCGTGGTCATCGCAATGGCGTTCGCCTGTAGCCCCAAGGTCCTCATCGCCGACGAGCCAACCACCGCCCTCGACGTCACCCTGCAAGCCCAAATCCTCCGCCTCCTCCGAGAGCTGCAAGAGAAAGAAGGCACCGGGGTTATCCTCATCTCCCACGACATCGGCGCAATCGCCTCGGTCTCCCACCGCATCGCCGTCTTCTACGCTGGAAAAATCGTCGAAACCGGAACCTCCGAGCAGGTCCTCCGTTCGCCTGCCCACCCCTACACCCGCTCGCTCCTCAACTCCCTCCCAAGAGCCGGGCAAGACCGACTCGAAAGCATCGCTGGCTCCCCGCCCGACTTCGCCCAGCTCCGAGGAGAATGCGCCTTTGCCGACCGCTGCGTCCTCCGACAAGCCCAATGCGACGTGGAACCCAACCTCATCGGTGAAGGCCACAAAGTCGCCTGCTTCCGGTCAAAAGAAGTCCAGGCCCTGCCGGTAGGGCAGAGCCTGGATAGTTTGGTCACGACGAGCAGTTAGCCGCGCCTTCCGTCCCGACGATCCCCATCTCGGCGATCCCCATCTCGACGATCATCGTCCCGACGATCGTCGCCGCGCCGTGAGTCGCCTCGGCCATCCCATCGGTCATCGCTGCGATAGCCTCGGAACCGTTCAGCCTGCACCAGGGCCAGCTTAATGTCCCGCTGAGCGTCCTCCAGACCGTCGATCAGCCGGTCGCTCCATCGGTCATTCCGCGAGCTCATCTTGTCGATCAGATCGATCGCGCACTTCAGCGACCTCGAAGCCTCGAGAAGCTCGGTGTTGCTCTGCCGAATCTCAAACTCCCGGTATTGCCGAACGTTCACATAGTCCTCGCGGTCACGCTGCGAGAAGTAGTTGCCGGGCCAACTTCGATCTGGCTCACGTAGCTGATCCAGAATCCGCATCGTGTCCTTCAAGGCGTCCGACCGACGACCCTGATAGACGGGCAATGCACAACGCATCTTCCGAATCGCGTTCTCAAGCTCGCGAATCACCACATCAAAGGAACGCGCCGAGCGCGAGTTGTCCTGGCGGTAATCCACATTAGGCCGACCGTCCGGACGCTGCCCAACTCCGCGTCCCGATGACTGAGCGTAGCTCGAAGCAGACAGGGCAACCAGTGCGAGAACGACGAGATTAAGTTTGGAGTGTTTCATTTTCTTCTCCTTGCGGTTTCCTCGTGAGAGGATTAACTTTGAAACGCACAACTCCAACGGGCGGTACGCAGATAGGGATTTGGACCACCCAATTGCGGAACTCCTCTGCAAAAATACTAGTTTTTCATTGTTTACTCGCCAGTAAGCAACATGTTAATCATACTGGTAACAGAGAGTTCTGCTAGGTCAGCAAACACTCAATGCTAATGCAATTGTATTACTTTTGGAGAAACATCGTATGAAAAAAATGCTCATGGTCGCGGGACTAGCCATCACTGGTGTAGCCAACGCTCAACTCTTCGACCAATCACAACTCGTCAATGGAGTCCACGCTTCGGGACACAATAGCACCCTTGAGGCTGGAGAAACCATCTTCGGATTTGGGGCACAAACCGCCAACAACAACGTGATGTCTGACGACTTCACGCTAGGCACTGCGGCAAACCTAACTCACATCCGACTCTTCACATATCAAACAGGGGCGACCGCTCCTTCGATTACAGGTGTGAACTTTGCAGTTGGAGCTTCTGCCACAACTTCGTTGACGGCTGCTACAATCCTTTCGACGGGCTGGTACGACATCGCGGGACAAGGTGTTTTTCGAACGAACACTGGTGACACCACCGGCACTACTCGGCGCATCCAATTCGTTGATGTTGAATTCAACCAAGCACTCGCTGCCGGAACACACTTCTTGAGCTTCAGCTTCTCCGGCACGGGGACCAGCGGCCCTTGGGCGGTTCCGCTTCCAACCAGCTTGGCGACCCATGGTCAGAACGCTCAGCAGTCGCTTGCTGGTGGGGCGTTCGCACCAGCAGCTCAAGGCACTGTTGGAGCAGATGCTTCTTTCGCTGTTTTTGGCCAGCCAGTTCCGGAACCGTCTTCTATGGCAGCCCTCGGACTAGGTATCGCTGCAATTCTTCGTCGCCGAAGAAAGTAGTCGCACTGATCACTGAAAAAGGGGCCGTTACTTCTCAGTAACGGCCCCTTTTTCGTCGCTGGTTCTTGGCAAGGAGTCTCTGCTACGAGTAACGTCGTACTCACAAACAACCCGAATCCTCCGGTCAAACTCCCCCGGCGTAACACACCGAGGGAGCATCTGCATGCACGGAGAATCAAGGATTGATCGTTCCGCCCACAAACTTCAGCGCAAGCTGAATCTCCTGGATTCCGGCCTTCAGGTCCTGCATCGCGTTCACCTTATGACCGTTAAAGTCGCCAGTCGTCTTCTGCAGCATCACCAGAGCCTGCTGATAGTGCCCTGCGGCCTCAACCAACTTGGCGTTGCTCTTCCGAATCTGATCATCCGAGAACTTGCGTCGATCCTCGTTGTCCGATTCCTTTCGCTGAGCCGACTGCTGCCGGTTCTCAATCCGACCAATGCGTAGCTCACCAATCGCAATCGCGCCGTACTGAACGGCCTCGGCTCGGTGGCCGTCGTAGATGTGAAGAGCGCTCTTAAGGTCGCGCATCCCCTTCTCAATTTCCTGAATTGCATTGCGGAAAACCTTCTCGCCCTGCTGGTGGTTTCCAACCTTGTTTCGAGCTAGCTTGCCCTGCCCAGAGCCCTGGGTGGGGTTCTGTGCTGCTGCCACTCCAAAAGCGGCAAGAGCGATGACGACGAGGCTGATTTTGCGAATCTCCATGGTTCTGTTTCCTCCCAATTGTTTGGGTTGGCGGTAACAACGCCCCCGTTTCGCAAACTGTTCAGCACTGGGTCCAAATCCCCGAGCCTTTAGCCCCGGTCTGAACTTGAACCAAAGCAACCAACGGGACCCCTCAGCTCTGATAACATGGAAGCGCCAAGCCCGAAGGAGCATCCGTCCCATGCAAGTAATTCTGAGTTTGATCTGTGCGCGAGTCGTGGGGTTCCAAGCGACCAAACCTCCAACTCCAGGCATCGATCGAACCGAACTCCTCCGGCTCGCAAAGCAATGCCTCGAAACGGACTACGACAAATCAACCCAAGCCAAGCAACAGATGCAGGGCCTAATCTCAAAGCTGCCCCCTGACCAGCAACTCAACATGGTCCGGGACTCCGAGCAGCAGATTCGAATCGCCGCGATCACCGTCTGCGCACCCTACTACCGTTCACACGTGAACGAGTGGTGTCGAGCCGTAGAAGAGAGCCACACGGATTGGGATCGTTGCACGTTCCTGAACAAATTCGAAGCAAATCGGTTCAACAAAGGAGACTTGATCGCATATCTCACGACCTGTAACGGCTTCCGCTACGGTCCGCGAAAAACCGAAAACCGATCCGTAAGAATTGCGGTGATCGAATCAATGGGTCGAGCCATCGTCTCAACAAAAGAAGACCTAGATTTAGTGATCTCCGTGCTTGGACTTTACGCAACCGACGGAGGACATAAAGACGACCGAGCCAGGGCGTTCCTCGCCTCTCACAACCTGTATGATAAGAACAAATTCTAACTCCGGCCCCACAGACCAGATGAGTCAATGATCTATTTTCCGCAAAATCCCGACAAGGCTGGTCTCCTGGTCGAGTACCTGGGCGGCCTCCACTTCGCAACCGCAAAGTCCAGTGCAGAACGGAAGCAATATGAGCGAGGGATGAGGCGCCTAACGTTAGTCGCTCCCGACCGTCTGCGAAAGGAAATCCAAATCTATCTCAATGCCGGAGACGACTACACCGCCCGCCATATGGACATCAAACGCCACTGGATCAGCCTTGTTGGTCCCATGCGTCGAATTGATGTAGGCATCCTCAATCGACTCTACTTTCGCAACCTCCCCAAACCCAATCTCAATAAACGCACTCCATGGTTTGGTCCCTCGCTAACGCTTACCCGAGACAATATTTGGCGAGGCACAAACACTCAACCGCGCCTCACATGGCGCCCTGTTCACACGGGGCTCGAAGAAGGCGGATACCAAGCCCTCGAAGAATTCGACTACCTACGTGGGCGCATACCAGCCCTCCAAACTCGTAGCCGGGTCAACTTTTCACAAAATCCCGACGGCAAAGTCGCGGTGACTCTTGGTCAAAAACTGCTTTTCGAGACCTACCGAAGCGACCACAATAACCGAGTCTGGCACCTCAAGAACGGTGGGCTTGTATTTCCCTCAGACACCCTCAACTACGTCAGCCCTTTCGGGCGCCGATTTCAATTCAAAACCGACGGCATATTCGACCCCAGGCTTGTGATTGACTCTCACCTCTACGTTGTCTTCGACACCGGATTTACAATTCCCGGCGAATACATTCCGGAACGCGATGGAGCCCATTTGTTTCGATCATTGGCATCCAGAAAGAAATTCACCGTGGTCCGACTGAGCTCTGGCTCCAAGGTTTGGACAGGCTCCCTGGTCACCCAAGGCGTTCCCGTCGGCATCATCAATGACCGGCTCACATGCGTCAAACTTCTCAACCTCAAAACGTGCCTCATCTCCCCCAAAACAAAGCCGGAATGCGTCGCCATCGAATACTCGGTAACCACCCATAAAGTGATCCGTAAACGACCAATCCGCAGCTGGAACCAGCCCGACTCCGACCTACCGCTCACCTTGATGCAGGGAAGACCCATCGATAAATCCACCGCCACCTGGACCCCTAATGGCAACGTCTTTATCACTTTCGGAAATGTCAAGATGAGCAGCCGGTTCAAAATGTTCGACCACACTCACTGAACATTTCAATAGAGTTCGTTATAGGGAATAGTCAATCTGAAGATATTGATCAACATCAACAAACCAGGGCATCACAAGAAGCAAAACTCCCAAACCAAAATGTGGCTCGGCACGGTCTCAATTGCGATACCATGACTTTGTGATCTCTATACTGCCGCTTTTGCTCATCACGCCCGAGGCCGTACTGAGTGTTCCCAAAGTGCATCCCGATGATAGGCTCCTCGAACGACTCGATTCCGATGGATTCGCGTTGGTCTCTTCAAAGCATTTAGACCTCTACACCGCAGAAGGCAAGCATGAACGCACTATTTCCAAAGAAGTGACCGACCACGTCTTTTCCATTTTGCCAAGCGGTGATGTAATCGGAACAGTCGTGAGCGGCGACTGGATAATCCGCAAAGGAACGGATAGAAAGCAAAAAGAGTGGCTTCCAAGAGAAAACCGGTTTGTGCTCGAAGGTCTATTCTTTGCTGATTCCCTCAAGCTATCCGTTCGCTCGTCTGCGGGCAGTTACATCTTTGAGAACAAAGTTGACCGATTCACAGGTCTAGGAGTATCTCGCGGTACAGGTGAGGTTCACCTAGTTGAACCATGGGAATCAGAAGATGGTCACGGGAATCTCGTCTCATTCGAGCGAGATAACAAGGGAGGGTACATCAAGGCGAGAAACACAATGCTCAAAGGTCCAGGCCCGGAGATGAACTCGGTTTATTGTTCAGCCCCGTTCAACCGCGTCATAGCGCTCACTCCTACGGACCTCATTTTTATTGGTCTTGAAAAGACGCGTCTCGCCAGTTTAGCGGGTCTTGACCTAACCAAGTTTCCCCTCAGCGACTCCAGGAGTAGGCAGCTTAAACGTCTCGGATTGTATAGAGTCAATGGACTGACCGGCCACGTGACACAAGTCGCAACCTGCCTCGCCATTGTTTCAGCAGAGGCTCGCACCGAAGATTACAACCGGTTGCAACTCTCCAAATCGGGCAAGTGGCTCTATCTGGAGAGTTATGCTAGCGTGCTCCGCATTCCGATATCAAGTATCTGTAGAGGAGATTAACAACGAATCACTAGAGTGGGCGGGTTAAGCAGAAGAAGTCTGGATTGCACAGGCCAGCGCTTCGCTAGTAAAACCATCCAATCACGACAGCCAAGTTTGTCAGTGGACTGCATTGTAGAACAGCCGACAAAACCAGGTTGACAAACACTCCAAAACGTCGCCTAGAGAGTGACGATGAAACTCTCAACAAAATCCGGCCCGCACCCGCGCCCATTCACGCCCACTTTTGAGCAATATCCAACACAATTTGAACCTAACGCGCCCATTGCGCCCATTACACAACCTACTGCCCCTTCTGCCCAACACCCAAAGGGTGAAAGTAGCACGCAGAAAAAGACCCACCCTCCGCGCCTCAAGCGCAAAAGGTGGGTCGCAAGTCAGATCAGCGAGCCGCAGACAGAGCCTGCGAAACGCGGTTGGCCTCAAGCTTCGCTCGAAGCGCCTTATGCGTTCGGTGAAGCCGTGACCGAATCGTGCCCACCGGAGCACCCATTCGATCCGCAATCTCCTGATAAGGAACCTGCTCAACATCCGCGAGCTGGATCAGCTCCCGCTGCTCCTCCGTCAGACTCGCCAGTGCCGCCTGCAAAGGCTCGCTAAACGATGCCTCTAGCAAAACGTCTTCCGGCGAAGGGCCGTCGTCCGCAACTTCAAATCGGATCGAATCTCCGCCCACTTCGGTCGGCAACGTCGCGTCATAAGACACCGTCTGGACGCGGCGACGACGATTGCGAAGAAGGTCGAGATACAACCGAGTCACAATTCGGAAGATCCAGTTCTCAAACGGTCGATCACCCTCGTACTCGCCAAACGATCGGTAAGCCCGGAAGTAAGCCTCCTGAGTCAAATCCTCAGCATCCGGCCGACTGCCCGACAGTCGATAAGCCATGTTGTAAACCTTCCGATAGGTCTGCTCCATCAGCTCGTTGAACCGTTTGGTGTCGCTATCATTTGCATTCATTGTCATGGTCGTCATTTCAGGTTTTCTCCTTGTATGAAAGCTCTAACGCATATTATGGGCGATCCGTTCCAACTATTTCACACTTTTTGTGTGAAGTGACTTGAGTCTATTAGACTCAATCATCGGAGATCCCTCCGCCCGTCGGGTTAAACTTCTCGTATCCCGCGGGCAAAGCAAACGGGCGCTTTGGCTCAAAGAACCGCCAGGCCGACTGGCAGATCTTGCGAAGCGTCACTTCGCCCTCATTCTCGCCCGTCCACCGCTGGTCCTTCTGGTCGTCGGTATACAACGCCAAAGCGTAGGGCCGAGAGGCATAAACAATCGCCACCTCGCTCCGCGACCGACTGATCGCGCCGCTTTTCGCGCAAACCTTCACGTCAATCGGCGAAGCCGCAATCGCGATATCGTCCCAATACTGCCGCCCCAAAATCCGCAGCAACTTCTCGCAAACCGCCGGACTCGCCGCCTTATGCCGATAAAGAAGCTCAAACAATCGAACCTGCTCCCGTGGAGTGGTCATCCCCCACCCCCACTTCTTTCCAAGCTCAGCAACCTCCGGCGTTCGATCCTTCCAATGCCCAAGAATCTGAGTGTTCAGCAATCCCAGCCGAGCCATCCGCTGATTGATTGCTACGCTCCCAATCCAATCCTGAACCTGCATCGTCGCGGTGTTATCACTCACCCCAATCATCAGGTTCACATAACCATCAAGGTCCAACGAAACCCCCTCCCGCATCGGGAAGGTCCACATACTGGACTGCCGCTCCTTCAAAGGCATCAACTGCTTCTTATCCGACATCTTGAGCTTGCCTTCATCAACCTGGCAAAGTGCCTCCAAAGCGACGCTAGTCTTAATCGTCGAAGCACTCGGGAACCGTTCATACCCTCGCAGATCAATCCGTTCACCCGTCTTCAGGTCAGCAATGCAATATCCAATCCGACCCTGAAACGGCCGGCAAATCGCATCCAAGTCAGCCTTCAGGCTAACCAGACTGTTTGAAGAAAGAGCTAACGCCGCGACGATAGGAACCATAGGGTTATCATAACCAAAAACTCCCGACCGCTTTCGCGAGCCGGGAGTGACTTCAGATCAGCCGCGCCATTTCCACATGGGTGAGAAAACGGCATTACCGAGTTCGTCCATCTGGTCCACAAAGCTCAATCCCGCCGATTTAACTCGAAGGGCTCGCTTTGGAAGCGCAAAGCGCACGACGCGCTTAACTGGTTTAGGCAAAACCAAATAGGTTCTGCGCATGAATGTAGGAACGACCATAAATACCTCCTTACAGTCGAGTTGCCAATGTCCTTGGCTCTTGGACTGGACGAAACATTGTCCAGTTGTCCTGGCTCTTCAACGAGCCTATTTCTTTCTACGTCGAGGACCGCTTTCGCGTTCCTTAGGTTAGATTATGGCAGATCAAGCCGCCTTCTGAACCCGCTCGGGCAGAAGCTTAACCTCAAGTTCGGTAGCACTACCAGGTGCAAGCACCATCGCCCGCTCAATCGTGTTCTCCAGCTCCCGAACGTTTCCGGGCCAAGAATAGTGCTCCATCGCCGCTTTCGCCGCCGGCCCAATCGCCAGCGGAGCGCGGGAGTTCTCTGCGGCAAACTTGTGCATAAACATCTCCGCTAACGGGGCAATGTCCTCAATTCGCTCCCGTAACGCCGGAATCTTGATCTCAACAACCTGAAGCCGATACAGCAAATCGAGCCGGAACGTTCCTGCATCAACCGCAGCGTTCAAGTCTCGGTGCGTTGCCGTAACCAGTCGAACATCAATCTTCGTTGGCTTCGTTGCACCAAGCCGCTCGATCTCTCGCTCCTGCAGTACGCGGAGCAACTTCACCTGAACGGTGTGAGGAATCTCGCCAATCTCATCAAGGAACAACGTCCCCTGCTCAGCAGCTTCAAACCGACCAATCTTCGATCCGTTTGCCCCCGTAAAGGCGCCCTTCTCGTAGCCAAACAGCTCCGACTCAAGCAGTGTCTCTGGCAGCGCGGCACAGCTAACCGCAACAAACGGCTTCTTCGCTCGGCTGCTCAACGTGTGCAAAGCATTGGCAACAACTTCCTTACCAACTCCGCTCTCGCCACCGATCATGATCGTCGCACGAGAATCAGCAACCTGCTTGACGGTCTCCAAAACCTGCCGCATCGAATCCGACACCGCCAGGAATGGCTCATCGCCCAAAACGCTCTTCTTAGCCTTTCTAACCTGCTTCTTCGGCTCGTTGCCCTGGTCAACCGCGTTAGCAACAACCTTCTTCAGCTGGTCCAAATCAAATGGTTTCGTGATGTACTCGAAAGCGCCATTTCGAATCGCCGCCACCGCCTGAGGAATCGTGCCAAACGCCGTCATGATGATCACCGGAATCTCCGGCGCAGCTTCATTGATCAACCTCTGGAGCTCATATCCAGTCATCCCCGGCATCGTTACGTCGGTGATCACAACGTCAAACCGCTGCTTCTCAAGCTCCATCAACGCCGTTCGACCGTCTTCAGCCGTAATTGCGTCATAGCCGACCTTCTCAAAAGCCATCTGTAAGATGCGCCGGATATTCAACTCGTCGTCGACGATCAGGATTTTGGGTCGTTTGCTCATGCCGCTTCTACATAATTGTCGGCAAACTCAACGCTGAAGCTAGAGCCTTTGCCGATTTTTGAAGTCACAACAATCACTCCACCATGGGCAGAAATGATTTTTTGGCAGTTGCTCAGCCCCAACCCTGTCCCCTTTGGCTTACTTGTAAAGAACGGCTGGAATAACTTGGACAGAGTCTCTTCATCCATCCCACTGCCGGTGTCGTCCACCGAAAATCCTTTCGGGAAGATGTTGATTGCGACCCACCCGCCACTTGCGGTTGCCTGCAAAGCGTTCAGCATCAAGTTCTGCATGACTCGCTCGACCTGGTGCCGATCTCCCAATATGGGCGGAGCATCGCCGAGAATCCTCAACTCCACCGAAGCCTCCCAAAACTCATGCTGGTGAACATCGCGCAGTTTAGTAGCTAAGACAAATAAGTCAACTGGGCCAAAACTGGGTTCGATCGGCCGAGCGAAATCCAAAAACTGATTACACAGCTCAGATAGCTTAACCGCCTCTTCTTCCACCATATGCGCCAGCTCCACCGCCTGATCCGGCATGGTGATGATGAGCTGAGCCGCCGAACGGATTCCAGTCAAAGGATTCTTGATCTCATGGGCGATCGCCGCCGTCATCTGACCAATCTCGGCGAGACGACGCACGCGACTGATCTCCTTCATGTCGCCCAGGTGCTTCCAGTTCGCAACCGCGAGCGAAATATTGTGGGCAAGGGTATTCGCCTTCTTGAGGTCCGTCTCGTCAAACGCCTGGTCCTGATCTCGACGGGCCAAGTTCAGAACTCCTAACTTCTCATGAGAAGTCGTCAGCGGAACGACCATGGCCGAAGAAATTTCCTTTCGGGTTTCATGAATCTGGTTCGCCAGGAGCGGGTTATTCATTGGGTCCGCAACAAGCATGGGAAGGCCGTGCAAAAGTGCCGATCCCGCAATTCCTTTGCCAACTTCGATGACTGCTGTTTCGGCAACCGGAACTCCAACCGACGCCCGGCACCGAATGGTGCCTTTTTCATCAGCAACGAATAGGGAAGCGATGGGAGCGTCAAACCACTCCGCAACACGCTGAAGAATCGTGTCCAGATACTCCTCAATCCGATCCCCATCTAATGGCGGGAAATCAAAGAGTGACCATAGGTCAGGCATAGATTGACGACGACTCACAGAATAGTTATCGGCAAAAAAGCCCAAGTTCTGCTGTACAGAACTTGGGCTCTGGAGCCCCAGACAGGAATCGAACCCGCGACCTCCGCTTTACAAAAGCATTGCTCTACCGCTGAGCTACTAGGGCGTATCTCTTATTATGGCGTTTTACGCGCCTTTCTTGCGACGGGTACGGGTCTTCACCAGCTTTGG
>CAIYMO010000009.1 GCA_903927345.1 uncultured Armatimonadota bacterium | reverse complement strand
CCGGTCGGGTCATCAGCTTGGGAGCGCTGCCCGGAACATCAATTCAAAAGGGACAAGTTTTGGCCGTCATTGAAAGTGCTGATCTGGCCGATGCGCAATCGTCCTACCGAAGAGTAAGTGCTGAGATTTCCCAAGCTCAGGCAGCTATCAAGATTTCTGAGTCAGGGATTCGTGCATCCGAAACCCGGCTACAAATAGCCGAGCGTACATTGATCCGCCAGCGGCAACTTGCATCATCAGGCGCTTTTTCATCGCCAGCACTTGAGTCTGCAAAGTCAAAAGTCTCTTTGGCTGAGTCGGTTTTAAAGTCGGCCAGAGTTGAACTGAACCGTCTTGGTTCATTGGTTAAAAAACTTGAGCTCGGAGTCGCATCAGGGGTCGTCGCTCAACGGGAATTGGACGATGCAAAAGCTCAGCAAACCTCTGCGATGGCGACGCTCGCAGATGCAGAGAAGCAGGCTGAACTTGAAAGGCAGGGACTTACGAGAGAAGAATCTATCGCGCAACGGGGACTTCGCAACGCCAAGGAAATCGAAGCTGCTCAAGCAGAGGTTGACCTTGCCAAAGCAACACTTAGTTCAAGCCGAAACCAACTACTCCAGTCGAAAGCTGATTTATCAAGAGTCCAAAGCGGAGTAAGGGTTGCCCTCGACCAGATTCAGCTCTTAGGCGGAACACCTGGTTCAGGGAACCGAATTTCAGTCATTTCGCCCATTTCGTGTGAAGTTGAAAAGCGACATGTCAGTGTCGGGCAAACCGTCGCACTCGGTCAGGAGTTGTATGAGCTCCTCAATGCCGACGTCGTGTGGGTGCTGTCAGACGTTTACGAAAAGGATATCCCGAAGGTTCAGATAGGGCAGACCGTCCGGGTCGTGGCCGACGCTCTTCCCAACCGCTTCTACGAGGGTGAAGTCGCATTCATTCACAACGAAGTAGATGAGAAAACCCGCACGACCAAGGTTCGGGCTGTTGTCAGCAATCCTGGTGAAAAGCTAAAGCAAAACATGTTCGTGCGTGTTGCTCTTGGCGTTTCAAAGGCAAGTCAGACCCTTGTTCCAACCTCCGCAATCCAGAAATCATCTGGACTTGATGTTGTGTTTGTTGAGGAAGTGGTTGGTACATATCGCCGCTCCATCGTGCAGGTTCAAGGGACTCTTGGAAACATGACGATAGTCAAAGGTGTGGATGCCGGAAAGAAAGTTGCCACAGACGGTTCTTATCAGCTTCTAGCCCTTGGTGATGGAAAGTGATTCAAGTATCTTATGAAATCCGAGGAGGTAGCAGGCAATGCTGAACCGTCTCATTGATCTGAGCTTACGTCAGCGGGTGCTCGTCGTTGCAATGACGATCATGGTGATCCTCTACGGACTGATCGCCATTCCAAAAATGGACGTTGATGTTCTGCCCGACCTCAACCGCCCAGTCGTCACCATCATGACCGAAGCCCACGGCATGGCTCCCGAGGAAACGGAAGCTCTTGTTAGCTTCCCAATCGAAACGATGATGAATGGTGCGACGGGAGTGCAGCGCGTCCGTTCTGCCTCAAGTGCCGGCTTTAGCATTGTTTTTGTTGAGTTTGACTGGAGCATGGACATCTACCGGGCGCGGCAGATTGTCAACGAAAAGCTCCAACTTGCCCAGGCTCGCTTACCTGAAGGATCGGTGGCGTCACTGTCACCGATCAGTTCAATCATGGGCGAAATCATGCTTCTATCCGTTTCCAGCAAGTCTGGCAAGACGGCTCCGATCGACGTAAGATCACTTGCTGATTTTGTCGTCAGACCAAGGCTGCTCGCGATTCCTGGGGTCTCGCAAGTCGTGCCCATCGGTGGCGGCTCCAAACAGTATCAAGTGCTCACCGATCCAGCGAGGTTAAAGCAATTTGATGTGACGCTTGACGAAGTCGTCGATGCTGCAAGAAAGAGCAATCTCAATGCCGGAGGTGGTTTCTTCCAGGAACCACAGCGAGAGGCGGTCATCCGCATTCAAGGTCGTGTAAAGAACCTTGATGATATTCGCAAGACAGTCATCAAATCCGTTTCAGGTGTGCCCGTCACGATTGGTCAGGTAGCAGATGTTGAGTTTGCAAAGGGGCTGCCAAGAGGGGATGCGAGCGTCAATGGCGAACCAGCGGTCATCTTGTCGGTCCAAAAGCAACCCGACTCAAACACCCTTGTTCTGACGCGAGAACTCGAAAAAGCTCTTGACGAAATAGAAGCAACTTTGCCGGAGGATGTTCAGGTGAACCGGAGTTTGTTCCGCCAAGAAACATTCATCAGTAATTCGGTTTCAAACGTGGTCCACGCACTCGGTGAAGCCGGTGTCATCGTGCTGGTCGTCATCTTGGCCTTTTTGATGAACGTTCGGGCGACGATTATTTCGCTTTTCTCAATTCCTGTCTCGTTCATTCTGACGTTGCTGCTGCTGAATAAATTCGGGATCAATATCAACACCATGACCCTTGGCGGACTTGCGATTGCAATCGGCCTGGTGGTTGATGACAGCATTGTTGATGTTGAGAACGTCTTTAGGCGCCTACGGCTCAACAAGCAAAGTGAAACCCCACTTCACCCGCTTCGAGTGATTTACGGAGCGAGTGCCGAGATCCGAAACAGTATCGTGTTCGCGACGCTAATCATCGTGCTCGTGTTCTTGCCCCTACTTTCACTAGAAGGTATGGAAGGGCGGGTCTTCTTGCCACTCGGGCTTGCGTTCATTTTCTCAATGCTCGCATCGCTCATCGTCTCGCTAACGGTAACTCCGGCACTGTGCGGAATCCTACTTCAGCGGATTGGTGAAAAAGCGCATGGCGAGACTAAACTCGTCTCCGCCCTCAAGCGGCTGAATGCTCCCGTCGTTCGAGGCTCCATGAAGTACCCATGGGTGGTTGTGGGCGTGACGGCATTCATGACTGCAATCGCACTCTTCATGTTGCCAAGACTTGGTCGAGAGTTTTTGCCAAAATTCAATGAGGGCTCGCTTGCGCTCAGCGCGATTCTGCCTCCAGGGACAAGTCTCAACGAGAGTAACCGAATCGGGACTATCATCGAAAAGACAGCGCTCACGGTGCCTGAAGTCACACACATTGGACGACGGACGGGTCGAGCGGAAATGGATGAACACGCTGAAGGCGTGAACTATTCCGAGATAGACATCGGTCTGAAAAATTCTAAGCGTGGTCGTGAGGCGGCTACCGCCGATCTGAGGGAAAAGCTAACTGCTATTCCGGGAGTATTTGTTGCCTTTGGCCAGCCGATTTCGCACCGTCTGGATCACCTTTCTTCTGGAGTCAGAGCAGCACTTGCCGTCAAAGTCTTTGGCTCTGATCTGGATGAACTTCGGCGGCTTGCCAAGCAAGTAGAAGGTGCGATGAAGTCTGTAGGAGGAGTTGTGGATCTTCAAGTTGAGCCTCAAATTGAGGTTCCGCAACTCAGCATCGAAATCGACAGGGACGCGGCGGCTCGCTATGGGGTGACACCGTACGAACTGGCAGAAATCCTGGAGGTCATGCTGGGTGGACACACGGTTTCTCTGGTGCTACAGGGCCAGCGAACATTTGACTTGGTCGTATGGTTCTCGCCAGAAGCGAGAACAAACCTCGAAATCATTCAATCTTCGCTAATCAACACTCCGAGTGGACAGAGAATCCCTCTGTCTCAGCTTGCAACCTTGAAGCGGAATGCCGGTCCGAATACGATCAACCGTGAGAACGTCTCCCGCCGAATCGTGATTCAGGCAAATGTTGAGGGGCGCGACCTTAATGGCGTTGTCACCGAACTTCAAAGCAACATGAAGTCCATTCAAGCAAGCTGGCCAAGGGGCTACTACGTTGAATATGGCGGTCAGTTCCAGAGCCAGCAGAGCGCGATGACCCGCATCCTATTCCTTGGGATGTTCACCATTGTTGCGATCTTCCTGGTTCTCAACATGGCCCTCAAGTCATGGCGAATGGCCCTTCAGGTCATGGTGAATCTTCCGCTCGCTCTCGTGGGCGGAGTCGTTGCGGTCTATGCAACTGGTGGAGTGCTATCGGTTGCCTCGATGGTT
>CAIYMO010000008.1 GCA_903927345.1 uncultured Armatimonadota bacterium | reverse complement strand
TCCAGGGTCAACGCTTAGCTGATCCATGCTTAAGGAGTAAAGTGGCCGCGGACCCTTATCCGTCGTTCCTCGGACTCTCTTCATTTCCCACTTCGCGCCCAAGCGGACGGCCTCTTCGGCTTCGAGTTGGAAACTACCGATCTCAACTTTAAGGCCTCTCGCTGTGGCGCTCGGCTCTGTTTTGGGACGCTCCGAATCCCAGGAAACCCAGAGATCAGTAGCCTGAATGGTTCCGTCTGGGTCGATGATTTGTACTGAGCCCACTGCCCTTGCTTCGTGATTACCCAGTTCGTACCGAGATGTCCCGTCGACAATCTCCCGGGACTGTACGGGTGTATCTGAGTCCCTGACAATCAGAGTATCGGTTACCAAGCGTGTCTGACCAAGGATCGCCTCAACTCCTCCACGGTAGATCGTGTAGCCATCTTTGTAGTCTATGGCAACGTCATAGGCCCGGATTTCGATCTCCTCGACTTGGCTCTGCTGAACGCACATCCATACGGGAGCCAGGTCAAAAAGTGGAAAAGGCATAAAAGTTCAGTTTACCGACGAACGAAACACCCTAGTCGTCACGTCCTGTTGTAGGATTGGGTGTAAGTAAATGGGGTTTTCGACCACACTTGAGTTAAGAGTCCAGGATTGCCACCTCGTTTTGAGAGCGAGGGAGGGTGATCAGACGGCGGTTGCTAGACTCATTGAGCGGCATCGAGTGGGACTCGTTAAAGTTGCGGCGAATATCTTGCGCGATCCTTCTGAAGCGGAAGACGTCGCCCAAGATGCTTTTATCAAGGTGTTCGGCCAGCTGTCCTCACTTCGGGACGATCTTGGGTTCAAGCGCTACCTATACCAAATCGCGGTGCGCCTCTGCATCGACAGGATGCGTCGAATCCGCCCCGAGCCTCAGTCCGAAATTCACGGAGGAACCGCTCGGCGAGAGGATATTGAGTCCAGAGTTCATATTGAACGAGTTCTCGCCAAACTGCCAACTGATCTACGGACCACGCTCGTCCTTCGAGAGATTGAAGAATTGGATTACACGGAGATTGCTGATATTCTTCAGATTCCGGTTGGCACTGTCCGATCTCGATTGCATAGTGCTCGAGAGCGATTTCGTGTTCTTTGGATGGACGAGGTGTTTGGCTAATGCTACGCCTCAGATGTTATCTGTTCGGAAAGATGGTGCGCGAGCAGCGGGATCGGTTGCTTTCGATTGAGGAGCGGGACTTCTTGGATCGTCACCGGAGTGAGTGCATTGATTGCCGAATCCGGGAAGCAACAACCGGATGTTCACTCGATATTCTGAAGAATGCTGACTTGAAGGCGTCCGAAGGCCTCAATTCCCGCGCCATTGCTGAAATGGTGGAAGCTACGCTCAATCCGAGAACCAATTGCTCGTAGAAGTTTTCGGCGATTGCCAGGTTCTTGGTTGGTAGATCAGTCAGAATATCCATAGGGATGAGCGCGTTTGACCAGCTATTGACACGATACCGAGACCTATGTGCTCTCGAGGCTTCGGTAGGACTGATGAACTGGGATCGCCAAGTTTTCATGCCGGCTGGTGGCGCTTCGGCCCGAACAGAACACGTTCGGCGATTATCCCGGCTCCGACACGAGTTACTCACTTCTGATGAGATGGCACGCACCGTGGAGGGAGCTTCGCGCTGGGCTTCGGAAGAAGAACAAGCGCAAATCAGTGTTCTTAAGCGTGACATTGAGCACGCCAACCGAATTCCGATTGAACTCATTGAGCGTAAGTCTAATGTCAGTAGTGATGCGTACGACGTGTGTAAGAAGTGCAGACAGGATGGAAACTACCCCCCGCTGGCGCAGTACTACTCCGAGCTCTTTTTGATTGCCCGAGAGACCGCAGAAGCACTTGGCTACAAGGATCACCCTTATGATGCGTTGATCGATGTTTACGAACAAGGGTCGACCCATGCAGAGGCAGCGCAGACACTCGGAGCACTGAAGCAACCCGCTATTGACTTAGTCCAAGAGATCCAGGACAAAGGGAAAACGATTGATTCGTCATTCTTGGAAAGGCGCTGGGAACAGGAGCGACTTAAGTCGCTGATGGAGCGCGTTATTGGGCAAATTGGCTTTAATCAAGAAGGTGGTCGACTAGACATTGCCGCAAACGCTTTTTGCATGCACCAAAGCGTCGGTGATGTACGAATGACGACGCGACCGAGCAACCACATTCGAGGGATCGTCTCGTCAACCCTGCACGAGATGGGACACGCGCTCTACGAGCAAAAGCAACGTCCTGATTGGGAAGGAACTCCGCTCATCGGTGGAGTCAGTTTGGCAGTTCACGAATCGCAGAGCCGAACGTGGGAGAACGTTGTTGGGCGAAGCCTTCCATTCTGGGAGTTCTTCTTCCCTTGGTTCCAAGAAGAATTCTCGTTCCTTGGGGATTACTCACCTGAAGAGTTTTACGAGGCTTACAGCAAAGTGGAACCTGGCTTTATCCGGGTTGGGTCGGATGAGGTGACCTATAACCTGCACATTCTTATCCGATTCGAACTTGAAGTTGCAATGATGATGGGTGAGTTGGACGCCAAAGACCTCCCTGACGCTTGGGATTCAAAGTATGGAGAGTATCTTGGGGTTTATCCGCTTGATGACTCAGTCGGTTGCCTCCAGGATGTCCACTGGGCACGAGGCTCGGTTGGGTACTTCCCAACGTACACATACGGAAACCTGATCGGTGTCCAGATTTGGAACAAGCTAACGAGCGAAGTGTCGGACGTTGACGGTCTAGTTCGCGTCGGCCATTTCCGACCAATCATGGATTGGCTGGAAGAGAAGGTTTATGGCTACGGGCGCCTGATGCCTCCGAAGTATTTGGTGGAGCACGTCACGGGCTCCACAATGAATGCCCAACCTTGGCTGGATTACGCGAATAAGAAGTTCCGCGCAATCCATGGCCTGAGCTAGTTGCTTACTTCTCGGAGAGAAGACTTTCGATCGCCTTTTTCACGTTCGGGCTCTCGACCGTGTCTCGTGGCGAGAATCGGATGACCTTCTTGCCGTCACGTGAGATCAGGAACTTGCCAAAGTTCCACTCAATGTCGGACTGGTTGTCGGTTTGCTTGAGGAGCCACTGATACAGAGGGTGAATGTCCTCGCCTTTAACCGAGATCTTGCTGAACATCGGGAACGTCACATTGTATTTCGAGTTGCAGAACGTCTTGATTTCAGCCTCGGTGCCTGGCTCTTGACCACCAAAGTTGTTTGCGGGGAACCCGAGAACGACGAGACCCTTGTCCTTGTTTGCTTCGTACGCCTTCTGAAGAGCATCGTACTGTGGGGTGAGACCACACTTGCTGGCTACATTAACGACTAGGACGACTTTGCCTTTGAACTTCTTGAGGCTCATTGGCTTACCGTCGATGTTGTTCATAGTGAAGTCGTAGAGTGAGGTTGCCGAGACCGGCGCGACCGCTAGGAGGGCATAGATAGCTGCAGCAGAGATCATAACTAGATGGATTCTACGCCAAAGCTGGCGACATACTCTCTCTAGAACTTGGAAACGCTCTACTTTATTCGTATTGGTGGCACCGCGATGGGCGGCGTGGCAGGAGCCTGCGCAGCCGCAGGAGATCAGGTCTTTGGATCCGAGCAGGATCTCTACGAGCCTATGAAATCTTATCTTGAGGGAGCAGGGGTTTCGGTGTTTCGTTCCTTTGATCCCGAGAATATGCTCGGCTGCAAACCAACAAAGGTGGTGGTTGGAAATGCGGTTTCGCGAGGAAATGAGGAGCTTGAAGTTGCTCTAGAGCAGAAGCTCGATTGTGTCTCCCTGCCACAGCTCGTCGGAGAGCGATTGATTGGGAAAAAGACTTCCGTAGTCATCGCTGGAACTCATGGAAAGACCACGACTACGGCGATGACGGCAGCGGTATTAGCCTTGGGTGGCCTTGATCCAGGGTTCCTTATTGGAGGCGTGCCTGGGAACTTTGACGTTTCCTGCAGACCCGGAGCCGGATCTGTTTTCGTGATTGAGGGTGATGAATACGACTCTGCCTACTTCGATAAGCGGTCGAAGTTCTTGCACTACCGGCCAGAGATTGCGGTCGTCAATAACATCGAGTTTGACCACGCGGATATCTTTGATGACCTGGAGGCGGTGAAGAAGTCGTTTCGGTTGTTCATTCGACTGGTGCCTCGGAACGGAGTGGTCTTGGCGAACGGCGATGATGCGAATGTGCTTGATGTTCTCAAGGTAGCGTGCTCTCCTGTCGAGACATTTGGCTTCTCGGACGGTTGCTTCTGGCAGGTTCGGGACTTCGTGGACCTGCCGGAAGGGGCGAGTTTTGATGTTTGGCGAGATGGTCAGTTCTTCGCTACTCTTCATAGTCCGGTGAATGGTCGCTTCAACGCCACGAATATGATGGTGGCCGTCGCGGTCGGCTTTAGGTTAGGAATGACCACTGAACAGATCGAAACGGCTGTACCGTTGTACAAGTCTCCCAAGCGGAGAATGCAGGAAGTTGGTGAGTGGCACGGTGCGCTCGTCATCGATGACTTTGGGCACCACCCTACGGCAATCCGAGAGACTCTTTCGGCTTTGTTTGCCAAATATCCGGGAAGACGAGTCGTGGCTTGTTTTGAACCGAGGTCCAATACGACGACTCGGGCGTTTTACTCGAAGGAGATCGAGGAGTGCTTTGAGGGATGTCACGCGGTGGCACTTGGTGCGCTCGATCGACCTGAGCGGTACGAAGCGGAGCAGAGGCTGGATACTGCGGGAATTGCCCAACGGCTGACACAGAGAGGGACAGCAGCAATGGCAATATCGCTTGAGCAAGGAAAAGAACCCAACTGGGGGAGAATCATCTTAAAGTGGCTCGAAACGGTTGTTGAACCGGGGGATCTGGTCGTGACGTTTAGTAACGGCTCGTTTGGTGGCCTGATCAGCTCGCTAAGAGAAACGCACTAACCTTCAACGTGTAGGGTTTTTTCGTGGGTGTAGATTACGGTTCCTTTTGGAGAGCCCTTAGTTCTACGGACGTATTTCTTTAAGGTGAAATCCACAGCGACAAAGCCGGCATGCTTTTGTGGGGAGTTTTGTACGGCAACCTTCGCGGCGTATTCCAAGACCTCTCTGGGGGTCAGCTCGGGCTTGTTGCTGGTTGGGATCAGCACGTGGGCAGAGGTGTGACCCCGAACGTGCAACCACCAGTCGTTGCTCTTAGCCACTCGTAGTGTGAGGTAGTCGTTTGCCTCGGCGTTTTCGCCGTAGAGAACTCGGTGGTTCTTCGGTCCGACCAGTTCGCGGATACGATGACCTTCAAACGGCTTTACCTGGCGTCCCTCGGCGGAACCTTGAACTTGGGTGAGCAGTAGCCTTCGCTCCTTGATCTCGCTGAGGCAGACTTCGATTTCTTGCTTGGTTTGCGCTTCGAGCGCCCGAAGCAAATATCCGTCAAGGTCGTGTTTAATGCCTCGAAGACGCACGAGTTGATCGTTCAACACTCCCAAGCGTCCCTTCGCCTTCTTTGCCTTTTCGAATAACCGAAGGGCGTTCTCCTTGCCAGATTCTTCGGAATTGAGCTTGATCTCTAGTTCGGCTCCGTCGTAGTCGGGCAAGAGAATTCGAGCAGAACCTGCTGGGAGGTTTGAGGCGTACGCCATAAGAAGCTCTGCGTGGCGCTGCCATAGGCCGGCCCGACCTCCGGTCTCAATGGCTTCGCAAAGCTCTTGAATGGCGACCTCTCGGGCGAGAACTGCCGATTCAAGTTGGGAGATCAAGCCACGTTGACTCGACTCAAACTCGTGGGACAGAATTCGCTCACGATATGCCTGCTCGCAAGCGATTGAGAAGGAATCCTTAGGCACCCACGATGGGTATCGATCAGCAAGTTCGACGGGATAGGCTCCGTGCTTCAGGCTGAAACCTGGCGACCAAGGCAACCCTGCCTTTGAGAACTTGGAGTGCACGCTGGGTAACTCAAAGTTGCGGAGGTCTGGCTTAGACGAGGCTAAAACGGGCGGCCAGAGATAGATTGTGTTGGGGAGAATCGGTCGTGATGATTGGGCCTCTCTCACCCACTTCGCGGCCGCGACGATACGATTTTCGTCGTCAATGAGAATCAGATTCGAGTGCTTGCCCATAAGCTCGGCGATGAGCCGGTGGTCGCCAAAGTTGAGGACTAACACTCGGTCTGAGTGCTTCATAGTCACGGATTCAAGAGTTTTGCCATCCAGCCGCGCCCGAAGGGTTGCCAGGAAAACCGGGGGATCACCTTGGTTGCGCGGGCGTTGAGTAACAAAGTGGACTCGAAAGAACTCAGGATGGCAACAGAGCAACAGTTGGAAAGCGTTTCCACGGTTGTAGATTTCAAGCACTATTGTGCTCGGGTTCGGTTGACGAACCCCCTGAACTCGTGCCCCAGCCTGCTCGGTTATCTCCGAGCATATTGCTGCAAGAGATAGGCCGTCAAACGGGATGCGTGTAATGGCCTTCTCGATGATCTACTTCCTTCCAGCCTTGGGTTAGAGTTCCAATTTCCGAAAAACGTTCTCGCGGCTCGAGTTCCTTTCCATGAAGAGCGCTTCGGGAGTGAGTCCATCAAGGCTAACCGTATTCTCCCCATGGTTGGAAGTCAGTTGCATCCACAACGTGGCAAGCTTCTGGGTCGCCTTTTCCGGAGACAGTTCCAAGGGTACTTCTTCTCGAAGGTTCATCGCAGGGTGCTCGGAACCGGAAAGGGAAGCCGTATGTCGTTGGAGGTGATAATCACCGTCGAAGTCGACAACGTAGTACTGATCCTTGTCAGGTTCGTTGCCCAGCTCTGCGAAAAGCGAGATTGCCAGCGCGGGCGCAGATGAAAAATCGTTGAATGCCGCCTTTATCGGAGTGGAAACCGCGGTGACAACTCGCTGGATTGTGACGTCGTGTTCGCTACGGTTGTATCCCTCCCGATGAGCAAATTCCATTGCGGCGGTTCGAATAGCTTCGACATCGGATTGCTGACCGAGACCGGCAAATGCTAATCGATCATAAATCTCGAATGTCTTTGGTGACTGTCTTCGGTAGGTGAAGATAACAATTCCGGCATTTAACGAGACGGCTAAAACCGCAGCGCCACGTTCGATCCTCCCCTGAATGTAGGAGACTCGGTTGTTCATACCCTCTTGCCAGTCGTATGGTGTCAGCATATTTGTTCTACGCTCCAATATCCTTCCTTGCGTACATTCCATCAAAACGAATTTGCTGAAGTGCCGTGTAAGCATCCTTTCGGGCTTGTTCTTGAGTCGCCGCAGTCGCCGTCACAGCAAGGACGCGCCCTCCATTGGTAACAATTGCCCCATTGGACTTTGTTGTCCCCGCGTGGAACACCTTGACGTTTTGAGAAATCTCTCCGAACTCGATTGGCAAACCCTTCTGGTAATCGCCAGGGTAACCCTCGCTCGCCGCGACTACGGTGACTGCTGCGTCAGAAAGCACTTCGATTTTAGGAATGGGCTCTCCCACGGCACAAGCCGCAAGAGCGGCTGCGAATCCAGCTCCCAACCTTGAGAGAACCGACTGGGTTTCGGGATCGCCGAAGCGGACGTTGTACTCAAGACACTTTGGACCTTCGCTTGTGAGCATCAATCCTGAGAACAAAACTCCTCGGTATTCGATTCCATCCTCACGCAGCGTCTCGAGAATGGGCAGAACGATCGCTTCTTCGGTCAGCTTCACCAGTGCGGCATCGACCCAACTTACAGGCGAATACGTTCCCATTCCACCAGTATTCGGGCCCTGATCACCGTCAAAGATTCGTTTGTAATCCTGAGCTACGGGAAGGGAATATATGTCTTTCCCGTTCGTGATGGTGAGAAGGCTGTACTCGGGCCCCTCGAGCTTCTGTTCGAGTACAAGAGTCTTGCCAGCTTCGCCGAGAGCCTTGAGTGTGTCGACGCCGGAGAACGCTTCTTCAGCAGTCTCGGCTACGATGACGCCCTTGCCCAAGGCGTTACCGCTGGCTTTTATCGCCAGCTTCTTTCCTTGCGCGTAGTAGTCCTTTGCGTAAGCCTTTGCCGCGTCGGCATCGATGAACACTTGATAGTCAGCGGTAGGCACCCCGGCTCGTTGCATCATCGCCTTACAGAATGCCTTTGAGCCTTCAAGTTGGGCACCTTGCCGACCAGGGCCGAAACAGGGTACTCCCGCTTCTCGCACTGCATCGGCAAGACCTCCCACAAGTGGATCTTCGGGTCCGACCACGACCAGTTCGATGCTCCGTTCGCGAATCAAAGTTAGGAGAGAATGAAAGTCATTTGTGGGGATGTTGACGCACTCGACGTCCGTGGCAATTCCAGCATTTCCGGGGGCGCAGACGACCTCTGCTTCCTGCGCAAGCTTCCAGCACAACGCATGCTCTCTTCCACCACTACCCACAACTAAGATTCGCATCCGCCGATAGTTTGACATAGTTGAATCTAACCTGGGATGTGATTCGTATTGCTTGTTGATGGACTTGTTTATTGCACAGTCGGAGGGCGGCAGCGGAGGTGCAGTTGTTGCTCTCCTTTGCTTCGGATTAGGGGCAATTTTCCTCTTCTTCAGCGGCGTATTTGTTGTCGGACAGCAACATGCCTTTATCATTCAGCGCTTTGGAAAGTTCTCGCGGGTAGCGCGGGCCGGGCTTAACTTCAAATGGCCCTTCTTGGATATGGTGGCGGGAAAGCTCTCGCTTCAGATTCGTGAGCTTGATATCCCAGGCCAGTTCAAGACGAGTGACAACACGTTTGTCACGATGATCCTTCGCGTTCAGTACTCGGTTATTCCAGAGCGGGCTTCGGACGCGTTCTACAAACTTCAATCGCCTGAGCAGCAGATCAGCGCCTTTGTTCTCAACGTCGTCCGAGGAGAAGTCGCAAAGATGCAACTTCGAGACGTGTTTGAGCACCAAGATACGATCGGGACCGCAGTCAATGAGCAGCTTTCGCTGTCGATGGCTGAGTTCGGATTCTTGATCCGAAACGCGTTGGTCAACGAAGTTCGCCCAGCTGAAGAAGTTGTCACGGCAATGAACAGAGTTGTGGCTTCTGAAAACGAAAAGACTGCGGCCAAGAACCAAGGTGAGGCTCAGAAGCTTCGTACCGTTCTCCATGCTGAAGCAGAAGCAGAGGCGAAGCGACTTCAGGGTGAAGGTATTGCGGCTCAACGAGAAGCCATCGTCAAGGGTCTCTCGATGAGCGTTGACAGCCTCCGAAGTGCCATGCCAACGGCTGACCCACAGACGCTGATGAACTTGGTTTTGATCAACCAGTACTTCGACGCGATGCGCGACATCTCGCAGGGAGACAAGGCTAAAGTCATCTTTATCCCAAGTGGAGCAGGTGCTACAAAGGAGATCAGTGATCAGCTTTTCCAGTCGTTCGTCGTTGCCGCAGAGACTGCGAATGTCCCAACCACCTCAGCTCCGTCAAAGCGGAAGACTGCTGACGATTCCTCCACGCCTCCTCCGGTGCACTAAGCTGCTCGGCTGTGTGATCGCTACTTTAGGTTTGATGCATTCAAACCTAAAGTAGCTTCTTAGACCCTCTTTTCGGGCTGAAAATTGCCGTGATTTAACCCTGAGAATTAGGTTGTTCGTTAACCAATAACTCTCTATATAGCCGAACCCGGCAATGTTCTTGGGTTCGACATTTGGAGAGATTGATGCCACTGTACGTCTATAAAGCCATTGAACCTGCGACGGGAAGGAACGTTACGTCGACCATCGATGGAGAAAGCGAACAAGCCGTCGCTGCCAAGCTACGAGAGCAATCCCTGCACATCACAGAGATCAAACTCGCGAAAGTTTCTTCGAAGAAGACCATCGGAAAAGGGAAGCTGAAGCCCAAGTCTCTGGTTCTGTTTTCTCGACAATTTGCAACGATGATCGACGCAGGTATTCCGATCCTGCGTTGCTTGGAGATTCTCCAAGGACAGTGTAAGGATCCAATCCTGAAAGATGCGATTGAGGCGGTCACTGTTGACGTTAAGGGCGGTATCACCCTTAACGAAGCCCTGGCGAAGCACCCGTTAGTCTTCAACAAGTTGTACATCAACATGATCAAGGCGGCGGAGCTCGGTGGAATTCTCGACGTCATTCTTGACCGCCTAGCGGGCTTCCTTGAGTACGAAGCCGAAGTGAAGGGCAAGATCAAGAGCGCAATGACCTACCCTGTTCTGGTTCTTGTTGCGTCCCAGGTGATGTTGTTCGCGATGTTCACTTTCGTTCTGCCTAAGTTCAAGGAGATCTTTAGCGGAATGAACGTTGAAATGCCGTTCATTACTCGCAGCCTCTTCGCCATGGGTGACTTTATGCAGGCCTACTGGTGGATGATGATCATTGCTGGAGCAATCGGATTTGTCTTCTTTAAGAAGTGGTCGAAGACCGACGCAGGTCGTTACCGCGTTGATTTCATCAAGTTACGTCTCCCGATCGTTGGCGAACTTACGCTCAAGATGAGTGTCGCTCGATTTGCTCGAACGTTTGGAACGTTGCTCAACTCTGGTGTTCCGATGATTCGCTCATTGGAGATCGTTGGTGAAACTTTGGGCAATGAAGTTCTTTGTAAGGCAGTTGAAGGAACCCGATCCAGCCTCCGAGAAGGAAACAAACTTTCGGTTCCGCTTACTGCGTGCAACCTGTTCCCAACTCTCGTTACGACGATGATCGACGTTGGTGAGGAAACTGGTCGCCTGCCAGAAATGCTCGTCAAAGTCGGTGACTTCTACGACATGGAAGTTGAGTCCGCAGTTAAGGGACTGACCTCCTTGATCGAGCCGCTTTTGATTATGTTCCTCGGTGGTGTTGTCGGATTCATCGCCATCTCGATCATGGTTCCGATGTTCGGAATCGTCAACCAGATTAAATGACAATCGCACAGGATGTGCAAAGACCAATTGATTCAAGGAAGGATATGCAACTCAACCAAATGAACAACGACTCCGAAGAGTTAGTTCTCCGCTACTTGGAGAACCCTCGGCCGGAGCTGAAGGACCTGATCATGGTGACTTACACCAGTCTGGTCGAGCGAACCGCACGGAAGTTCTCCGGAATTGAGGCGTTCGAAGATTTGGTTCAAGTTGGATATATTGGGCTGCTCAACGCACTTTCCAAATTCGATCCGACTGCAGGCGTTCGCTTCAACACATACGCAACTTACTTGGTTGCCGGCGAAATCAAGCACTACCTGCGCGACAAGTCTCAGACCATTCGACAACCAGCTTGGCTCCAAGAGCTTCGTCATAAGGTTAACCGCGCAGCAGCTGCGCTTCAAACAGAGTTGAACCGTGTACCAACCGAGCGGGAGATCGCCGACGCGATTGGGATTAGCGAGAGCTCAGTCCACGAAGTGATCGTGACCCAGGACCTGCTACGAGTGGGCTCCCTCGATTCTATGCAAAACGCTGAGGACGATACCGAGAGCGAGATCGATAAGATCGATGCAGCTCAGTTCTCACCGGAGCAGTTATCCGTTGAAGATCGGGTCGTACTGGAGCACGCTATGGACCAGCTTCGAGACTTGGAAAAGCAGGTTTTGACGATGTTCCACTTTGATGCGATGAATCAGACAGAGATCGCAGCAAAGCTCGATATCTCGTGCAACTACGTTTCACATATTCTGCGACAGAGCCTTTCTAAGTTGAGGAAGATCTTGACCACCGAAGAGACCAAGGACAGAATGCTTCGACGTCAAGAGACCAGCGGGGAGAACAACGTTCTGGATGCGGCGAGCGGAGCTTATACAGAGGCCTACTTCAAAACCCGGCTCGAAGAGGAACTCCACAGAGCCTCCTTCGAGAAGACTGTCGTTGCGCTGATGCTGGTCGATTTCAGGGGACTGGAGGGACTGCGTAAGTTCTACGGAGAGCAATCAGTATTGGACTTCCTTTGTGATGCAGCTGAGTTCTTCCGAGATAACGTCCGTCGACTGGACGTGGTGGCGCGCTATGGAACGACTGGCTTTGCAATCATTCTGCCGAGTGGTGGAAAGAACATCCAGATCGTTAAGGATCGATTGCACGAACGGCTGATGGACTGGGTATCGGGACGTTACGGTTCCACCGGTGCCATCCAAACCTTAATCGGTGAGGCAATTTCACCCGTAGACGGGCGCTGCGGTAACGAACTCACCCAACGAGCTCACAGCTTGATGATCGGATCAGATCAGATCGCAGCCTAGTTCGTTGCTGTTGCAACGGCAGTCCAGCGGACCGGTTCGTACAAGTACGCACTGGTCCGCTTTTCTTTTGTCCAGACCAGGACATATTTATCAACCGGGGCCACATAGGCATTCCCATCGGTGGTGATTTGGCCGCCTGTCTTTAGGTTCTTGACGATTGTCGAACCCTTCTGGCGAATCACGGCGACCGAGCTGCCATCCTTCAGATCAACTAGCTTGGACCGCGTCTCAAAGAGATTCTTTCTCAAGCCTGATCCCAGATCAATCTGACCAACGATGTAAGTGTTGTAGGTAGTGGACTCAAGGAAGTAGCCACCTCTGAAGTAGCTAATCAGGTTCGTGCCAAGCGGTGAGAATTCGAAGGCGCCAGAATTATCCAAGTAGCTCGCGAGGCCCCAAGTTCCGCTTTCTGACGAAACGATTGAGAGTCGATTACGAACGAGGAAGAGACGGTCATCGATTGGCTTTAGTGCCGACGTGAAGCCCTTGAATCTCCCAAGAAACTTGGGCCGGGGATTGGCTTGGTTTAAATCTACTTCGATGAGCGCTTCCAACCACGCTTTTCCGTCCGTGTCGGTCCATCTAGGAAGGAAATAACATTTTGAGCCAAGTCGGATGGCACCACTTAAGGAGTCTGAATTCTTCTTTCGCTTACCCACCTTGAACATTTCCAAGGACTTGAGAATCTCTTCTCGCGAGAATGCCCGTGGCGAAACTGAGATGTCCTCAAGCTTCGTCGTAACAGCGACCTTGCCGTCGCGGACTGTTAACCCACGATCATCCCAAACCGCCCAGCGCTGATCGCGTCGATAAGCGATGTGGGGAACAACGGCCTCAGTCGTGGGATCCGCTTCCGAGTCGAAGGCGTAGCTTTTCCCTTCGATTTCAACGTTGATGGTCTTTCCTTCGACCTTCAGAGTGGGCAAGATCGGATTTTGAGTCTGAAAGACTGCGGCTACAACTACAAGCGGAAGCATAATAAACTCTAACGAAATGGATTGCAAGGATTGCCCCCGCTTTGATAACGACTCAGGTCGCTGCCGAGACGGAAAGATGAATCCCCTGAGAAAAGAGACGGCAATCCAAGTCGTTCAGATTCACGGAATTCGTGCAATTTGCACCTTCAACGCCTTCCGCGAGGAGCTGATCCACAACCGCCTTCTAACGGACGAGGCAAAAAGAATCAATCGCATTAAACCTTGACGGTTTTCCAATGCCCCTTCCGCCACGAAAGTCCGCAAAGAAACCCTTGGATTCCCTGCGTTACCGACATTGCGATCCAGGCTCCCTTTGCGCCAAGCGCTAGTCCAATCGGAAGCTTTAGACCAAGTAGCAACGGAGACCCTGCCGACAGAGCCAGAATCGCTGCCATCGGTACGCGCATGAACCACAGAGCAACGATGCTGATCCAGAGGGGGTGTTTTGTTTCGCCGGCTCCTTGCAGGCCACCGTTTAGCACCATCGCAAGGCAAAACAGGGGCTCAGTTATGCAGAGGAATCGGACGATGGAGACAAGTTCAAGCTGAACATCGGGTTTGCTTCCAACAAGTGCGTGTGCAAATGATGGAACCGTGAAGTAGATCGGGGCCGAAACCACTGCAGCGATCGCGAACGCGACCAGCGCCCCGAGCCAACCGATCGACTCGGCACGCTTAGGGTCTTTTGCACCCAACGATTGACCGACCAGCGCTGAAACCGCGGCACTGATGCCAAATGCCGGCGCAAACATAATCATTTCGATCGCGAATCCAGTCGTCATCGCAGCGATTGCGGCCTCGCCGTTCGAGAGACTACTCAGAACCAACGTGAATACGAGGAGCGATAGCGTGCGGAGGATGGCCTGAAATCCGGAGGGTATCGAAATCTTCAGGATTCGGCTCACCCACTCCATGCTTGGGGGAACCAATGAGATGTGGGCTTTGAGCACGGACCGACGGGCATACCAAACGTAGCAGAACAGTGAGACGATAACGCTTGAGGAAAGCGCGATTCCTGCCCCAAGAAGACCCATTCGCATGTTGAAAACCAACACGTAATTGAGCGCGATATGGATTGGAACTTGGATTCCAGCGAGGAACATCGGGGCAACAGAGTTCCCGATGCTTCGTAATGCGGCGGCAAGCGTCTGATTAATGCACATTGCAGGAAGACCGACTGAGTACGCCCACAAGAACTGCACCATCATCTTTTGGGCTTCGACTGAGGTTTCGGGGAGGATCAGGCGCGCTGCGAGCGGAGCAGACACTGCCGCGATCAGGGCCAGAACAAGCCCGAAATACACAGAAACTCGAACAGCCTGATCAGCGCCGAGCTGAACTTCTTCTTGATCGTTCGCTCCGAAGGCACGCGAGATGATTGCCCCGGAACCAATTCCAACGGAAAAGGCCAACGAAAACAGCATAAAGATGACGCTGACTGCAGCGCCATGGGCAGTGAGTGCGGCACGCGGGAGAGTGCCGATGAAAAAGCGATCAAGCAACGCATTGATAACGTTGACGAGATTGAGGGTGACAACGGGCCAACTGAGAGACCAGAGCGCCTTTGCTAGATTCTCGTCGGGCGTCCTTATGCTCTTCATCGGTTAAACTGAGTCCATGAAGTTCTACGCACTGTGCCTATTGGGATTGCTCGCAATATCTTGTGGGCCAGAACGCGGGCCGAAAGTAGATTTTAGTGCGGCACCCTTGAAACCAGGAGGAGATGTTACCTTTTCAAAGGCTTACGCTGGAAAGCCAGCGCTGATCTATGCGTGGGCCACATGGTGCGGTCCTTGCCGACAAGTCGCCCCAACGATCGAGAGCTTGAAGGAAAAGTACGGACCTAAAGGGGTGTCGTTTGTCGCGGTGGCCCTTGATGATGCGCCGGCCGTGAGAAGATTCGAAAGTGCCACCCCACACAGTGCGGATGTCCTGATTGACACAGCGAACACGCTGAGCAAAGTCGTCGATACGACTTCGATTCCGATGATCATGGTTGTTGACGGTAACCACGAAATTGTGGCGATGGAACGCGGAGTACCTACAGATCAGTTTGCGACCATCACTCGTGCACTCGACGCCGTAGCAAAACAGTAATGCTTTGGCGCACGAGCTATTCGCCGACGGTGGTCGCCACCCCTAAGGTGCTCCCGATAGAAGCTCATCCGGTGACGATTATCGGCTCGTACAGCTTGGAGGCGAGCAGGGAAGTTGAGGTTTGGTGGCGACTATTTGAAGAGGACTTTCCTGGCGATGCGACTGAGCTCTTGATTTCTGAATCGAATCTGGAATCCGCCGTTGGGGCACTTCGTCCGCCTTCGCGGCACTCCCGAATTCGGTTCTCACAGTCAGTTGAGGCATGGCAACAAGCCACCGGCAACCTTGAGGCGACACGAGCGTTTTGTGCGTTGGCGTCTGAGGGCCGATCCCAATTGATCGTAATCGGACCTCCCACGGAGGAAGTTTGGGACCAAATGTCAATAATCTGGTCGAAGATCAGAACTTGATTGGGCGGGGACTGCTGAGGACCTTGGCGCGAGCCGGTGGTCTGAATCCAAATTCAACGCTGTTCTCGGTCTGGGTCAATCGCGCGCCGAAGGTGTCCAGCGGGAAGGTGATCACTGAGTCAAGCTCGCGAACTTGTCCGCCAACATTCTCACGCTTGAAAATTCGTGCGCTATCGATTTGCCACCGACCATTTGTATCCTGGACGAGGTCAAACCGGGCGTAGCGACTGTTGTCCGGCATGGCCTGCCAAATTGCTTGGGTATCTCCGGTTGGGGCTTCTTCGCCTTGGAAGGTAAATCCTGGGAGCCAGTCTCGAGAACCTACCGACCCTGCCATTCCTGATTGCAAGGCTAAGTTGATCAGTGTTGAGGGAATGCCTTGTACGGGTTCCCGAAGCATGTTGACGAAATCACGCCGGTAGTCCGGATTTCGAGGATTACGCTCGGTGTCGTACTGCGAAACGCTGTACTCATTCCTCGCCGGATCATATGCCCAAACGCGTCGTCCATCAGCGACAACGCGCTGCTGCAGACTCACTCCCCGATACGTCGTGAGCTCAGCTTTGGTCAGTAGTCCAGCGACTGAAGCGTTGTCAAACAATCGGAGGACGCTGATGTAATTCGTTGTGTTGGAACCGATCCGGTCGGCAGTATCCACACGCACGACATAGGAGTACGCCATCGGATTCATCGGATCAGCGAGATGCATGTTGTTGAGCGCGTCCGTGAGCTGAGAGCGGCACTCTAGGTCGGTCATTTGTCGAGGAGCCTGGGCGAATGCTCCCGATGCGATGAACGCAAAACCGACGATCCATGAGATTTTCATGCGTAACACTTTTGAAGTTTCCCCTGCAGATTATGTTCCGTGAGTTCGGCTCGAAAAACTCAGAATGGGCTAAAATAGTGCCTTACAGCATCAATCCCTTGGTCAGGGAGGTTTTATCTCATGGCAGAACGTTACGAAGATTCCTATCTCTATCGCTTGCGGCACTCCGCTGCTCACCTGCTCGCTCAGGCAGTTACTGAGCTTTACCCCGGCGCAAAACTCTCGATTGGTCCCCCAATTGAAAATGGCTTCTACTACGACATCGAGTTTCTCGAGCCGCTGAAAGAGGAAGACCTTCCAACACTCGAGGCGAAAATGAAGGAGCTTGCGAAGCTCGATCAGCGCATCGAACGATCTGAAGTTTCGCGAGAAGAGGCCCGAGCACTCATTCTGGACGCATCTATCCCTTGCATGGGCGAGTCGGTTGCTGAGTACAAGCTCCAGCTCCTGGACGCAGTTCCGCAAGGCGAAAAGATCAGCTTCTACAACCAGCAACGTACCGACCGAGAAGGAAAGCAACACCGATTCCTCGACCTCTGCCGTGGTCCTCACGTTGATTCAACCAAGGAGATCAAGGCGTTCAAGCTGATGTCCATCGCCGGTGCATACTGGCGAGGCGACGTTAAGAACAAGCAGCTGACCCGAATCTACGGAACTGCGTTTGAGACCAAAGAAGAGCTGGAAGCCTATCTTGAGATGATCGAGGAAGCTAAGCGACGCGATCACCGGGTGCTCGGTCGCGAACTCGGTCTGTTCATGTTCTCCCCACGCGTTGGTGTTGGTCTACCGCTTTGGCTCCCGAAAGGTGCTCAGCTGCGAATGACGATGATTGACTTCCTCAACAAGGAGCAGATGCGTCGCGGTTATCAGCCGGTCGTCACTCCACATTTGGGTAATTCTAAGCTCTGGGACGTCAGCGGACACACGATCAACTACAAGGAAAAGATGTTCCCGTTCATGACGGATGATGAGAAAGAGACCTTCATTCTCAAACCGATGAACTGTCCGTTCCACATCGAGATCTATCGGTCTTCGTTGAGATCGTATCGGGACTTACCAGTTCGCCTTGCGGAGATGGGAACGGTCTACCGGTATGAGCAAAGCGGCGAAGTTGCGGGCATTATGCGAGCGCGGGGCTTCACTCAGGACGATGCACACTTGTTCGTTCGACCCGATCAGCTAGTCGGAGAGTTCACCCTTGTTGTCGACTTGATCCAGACTGTTCTCGGAAAGCTCGGTTTGAAGGACTTCCGGGCCCGGGTGGGAACGAAGGACCCGTCCTCGGACAAGTACATCGGACACGACGAAAATTGGGAGCTTGCGACCAATGCAATCTTCGAAGCTTGTAAGGTTAAGGGTCTCGACTATGAAGTCTCGCCTGGAGACGCTGCGTTTTACGGACCTAAGCTGGATATCGTCATCAAGGACGCTCTTGGACGAGACTGGCAGATGGGCACGGTTCAGGTGGATTACAACCTTCCGGAGCGATTTGAGCTTGAATACATCGGTGAGGATAGCAAGCCACACCGGCCGATCATGATCCACCGCGCACCATTTGGTTCGTTGGAACGCATGATTGGGTTGCTCACCGAGCAGTATGCCGGCGCATTCCCGTTCTGGCTCTCACCTGTTCAGATCGCCATTTTGCCGATTGCGGATCGACACAATGACAAGGCTCATGAACTCTTCGAAGTTCTGCGGGATACCTACGGTTACCGCTGTGAAGTCGACGATCGTCGGGAGACGCTTGGTAAGAAGATTCGGGACAACCAGATGCAGAAGGTGCCCTACATGCTCATTCTAGGCGACAAGGACATTGAGGCGGGCACGGTTGGCGTTCGCAGCCGAGAAGAGGGCGACCTCGGTGCAATGTCTCTCGAAGACTTCGTTGCTCGAGTCAGCGAGAAAGTCTGACAATCGACGGTCAAAGAAAAGCGGGAGTTCCATTAGGAACTCCC
>CAIYMO010000007.1 GCA_903927345.1 uncultured Armatimonadota bacterium | reverse complement strand
CTCGGATCTGGCAGGCCAGTCGGAATTCGCCGAGAACGCCGTCTTCTTCGAGGCATGCTCGTTCGACTTCGCCCATCGGTGGCTCTTCGCCCAAGAACTTCACGGAGCAGGTGGTGCATCGTGCGTTTCCGCCGCAGCGGTGGGAGATATCTACTCCGCCGTTTTCGAGGGCGAGAACCAGCTTGGTTCCTGCCTCACAGGTGATGTCGTCGAAGCCAACGGCGGAGATTTTGTGCATGATTTTAGGATACCTAGCCGCCCGACTTCTTCTCGCCAGCTGGCTCGGTTCCCATTGTTCGGCCCTTCTTGAGCGCAGGAATTCCTTCGGCCATCCAGACCGGGAGTGGACCAGATTTTAGGTAGTAGTCGAAGAACTGCGATAGACGAACACTGAAGTCTTTGCGGTTTCGTCTCTCGACGAGGTTGTGGGCCTCACCGTTGTAGTTCAGCATCCAGGCTCGCTTGTCAAGTCGCCGGAGGGCGGTGAAGTACTCGATCCCTTGTTGCCAGGGCACCGCTCCATCCTTGTCGTTCGACATTATCAGCAGAGGGGTTTTCACCTTATCTGCGTGGATGAGAGGCGAGTTCTCCAGATAGCGTAACGGTGCATCCCAGATCGATTCCCCGATACGGCTCTGTCCGAACTCGTACTGACCTTGACGGACCACACCGGATTCGCCTCGGATTCCGCCGTAGGCGCTGAGCATGTTGCTAACTGGTGCGCCTGCGCATCCGGCGGCAAACATGTCGGTTTCGGTGACCAAGTAAGCAACTTGGTAGCCGCCCCAGCTTTGGCCCTGAATTCCAACGCGCTTTGGATCAACGAAGCCCCGGCGGAGCACTTCTTGAGTGGCGGGGAGGATAGAACCGACAGCGCTTTCGCCCGGGTAGCCAGACTTGTATTTGATATCAGGGACCAGAACAACATAGCCTTGGCTTACGAAGAGAGGGATGTTGATTGTGGAGGCGCTCGGGGCTGGCGAGCGATAGCTGTGCAGGAGCTCGGAATCTCGCTCGTAGAAGTACACGATCATTGGGTGTTTCTTCACGTAATCAACGTTGTCGGGGGTGTAAAGAATGCCGCTCAGTTCGTCACCATCGTTGGATCGGTAAGTGATCCGCTCCGCGTTGCCCCATGAATACTCTTTCTGTTGGGGGTTGGCATCAGTGATTCGCTTCCTGTTCGCAAAGGTCCACGGTGAGTCTGCAACCATGAGGTCTGGGAAGTCGCGGAAGGTTTGGCGGGTGAAGAACACTTTCTCCGCGTTCTTCGCTTTCGAGACCGAGCTTTGAACAACTCCACGCAGGCCAGCTGCTCCGCCGAACTGGGCAGCTTCCATGAGAATCTTCTCTGGCGTCTTGCCCGCTTCCATCTTGAAGTAGCCCGCGTTCATGGTGTCGGTGTCGACCGCACTCAGGAGCATCGGCTTGGAGAGGTCAACGTAGACTTCCTCGGGATCGAGCCCAAGGCGTCGGAACCTGATTGAACGCATCCGGCCATATCCGCCTGTGATGCACTCTGGCTTAGCCTTTCCGCTTGGGTCGACTGCCCAAATGTCGAATGTGTCGTAAACCAGGATTCGCGCTTCGTCCGTTGTCCATCCAGCGAATCCGATCAGACCTGCGGGGGCGGGGACGTCATTCAGTTCATCCCAGATTGGCGGTAGGTCTGCGTTAAGGATGACTTTTTTGCCTGTCGCGACTTCGTACGAAACGAGTTTCTTGGTTGATTCTTCGAACCCGACGGCGTACTTGCCTTTTGGCGAAAGAACAAGGGAGGCGTCGGTGGCTTTGACTAGTTCTTTCCGTTCGCCCGTTTTAAGGTTGAGCGTGTAAATGTCTTGCGCGCCAACAGACCATGACGACTGCTTTCGGTAAGCCTTGTTGGAGACCGAGAGGCCGAGATCATTGTCAAATTCGGTCGAGAACGAAGCAGAGGAGAAGTTGTCATTCTCAAGTTCGATAAGTTTTTTGCTTCCCGTTAAGTAGAGGAAGTCAAAGCTCTTCGCTCGGTCGGCTGCGAGCTGGTTGAGTTGGACGGTTTGCAGCCGTTCGTCATTGTAGTGCCAGACGTCCAGCGAGACAGCCTCGTCGGGATTGGCTTCTACTTCTGGTGTGGGCTTTGCGGTGACTCCGAAGCGAAGACGCTTGCCTGACTTGCTAAAACTAAGCGGTCCTGCCGACGGCATCGTATCCTTGGGAAGCTCCTTGGAACCCATCTTGGCAACTAGCTTTGGTGCCTCACCGATCGCCGCGAGATAGAGGCTGGTTGTGGCTAGCTTTGCCGCATAGTCGTCCTTATCGGTGACGAAAGCGAGCTGGGTGGCGTTCTCATCGAATGCCATGCGCAGATAGCGGCCGAGTCCTTTGACAATTTCGGTCTTGGCGCCGGTCTTGAGGTCGACGACAATGATGCCGTCTTCTGAGCCATCTTTCGAACTGATTGCGAGGGCGAGTTTCTTACCGTTCTCGCTAAACGTTGCTGAAGAAACGTTTTCCCATTTGGTTTCCTTACCGGTCGCAAGTTCCCGGAGGGTGTAGGTATCGCCGGCTCTGTGGTCGGCTTTCTTCTTAGGACCATCCTTTGCGGGTTCTTCCTTCTTTGGCTCTTCTTTGGCAGGTGCGGCAACCGGGGTTGGAGCGGCGTCGGGCTTGTAGAGCAAGTAGCCTTGATCCTCGGTCGCCATCTGCCAGGTCGAGACCTTTTCCGTGGTTGATCCTTGCGTCTTGGTCAGGTCGACGATGAGCATGCCGGCTTTCGGGAGGTCGGTCGGTTTGACTTTGTCCTTTCGCGCCTTCTTGTACTCTTCCCATTTGGGGTTCACAGTTGCGATCAGGAACTTGGAATCGCCGGAAATGGTGATGCGCGGGTTCAGCGGAGTGCCTTGGGGAAGCGTGAGAGACTGTCCGATGGGAGCGCTGAACTTGGCGCCAGTCGTCGTATTTTGAACTTCCAAGACCATGTCGCCCTCCTGGGCAGCGATGGCGTAGGCGATCCAGTTTCCGTCGTTTGAGATCGTGGTTCCGCGGATGGACTTCCACTGATCATAAACGGAGTGAT
>CAIYMO010000006.1 GCA_903927345.1 uncultured Armatimonadota bacterium | reverse complement strand
GGCCGAAAAAAACATAATTACTTTGTAGGATTGGCAACACAAAACAATGATTGCTTAACCCAACATATCATTACAGACGCATTCGTGTGCCAATTCAGGATGACTACCCTGGGGTAATTACCAGGTTCTGGTTGGCTGACGGTGGAATATCGGATGTTATTTCTACTTATTCCGGTTTGTGGGACTTGGTGCTACCAAGAAAATTTGCTAGGAATGCGACATCTTGCTCTGTTTTGGCGTTAGCACTCTCGGGGGTAAACTGCTAATACCGTTCTCGACCCGTTCGAGGTGGAAACCCCAAATTTTCATCAACGAGGAAAGTATGAGCACGACTCTTGAGAAAACGATGAACATCAAACCATTGCACGACCGATTGATCGTCAAGGCTGCCGAAAAGGAGCAGGTGTCCGCTGGAGGCATCATCCTTCCGGATTCCGCCCAAGAAAAGCCTCAGCGCGGCGAAGTACTCGCAGCTGGCCCAGGCAAGCGACTCGATAGCGGCACTCTCGCCCCTCTCGATGTCAAGGTCGGCGATGTCGTTTACTACGGCAAGTACAGTGGCACCGAAGTTAAGGTTGACGGCGAGGATTATGTGATCCTTCGCGCCGACGACGTTCTTGCGGTGGTGGAGAAGTAAGCACTATGTCAGCTAAAGAAATTAAATACACAGACGAGGCTCGCAAGCTTCTTGAAGCGGGCGTTGATAAGCTCGCAAACGCGGTCAAGGTGACCCTTGGACCTCGAGGACGCAACGTCGTTCTTGAGAAGAAGTTTGGTTCGCCAACCGTCATCAACGACGGCGTGACCATTGCTAAGGAAATCGAACTTGAGAACCGTTTCGAGAACATGGGCGCTCAGCTCATTCGAGAAGTTTCTTCGAAGACCAACGACACCGCAGGCGACGGAACCACCACGGCTACCGTTCTTGCTCAGGCTATCTTCAAGGAAGGAATCCGAAATGTCGCTGCTGGTTCGAACGCGACCCACATCAAGCAGGGCATCGACATCGCGGTAAACGCGGTTGTTGCTGAACTGAAGAACATCAGCACCCCGATCAAGACCATCGAAGAGTCTGTTCAGGTTGCAACCATCTCGGCTAACGATGCTGAGCTTGGCAAGCTGGTCGGCGAATTGATTCACAAGACCGGTAAGGATGGCGTTGTCACCATTGAAGAGTCGAAGTCGATCGACACCGTGACCGAGCAGGTTGATGGATTGCAGTTCGACAAGGGCTATATGTCGCCTTACTTCGTTACCGACACGACCCGAATGGAGACTGTCTACGAAGATCCGATGATCCTCTTCCACGAGAAGAAGATTTCTTCGGTTCAGGATTTGGTTCCTTTGCTCGAGAAGGTTCTTCGAATGGGCAAGCCGTTCGTTATCGTTTCTGAAGACCTTGAGAACGAAGCCCTTGCGACCTTGGTTCTTAACCGAATTCGCGGTCAGCTCCCTGTCGTTGCCGTTAAGGCTCCTGGCTTTGGCGACCGACGCAAGGCAATGCTCGAGGACATGGCGATCCTGACCGGTGGTCAGTTCATCTCCGAAGACCTCGGCATCAAGCTTGAGAATGTTGGACCTGAGATGCTTGGCTCGTGCCAGCGCATCGTCATCACCAAGGAAACGACCACCATCGTTAACGGAAAGGGTGACAAGGCTGCTATCGAAGGCCGACTCAGCCAGATCAAGAAGCAGATCGAGTCGACTGACAGCAACTATGATAAAGAAAAGCTCCAAGAGCGACAAGCTAAGCTCAGCGGCGGCGTTGCCGTCGTCAAGGTTGGCGCGGCTACCGAGACCGCCCTCAAGGAGAAGAAGGCTCGCATTGAAGACGCTCTCGCAGCGACCCGAGCAGCTTTGGAAGAAGGAATCGTCCCTGGTGGCGGAACCGCACTTCTGACTGCTGGTCGAGTTCTTGACGGACTTGGATTGGTCGGCGATCAGCTGATCGGCGCAAACATCATCAAGAAGGCAATCGAAGCTCCTCTTCGAACGATCGCTCACAACGCAGGCGTCGAAGGATCGGTTGTTGTTGATGCGGTTCGACGAGAAGGTAAGGGCTTCAACGCTGCTACCCTCGAGTATGGCGACTTGGTTAAGCAAGGCGTCGTCGACCCAACTAAGGTTGTTCGACAGACCCTCGAGAACGCTTCGTCGATCTCTGGTCTCCTGTTGACCACCGAAGCTTTGGTCGCAGAAATTCCTGAGCCAGAAGATCAGGGCCACGGCCACGATCATCACCATCATTGATGCGTGAGGTTGGTTAAGGAAAAAGGGGAGCCGATTGGCTCCCCTTTTTTGTCTTGGTTTGCTACGGTGGATGGATCAACTTGGTGTATCTGTTATTCCGCTCGGCGTTGACTGGTACGCTTTCTGCGTTGGAAGGGTCTTAACGACGTGCAGTTCAACAGTCTTGCCTATTTTGGTTTTCTTCTTTTCGCGCTGGTCACATCCATGCGTCTGCCATTTCGTGCGCAAAACCTTTGGCTTGTTCTGCTCTCATACGGATTTTATGCGTTTTGGGATTGGCGATTCTGCTCACTGATGCTGGTCGCGACGGTGCTTGGATATCTTCCGGCGCTGAAGATTGAAGAGAATCTGGACACAAATCCGAAACTTGCGAAGAACTGGTTGAAGGGGTCCGTTGTGGCCTGTTTGCTCATTCTTGGCGTTTTCAAGTATTTCGATTTCTTTATCGATTCGTTTGGTTCTGTGCTTGCTTCTGCGGGGATGACGACGGGGCTGAAGACGCTTGGCATCATTCTGCCGGCGGGAATCAGCTTCTATCTGTTCCACACGATCTCGTACGTTGCGGATGTTTATCGGAAGCATGTTCCGGCGGCAAAGGACTTTACAGAAGTCGCTTTATTCTTGGCGTTCTTCCCTCAACTTGTCGCGGGTCCGATTGCACGGTCTTCGAGTTTGCTGCCCCAGTGCCAGAAGCCGAGGGTGGTGACCGAAGAGATGGTTCATCGGGGCCTGTTCCTGATCCTGATTGGCTTGTTCCGAAAGGTTGTGATTGCGGACACTTGCGGCGCGATGGCGGACAACGTCTTCTCAAATCCGGCTGGGCAGAACAGCTGGCAGCTTCTGCTGGGAGCGATTTGGTATGCGCTACAGATTTATAGCGACTTTGCCGGATATAGCGACATGGCGCGGGGATCGGCGCAGTTGTTCGGGTTCAACTTGACTCTGAACTTTAACCATCCTTATGTCGCCCAGAACATGAGCGACTTTTGGACTCGCTGGCACATTTCGTTGTCGTCTTGGCTGAAGGACTACCTCTACATTCCTTTGGGCGGGAACCGAAAGGGGAAGGCGAGAACTTACGTCAACCTGATGACCACGATGCTGCTCGGTGGGTTGTGGCACGGGGCGAGTTGGAACTTTGTCTTGTGGGGGTTCATTCACGGAATCGCCTTGGTTGTTTACCAAGGTTACAAGTCGCTGAACATTCGCACTCCGGAGGGCGCGGTTACCCGCGTTATCAACACGGCTCTGGTTTTGGTCGTGGTTGGCTTGGCTTGGATTCCGTTCCGATGCCACAGTTGGTCTCAGACGGCTAGCTACTTTGGTGGGCTGTTCAGTGGCAATTGGGGAACCGACTTTTATGTGTTGCCAACTGTTGCCCTTGTTGGGATGCTGAGCTTGGTTGACTTGCCCCAACTGTTGGGTAAGTCTGAAACGACGGCGCTGACTTGGAAGCAGGCACCAAGGCTGGCTTACATCTTTGTTTTGATTTCACTTATTGTTCTGTCGGGTGATCTCCGCGGATCTGCGTTCATCTACTTCCAGTTCTAACATGTTTCCTACCTACCCGTTCCGCGCATTTATTCGACCCGCAATTGGTTTGTTGGGGAGCCTTTTGATTCTTGAGGCGGGGCTTCGGACGAAGTTGCCTAATCGCCTGTTACCACAGCCTTCGCCCTACTACAGCGAGGCCGTTCTGCTTCGGGATAAGACTTTGTCGGCGTTTAAGAAGAACGTTGGTGAGCCGGAGGTTGTCGTGATTGGGAGCTCGGTGGCCTACACAAACGTAAACGCTGAGATTCTTGGCAAGGGGTTGGGGAAGCGAGCGTTTTGCTTGGGATTGCCGGCGCTGGCGCCGGGCTCGGTGCTTCAGTATTGGCAGAATCACTGGAAGGCGATGGTTCCTGAGGTGAAGACTGTAATTCTGGTTCTTCGGGCGAACGACGTTCTGACCAGTTACGATCCGAAGGATGATTCGAAGTTGATGGGCTCGAGAATTGAGCGCGGGTGGACCGATCCGTCGGAAGTGAGCATTGTTGATCGACCCGGGGTTCCATCGTTGCGGATTCGGGATTACTACGGAGCTTTAAGCAAATCGATCAGTGCTTCGCGAAAGCCGCTGGTTGGAACATCATTCTGGAACACTGATTTTGGGAATCAGCTTCAGGATGGAAAGATGAGTTCGGGTGAAGCTGAAAGCATTCGCGCTAATCCCCGATACAAGTCCGATGCGTTGCCGGTGCTTGCGACCAAGACGAACTGGTTGAAAATAGTGCGGGACCTGAAGGGGCAGGTTAATGGACGATTCTTGGTCGTCTATTCGCCAGACTTTGGTGGCGCATGGCCGAGTTCAGCGGATGCTGAGCAGTGGGGAGCTGAGATTTGTCGCTCGCTGAATACGGTGGGGATTGAGACGGTTGCGCCGTTGTTGAATGATCGGACGTTTAACTCCACGGTGACGAACTATGAGGACATTGCGCACCTTCATCAGGATGCGGCGGCGCAGTTTACGGAAGCGCTGGTTCAGGAACTTAAACGGACTCAATAACCAAAATTGTGGTACTTGGAGCATCTCGGTTGATGGCCGATTAGTGCCAAAATGAACTCGGCATGGCTAAGAAGCAGTTGAACGTCGGGTTGATCGGTTACCAGTTTATGGGGAAGGCGCATAGTAATGCGTATCGGCAGGTGAATCGGTTCTTTGACCTTCCGGCGCAGATCAATATGCACACGATTTGCGGACGGAATGAGGCGGCGGTAACGGCTGCAGCTGAGACGATGGGGTGGGCCAATGTTGAGACCGATTGGCGCAAGGTTGTTGCTAACCCTGAGATTGACATTATTGACATCTCGACTCCCGGGAATCTGCACGCGGAGATCGCGATTGAGGCGGCTAAGGCGGGCAAGGCCGTTTGGTGCGAGAAGCCGATTGGCAACACGCTCCCTGAGGCTAAGGCGATGCTGGATGCGGTTCAGGCGGCAGGGGTTCCCAATGCGGTGTTCCACAACTATCGGAAGGCTCCGGCGGTTGCTTTGGTCAAGAAGATGATCGAGGAAGGGAAGCTGGGGACGATTTACCACTTCCGAGCGGTTTATCTTCAGGACTGGATTGCGGATCCTAACTTCCCGTTGGTTTGGCGACTTCAGAAGGAGATCGCGGGCTCGGGGACTCACGGCGATATCAACGCGCACATCATCGACCTTGCTCGGCACTTGGTGGGCGAGTTTGACGAGGTCTGTGGTCACCTGCACACATTCATTAAGCAGCGACCGATTGCTGGAGCGATTAACGACAAGCTCGGCGCTGAGGCGACTTCGGAGATGGGCGAAGTGACGGTTGATGACGCAGCAATGTTCTTGGCTAAGTTTAAGAACGGCGCCCTTGGGACGTTTGAGGCTTCGCGGTTTGCGGTTGGACGAAAGAACAAGAACTCGTTCGAGATTAACGGCTCGAAGGGTTCGGTGGTGTTTAACCTCGAGAAGATGAACGAGCTGGAGTATTACAACGCCGAGGATCCTGAGGGTTATCAGGGCTTCCGCTTGATCCAGGCCACAGAGGCGGTTCACCCTTATGCGGGGCAGTTCTGGCCGGTGGGACACATCATCGGTTACGAGCACACGTTCGTAAACTTGGTTGCGGATGCGGTCACGGCGATGTGCGCGGGGACCCCGATTTCTCCGGACTTCGTGGACGGATATGAGAACCAGCGCGTTTTGGACGCGGTGGAAGTCAGCAGCGAAAATCGCGGCTGGGTTTCGCTTTAAGTGTGGTCATGGCTCCCCCGATGCCTTAGTGGCGTCGGGGGAGTTTTTTTGTGCCCGCTCGAACTTATGACACCCCTGATCTCGTCTTTGGAACGGGCATGAAGTTTCTTGGGTGGTTGGTCGGGATCGTTGCGCTGGTGGGGGTGTTGTCTTTCGGGTTTCAGTCGGTTCAGTCGAACAAGGATGAGGCTGAGATTCGGTCGAAGATCGCGCTTTTGAAGGCGCATGGGTGGCCGACTTGTGGCGATGATATGCCGAAAGGGCCGGCGGAGGCAGAGAATGCCTATTTGGATATCGCGCCGCACATTGTCAAAAACCGGGAGACGGTAACGCCGAAAGAACCGATTTTAAAGGGGTTTGATACTGAGGCGCTGATGGAGCCAGGTGACGAAGCTTACTTGCGGCAGGCCTTGGCGATGGATCGTGAGGTGCTCGACATTGCCGCTACGGCCTTCCGGAGCAAGAAGGCGTTTTATGTTCCTCGGAAATGGGATCAGGGGTTTATGATGTTGCTTCCTGATTTGGCGGCGTTCAAGACGATGGCGCGGGCTTTGCTGGGCGAAGTCGTATTGGCGGTGCGTGCGGGGGACATGCGGGCGGCTCGAGAGCGTTTAGATTGGGTGCACCGGATGGAACGGTCGATGTGCGAGGAGCCGATCGTGATCTCGTTGCTCGTTTCTCGGTCGGTGATGATGATTGAGCAGAAGATGTTGCTTCGCCTTTATGAGCAGGGGCGG
>CAIYMO010000005.1 GCA_903927345.1 uncultured Armatimonadota bacterium | reverse complement strand
GAACCGATTTTAAAGGGGTTTGATACTGAGGCGCTGATGGAGCCAGGTGACGAAGCTTACTTGCGGCAGGCCTTGGCGATGGATCGTGAAGTGCTTGACATTGCCGCTACAGCCTTCCGGAGCAAGAAGGCGTTTTATGTTCCCAGGAAATGGGATCAGGGCTTTATGATGTTGCTTCCTGATTTGGCGGCGTTCAAGACGATGGCGCGGGCTTTGATGGGTGAAGTCGTATTGGCGGTGCGTGCGGGGGACATGCGTGCGGCTCGAGAGCGCTTGGATTGGGTGCACCGGATGGAACGGTCGATGTGCGAGGAGCCGATCGTGATCTCGTTGCTCGTTTCTCGGTCGGTGATGATGATTGAGCAGAAGATGTTGCTTCGCCTTTATGAGCAGGGGCGGCCGGTGTTGCCATTGATGCAAGAGGCGAAGGCGGCTTGGGCGGCATGTAAGCCAGATGTGCGAGCAATGATCGGGGCAGAGCAGATGACGGGTCTGACGACGGCTCGGTACTTGGATGACAACCGGTTTTGGCGCGAACAGAGTTTTCCTTGGAACTTGAGAAAGACGAATTTTGATGAGAAGAGCTACTCGTTCAAGTTCCCGACGGGAGATTCGATTCCTGCTTCGGGAGGGGCGCGGCGGAAGTTGCTTGAAGCTCTGAATAGCTACTTGGCGATTGATGCGTTGGTTGCGAACAAGCTGACCACTGCGCATGTGACTCAGTCCGTACACGCTGCCGAGACGTTGTGGGCTAACGTGAATATGTTTAGCGCAATGGTGGGTTCGGCCGCGGGGAGTGAGCCGACGATCGGGGCTCAGGTTGAGCTGATCAAGATGCAGCCAGCAATAATGGATTTTGCGATTCGTGTGCTCGAGTTTCGAGCTTCTCATGGACGGTTACCGCGGTCGAGTAAGGAACTCGGGATTGGTGAGCTCTCTAAAGCAGACGGGCTTGTTTTTGATTGGGAACTCGACGGCAAATCAGTGGTTCTGAAGGGAATTGAAGGTGCCAATGAAGTGTCGCGTATGACGGTTCCGGTTGTGCTGGATGAAAGGGGAAGCACCTTTGCGACGCGTCGGGATCGCGAGATCAAGCGGCTTGCGGACTTGGCAAACCCGAAGAGCAAAACCCGACTTGGGTTCCCGCCGCCGGGGACTCTGCCGGCTGGGGTTCCACCTCCTGCTTCGGTGCCATCAGCCACGGCTCCGGCAGCTCCTTGAGTCCTACATCAGTCCAACGATTGACTAGAACCAAGTAAACTGTTGGGGTGTGCGGAATTGCCGGATACGTCGGACCGAAAAACGCAGTTGACGTTGTATTTGACCAACTAAAGCGCCTGGAATACCGGGGCTATGACAGTGCTGGGATTGCCTACCTGCAGGATGACAAGATTGCGGTCACCAAGCGGGCGGGGAAGCTGAGTGAGCTTGGGAAGGTTCTTTTTGAATCTCCGAAGCAGGCTGAGCTTGCGATCGCGCACAGCCGCTGGGCGACCCATGGTGGACCCACGGATGAAAACGCGCATCCTCACTACGATCAGTATGAGCGCGTGGCGATTATCCATAACGGGATTATCGAGAACTACCTTGAGCTGAAGGAACACTTGATTGCTAAGGGGCACAAGTTTAAGTCGCAGACCGATACCGAGGTTGCGGCGCACGTTATCGGCGAGGAGTATGCGAATGGTGTCTCTCTGGAAGAGGCAGTTCGTCTTTCGGCCAAGCGGCTTCGCGGTGCATTTGCGCTGGTCGTGATGTCGAACACTGAGAAGGATAAGATTGTCTGTACTCGGAATGCTTCACCCTTGGTTTTGGGCATGGGAGTCGGCGAAAACTTGCTGGCTTCGGACATTCCGGCTTTGTTGCCTTACACCCGAGAAGTCGTCATTGTTGAAGAGCACGTTGTTGCGGTTTTGACGCGCGAAGGGATCTCGCTGATCGATGCAGAAGGTCGGTCGTTGCCGGTGAAGACGACGCACATTGATTGGGATATCGCAAGTGCGGAGCGGGGCGGATTTGAGCACTTCATGCTGAAGGAAGTGCATGAGCAACCTCAGGTGATGCGACAGGTTGTTGCGGGTCGAATTGACGAGAAGTCGAAGATTCGGCTCGAGGGGATCTTTGGCGAGAACGTTTGGAACGAGATTGACCGGGTGAACATCATCGCGTGCGGTACGGCATATCACGCGGGCTTGATGGGTAAGCACTTCTTTGAGTCAGTGCTTCGTTTGCCGACGGATGTTTATTACTCGTCGGAGTTTCGGTATGGCGATCCGGTTCTTTCTCCGAAGTCGCTGGCGATATTCGTGTCTCAGTCGGGTGAGACCGCCGATACCTTGGCGGCGCTGAAGCTTTGTAAGGATCGCCGGATTCGGACACTCGGGATTGTTAACGTCATCGGGTCGAGCATTGCGCGTGAGTGCGACCGAACCATCTTTACCCAGGCTGGGCCGGAGATCAGCGTGGCTTCGACCAAGGCATATACGGCTCAGGTGATGGTATTTGCCCTCCTGGGGCTCTATATCGCTCAGGTGCAGGAAGTTCCTGGCGTGAAGGTTGAGGAGTGGGCTGATGAGCTCTTGCAGATGGATGGCTTTGCGGAGCAGTGCTTGAAGCTTGAGGATGAGATCGTCACGTTGGCGGGCGAGATCAAGGATATGCCTTTGTGCTTCTTCCTCGGTCGCGGTGCAGATGCGTTTGTGGCGGCAGAAGGGGCTTTGAAGCTTAAGGAAATTGCCTATATTCCGACGCAGGAGTATCCGGCGGGCGAGATGAAGCATGGGCCTTTAGCCCTGATCACAAAAGATGTCGTTTCTATTTTTGGGGCGACGGATCCGCGGATTCGAGAGAAGGTTGTCTCGAATATGAAGGAAGTTCAGGCTAGAAGTGGCAAGGTTATCGCTATTGTTACGGAGGATGACACTCTTACGGAACAAGCTGCGGACCACGTCGTCAGAATTCCTAAGACCAAGTTTGAGTTTCTTAACGCGCTCTTGGCAATTGTCCCGCTACAATTATTGTCATACCATATCGCCCGATTGAACGGGTGCGAGATCGACCAGCCGAGAAACTTGGCGAAGTCGGTCACGGTGGAATGATTTGGGTTCCTTCCCTGAGGAAAGGCAGGGGAGGTAACCGAAAATATTTATTTGGAGGCTTTGGAGATTGGCGTTGGATTCAAATTTGGCAGGTAGCGACGATCCGAAGGTGATTTCGGTTCTCGGTCGGACGAGCTCGGACCAGCCCCTCATTTCGCCCATCAAGTGGCAGGGATACTTCACGATCAAGCGAATCTTTGATATCGTGATTTCGGGTGCATTGCTTTTGATGCTGTTCCCGTTCTTCTTTGTGATCTCGGCGATCATCTTCATTTCCTCCCCCGGCCCGGTCTTGTACAAGGGTTCTCGGTATGGGAAGGATGGCAAACCGTTCCAGTTCCTCAAGTTCCGAAGCATGTACGTTGATGCTGACAAGCGCCAACTTGAAATGGAAAAGACGAGCAATGAGTCGAATGGTGCGATCTTCAAGATGAAGAACGACCCGCGAATCATTCCTTGCGGAAAGTTTTTGCGAAAGTACAGCATTGATGAGTTGCCACAGCTGATCAACGTTTTTGTTGGCGACATGAGCCTTGTTGGCCCTCGACCACTTCCTGTTCACCAGGGCGACAAACTGGTTGGAATTGAGCGTAGCCGGATGACGGTTCCTCAGGGAATGACTTGTTTTTGGCAGGTTATGGGCCGAAGCGATTTGAGTTTTGAGGAGATGGTTCGCCTCGATATTGAGTACGTTCAGAAAATCGGATTCCGAACTGACGCTCGCATTCTGCTGAAAACCCCGGTCGCGGTGATCACTGGTCGTGGAGCCTACTAGCGATATATCGCATAATAGAAAAGCCTCCTCGTATTCTTGCGGTTTTTCGTTGAAGCCAGCATGAATGTTAGGTGGTTTTTCGGTTGAAATCAATCGATACTGATTAAGACATCTCGTTGCTCGGACACTTGTTTGGCACGACTCTTGTCTTTATATAGTCTGGAATCTACAATTTATGTTAAAGGTACACCTTCGTAGAACGCTTGTTGCTGCGGCAATTTTGGGTCTGCTTGCCTGGCTATGGGCATTCCGCACCCCCAAAGTCTATCAAGCTGAAGTTCAGATGAAGGTTGGTAGCCCCACCCTTACGGCTGATACCTCGATGCCGATCAACATTCGAAAGGTCCTGTTGACCGGCATTCTGAACGACTTGGACAGTGACACGGGAATCCTCAAGTCTCAGCGAATCTTCAAGGAAGGTTTGGACTTGGCTTCTAAGGAGCTTCAGAGCGAAGACCTCGGTACGGTTCCGACATTCCAGCAGTTGTATCCAATGTACGAGCTGGACATTCCGGCTTCCTTAAACAGTTATGCTCCTGACTCCGTTCGCGTTGTCACGCTTAAGGTCCGTGCTTACACGCCTAAGGAAGCCGCCTCGATCGCGAACAACATCGCCTATGCGTTTTCTGACTACCGAAAGCAAGGCGCAGCAACTGCAGTTCGCGAAGCGGTCGACATTGTTGACAGTTCGGCTAAGACCGCAAAGTCTCGGCTAGAAGAGATTGACCGAAAGATTAGGCAGCTGAAAGTCAGCAGCAACATTGTTGACCTAGGCGAAAGCGGTCGAGCCCTGACTCAGAGCGTCGAGCTACTTCGGCAAAAGCGTGCGGCTATCGAGGGAGAACTTGAAGGCGCTCGAGCATCCGCAACCCAGTTTGCTGCGCGACTTGGTATGATGCCTCGTTTCACCGACTCATTGCAGTCAAGCCTGCCCGATCCACAAGTTGATGGGCTTCGTTCGCTTGTTCTTCAAGCAGAAAACGAGCTTTCGGTGCTTCGGCAAACCTATGAGGATGCCGCTCCGGCAGTCGTTCGAGCTAAGGAGAAATTGGCCGCTTCGAAGGCAAAGCTTGCGAGCGCCGAGAAGAATATCAAGACGATTAAGGGGTCGGGAACGAGCACCCTGTCTTCGACTTACCTGGATACTCAGACCAACTTGATTCGGACTCAAGCACAAGTTAAGTCCCTTGAGAGCCAGCTGGGCCCGATTAACCGAAACATTCTTGAGTACGAGCAAAAGATGGTTGGCATGCCTGGAATGGAAGCCACCTACCTTGATCTCGTTCGAAATCGACTGATCAACGAAGAGGACTATCAGAAGTCTCAGAAGTGGGCGAGCGACCTTCGAACCGCGCGAGATTCGCGAACAACGACAATCGTCAGTAGCGCAGATCCACAAATTGTTGAAGCGGGTGGTCCAGTTGCTCCCGACGTCAAGAAGTATGTGATCCTCGGTAGCTTCATTGGTGCAATGATCGGACTTGCTTACTCGTTCGCTCGAGAGTCGTTCAAGTTGCCAATCCACACCAGCTGGCAGTTGTCGGAGATGACCGCCCTTCCGGTGGCCGCTTCGATTCCTGCACTTCCTGGCGCACTTGCTAAGCGACACTCGCTGATGATTAAGGAGCCTAATTTCAAACCGATTGAAAGCTTCCGGTTCATGGCGTTCAGCTTGCTGGCTCAAGAGCATCGCCCGAACGTAATCCTCTTCTCTGCGGTTGGAGACATGGTTGACTCCTCGATTGCAGCGGCCGAGTTTGCGGTTGCAATGTCGAAGACTGGCTCTAAGACGATTCTCGTGGACGCTGACTTGCGGGCTTCCCGTCTGAGCAAGGTGTTTGGCCTGGAGGGACGAAGCGGTGTCGCGGATATCCTCGGTCGGACGATTCTGCCTGGGGAGTCGACTGACTTGTTCGTCAGTACGGAGCATGAGAACTTGACGATTCTTCCTGCGGGCACGATTGGTTCTTCGGGAATGGCCGATGTTGTTACCTCGCACTTGCAGGCGATGATTGGCGACCTACGAGACAAGGGTGATACGGTTGTCGTTCACTGTCCTCCTGTTGACGTGTTCGCTGACTGTTCTCGCTTGGCTCAGTACGTTGACCACTGCTACATGGTTGTGAGTGCTAAGAGCACGAGCTACCGTTCGATCCCGGTTGCTCAGGAGATTCTTGAGAAGTCTGGTGCGAAGTTTGTTGGAATTGTCCTTACGCAGGCATCTCAGACCGAGGAGCCATTTGGTAACTCGTCTGCGTACCGTTCACGAAACTAATGGCTCAGCGTAGCACTCGGACTTACCGCCCTCGCGCTCTTGAACAAGGTGGAAACCTTCTTCGAGAGCGTGACGTCGCTAAGCGAACGTTTGGCTACGGGAAGTGGTTTGTTGCCTGGTCGTACGTTCACATAATCTACGCCCTGTTCATTTCTTCCGTCTTCTTCGACCTGCACTTTAAGGGCTATGGTTGGGCGGTCACTCCGTTAATGATCGTCAGCTGTTTGCTGCAAGTGATCCTCGGAAATGTTCGCTTTAAACTTCCGACGCGAGTGCCTTGGACAGTTTTTGGCCTCCTGCTTTTCTTTGGGTACTCGATTGTAAGCGGGTTGCTGGCGAATTCTGATTTCGGCAGGAACGTCACTCAGGTCATTGGGTGGCATACGGTCTGTCTTGTCTTTTATGCCGCCTTGAGCCTTTCTGTGATGCAGGCGAACTACATCAGCGAGAAGCATCGTGAAGTCATCAAGTGGATGATCATTATCTCGCTCGTGATAAGCGGGCTGGTTGGACTCGCACAGAATTTCAATATCGGTAGCGCGCGAACTTCCTTCTTGGGGCTTGAGAAGCAGCCGCCCGGAGTTTATCGGCCTACTGGTCTTACCAACTATCCTAGCCAGCTTGGGTTCCAGGGAATGGTTGGAATGGCGATGTTGGGTGCTCCACTTATGTTCCGCAATTTGAAGTGGTGGGAGTGGTTTGGACTCGGGTTCTTCGCACTGGTCATCCTCAGCGCACAGTATCGTTCGATGTACTACGCAGGCATTGGGCTTTGTCTTGTTGCATTCGGTTTCATGCTTTACCGGCGAGATCGGCCGCAGGCAGTTATCTATTCAATCGTTGCGGTGTGCATTGTTGCGCTTCCGCTGATTGCCTTCCCAAATCGGTTTGTTTACGGAATGAAGGGAGCGAAGGATGATCCGGCGCTACAGGCTCGACAGCTTGCTTGGCAGGAAGCAGAGCCAGCGATGAAACTTCGTCCCGTTACAGGAATCGGCCCTGATGCGAGTCTTCTGCTGGGAACCGGGACGTCGACGTCGCCTGACAAGTACTCCACGACCGTTTTGGACAACCTTTATATCTCCGTTCGCACCTGTTACGGTTGGGTGGGAGTGATTTTGGCGGCCGCGTTTGTTGTGACGACGTTCTTGGGACTATTGCTGAGGATTCTTCTTGGCTCACCTGTTGCGGCATCCTGGGGTGTCGCGTCCTTGCTGATCTCGATCTCGATTCTATTCTTCAGCTTGACGGGGAACAGCATCATCTACACCACAGTGGGATGTTTGGCTGCGGTTATTTTTAGCCTGACGTCACCTACTTGGCGCGAAGAGGCCGAGCAGTCTCATATGACCGACCAATTTGTTCGGTTACGTAGCTCCGTGGCAAACGGGCTTCGTAAGCTGGGACTTAACATCGGATGACGACGGGGCAGACTAATCGGGCAAAAGCGGCAACTCTGTTAATGGGTTCCAAGACTGTGGCGATTATGCTGCAGCTGATCTTTATCCCGGTTTGCTTCAAGATCCTCGGTGAGGATGGTAATGGGTTTGCGCTTTGGGTCATGGCCGTTCGGTCAATGATGCAACTGATCGACTTCGACGTGCCGCAGGGACTTCGCCACTCGATGATGGCAAATGCCAAGACCAATGAAACGTCGTTTTGGCGCTGCTTCCAAACTGGACTTGTTCTCAACGGATTGATTGGGATCGTTGGCGGACTTGCGCTTGGGTTGGGCTGGGGCTTGTTGCAGGGCGAAAAGTATGCCCAGTTCAGTTCGATCATTCCGCTGATGTTTGGGTTGGCGGCTGTGCAGATGATTGTTGATTCTATCGGATCAACGTTTACGCACCCGTTCTATGCCAAGGAGGAGTTTGCTCAACTTGCTATTAGCGGATCGATTGTTCCAAGCATTGCGTTGGTGTTTAACTTCGGCCTGGTTTTGATTACCCGGAGTCCGGTTGCGATGTTGGCGGCTGGCGTTTTTGAGTCTTTGATCACCCTGATCATTACGCTGTTTCTGTTCAGAAAACGCTTTGGTGTCGAGCACATGAGGCCGGGATTTGATCTATCGGTGGCGAAGGAGATTCTCTCGGTCGGGATCAGAAGCTATCCGGGGAACATCTCGGGCCGAATTGCGGGAACAGCAGATCGGGTCATCTTGGGAAGCGTGGCAGGAATGGACCTGGTTGCGATTTATAACATCGCGGTCAAAATTCCGCAGAGCCTGGTTCAGATTGTTGGCAGCGCTACGGCGATGATGGTTCCTGAGATGGTTCACTCCGCCCAGAACGAGCCTGAGACGTTCAGGGGCATTCTGAGGCGGAATGTGGCGTTCTTCTCGGTGCTGTATTCGTGCGCGATGATTATCTCGAGCGGGTTTGCCGTCGTGATCCTCAAGGCTTGGGTCAAGAAGGACTATCCAGGCTTTGCTGAGCTGAGCATTCTCATGGCGATTTACTATACGTTTGAGATGAATTTCAGCACGATTACGACTGCGTTCTATGCCTTTAAGAAGGCGCAGTTCCTGTTTCCGTTTGCTCTCTGGAACGCGCTGGTTACGGTGTTCGCAACCGGTCCAATCTCGAAGAAGTTTGGCTTGGTCGGACTTGGGTGGATGAACGCAATGATAGACATCGTGCAGCTCGTGCCGATTCATTGGCTACTTACGAAGATGATCGTCAAGGACGATAACATGTGGTGGTACATCGCGAGACTGGGTGGCGCGATTGCGGTAACGACGGTCCTCGCCGGGTGTCTCTCTTGGATACTCAGAGGGGTGCCGATTGGACGGGAAGCCTATGGGTTTGTGCTGTTGATGCCGTTTGCGAGTGGCGGAGCATTTATCCTCGCTGCACGGTTGAGATGGGTCGCCCTTCCGAACAGTGTTCGTGAGAAACTGCGCAAGCGCGCTTTTGCTGTGAAACTGTTCGGATCAGCGGCTTTGGAAGGTTGATAGAACCACGTCGGCGGATTTGTCCCAACCAAACAGTTTTGATCGCTCGATTCCAGCTTGGATCAGGTGATCTCTATCCTTGCGCTCGGCCGCACCGATAAGTGCGGCGCTGATTTGGGATTCGTCTGTGGGGTCGAAGTAGATTGGGAGATCGCCACCTACCTCTCGCAAGGCACCTGCATTGCTGCTGCAGACCGGGCAGCCGTAGGTGAGTGCTTCAAGCACGGGGATACCGAAGCCTTCTTCCAGGCTGGCGGTTACGGCGAACTCGGCGGCTCGGTAGAGCTTGATTAAGTTCTCATCTTCGACGTAGCCGAGGAACACGATTCTATCGGAGAGTCCTGACTGGGCGATTTCTTCGAAGATTTCGGAGGTCTTCCAGCCCTTGCCGCCGGCAACGGCGAGGGTTACGCCGACCAAAGAAGGATGGTCGGCAACGCTGCTGAATGCCCGGAGGAGCCTGGGAAAGTTCTTCCTTGGCTCAAGGGTGCTGACGGATAGGATGTATTTTCCACTGGGGAGCCCTAGCTCTGAGCGATCGGATTCGCTGAGGGGAGCGACGTTATCTCCCGCGCCTTTGGGCTGGCCAATACCAAAGGGAAGTGGGATGATTCTGTCGGCTGGGTATCCGAAGTGACTGGAGAATTGTTGCGCGGTGCTTTGACTGTTTGAAAACACAAAAGACGCGTGCTTGGCGGAGTTTTGGTACATCCGCTCGTGGATGATTCGGTCTTCTTCGGTGTAAGTGTCGGCGAAGCTGTGGAAGAAGATGTCGTGAATAAGGGTTGCGGTCTTGACCCCTGGCGTTTTGGGAACATAGCCGCTGACGGAGAACCAGTTTCGGAGACCGTGGCGAATTGGCTCCAGGTCGCGACCGATCAGGTGCCACGTGCGCGTGCGCTTGGACGCTCGGACGACCTTGACGTGCGGCATTGAAAGCCAGTGAGCGGGAATGGGGGAATCGGGGCGGACGAAGACCACATACTCGTGTTCGTTTTTCCGAAGAATCGCTTCGAGGAGTTGCAAGCTGCTACGCGAGACACCAGCGTGCTTGCTTCCTTCGAAAAAGATGTTTGTTGCTTGTAGTCCCAGTCTCATTGCGGTTCTCTCATGGCAGTTGTCTCACGGCAGGTTGTAGACCTCGAGCAAGTCTCGGTAATAGTTCTCGCTGGAACAGGGATTTTTCCAGTAACGGGTGAAGGCGTTTTGGCTGAGGGAAGAGATGAGCTCGTCGGATTTTGTTTTCTCCAGGGCTTGTTTGAGAGACTCGACGGAACCGTTTTCGAACGTCAGCCCATTTTCGTTGTTCGTGAGCCAGGAGGTCGCTGCGCTGCGATTGCCAATGATGCATGGGATTCCGGCAGCAAGTGACTCCAAGACGACCAGGGAGGCGGTTTCATACCATCCTGAGCTCATGACGAGACACCGGGCCGACTGCTGCAACTCGGTGACTTCTTCGGGAGATTTCCAGCCTAGGAAGTGGTGGCTTGGATACGCAGATTGTAGCGACTGCCTCAGTGGACCATCGCCGACAACCGTGAGGGTGATACCGGCCTCGGACGCGGCTTGGAGGGCGACGTCGGCATTCTTCTCGGCGGTGAGCCGCCCGATCCAAAGATAGGTTTGGCTGGCCGCTGGGTCTTGGCGTTCGGTTGCTGCTGGTTGAACTGGGCATCGAAGAACCCGAAGATTGACCAAGTTGCCAAGAGTTTTCGCCATGATCTCTCTCGCAAAGGGTGACGGACAAACTATGGATGTGAGGCGCTCATGCAGCTTCTCGTTTGAGAATGCCTGTTGGGCTCGACGGAAGCGGAAGTTCTTTAGTTGGATGTCGTTCGCATCGATACACGCGCAGGACTGGCAGTCGGACGAAAGCGGATAGAGGTCACAGATTCGGTTCTTGGGATAATCGAAAAGCGTTGTGTTGGGGCAGATGTAGCCGTAGTCGTGCGCGTGCAGGTGTGTTCGGAATCCCATTTCAAGTGCAGTAGAAATGATGAGATGGGAAAAGTGGCTGTGGAAGCCGTGGATGTGGACGACGGTTTGGTGCGGATCGAGACCTTTGAGCGCGTCTTGGTAGATTGGAATGAGCGACTTATCCTTCTGACGAAGCGGGTAGCTGAGGATGCGATTCTTGCTGAAGAATTTTTTCCAAGCGGCAGGGAGGTTGAGAGCGAATCCGGTGACTCCGGGCAAGCTCAGGTACTTCTCTTCAATGGCTTCTGCGGAAGAGATGATGCGAACGGGGATTCCTTGTGCGCTGAGGATCTCTACGGTTTCGAATGCGACCCTCTCGGCGCCCCCGGTGGGACCTGCACCTTCAACCACAATCACAACCGTCTCGAAGTTTCTCATTTGACTAGGGGCGTGAATAGCTCGGTGAGTCGGTCGACATACTGTTCGGTGGAACGGGGGTTGGATGCCGACCAGGCAAGTGCGTTTGCCCGCATTTCGGACCATTGCTGCGGTTGGCTGAGCGTATTCATTGCTTCAGCGATCGAGTTTGGCGTGATTTCCTCGGTGACTATTCCGGCGCCCGATTCTCGGACTACCTCGCTCGCTCCCACACTGGTTGTGCTGATGACGGGAATTCCTCGGTGGATCGCATCGACGACGCTGAGACCGAAGGTTTCGCGCCACCTTGATGGGATAACAAGGGCTCGGATCTGCTTCATTTCGGCTTTTAAGGGTGCGTCGGAGAGCCAGCCCGTGAAACGTGCCTCTGGGTGCTTTTGTCGGAGGGATTCTTCCATCGGACCTCCGCCGATGATGACGGCCTTGATTCCGGCCAGCTTTGCAGCTTCAAGAAACGTGTCTGGCGCTTTTTCGGGAACCAGTCGACCGATGAACGCGAATTCGTTTCCGTCGTTATCACCTCGGTCTTCTGGCTGGGGATAGTCGTGGGGGTAGTTGACGATGACTGGCTGTTTGGGGAGATGCGGGGCTAGAGTCTTGGCGTTGAGTTGGGAGACGGCGAGGAAGAGGTCGGCGCGGTCGTACAGCTTCAGGAGCACTTTGTTGCCAAAGTGCGCGGTGAGTTTTGGCAGTTTGTGCCGCCATTTTTGACCTTGGCATTCGCATGAGATGCAGCCGAGCGATAGCGGTGATAACTCGCAGTTCGCTTGGGTGCGGTGATTGAAGTAGAGCGAGGTGGGGCAGATGGTCGCGTACTCATTGCAGTGGAAGGCGGTTTTGAATCCTAGACTCTGAGCAAGTGCGATTGGGGCGCCTGTAAGTTTGAGTCGGAACGAGTGGATGTGCACGACCGTTGTGCTGGGCTCAAAGTTGCCCAAAAACTCTCGAACTGGTTCTGCGACATATGGATTTGAGAAGAGCATGTGCAGACGTTTCTGATTATCCGACTCTTCGAAGACACTTTTCGCAGGAAGGAGAAGGAGTTCGACACCAGCTTCGGCAAGCCGAGGATCGGCGATAGGGTCGGCGGCAATGAAGCCAACGCGAATGCCTCGTCTCCGGAATTCAAGGGCTTCCAGAACTGCGACTCTTTCGGCTCCGCCCGTGATGCGTGCAGATTCGCAGATGATGATGACGTTCATGAACTCAGTTTCATTATGGGTCAGTAGGGGTGTTCTGCAGAGGTCTGGAGCACCTGGTAATTTTCGCACCCCGTGCCAAAAGGGTCGTTTGGGCAATAAAATGTGATTATTGCTAGGGCTTAAACGGTGTGTTGGGGTTTACACTACACAAGTGTGATGTCAAAGGGGCATCCACAAGTGAATAGGTCGTCAGGTTGAAAGTCAAAAGAAAACTGAAAATACTTGTGATTTCAAACCTGTGTCCGCCGGACTACGATGGGGGGTTTGAGCTGAGCGCCCTTCGTAACGCCGAGAGTCTTCGCGCTCTGGGTCACGAGGTTGACCTTGTTACGAGCCGATATCGCAGCAGTTATCCTGGCGAGCGTTCGGATCGGCATTTCGTCCATCGAATTTTTGAGTTGTCCACGGTCAAAGATGGTTGGTCTATGGCGTCGACTTTACTCTCGGGCGATTCGAAGTTAGATTTTTCGTTCTCAAGTCTCTTACAGCAAGTTTCGATTCGCAAGGCTAACATCGGTTCAATTCTTTCCATGCTGAAGCTGTCGGGGAAGAATGAGGCAGCCATGCGGGGGTTCTTGAAGGACAAGGACTACGATGTTGCCTACGTTTTCGGTCTCCACCTGATCGGCACTTCGTTGATCCATCAACTGACTGCCAAAGGCATTCCGGTGGTTTACCACCACGGGGATGAGTGGTTAGCGTCATATATTTACGGAAGCCGTGTTAAGCGTGGGCTCATGCGCCTGATGTCGCCATACCGGTATCCGCGGGAGCGGCATATTGACCTTCGGCGGGTTGTGCTCGTATCTGACTTTCTACGCAAGCGTTTTATTGAGCTTGGATTTCCGAGTGAATCCCTGTCGGTGATTCATCGCGGGTTTGAGCTTCCGCTGACACCGGTGACATCTGATGACCGCTACAGTCCGCCGATATTCCTGGTTGCTTCAAGGCTTGCTTTGTACAAGGGAATTCACATCGCCATTCAAGCGGCCGCTCATTTGAACTCATTGATGCCAGACGCTCCTTGGGAGCTATGGATTGCTGGTGGCGGAGATCCAGAAGCGGTTGGTTACTTCGAGCAGAAGGCGATTCGACTTGGGCTAGAGAATCGGGTCAAGTTCTTGGGCAAGCTAAGCCGCGAGCAAGTCGTCGAGCAGATGAGGCGCGCTACGGCGTTCATTTCGCCGAGCGTCTTTGATGAGCCCTTCGGGAACACGAACATTGAGGCAATGGCAGCGGGTGCCCCGTTGATTGCTGCTCGATCGGGGGCGATTGAAGAAATCATCGTCAACACTGAAAGTGGACTGATCTACAACCGGGCCAATCATGAGGAGCTTGCGGCTCATATGAAGTTGGTTCTTCAAGAACCGGCCGTCGCGAAACGGCTTTCGGCGCAAGGGATGGAGCGAGTCAAGGACTACTTTACTCAGGACTACATCATTGGACTTGTCGAAGATGAGCTCTATTCTGCGGCCGGAGTTTCGGAAGTCGAGTCGTTGGCTGCTCCAGCAGTCACGCTTCGCTAGCACCTTGTGGGTATCCAGGTAAAGTCGTAGCGATATGCGCATCGCGATCTCGGCGTTTTTATTCACTACCGAGCCTGGGAAACGATATGCGGGAGTCGGTCGTAATATGGCCCGAAACCTCGAGGAGATCGTTCGGAAAGATCGAGGCGATACCTATCACATCTTTGTTAACCAGGGAGTTGAACTGCCTGAGTCTTGGCAGAGTTGCCCTTGGATTACCTGGCATCCGATTGAGATAAAGGGCGTTGCACAAAGACTATATTGGGAGCATTACCGGGTCGGGAAGGAAGCGAAGCGGCTCGGCTGCGACCTTGTCCACTCGTTGTTTGCAAACTTGCCGTATGCTTGTTCGTTACCGAAGACTACGGTGATTCACGATGCCTTTCCAAGGACTCACTCGAGTTGGTATACGACCCGGAATCGTTTGATTTTGGACTGGATGACGGCAACGGGTTGCCGGATTGCGACGCGGGTGGTGACGGTTTCGGAGTTTTCGAAGCGCGAGCTGAGTCGGGCGTATGGGGCATCGATGGATAAGATCGATGTCTGCTTCAACGGTCCCGGGAACGATGTGAGCGATCTTGATGAGGCAGGCATTGCGGCAATTTCGCGAGAAGGCTTGCCGGACTTGGATGTGCCGTTTGTCTTTACCGTAAGCACTTTGGAGCCGAGGAAGAATCTTGTTGGCCTTGTGCAGGCGATCGCGAGCGTTCCTGATGTCAAGTTGTACATCGCAGGGGCGAAGGGTTGGCTGAATTCTGACCTGGCTTCTATGGTCGAAAGCTCTCCGGCAAAGGATCGAATCGTTTTCCTGGGTTATGTGTCGGAGGAGCAACTTAACCTGCTTCTTAACAAGTGCACCGTTTTTACGTTGGTATCTTATGTAGAGGGATTCGGTATTCCGGTTCTAGAGGCGATGGTGGCGGGAGCCCCTGTCGTGACAAGCCAAACGAGTTCGTTGCCAGAGGTTGCGGGTGAGTGGGCGTTCTATTGCGACCCGGAAAAGCCTGAGTCCATTGCCAATGCCCTGCTAAGTGCGTTGGGAGATGCCGATAATTTAAGCCGGATGGCTAAAGGCGGTCAAGAATTTGCGGCGCGTTATTCATGGGAGTCCTGTGTGGATTCACTTCATGACGTGTTCCGGAAGGCCGTGGGAAGATAGAAGATATGTCGAAAGTTGCGATTGTTACGGGTGTTACTGGTCAGGATGGGGCGTACCTCTCTAAGCTACTGCTGGAGAAGGGATACAAGGTTTATGGAGCGGCTCGTCGGAGTGCTTCGACAAACTATTGGCGACTGGAGGAGCTTGGCATTCGCAACGAGATCGAGTACGTCTCGATGGACCTGTGTGAGTACACCAATATCATTCGGACGATCAAGAAGATCCAGCCTGATGAGTTCTTCAACTTAGCGGCGCAGAGTTTTGTTGCGGCTTCGTTTGAGATGCCGATGTACACCGCGGATGCTGATGGGATTGCCGTTCTTCGCATTCTAGAAGCAATTCGAGAGTTCAGCCCGGCTACTCGGTTCTATCAGGCCTCTACTTCGGAGATGTTTGGGAAGGTTCAAGAGATTCCTCAGAAGGAGTCGACCCCGTTTTATCCTCGCTCGCCGTACGGAGTTGCGAAGCTTTACGGTCACTGGATCACGGTCAACTATCGGGAGTCTTATGACTTGCACGCTTCTTCGGGAATTCTGTTTAACCACGAGTCGCCTCTTCGCGGAAAGGAGTTTGTGACGCGAAAGGTCACGGCAACTCTGGCAAACATTGCTAAGGGACACGAATCGGTTTTAGAGCTTGGGAACATGGACGCAAAGCGCGACTGGGGATTTGCTGGCGACTATGTCGAAGGAATGTGGCGAATGCTGCAACAGCCTTCAGGCGGCGACTACGTGCTTTCGACCAATGAGACCCACACTGTGCGCGAGTTTGTGGAGATTGCTTCCGGAATCGCAGGGTTTGAGATTGAATGGTCAGGCGAAGCTGAAAAGGAAATTGGCGTTGATAAGAAGTCGGGCAAGACGATCGTCCAGATCAACCCGGCGTTCTATCGACCTGCTGAGGTCGATATTCTGATCGGCGATCCGGCGAAGGCCGAAAGCGTCCTTGGGTGGCATCGCAAGATGTCGTTTGCGGGATTGGTTGAGGCGATGCAAACGGCGGATCTTAATCGAGCCGCCAAAGGCATGGTCAACAACTAAAAGAGACTTTGATACACCTGGACCAGTTGGTCCAGGTGTTTTTTTGTCGATAACGGGTCTTGCCAATAGCGGTTGTACGCTTCGGTTCCGAGCAACTGGGCTTGCTCCTCGGTCATTGCGCTGAGGACGGCGGTGAGTTCTTTTTCACCTTGGTAGTGGACACCCGTTACTCCGTGTTCGACGTATTCTGTTGATGCACAGGTTCGCGACACAATGGCGGGGACACCCTGGGCGATGGCTTCGATGACTGCTAACCCAGCGGTTTCGTACCAGAGCGAAGGCATGACGACCGCTCGGCTTTGTCGAATCTTTGTTTGGACTTCGGCGTGGGAGAGCCAGCCGGTGAGAACTGCTTCGGGGTTGACCTCGAGAATTGCTTCTCGCTCGGGGCCGTCGCCGATGAACTGGCAAGTGACACCAGCGGCCTTTGCCGCGCGAGCGAAGCCGACCACTCCTTTTTCTTGTGACAGGCGGCCTACGTAGGTGAACGCTGCGCCTTGGTCTGTTGTGACGTCCTGCTTGTCGTTTGAGACTGGGTTGTAGATCGTGGTGGCGGGTTTGTCCGCAGGAATGAATGGTTCGATGATGCGTCGGCTGAATTCGCTCACATAGATGAGGTGGTCGAAGTCGTTGACGACCTTCTTGCGGGCAAGGTTGGCGCCTCTGGCGGTCTGCATGAGTTTCATTGGCCAGCCTCGGTGGGTGCACTGACAGGCGTTACAGGCGGTCGACAGGGGCTTTAGAGTGCAGATCTTGTTCTGGGGGGCGATGTAGAACGTGGTGTTTGGGCAAACCACACCAAAATCGTGCAGGGTGAAGACGAGCTTGAACCCGCGTCGCTTAGCTTCTTTGATCACGGCTCCGCTGAGAACGCGTCGAAATGCGTGTACATGGATTACGGTGTCGGAAGGGGCGAACTCTTCGAGGAACTTTCCGAATCTGGCACCGGCTTCGGTGTTCCAGACGAATCGCTTCAGAACTTCAGCTTTGGATGCGTGGTAGGCGTCTGCCTGATCCATCGAGACTGTTCGGATGGCGTCGAGCTCGGGAGTTGCGATGGGTTCGCCGGCAAAGTAGGCGACATTGTAGCCTCGTTTTTGGAGGCCGACTGCGGTTGTTATGGCAACTCGCTCGGTGCCGCCCGTAGGGCCGGCACCGTCGCAGACAATGATTATGTTTCTCATGAAGCGATGCCGATGGTGTGGTATTCCCACCCAGCAGCTCGAGCTTTTTCTGGCGCGTAGACTCGTCGTCCGTCGAAGAGGATTGCCTCTTTTGCGGTTCCCGCGAGTCGAGCGAGATCGATCTGTCGGAACTCGTTCCACTCGGTGACGAGGATGACCACGTCGGCGCCTTTGCTGACATCGTATGCGGAGTTCACATAGATGGCAGCGGGGAAGTGATCTTCCACGAGGTGCGAGGCGACGGGATCGTAGGCTTGGACTCGTCCGCCGGCTTTGAGAATTCGGTCGATGATGACGAGCGCTTTGGCGTCGCGAATATCGTCAGTGTTCGGCTTGAATGCAAGGCCCAGCAGACCGACGGTTTTGCCTTCGAATCCACCAATACGATGCTCGATTCGGTCTAGGAAGTGGTTTGTCTGGTCTTCATTGATCTTGATGACCTCTTTGAGTAGTCCGAAGTCGTAGTCGAGACCTTGGGCGGTCGCAACCATGCCTTGGACGTCCTTGGGGAAGCAGGAGCCGCCCCAGCCAAGACCTGCGTATAGGAACTGTGGACCGATGCGCTGGTCTGCACCAATACCTCGGGCGACATCGCCGATGTTTGCGTTGCAGAGTTCGCAGACGCGACTCATAGCGTTAATGAAGCTGATCTTGAGAGCGAGGAAGCTGTTTCCGCCGTACTTGATGAGTTCGGCCGAGTTGAGATCTGTGACGATGAATTCACTTTGAAGCGGGGCGTAGAGCTCTTTTAGCTTTTCCGCGGCTTCGGGTCGGCGCGTTCCGATGACGATGCGGTCTGGGTTAAGAGTGTCCGAGATTGCGCTTCCTTCCCGGAGAAATTCAGGGTTTGAGACGACATCGAAGAGATCGGAGGCGACGCCTTGATCCTTGATGATCTGTTCCACCATGTCACCGGATCCGACGGGAACAGTGGATTTGTTAATGACAATTGTTGGCTTGTCGATTGCTTTGCCGATGTCTTTGGCAACTGCTCGAACGGCAGTGAGGTCGGGTGTTCCGTCGGTGGCTGGAGGAGTTCCAACAGCGATAAACACAATCTCCGACTTTTTGACCGCATCAGCGATCGAGTCCGTGATGTTAAAGTTTCCGTTCTTGAGTGTTCGCTTCAGCATTTCTTCGATGCCGGGCTCGAAGATTGGAGCGATTCCTGCTCGGATCGACTCTACTTTCTTCGTGTCCTTATCAACGCATGTGACCTCGTTTCCGAGGTCAGCGAGCACCAAGCCGGTGACCAAACCTACATATCCAGTTCCAACAACTGCTACCTTCATATTCGACTCAGACCTAATTGTCGGCAAGTTGCCGACTCAAACTGACGTAAAACGTCAATCAAATTTAAATGGGGAATCGATTTCCTCGTGCCGGATTTCGTCCACCGGTTCAGTCTTACCCGTTCCGGCATAGAGTTGGTTAGGGAAGTTAAGAACATAGGCGTCTGATTCTCCTACATTCCGATAGCCGTGAACGACTCCGGGAGGGACGATGACAGCGACGGGATTGGATTTCCCGACGAGGAAGGACTGGTGCCATGCGGCGTGACCTGGACGGTTTTCCCAGAGTCTGAGTTCGTATTCTCCATCGACAAAGCAGAAGAGGTCGGTCTGATCGACGTGCTCGTGGGGGCCGCGAGCGATGCCAGGGTGGGTGACGCTGATGTAGCCCATCGTTGGGAGGGTTCCTTCAGGGATTTCGTCCGATCGGAAGAGTTCGGTGAGGTGGCCACGCGAATCGTGGTGGCTTCCGAGGGGCTTAATGATCACGCCGGCTGGCAAGTCTTGAGACATTAGACCGAATTTACCTGCGAAGAGCGTGCCAAAACGCCACAATAGAATCTGGCGATGAGAGTTGTTTTAACTGGTGGTGCTGGATTTCTTGGGTCACACTTGGCCGATTTGCTCCTTTCGAAGGGGCATGAGGTGGTTGCTGTGGACAGCCTCATTACTGGTTCTGAGCAGAATATCGCGCATTTGCGGGGTAACTCGAAGTTTGAGTTTGTGAAGCATGATTGTTCGCTTCCGTTCTCTGTGGATGGGCAAGTTGACTTTGTGGCCCACTTTGCATCGGCGGCTTCACCTGACGACTTTAAGAAGATTCCCTTCGACGTTCTTCGTGCGGGGTCTTATGCGACGGACAACTGCTTGGAGCTTGCGGTTGCGAAGGGAGCTAAGTTCATTTTGGCTTCCACTTCGGAAGTTTATGGCGACCCACAGTTCTCTCCTCAGCCTGAGTCTTACTGGGGCAACGTTAATCCGAACGGGCCACGGTCGGTTTACGATGAGGCGAAGCGTTTTGCGGAAGCCACGACGATGGCGTACCACCGGTTCAAGGATGTTGATTCACGGATCATTCGTTTCTTCAATACCTACGGACCCCGAATGCGGCTTGATGATGGGCGGGTTGTTCCGAATTTTGTGAACCAGGCGCTTCGGAATCAGCCGATCACGATTTACGGTGACGGATCTCAGACTCGGTCGTTTGGTTACTGTGCCGACATCTTGGACTGTGTGTATCGACTCATGGAGTCGGATTTGCATGATCCGGTCAATATTGGAACCGAGCAAGAACGTACGATTTTGCAGTTTGCGGAGGCGGTGATCAAGGTGACGGGCTCATCTTCAGAGATTATTCACCTCGATGCAGCGATCGATGATCCGAAACAAAGACGTCCAGACATCACAAGGGCACGAAACTTGCTTGGATGGGAACCTACAACACAATTGGAAGAAGGACTGGAAAAGACGGTACAGTACTTCCGGGAGCTGATGTAGCTTTTGTGGGAATCTAACCTTCCATTTCAACGTTGAAACATAAGGATATTTGATTTTGGATCAGGCAGCGGCGGTAACAACTAGTCAAGAACGAGGCTCACTCCTGGACGAAGTCCAGGCTGGGCTGCGCCGTGTGCTGGCTTGGGTCAAAGAAGGTGGTCTGGTTCGGGTTGCTCGGCATGAGCTTTTTATCCCGTCTTTGGTCGCGATCCTTGGACTGAGTTTGATGTTCTGGCCGATTATGCGCCAGGTCTTCCGGATGTGGCGAGATGACGACAACTACTCGCACATTATTCTTGTTCCGTTTTTGATTGGCTGGCAGCTTCACCGTCGCCGCGATATGTTTGACCCGAAGGCTCGCAAAACGGCGCCGATGGTTCTACTTCTTTTGATTCCGCTGGCGTTTTTCCAGTTCATCGCCTTTGTAGGTGACTGGTGGGCGTTGCAGTCGGTCTGTTTGGTGGCCGCCATCTTCGGGATGGTTTGGGCGCTGTTTGGAGGTAATTGGGCATGGCGAGCACTCTTCCCGATCCTTTTTATTTTCTTCATGCTTCCGGTGGCGAGTTCCTACCTGGATGCGAATACTAACGAGTTGCAGATCGCCTCGACGACGGTGGCGGAGAAGCTACTCTCCTTGGCGGGATTCACGCCGATGCGTCTGGACCCGACTTCGATTCAGCTGAACTCTTATGCGTTGAACATTGCGGTCCCGTGTTCGGGATTGAAGCTGCTGGTTGCGGTCACCTGCTTCACCTGTCACTTTATTCTGTTTGCGCGTTCGACGTTTAACTTCAACTTTATGATGCTTCTGATCATCATTCCGCTTTGCCTGCTGATGAACGGGCTTCGGATTGCGATGATTGGCGTGGTTGGTGAGCAGTTCGGCGCACCGGCGGGGGCAGCGTTCCACGACTGGAGCGGCTACATTATGCTCCTACTCTGTTTCTGGGTGATCTTTAAGGCGGCACGGCTGCTCGGGTGGAAAGAATGAAAAAAATGCTCTGGATTTTGGCGGGGTTGATGACCTCGATCGGTCTTGCTTACAACTTTGCTCCCCGACCGCACGAGAAATCGATGACGGAGGATGAGGTCATCGCGATGCTACCGATCAAGGTAGGGAAGTTCCAGCCGATGCTTAAGCAGGGTGAGAAGGTCTCTTACACCATGGATAAGAGCTCGTATGACATTCTTAAGCCTTGGGGAATCTGTGCTCGCGTGTTTGTGAGCGGGAATGAGTCTTATGACGTGGTTGCGATTGCGAGCAACAGCAAGGAGAGCTTCCATGACCCGCAGATCTGTTTTTCGGCCCAGGGTTGGCGACTTTCGAACCAGCGCGACGATGTGATTAAGACGAAGACCCGGGGCGATGTTCCCGTGACTCTCGTTGATATGGAGCAGCGAGGTGATAACCGGGTTGCGATGTACTTCTTTAGGCTCTCAAAGGGCTACTACGGCAACATGGGGCTTGTGAAGCGCGACATGCTGAAGCACTTGTTCACCAACTGGGGGCAGAAGGATGAGGGCGCGTTTATCCGCTTGATCCCGACCAGCTCAGTTGACGTTGAGAAGATGAAGAAGTTCGCTGCAGACTGGGTTGATGCCGCAAACGAATCGAGCCAGGGCTACTACTAAGCGTTAGCTTGCAGAAGGTCCGCCAGAAGCTACGGTATTCCCTGTGCCTTTTAGCGATCTCGACTTCAGTTCTGTTTTTCCGCCGACTTGAACGGGGTAGATCGCGATGATCTCGGTGCCACCGAATTTTAGGTCAATGGAGGCTCCGTTGCACTTGATCGAGAGGGAACCTGGATCAAGTTCTTTTGCGACTGAATCGTTTGGCTTGACTTTGAACTCTTCGCCATTATTCGCTTCGAAGGTGAGTTCTTTATCGGTGACGTTGACGCACTCGATGATCGCTTTGCTTGGAATTGAAAGAGGAGAGCCAGAAATGAAAGTTTTGACATCGTCCTTTGATCGAACGACAACGGTAACAAACTTGCCTTGCTCGCATTGAACCGACTCCAACTTTTTGTTTGATCCAAATTCAAGGTTGACTGATGCGGGCTTTTTCGGGGAGACGAGAAGTCCTGGAGTTATTCCGCCGGCTGGAATGTCGTAATGGGTCAGCCCGGTCACTTGAACACCCATTGTGGCTTCAGTGAGGTTAATCACTCGGACTCCTGCGGGCTTGGTTTTAGGAGCAACTCCCTGCGCCATGGATTCTTCGGACGGCTGGCAACCGATGAGGAGGCCAGAGAAGAGGAGTGCGGCAGGGAGCAGTCTTTTCATTGTGTGTATCGCTAAGATTAGTCTTGGGTTGGGCTAGCTTCTGCGCCACCCTTGTCGACCTTCGCATCTTTTGCGGCATCAATCTTCGGTGCGGCTTCTTCTGCGGGGCCGGAAGCGCAGCCGGTCACTGCGAAGACGACAGAGGTGAGGAGAAGGAGAGCGAGTAGTTTTTTCATTTGATTTCTAGTTAAACATAAAACATGGTTGGGTTCGGCTTTCGCACGAACCCAACCATGAGGATTTGACGATCCTTACTGGGTCTTGTTTGGAGAGAAGACGCAGTCTTCGTAGAAGCCGCGACCGAAGTCACAGCCCCATCGGCTAGCAGGAACGCCAGCAGCGTTTCCGTAGACGAATGGGTTGCTGTAGTAGTCTCGGGTAGGAGCAGCCGAGTTGGTGCTCATCTTGATTCGTCGGAACTTGGTTGAGGAGTCCGAGTTAGAGAAGATCATGCCTTCTCCGTAGCTGTAAGCGGAGATGCCCGCATCCCAGAACCAGACGAAAGCAAAGCTACCAGCGGTGGTACCTGCGTTGGTCGAAGCATTGCAGTTCTGACCCATTCCAGCGCAGTTGATTGCTGGATTGGTGAGAGCTCGTCCGACGACGGAGTGCTTACCAGTCATACCGCTGAACATTGGAACCTGTGAAGGAAGTTCCATTGCGGTTGCGCTCCACTGGTGGAGAAGACCGTTCATGGAGAGACCTACGTTGGTTGGTCGCATGCCTGGGGTGATTGCACCGGTGTACCAGGTGTTCTCGACTGGGAGACCAGTTTGAGCGTACATGTCGGTGTTCTTGATGTATGGCATCAAGCTGTTGGACCAGTGGAGTCCGTCCTCTGATCGTCGTGGGTCGATGTTTCGAACACCGTCGTTTCGCCATCCGTTAGGGCAGCTGGTGGTGAAGTTCCATCGCCAGGTGTTGGTGCCACCGTCCCATGAGTAAGCCAATGGGAAGACGTCGTCGCTATCCGAGGTGTAGATCAGGGTCGAAGTCGCGAGTTGCTTGAACGTGGATACGCTCGAGGTCTTCTTTGCAGCTTCCTTAGCTTGGGCGAAGACTGGGAAGAGGATAGCGGCGAGGATCGCGATGATCGCGATAACCACCAAGAGTTCAATAAGCGTAAATGCTCGTTTCATTGTATGATTCCTTTGAAGGCGATACCTTCAAACAATATGGGGACTTAGCAACGAACGACATCGTTCAAAGTTCAGTCCTCAAGCGGATCTTATCACGATTCGTTAGAAAATGCAAAAGGTTTTTAACGAAAAACTGTGAATGAACGGTTTGAGCTGGTTAGTTTAGCGGTCAATTTCGCCGAGGACAATGTCAATTGAACCGATGATAGCGATAAGATCGGCAATCATCCGTCCCTTGGCCAGCACCTCGAGAGATTTGAGGTTCATGAAGCTACTTGGTCTTTCGTGCCAGCGGTAGGGGCGGTTCGTGCCGTCGCTTACCACATAGAAGCCCAATTCACCCTTGGAGCCTTCGACCGCGGCATAGGCCTCACCAACTGGGGGTCGGAAACCTTCGGTGTAAAGCTTGAAGTGGTGGATGAGTGACTCCATCGACTCATCGATTTCTGGCTTCGGCGGGGGCGAGATTTTTCGATCGCTGGTGCGGAAGTCTCCTTCGGGGAGGCCGTCAATGGCTTGCTGGATGATCTTGGCGCTCTCGCGGAGTTCGACCATGCGGACGAGATAGCGATCGTAGACGTCGCCGGTTCGGCCGACAGGGACCGAGAAGTTGAAGTCTTCGTACGAGGAGTAAGGCTTATCCTTTCGGAGATCCCAGTTGATTCCGCTTGCGCGGAGGATGGGACCGGAGCAGCCGAGGGAGAGGGCGTCTTCGGCGGAAAGGATTCCGACGTCGTAGGTGCGCTCCTTCCAGATTGGGTTCTCGTTGATGAGTCCTTCGAGGGTGTCCATCTCGGTGTTGAACTCCTTGAGGAAGGCTCGGAGGCGTGGCTCGAATTCTGCAGGGATGTCGCCTCGGAGTCCGCCGGGGACGATCCAGGAAGGCATCATTCGAACACCGCTGACCATCTCGAAGAGGTCGAGAATGAGTTCGCGCTGTTGGAAGGTGTAGAAGAATGGGGTCATCGCGCCCATATCGAGGGCGTGGGTGCCTAGCCAGACGAGGTGGGATGCGATTCGGCTGAGCTCGGCGAGGATGACGCGGATGTATTGTGCTCGCTTTGGAATTTCGCAGCCAAGGAGTTGTTCGACGGCGAGGGCGTGGGCGAGGTTGTTGCCGTTTGCGTTGAGGTAGTCCATGCGGTCCGTCATGGGAACGCATTTGAGATACTGCTGGTACTCGGCCTCTTTCTCCATTCCGGTGTGGAGGTAGCCGATGACGCACTTACACTGGACGATGGTTTCGCCATCTAGCTCGGTGATGACCCGAAGAACACCGTGGGTCGATGGGTGCTGTGGACCCATGTTCACGATCATCGTGTTTTCGCCGACCCTCTCGAAGATGGTTTCGGTCGACGGCATAAATGTCTGCTCCGGCATTAGGCAGAGTTTACAACAAAAAAACCCCCTCGATGAATCGAGGGGGTTAAGTTTGGCAAGTGCTATTTACTTGTTGCCGAGTGCGCTACCGGTCTCTGGAACTGCTCCTGCGTTAGGATTCAGTCCTGGCTCGGCGGCAGTAACTTGAGGCTTTTCGCCTGCTTTGTTATCTGGCACAGTCGGAGCAGGTGCATCGGTGACTGGTGCAGCTGAAACATCTGCTTCAGCTCCGTCTCCGCCGGAACATCCGACGAGAGAGAGTACCAATGCGCTAAGTAGCAACAAACCTGCTTTCTTCATTACTGGTTGTCCCACTTGTAATCGTTTCGGTTGGTGACGACAAGCGCGCTCTCGTTGAACGTGGTGTTGTCGAGCCAGTTGGTACCGCTAGCAGCTCGGCCAGCAGGAAGAACTGCGGTGTGGCTGTCGCCGAAGGCAGTGATGATTCCTCGAGCCTTTCGTCGAGCAACGCCACCGGTGTACTTTCCGGATTCAACGGTAGGAAGAATTCCGGTGTAGTTGCCGCTAACGCCCCATCCAGCGAAGCACCACTCAGGTCGTGAGTAGCAGTCTGGTGGCTCGATGCCGAGGGAGGTGAGCATGGTGCCAGCGCCGTACCAGTACAGGGTGCCCATTTCAACGTTGGTGAATCGCTCTGCGAACTGAACGGTGTCAGCTGGCTGTGCAATTGCGGTGAGGCTCTGTGGAACGCGTGCCCATGGGGTTGCGCTGAACGAACCGGCATATGGCGACCATACGGAGTAGTTGAAACCGTACTGTGGGAAGAGAGACTGTCGGACAGCTCGTGGCCAACCTGCAGGAATGGTCTGTGGGGTGGTGAGAGGATCGTTGAGCATGTCGCCGTTCTTCATGTAAGGCTGAAGAGCTTGTGCCCAGGTCAGACAACCAGCGCCACCAACGGTGACAGGTGCGGTGCCGTCCCATGATACGTCCATAACGGAGACGTCGTCTGCGTCGCCCGAGTAGATCTGGTAAGCAGTACCGATCTGCTTGAGGTTGCTGATTGAAGCAGCGCCCTTAGCAGCAACCTTTGCCTGAGCAAAGACTGGGAAGAGGATAGCAGCGAGGATCGCGATGATCGCGATAACCACTAGGAGTTCGATAAGCGTAAATGCTCGTTTCATAATTTCCTCAATAAGAGATCTTCAAGAAGTCAAACAGTAACCCTGTTTGCATTCTCAAGTGTTTCCGACATTCCTGCCCTCAACACTGTTCCAAACATTCTACACAAAAAAAGCCAAAACGGGGAACTTTGAGCAAAAACGCGATAATTTTTCAGGGAGCAACCCTGAAATCAGCGTCCGCTGACTTCCGTGGTGCCGGTTTTGCCTTCGAAACTTTCGCCTGCGTGGGGCTGCATTCGGTCTTCGACGGCAGGGCCCTTGGTCCCAATGTCAAAGAGAACGTCTTCGCCGCCGAGGGGATATTCCTTGCGGAGAGGGAAGCCGACCCAGTCGTCTGGGAGCATAAAGCGTGTGCCCGGAGCGAGCTCGTTTCCAATGAACTTAATACCGTACATGTCGCCGATTTCCTTTTCGGGATATTCGGCGCCTTGGTAGACGGGCATTGCGGAAGGGATGGACTCGCCATCGCTTACGCTGGTTTTCACGAAGACGCGGTTACCGCTGGAGAGGGAAAGCAGGTTGTACACGACTTCGAAGCGGCCATCAAGGTCTCGCTCGTGGGTCCAAGTGCTGTAGTCAGCTCCGACGCACTCGCTGAAGAATTTGTAGTCGTGCTCGTCGCGCAGGGCGGTGAGAACGGAAAGCAAGTTGGATGGTGAGACGCAGAAGTAGGTTCCGGCGTGCTTTTCGACCACCTTTAGATTGTCGTCGCCGACGAGGGCGCGAAGGGTTGTTTCTTCTGGGGTCATTACGCTGCCTCCTGGATTTCGGAAGGAAGGGCTTCGGGCTCGTCCCACTCGATTGCTTTCACCTTGAGGATATACGCGTAACCGAGAACCCAAGTTGACATGAAGGCAAGGAACTCGAAGAAGGTGAACTTGATGAACTCGACGGTTCCACCTTTATATACAGTCATCCAAGCCCAGAGGAAGACGACTTCGATATCGAAGAGGATGAAGATGATTGCGACGAGATAGAACTTGATTGGGAATCGTTCGCGGGCGTCTCCAACGGGAGCGACGCCGCACTCATAAGGAGCATTCTTATAAGTGGTGTTTCGCTTGGGTCCCAGGAGCCAGCTGATGGTTGCGAAGACCGCGCAGAGTACAACTGCGAGTCCCATAAGCGCGAGGATGCCGATATACGATCCCATCTCAGCAAAGCATACCTTTGGAGTGGTTTGTTCCAGGCGTGAAGGATTGTTACAATTGTGTGAATCCTATCTGGAGGCACTCTGTTGTCCCGTTTTTGGGCGATAATCGAAGCAATGGAATTTGGACCGTTGCTTGGCAAAGTTGCAAACCGCGAGCACCTTTCGCTGGCTGAGGCGTCGGCCCTGATGGACCGCCTTATTAATGTCGCGACGCCCGCGCAGATTGGATCGACCCTGACGGCGTTGCAGATGAAGGGAGTTACCAACGACGAACTCGCGGGATTTGCTCTGACTCTTCGAGCGGATTGTGTGCATGTCGAGTCTCCGGTGAAGAACCACGTTGATACATGCGGAACGGGTGGTGGGATTTCATCCTTTAATGTTTCGACGGCGGCGGCGATTATTGCGGCGGCGGCAGGAGCCACGGTTGCAAAGCATGGCAATCGAGCGGTGACGGGCCGATGCGGGTCGGCGGATGTTTTGGAAGCGATCGGTGTTCCTCTTTGCGAAACTCCTGAGGAGGCGTCGCGGCGGTTGAACGAGTTGGGATTTGCGTTTTTGTTTGCGCCTAAGTTCCACCCATCTGGAGTTAAGACTGGCCCGATTCGCAAGGAACTGCCGTTCCGAACAGTCTTTAACGTATTGGGACCGTTGCTGAACCCGGCGGGGGCGAGGCGGCAGATCGTTGGTGTTTGGGAGCCGGGTTTGCTTTCGATGGTCGCGGAGGCTCTGGTTCGACTTGATACCGAGTTTGCGATCGTTGTTCACGGTGAGCCGGGAATGGACGAGATTTCGCCGATTTCGGTGACGCAGGTGCGAGTGGTTGAGGATGGCCAGGTGAGAAGGGAAGAGTGGACCCCGGCGACCTTTGGCGCACAGCCGGTTGATCTTTCGGCGTTGCTCTCCGGTGAGACTCCATTAGATAATGGTCAGCTTTTGGAAGAGGCGGTCACGCAGATTAGTTCGCCGAAGTGTTTGGCGGTTCTGCCGAGCGCGGCGGTTGCGGTTCGGCTTGCGGGACTCGCGAACTCTTGGACAGATGCTTATGAATTGGCTCGCGAAACCGTGCGAGGCGGCGCGTCGGCAACCAAACTTGAGCGTTTGAAGGCGGACGCTTGACGATTCTGGAGAAGATTTTTGCCACCAAGCGGGACGAGGTCGCGCTGGCACGGCAGGTCATTAGTGTCGAGGAGCTTCGGGCTCGGGCTGAGCGGTTCACTCCGAAAGG
>CAIYMO010000004.1 GCA_903927345.1 uncultured Armatimonadota bacterium | reverse complement strand
GAGAAGCTCGCCAAAGACGTCGTCTTAGTCATCACCCAACCCGATCGCCCCAGCGGGCGAGGGATGAAGCTCAAAGCCTCTCCGGTCAAACTCAAAGCCATCGAGCTGGGCCTTCCCGTAGAGACCCCGGAAAAGGCCCGCGATCCAGAATTCGTCCAGAAAGTCCAAGAGTTGGAAGCCGACGTCCACGTCGTAGCTGCCTACGGTCAGATCCTCTCGACCAAACTTCTTGAGACCGCAAAGCGTGGCGGAATCAACCTCCACGGCAGCATCCTCCCCGACTACCGAGGCGCCGCCCCAATTCAGCGCGCCATCATGGACGGCAAAACTGAAACCGGCGTCACCTTGATGCAAATGGATAAAGGGATGGATACCGGCGATATCATCGACATCGTCCGAACTCCCATCGGTCCCAACGAGACTTACGGCGAACTCCACGCCCGCCTCGCCCAACTTGCCGCAACCCAAATTGAAGAATGGATCGAAAGAATTGCCGACGGAAACTATCCCCGGCAAGTCCAAGATCACGAAACCGCAACCTACGCATCAAAGATCACAGCGGAAGAGCGAGAACTCCGTTTCGACGAGCCAGCAACCGTCGAGTACAACCGCCTCCGGGGCTTAAGTCCTAGTCCGGGTGCCTTCTTCCAAACCGATCTTGGCCGAATTAAGATCAGCGAGTCACGTCCATCAAACCAGGACGGAATTGGCGTCTTCGAGCATGAAGGCCACTGTCACCTGGGCTTCCAGGTTGGAAGTCTAGTTCTGAAACAGGTACAGCCGGAGGGTCGAAAGCCGATGAGTGGCTCAGACTGGCTCAGAGGAGCCGTTTCAGGTGTGATACCGATTGTTAAGCCGTCTTAAAAACCGGAGGAACTGGTAATTTTTCTGTGACAGATTGCGACAACGTTGGATATCATTAAGGAGATTCTTAGGTTTTGACTATGAAACGCTTGCTTATCTTGTCAGGTTTGGTTTTGGGGGCTTCGGTCGCCAACTCGCAGGCCGTAACGTTCACGGCTGGTACGCCAGTTAACACGCTCACCTCCGGTTCGGTCACTTTTGCTACTTCGGGTTCGACGGTTGGACTGTCCGGTACCGGTGTTACACCATACAACGGAAACTCTGCTCGTTCGTTCACCATTAACAACGTCGCTACGGGCGTCAACAACCGATTTGATATCTCGGTTGCCTCCACCATCGGAACTAACGTTGGCGGATCCGCTGGTTTCACCCAGAACGCTAGCGTAGTGGTTTCTGGTGCTGGTACGGCTTCCCGAACAACGACTTCCAGCGCAGTTCAGAGCCAGTCGTTCAGCGACCGGTTTACTGCCCAGACTGGTGCAACCTTCACCCTCACCTCAGCAGTGAGTGGTTCCAAAGGCAACGCATCCGCATCGGGTGTGATCACCGGATCTGCTGCACCAGCTGCTACCGGTTCGATTACCACTGGATCATCCGCAACCGCAGGTTCCCCGGTCGTTGAACTGTACTCAAACGCAAACCTATGGGTCTTCGACTTCCCAGGCAATCCAGCAACTGGCACCGCAACCATCAACCTCAGCAACACCGCAGCTACCTTTAGCCGCGCACTGAACGGTCTTGGTCTCACCAGCGGTCACCGCGACAACGTTCGACTCGAAGTCACTGCATTCCTTGATGGAATCCAGGTTGGCACAACCCGAGTTTCGACCGTGAACACTACCCTTGCACCTCTCGCAGGAACTGGTAGCAACAACATCGCGTTCAACTCAATCCCAAGCCTAACCCTCGGAGTCAGCGATCTGTACAACCAGTCCCGCGCTCTCACCGTCGTCACCAAGCTCATCGGTACTGCCTACCTCGGCAACACCACCTCGCTCGGCGACTACACCATCGCAAGCAGTACGTTCAGCGGAGTCACACTCCAGGGCGTTCCAGAGCCTGGAACCATCGCTGGTCTCAGCCTTGGTCTGCTCGCCTTCGCTCGACGACGCAAGTCCAAGTAAGTAAGCAAAGCCAAATCAAGTTCGAGGCACTGCATTCATGCAGTGCCTCGTTCATTTTCGGGAACTCATTCCGCCCGAAGTGACATAATTCAGAGAAGTATCATGCGATCTCGTTCCGCTCGACGGCTTATCCTTTTTGTGATCTCTCTTGGAGTGATCGGTTGGCTCTTCATCTGGCTAATGGGCAAAAAGGGCGACATCCAGCTCAGCTCGGACACGAGCAGTCTCATCGCTGCGATCCAAGTCACCGAAGACGGCTCCCAAGCCGTCGTAATGGATGCAAAGGGAACCATCACTCCCTCATCCGGATACAAAGCGGGCCAAACCGATCGTGACCTCGTCTGGGGTCCTGACGGCAACCGACTCTTCTTCATCAGCGACCGCAAAGAAGATTCGTTCCACATCTTCCGATGGGATCCCCAACGCAACGCCGATCCCGAGCAACGGTCCATCGACAAAGCGGGCCGAAGCAGTCTCATCTTCGACTCGACTCCGAAAACCGACGCCGGACTGTCCGGGCTCGTCATGGTGCGCGGCACGGTTCAAGAGTTCTTCCCGGTCAACGGAAAAAGCAGCCAAATCCTCCCACCGGGTAAGCAGCGGATTGAGGGCGAAGAAGGTGGCGGAGCCGGAAACACCTTCGAACTCCTCTACAACCGTTTCGGAAAGAGTTTCCGTGTTGCTAGGTACCTAAAGGGTCGCCGATTCATCGCCGCCGTTATGCGGCGAGAAGAACGGGGCGAGAACCTCATCATCCAAGACTTCGAGCCCGACAAGGACGGCAAGGTCAAACCTCCGATGCAAATCTTCGCCGCCGAGCGAATCGAAATCGACGTTGACCCTCAAACCGAGAACCTCGTCGTCAACCTGATCGACGTCGTCCCTCCGACGACTGAAGATGGTAAGCCAGTCAAGTTGGGATTCAATCACGGCATCTTTATGCTGGACCCCACCAAATCCGGCACCGAAGCAGCTACTCCAATCCTCATGTCGCCAGACATCCTACAGTGCACCACTGAGATTAAGTGCAGCCCCGACGGAAGCTCGCTCCTCTTCATTCCTGCGCAATACAAGGGTGATGGTAACGGAACCAGCGTAGGCCTCGCATCGTGCCCGTTGAAAGCCCAAGGTGGCTCTGCAGGTTCACTCCTTGTCAATGGCTCGGTCTCTAACCCGTCCTTCAGCCCGGACGGATCGAAAATCATCTTCATTAAACGTGAAGGTGCAAATCGAGCCGTCTTCATCGCTGACTCGAACGGTTCAAACGCGAGAAACATCACAGGAACCACGGGCAATTATTCGCGTCCGCTGTTTTCTCCGCAGTACAAATAGTTTCGAGTATCCTAATGTTAAGAAGGCGTCGATGTTGACGCCAATTTTCACATGCGAACTCACTTTAATGAGCGACTGCAGGGACTCAGGACACAGGTCGTGTCCATGGGAATGGCTGCCAACGACATGGTCCAAAAGGCCGTCGACTCAATCGTTAACGCGGATCCATCCCTCGCGAGTGAAGTCGTTAAGGCTGACGACTATCTCGACCGTCTCGAACGAGAACTGCTTCTCGAAACTGCTCTGATTATCGCCCAGGAAGCACCGGTCGCCAGCGACCTCAAACTCCTCGTCTCAACCCTGGGTATCGTGAGCGAGATCGAAACCGTCGCCGACCACGCCGTCAAACTCGCACGTCGAGGCACCAAGCTTGGCTCGATGTTCCCATCCGAGCTTAAAGGCACGCTCCGCGAACTCTGCGACGCCGCAAAGCATCAATTCACCAGTTCGCTCAAGCTGTACATGGAGTACGACGTCGAGCTGGCGCGCTCCATCGTCGTTGACGACGATCAAATCGACGGTCGCTACGCCACCGCCCGTAACGGAGTCCTCGAGCTGATCAAGTCGGATCCGACCCACGCACGAGCAATGCTGCGAACCATCGAAATCTTCCACGCCCTCGAGCACGTCGCAGACCACGCTGTCGCGATCTCAAAGCGAATGCAGGTGATTCACGAGCCGCCGGTTCAACCTTCTGAACCCGACTCGAGCAGCGAAGGGTTGAGCTGAATTCCAACTCGGGTAATTCGTCTTCGAGCCATATTCTCAACCCGCATCAGCCCGATGCGAGTCTCATAGGTGTCCCCAGGTCGCGGAATCCGCTCCAGGCCGTTGACGATGATATTCGCTAAGGTTTCCGTAGACTCATCGATCTGCGGATCCAATCCAAGCCGAGAAATCAACTCGTCCATTCGGAGCTCAGCCTTTGCCGAAACCCGTCCCGACGCGTGCACCTCAACTGGCTGTCGCTCACTCTCCGGGCCGTCTTCCATCTCCCCAAAGACCTCCTCAACGACGTCCTCAAGGCTGATCAAGCCACTGGTCCCGCCGTATTCGTCCATCACGATCAAGATCTGAGTCTTTTGATCTCGCATCGTCGTGATGATCCGCTCAATCGGCAAGTTCTCCGGAATCGCGACAAACGGTCGAACAATCTTATCGAGTTTAAACTCGTTCGTCTGCACAAGCCGCAGTACGTCAACAAGATAAACAATCCCAACGATGTCATCGATATCCCCCTTACAAACCGGAATTCGAGTGTGACGAATCTTATTGATCCGCGCCAGCAGTTCGCTCCCCGCAAGGTCAATATCCAGCCACTGGATATCCAGACGGTGAACCATGACGTCCCGAGCCGCCAACATATCCAGCCGCAAAGCCCGCGTCACCATGTTCGCGTGCTCCTTCTCCAAAACGCCGTCCGTCGAGGTGGTCTGCAAAATCGTCAGCAGCTCATCCCGCTCGATGGTCTCCTTCCCCGTATCCTTAACATTGATCCCCAGCGGCTTCAGTATCAGCTGAGAAGTAAATGTTGCCAGCCAAATGATGGGCTTGACAACCGCGATAAAGAGGTCCAAAAGTCGGTAAGCCATGAACATGAAATGCTCAGGCCTCTTCAGCGCGATGTACTTGGGAACGAGCTCTCCCAAGACAACCAGCGCAAAGAGCACCATGATGAACGAGCAAAAGCTAACCAAAGCCGGATCGAGGAACGAAAACAGCTTCCCAAGGTGATAGGCAACGAACGGCTCCGTGATCTTTCCCATCGCGATGCCCACGATGGTGATTCCGACCTGAGTCCCCGCAATGAACGGCGACATATCGTCAAGAATTCCCAATAGCCGCTTCGCAGACTTGTTACCGCGCTTTGCAAGGGGTTCAATCCGCCCACGGCGCATGGCGACAAGCGCATACTCGCCTCCCACGAAGAGAGCACTGCCAATCACAAGGGCAATACTAATTCCAATGTTTACGGCCGGATGACCAGAAGGTGCTTCGCTCATGCAAGTGACCCTAAATCAAAGGGCTTTGTATACTTTACACCGTCCGGCCTGAACTTCGTTCAGCCACCAGTCGATTCCGTACTGTCGACCATTCCCATGAAGCCGCAACATGAAGTACTTCGAGAAGTGCTTTTTATCGTTCGGTGAGTAAGCAGGACACCATCCCGCCTGACAAGCCGAAGAGTGAGTAATCGTCGTCCCGTTGTACTTAAACGACTTCAATAGCGCCTTGTTTTTCGGGAACGATCCATAAGGCGGGCAGAACGGCATGTTCGCCGGAACCCCCAGCTTCTGCAACCGCAAGTTCATATCGCCCAGTTCCTTCATCACCGTGGCATCACTCATCTTCCGAAGATCCCCGTGATGCACCGTATGGTTCCCAATCTCAGATCCCCAAGACTGCAACATCTCGATCTTCTTCTGAACCAACTTCTCCTGGCCCCAAAGGTTGGGCAAAACATACCAAGTCCCCACCACCGGAAAATCAGGATGCTCGTCAGCGAACTTCTTCCAAATTCCCACCGCCGACTTAGGATCAATCGACCCATCCTTCAGGATATGAAACTGGTCGTCATGGGCGTCATCAAACGTAATCACCACCGGCGTCTTACCGCTCGGCACCTTCATGGTGTTGTTGACGTAATCCGTCACCGTAACCGGCCGGAAACCCATCCCATACATCCGCTCCAAATCCTTCCGGAACTTTGCCGCCGACCGAAACATGGGGTTCGCACCATCCTTAATGTGGTGGTACATGATGATGAAAACGCGACCATTCAGGTTGCTCTTCTGGTCAACAACCGGAGCCTTATGCTTCACGGTGTGCGATGGTGCGCTCTGATGGGAAAAGCTAAAAATGAGCGCAAACGGGATCATCATCTGGGATGGCAACCTACTTAGCTACAGTGTACTGGCAAGAAAGGTTTAAGTGGCCATCCTGGCCCTTATTGCGCCCGCCAATCCGTTGGCTGAAGATAGGGACGCGAGGTTTGAACAAAAAGATTCAGAATTCGATGACCATGCCATCAAAACCTGGACGCATGTCATAAGGCCGGAGAATTTCCTCAAGTTCTGCATGAGTCAATCCACCCCCCGCCGTATGGTGAGTCGTCACCACCTCAGCCCCCGCCCGCAACGCCCCCGACTCCCGTAGCCGCCCAACAACCTCGACGCACTGCTGAACGTCCATGTGTCCCACGTAAGGAGTCTTATGAACTCCATCCGAACACTCGATCACCAAAGCGTCCAACTGTCGATCCGCCAGCGCCCCAAACGTTGCCTCCGAATAAACCCCAGTATCGGTTGCATACAAGAACGAGCATCCATCCTTAGCGAAAACGAGGTTATGGCACTCCTCGCCAACCGTATGCGTCGCCTCAACCGGAGTCACCGAATACCCCTCATGCAAGTAGGTCGTATTCTTCTGAGTCCTCACCAAATCGATCGGCCATTTCGGATACCGCTCTTCGATTTTCTGGCAAACCGCCTCGTTGGCGTAAATCGTAAACCCAAGGTCCTCGCACTCTACAAAAGGAAACAGCCCGTACTGAAGCTCCGACAAACAAAGATGATCCTCGTCCGAATGGGTAAAGAACAGAGCCGTCCAATCCCGCGCCTCAAGCCCATGCGCGTTCAACTGACAAAGCGTATCGGGGCCTAAATCGATCTTCAAGGTCCCGTCAATCAGCGCCGCCGCGCGAGTCCGAAGATCCTTGCCCCGATGCTGACGGGCATAGTTGCTCACACGGTCGTTTCCATAAAACGCCGGGATGCCATCTGAGCCACCAGTGCCTAGGAGTCGAACCTGCATTGTCTTAAAAGTCCTTGAGACTCCACATATTAACGCCCAAGAGAGGAAACTGTTGCGATGTTTCGCCCTCCGACCCCTCCGATTTGAGTCTTTTGGCGACCAAACAATAATCGCTCGCCCGTTCCTTGCCCGGTCGCGCCAAATCTTCCTGAATCGCCTTCGCCGCCGCAAAAAGCTGATAGTTCCCCAGCACCTCTCCCTCCGAAGAAACCAAAATCGGCTGGAAGTAAATCTGCGTCGCCTCCAAAATCCGCTGAGGCTCTTCTTTATCGCGTGGCGCAATCTCCACCGAGCAGCTCAAATCCGAAAGCCGAGCAACCCCGTACTCAAACTCCTCGGTCGAAGGAGCAGACAAACTGGTCGACCGCTTATTGGTGCCGTTTCGATCCCACTCCGCCATCTGCGCCGCAATCCGCGCGTAGCGAACAAACTGACTTCGATCATCCGGCTTACGCTCGGGTTGAAGCAACTCAAGCAGGGCATCAATGTCGCCGTGGTACTCAAGAACCCGGTAGGGACGTAGCTCCAACATTCAAGCAAGGTTACCTGTTGGTATCCTCTAAGATGATGTCGCACACCTCCCCAGATTTGATGACCGTGTTGGGAGACCTGTCGGCAAAAGTAGACGCCCGGCTCAACCAGCTTCTGCCCCCCACCACAAACGCCCCCGCCGAGCTCCACGAGGCCATGCGCTACTCCGCCCTCGCTCCGGGAAAGCGACTCCGCCCCGCCCTCGTCCTCCTCGCCTCCCAGGCCGTCCAGGGCAACGAGCAAGCCGCCCTCGACGCTGGCTGCGCGCTCGAGATGATCCACGCCTTCTCCCTCATCCACGACGACCTTCCCGCCCTCGACAACGACGACCTTCGCCGCGGAGTCCCAACCTGCCACATCAAGTTCGGCGAAGCCGTCGCCCTCCTCGCCGGGGATGCCCTCTTCGCCCTCGCGTTCGAAGTCCTCGCTGAGCTTCCGCTTCCCGCCGCCCAAGTCGTCGAAATCCTCAAAGTCACCGCCAAATGCGTCGGCTCCCAAGGCCTCGTCGGCGGCGAAACCATCGACATCCTCAGCGAAGGCAAACCCGTCTCCAAAGAAACCCTCGACCAAATCCACATCCGCAAAACCGCCGCCCTAATCGCCGCCGCCTGCGAAATAGGCGCACTCACCACAACTCCCCCGGATGGGGGAGTCGGTGAGCGCCAGCGAACCGGTGGGGCTGTTGTAATCTCTGACCAGCCCAACTCGTCCCGCGCCACCCTCCGCACCTACGGCGAATCCATCGGACTCGCCTTCCAAATCGCCGACGACGTCCTCAACGAAACCGCCACCGCCGAACAACTTGGCAAAGCCGTCGGCTCCGACCGCGAACGAGGAAAAGCCACCTATCCCGCCCTCTACGGCCTCGAAGAATCAAAAGCCAAAGCCCTCGAACTCGCCGCCCAAGCCGCCGAGCTCGTCCAAACCTTCCCGAACGCGGAAACCCTCCAAGCCGTCGCCCAATACTCGGTACTCCGACTGAACTAGCAGATGGTGGACCCCGAGATCGTCAACGCCTTGATACATGCCACAGGCGAGGTGGTCGATGTCGTCCCCGAAGAGGTCGAAAAGGTCCCCGACGATTCATTTACAGAATTCTTCAACTTCTTCTGGAGGCTCCCCAGCCTCGCGCTGAAGTTTCTAGGACTCTCCCTGCTCCTGTGCCCGTTCCTGCTGTACGTATCACTTGTTGCCCAGGGCACCGGCACGGGCGACCTTGAGCCAGCCGCAAAAATCGCCGAACTCAGAGACCTCCGTTACGTCGGAATGCTCTTCCCAATTCTGTGTGGCGTTCACTGGCTCTACTACCGGTCTCTCCCCCAAAGTCGAACCGAGATAGGGAAGTGGAAAACCCGAATGTACGGTCGCTGGATCGCAGTTGCCCTCCTTGCCGGCGCGTCGGTCACTGTGGCCTCCGTCCTGAGAGAAGAGTCCGTCAAAACCTCCCAATCAGCGGCGCAACGGCTACCCTAGCCTTTAGTTAACGCACCTCGGGTACGTTATCGATCAATGCCGGATCCAGACCTGTTCCACGGCCTTTTGCATACCGCATCGGCCCTCGCCGAAGAGGGCATGAAGAAAGAAGAAGAATGCCCTCCCGATAACCTGAAGGGCTTCTTCCACTTCTTCTGGCATATGTCGAGAATGGAAAAGCTCTTCCTGACGCTCCTTGCCGTCATGGGGCCAGTCGTTATCTACACCTACTGGTCAGGCAGCACTCCGCGCGGCGAAACGGGAATCGAAGCCCGAATTCTCGATGCGAGGCAGTGGAAGTATTTCGGCATTGGTCTAGCCGTATGGATGTCGCTCAAGCCACTAATCTTCAGCTCCCCGAGCCTCGACAACTCTCCGCTCTGGCAATGGAAAATGCGGATGCACAAGCGCTGGGTCCTAATCGGCTGGGTCAGTGCGATCATCGTGCTCATCGCATCAATCCAGTTCGAAAAAGCCATGCTCCCCCTGGCATCTGAAGCCTTTCGGAGCGCGAAGTAACGCCTAACCGAAGCGATATCAGGCTAAAAGGAGGAGAAATGAGAAGTTGGTGGCCACTCAGTGATCGCGCCGTGAAAGCGGCGATCGTGTCTGGGAGCATCGTCGGAACCTGCGGCGGTATCTGGTTCCTGCTCGCGGTCGTGAGCCTCAATTATGACCGTCTCAATCAGGCGGGCCCGGTCTTTTTGGTTGTCGCCTTGTTGGCCTCAGCGTTTGCCTTTATCTCCTTCGCCTCGTGCATCGCCCGGCTAATGCGACAGAGAAAGCAGGGGCTGCGAGGTCAAGAGCTGAAGCCGATCCGAAAGCTCGCCATGCTCACCCTGATCCCGTTCTACGTGCCCCATATCTTTCTCTTCGCCTCAGGCGTCTGGATGGAGAGTGTCGGTCGTGAACGCATTGAGCAACTCAACAAACAGGCCTCTGATGAATACAAGCATCGCCTACGGGCAAGACAATCCGCTCGAGAGCACGCCAGCAAAGTGCCTCCCTCAGACAAGAGGGAGGGCTCACGATAGTCGTACTCGAAACGCACGGCTATCGTGGAAAGTCAGCTCCGGTGAACCCAGCGAGTTGAAGACATGACGCCAAATGCCGATCTTCAAGACGTTGAGTTGATCGCTCCCGCGGTAAAGCCCGACAGGTCCTGGTGGTCCGAAGGACTCTTCATTGCCTCCATCTTTTCCCCGCTCGTCCCGCTGTTTCTACAACTCGACCACATCCTTGTCTCGCTCATCAGCTTTGGCTTCATTGCCCTACTTCTTAGTCTTTGCATTGCACTTCTAATCGCCAAACCCTCGCGACAGAAGAGCCGCCTAAAAGCAATCGCTCTCGGAACCGCCTTGGGCACGCTGTTCCTCATCGGTTGGTGCCTGTACAACTAGAGCTGAGCCGGAATCGAATCTAAGTGTTGGCGAGCCATCCGTGTTACTCAACCTCTATCAGGGACTCATCTGGCTCAACTAGTTTCCACGCTACTCGAAGATCAACAGTGCGACTCATCTTCGGATCATGAGTTAGGTGAAAACCAATTGAGGTGATTCGATCATCCTGAGGATGGAAAGATGCTCCAACTCTTGAGTAGCCAAGCAGTGGACCAAGTCCGTCCCCAGTTGGCTTCCAAAGGCGAGTCCAATTCAACGCTGGATCCGTTCTCCAAGCAATCTCTAAATGGACAGGGCCTGGACCGAGTGGCTCGCTTACACGTGTGTTGGCGACGTCAACCAAGCTTGATTTCCACTCTTTGCGATCAATGCCCCCGCTGATCGTGGCTGACAAAGACGGCCAGTTTAGGTCAGAGCTTTGTTGCTCAATACGACACGTTGATATTCTCAGCCGAGAACCACCTCCAACGAACTTCCTTGCTCGTGCAAGGCAAAATCTTCGGCCGCCAAGCCGCTGCGCAATCGGGGTCAGATAGTTTTCTAGATCATGGTGACGGATCATTCGATCCTGCCTTTCGACGTCAATTTCGTACTCCAAGCAGAGGCCCGATTCGAGATCGTCGAACTGAGTTAGTTGCTGCGAAATCGAATCGAGATAGGATTGCATTCGGATTTGTGCTGGGTGTGTTTTGCTTTCCCAGCAGGCAAGAAGCGGCTTCTCGATGGCGATTTCCGCAAGCAAGGTGTCGGGCGACCAATATGTAAATCGTTCGTCCGGAACAGAAATGCTCATCTAATCAATATGCGCTGATGCGAAGTTCTTTTCAATGGTTCCAGCCCGAACCTGGTTGACAACCTCCCCAAAACCTCGCCTAGTAAGTGCATGTACGACGACTACGAATTCGAAGACGAAACCCAATCCCCCGACTTCTGGACCAAAGACCACTACGAAGATGAACCAGACCACCCACTCAATAGCCAAGTAAACAAACCCTACGACCCCGTCTGCTACGCCCGAACCGGACCCCCACTGCCCGTCGCCGACAACTTCTACCAAGCCAAAGCGCCCCGCCTTCAACGCTACAGCCGCGCAAACGGCTACACCAAACTCTTCGTCCCCAGCAGCCTCGTCCTGCTCGCCGGACCCCCGAAGATCGGCAAAACCACCATCGCTGTCGCCCTCGGAAAAGCCATCGCCCAAGGAAAACCCTTCGGCGGATTCCCGCTAGACCAACAAACCGTCGGCTACATCAGCTTCGACGACTCTCCCGGCGAAATCCTCGCCACCATCGACCGCCACCCCGACATCAACGAAACCACCAACTTCTATCTCAACATCGAAGCCGACCCCATCGACACACCCCACGGACTCGAAGCCATCGAGAACTTCCTCATCAAACAGCGCGGCAACGGAGTAGTCATCATCGACTCGTTCCACGCTGCCATCAGCAAAAGCGTCACCCGAGACGCCCGAGCGATGCGAAAACTCGTCACCCCGCTCAAACACCTCGCCGAACGCGCCGGAACCATCATCCTGCTCCACCACACCGACGCCCGAGGCAACCAAATCGCCGACCACACCCAACTCCAAGCTGCCGTCAGCCAAACCATCCAAATGCGCCAAGAGCAAAGAGACACCAGCCGCATCATTCACTGGAAAAGCCAAGGCCGAGGCAAAGGCATCTGCCGCAACGCCTACTTCCGCTCCGACAACGAAACCCACTTCGCCCCCCACAACCCAAACCCCCTCGCCAACCTCCACCCCCGAGACCTCTCAACCAAGCCCATCATCGAAGCCCTGCAAAAGCAGTCGATGACTGTCACTGACCTGAGCCATCACACCGGGCTCACCGTACGCAGAGTCCAAAAGCGGCTAAAGAAAATGCTCAATTCGGCATTGGTAAAGCGAAAGCCAAACGGTTACATCACATGCAACGTTTAACCGAACGCATCACCAAACGCATCACCAAACGCATTGCGTTCACCCCGCAAAGGGCACGGGTCCCAAGGTAGATGCGTTCCCAGAGCGAATGCGCCGGGAGCGGGGTTGTCTTGGGTGGGGCTGTCTTGGGTGGGGTGTGGCATCTGGGCTGGCGGGTGAACGCCTTACGCCCATTGACGCCCACTTTGAGCGGATTGGAAAATCAAATTGAACCTAGCACGCCCATTGCGCCCAACCCACGTGCCACCGTAATCAGGCCAAAACCTTCCCCCAAGGGTGTGGATAACCAGCCCTACTTATCCACAATTAGCGGATTTATCCACATTTTAAAGGTTGAATCTCTTCCGGCGAATCTTTTTGAATCGCCCCTCCGTCCCTACACGCAACAACGGAATGTCGTGCGCGGAAATGACCGCGTGGACGTGGCAAGGAGGTCAACAATGGAAGATACGATGCGACCGGAAAATTTGTTTGAGAACCAGGCGACGATCAAGGTGATCGGTGTTGGCGGAGCGGGTAGCAACGCCGTCAACCGAATGATCCGAGAAGGCGTGATGGGCGTTCACTTCATCGCGATGAACACCGATGCCCAGGCTCTACAGAGCTCGTTGGCTCCTAAAAAGATCCAACTCGGTGTCGACATCACCCGCGGCCTCGGCGCCGGTGGAGATCCTGAAGTCGGCCAAGCCTCCGCCAAAGAGTCGCAAGCCATCATCGAGGAAGAACTCCAAGACGTCGACATGGTCTTCGTCACCGCCGGAATGGGCGGCGGAACCGGAACCGGCGCAGCTCCAATGATCGCCGACATCGCTCGACGCATGGGAATCCTTACCGTAGGCGTCGTCACCAAACCGTTCGGATTCGAAGGACCAAAGCGACGCAAGCTCGCCGCCGAAGGTGCTGAGCGACTCCGCGAAGTCGTCGACACTCTCATCACCGTTCCAAACGACCGACTTCTCGAAGTCGTCGAAAAGAAAACGTCAATGTCCCAGGCATTCGCCGCCGCTGACGACGTCCTCCGACAAGGTGTTCAAGGCATCAGCGACATCATTCTTCTTCCAGGAATGATCAACGTTGACTTCGCCGACGTTCGCTCCATCATGAAGGACGCTGGCGTAGCCCTAATGGGTCTCGGTCGAGGCGTAGGAGAGCAACGAGCTCGACTCGCCGCAGAAGCTGCCGCTCACTCGCCGCTTCTCGAAACCAACATCCAAGGCGCTCGACGCGTTCTCGTCAACATCACCGCCGGCTCCGACTTCACCATCGGCGAAGCGCACGAAGCGATGGAATATATCCTCGGCTTCACCGATCTAGAAAACGCCGACATCATCATGGGTCACGTCCTCCGCGAGACTCCAGATCATGAAGTGCAAATCACGCTCCTCGCCGCCGGCATGGACGTCTCGACGCAAACGGTCAACAAAGCCTACGACAAGGCGGTCTTCATCCAGCCAGTCATGGAAGAACCCGTCGCCCGTGTTCCATCCTACGAAGCGCCAAAGCAGCCTGAGCGAATCTTCATCCAGCCCAAGGCAGTCGAACCGATCACCTCGGAATCGATCTACGCTCAAGCCGCTCCAATCAGCGCCGCACCGACTCTGGTTGAGCCTGACCTCGACGACATCGACTTGGACATCCCGTCCTTCCTTCGACGTCAACGACTCGGCGAATAAAGTTTATAACTTCTCCAGCCATTGGGCCTCACGTATCGTTGCGTGGGGCTCCTTTTTATCCGGACCGCAACAACGCCTCAGATTCTGTGGAACTACGTAACTTTTCCACCGCGTAACCAACCGCTATGTCAAACTGAAAGGTACGCGCAACGCGGCGCGAGATTGCTTATGCCAAACGTCTCACTTTTCATTCCTCAGATTGGCGAAGGACTTCAGGAAGCCAGAGTCGTTGCCTTCCTCAAGAAGCCCGGCGACACTATCCGTCGAGATGAGCCAATCTACCAAATGGAAACCGACAAAGCAGTCATGGACGTCGAATCCCCCGTCGACGGCGTCCTCTCCGCTTGGTCCGCCGCAGTTGACGACATCGTCCCAATCGGCTCCGAAATCGGCGTCGTCGAAGTCAGCGACGGCACCGCAGCCCCCGCCGCTCCATCCCACGGCGCACCCAGCACCTCCGCGCCGGCCGCAACTGGCGCCGCCGCACTCTACATCCCGCAAATCGGTGAAGGTCTCCAAGAAGCCCGAATCGTCGGCTTCCTCAAGCAACCCGGCGACAAAGTCCGCCGCGACGAACCGATTTACCAAATGGAAACCGACAAAGCAGTCATGGACGTCGAGTCGCCCTACGAAGGCACACTCGTAGAATGGCTCGCTGCAGTAGATGACGTCGTTCCAATCGGTTTCGAAGTCGGACGAATGCGCGTCTCCGACGACGTCGAAGTCGCCGCTGCTCCTTCCCACGGCACCGCGGCACCAGCCCCGGTGACAGCTAAGTCTTCGGCAACCGCACCAACCAAATCCTCCGGCGACGTCCGTGGAATTCCGCCCCGAACCCGTGCCTACGCAAAGGAAAAGGGAATCGCCCAAGACGTCCTCATCACGATTCCATTCAGCGGTTCAAAGCTGATGCCGGGCGACATCGACACGTTCCTCACCGGCGGTCCCGCAACCGTCTCAACCGGCCAAGGCTTCGCTGAAGTTGCCTTGCCATCCAAACAGCGCGTTCTTAACTCAAGAATGGTTCGGTCCAACTCCCTGGTCGTTCCGGGAACGATTACCGTAGCAACCGACTGGAGCGCAGTTGAATCTGAACGAGCTATTGCGAAGCAAGAAATGCGAAGCTTCCAACCTTCGGCGTTCACCATGTTCGCCTACGCCGTCGTCAAGGCGATGGCCGAATTCCCAACCTTCCGCTCTGCACTTGCTGGTGACGATAAACTCCGCACCTACGATCACGTTTCGTTGGGAATCGCAGTGTCCTTGCCCGGTGATGAGCTTGTCACTGCGGTTGTCGACAAAGCCGACACCATGAATTGGCAAGAGTTCGCCGCTGCATCGCGAGCGCAAATCGAACTCGCTCGAAGCGGTAAGGACCAAGCTCATGCCGGAGTCACGGTTTCGCTGACCAACATGCAGGCATTCGGTCTGCGCGACGCCGTTCCTGTGGTGGTTGCACCGAGCATGGCGACGATCTTCCTTGGCGAAGTTTATAACGGGCTCGACGCAACGCCGAATATGATCCGCGTCAAGCGCTATGTCAACGTCTCAATGACATTTGACCACCGCATTGCTAACGGAGTCGGAGCATCGCTTTTCATCAACAAAGTCAGAGAGCACGTTGAGTCAATTCGGGACGTGTTGGTGTGAAGCCAATCATCGCGATAACCGTTGATGTGGACGCTGATCCACTGCGGATGTCGTTGCGATGGAACTATGCCGAGCAGGTCGTACTTGCGGGTGGCAATCCGTTACTCATCTCACCGCTCACTGACGTAGAGCCGCTCGTTGATCTGATCGACGGATGGCTCATCCCTGGCGGCGACGATATTGACTCTGTGCACTTCAATCAAGAGCTGCATCCGATGGCCCGACTTCAGCACCCATCTCGTTGGGATGGCGAGTCGCGGCTGTATTCAAAGATTGATCCCTCACTACCGGTTTTGGGTATTTGCTACGGTTGCCAGTTCTTGAATGTTAAGCGTGGGGGAAGCTTGATTCAGCACGTGCCCGATTCTGTTGGGCACGAAGAGCATTCTGGAGGGACGATGCAGAAATATTCGGTAACCGAATCATCTACTCTAAATCGAGCTACGGGCGTGACCTCCATAGAAGGGAAGAGCTATCACCATCAGGCGGTTGACGAAGTCGCTCCTGGCTTGACCGTTTCGGCCCTAGCTGCGGACGGTACGATCGAGGCAATTGAGGATCACACCAAACCATTTTGGCTTGGTGTTCAGTGGCATCCGGAACGAACTCCTGATGACGCCGCAACCCAAAGTCTCTTCAAAACGTTTATTGAAGCGGCAACGAATTATCGAAAAGGAAAGCAATGAAGCTCTATCTAAATGGTTCGGAAATCGAAGCAACCTCTGGCTCTGGAGATGAGGTTGTTGCCGGGACGGATCGATTGATTGTCCGCACTCCTGGTGGGTCATTTTCTGCGCTCGCGGTTCGGGATGGTGACGCCATACTCGTATCGTATCAAGGGCACCAGTACCGATTGGAAACTCGGCGACCACGTGCCGGTGCGCAAGGTGCAGCCGCTAGTGGTGAGTACCGTGCGCCAATGCCTGGTCAGATTGTGGACGTGCTCGTCGCTGCTGGTGATACCGTGTCCAAGGGCCAGAAACTGATCGTTCTGGAGGCGATGAAGACTCAGCAACCGTTCAACGCACCGTTTGACGGAACGGTGATAACCCTCAATGCGGTCAAGGGTGCGCAGGTGAAGGATGGCGAACTCCTCGTGGTCGTAGAAGAGGCCTGATGGATCAAATCCGAATTGTTGAAGTATCTCCGCGGGATGGGCTTCAAAACGAAAAGACGCCGATTCCAACCGATACAAAACTTAGCCTGATTCAGGCCTTGTTGGCGGCCGGTTTGACGGAAATCGAAGTGAGCAGCTTTGTATCGCCAAAGTGGGTTCCGCAACTAGGCGACGTCTCTGAGTTGTGGCCGCTTCTTCCTCCGGGTGGACTTTTTTCGGCACTGGTTCCAAATGAAAGGGGGTTTGAGAACGCTCAGTCCCTTGGTGTTGATCGTATCGCGGTCTTTACTGCGGCGAGTGATGCATTTACGCAAAGGAACATCAACATGACCGTTGCAGAATCTCTGGCCGGTTTCCGAGACATTTTTGGTCAGCATCGGGGATTCAAAAGAGCTTACGTTTCCACAGTTTTTGAATGCCCATATGCGGGACGAGTTGAACCGCAAATGGTTGTTGATGTAGTCGAGCCGCTGCTGGCTATGGGAGCTGATGAGATTTCGCTCGGGGACACGATCGGCGTGGGAACGCCGAATGAAGTTCAGGCGCTGCATGTTGCACTTCAGCATCTTCCGCAAGACAAGATCGTATGGCATTTCCACGACACTCGCGGCACCGCTATCGCGAATGTTTCAAAGGCGATTGAGCTTGGTTATCGGAGTTTTGATTCCAGCGCTGGCGGACTGGGTGGTTGTCCGTATGCGAAGGGTGCCGGCGGGAATCTTGCTACCGAGGACCTGGTGTACTTTGCCCATCGACAGGGGCTTTCGACGGGCGTTGATCTGGCAGTTTTGAGTCAGGCGACTCTCCCGATCTTTGAACTTCTTGGCCGCGCCCCGAGCGCAAAGGCTCAACTCGCGGTCTTGGCCGAGTAGCACTATAGATGAGGATGACCGCCGCGATAAGCGCAACCACTGCCGTCGAAGCCTTTTCCTCTTTGTTCATGTTAAACATTTTCCAGTTCACGATGAGAGTGACGAGACCGATTGGAACAAGCGCAGGAAGTGCTATTCCGGTGACGGTTACGAAGAGCAGGTAGCACAGCAGAACCGGAATCATGACCCTTAGAGTGGTGTATGGTCGCATGTCGAAACGGAACATTGCCAAGAAGAAGGTGCCGAGAAAGACCAGATCAGCTGGCCCGACGATTCCAGAGATTTCTGCCTTTCCGTTGATCGGGGCAACCGTTGAGGACGCCGGGATAGACATCCCACCCTGCTTCAGAAGGTCTGGTGCCGCCTGCATCAACTTCTGAGTGAACCCGAGTGGAGTCAATACCAGAAACGCATCATAGCCGATCAGGAAGATTCCGATCGGAATCAAGATGTTGCGATCTGAGATCAGCGCAGCGACCAAAGCGCCGAGCCCGATACACCAAATCTGAAGGCCAGCGGGCTTCAAGGGAGCAAGGAACGACGAGACAACACCATGTCCCTTGAATACCAAAACGTCCAGGGCGACGAGACCACCATGGATTAAGGCTCCAGCCAAAAAGATGTACAGTGCCTGCTTTGGCTTTGGCTGCTCGGACATTGCTCGGTAAATGGCAATGACAGGGAACGCAAGGAAGACGACTGTTAGCAGAATATCGATGACGGGCTTGACGGAGAAGGGAACCGGAACTCTTGGCAAGGCGAACCGAATTGCCGCCAGAACACCTAGGATGAGCGCAAAGTCTGCATAGCCAGATCGTTTATAGGAGATTTCTGGTTCCAACGGATTCCTCGTGTTGATGTCCGGCAATAGCAAGTTCGTAAACTTCGAGAATCCGGTCGACCATCAGTTCAATACTGCTTTCTCGGGCTTTTCGGTGCGCGCCTTCAGCCAGTTTTTCGAGTTCTTCTGGCGAAGCGAGCAACCGGGCTACCGCACCACTGAATTCCTCTTGGACGTTTTTGCAAACGAGACCGTTCACTCCATCCTCAATCGAGTCGCTGGCACCGCCACCCGAAATCGCCACTGCTGGAAGGCCATACTGCATGGCTTCTTGAACAACAAGCCCTTGAGTTTCGGTCACGCTGGCAAACGTAAAGAGGTCCGCGCTCGCATAGTATTGATCAACTTCATTTCTGGGAACAGCCCCAACAAACTTAACGCGATCACCCACTCCAAGTCGTGCCGCAAGGGCGCGCATATCATCCCGATACGGACCGTCACCAACCATCCAGAGTCTTGCCCTAGGATGAGCAGGCGCGATGTTCGCGACCATTTGAATCAACGTCTCCAGGTTCTTCTCCTTGGCAAGGCGGCCTACGTAGAGTAACACCTGATGTTCGGGAGGAATTCCCAAACTCGCCCGTGCATCGGCTCGATCTATCAATTGAGCCCGAGGAATCCCAGTGGGGATCACGTGTACGGGACGAGTAATTCCATGGCGCTCTAACCATCGGTGCGCCGCTGAAGTGGGAGCGATGACTTGCTCACAAGAATTGTAATAGAAGTTTGTGTGCTTTGCAATTCGGAACCGGATGTACCTACGCGGAAACATCCAGAGGTAGTGCGCATATCGATCGTAGAGCGTGTGGTAGGTGCTCACGAGCGGAATTTCGTGACTCTCGGCCCAACGCATACCTACAAAACCAACGATCCATGGTGTGTGGGTGTGAATCACGTCGAACTTGTACTTCCTGAAGGTAAGAAGCATCCGCCAGAACGGAGGATATGCAAACGGGTAGCCCTTGGCCCAGGGAGTCTCGATCGCTCGAAAACGGTGGGTGTTGGGATCCTTTTCGCGATGCCGGATGTAGTTAGGCGCGAAGATGTGAACGCTGTGCCCTCGGTTCCGTAGTTCGGTGACGAGCGTGTCGATGCTAATGCTCACGCCGTTTAAAACAGGAAGCACTGACTCGGAAAACATTGCAATCCGAAGAGTCCGTTTGGATTGGGAGCTTTCGGCCATCACAGTGGAAGTTTACTGCTTAACTACGCCCCAAGCCCTCTCAACTGCCGCCATTCCGGCCGGATCGTGCGATGCTAACTCGGCACGGTTGAAGGGGAAGAAATCATTCTTTGCGAAGTATGCCTCCGAGAGTTCGGCAAAGTACTCCATCTGGTTCGTCATCGCGTACGCACGATCGAGGCTACTTCTTCCTTCCGAGTCTTTTCGCTCAACTTTGTCGTAACCTCTGCTTGCCTTTGCAGCCAGGAAAGCTGCCTTGATGTCTGCGTTCTCGAAGCCTTCTTTCAGAAAGCGGTCGTGGTAGGAGTGGGCGAGCTCGTGTAGCGCGAAGTTTGGCATTCGCCGGGTCTCCGCCTCAAACGTCTTGATGTTGTAGAACTCGATCCCTTTTGCCATCGCAGGGTCAAAGCCATTATCAATCAGCCACTGCTTCCCTGGGTGGTATGCGGCCCCGGGCGGCTTGTTAGGAGGCTCGGGAGAAAACCAAAGGGGCACTTGCTGAATCTGCTTTCGGGCTTCCGTCGGTACGACTCGGATAACTTCTTTGAGTTGGGTTCGAAGTAGCATCAGCGCACGATTCGTTTCCGGCATTCCAACCATCTGTTTCCGGATGTGCAGAGTCCAGCCCTCCATAGAAATGTCCTGGTATTCCGGCTGCTGAAGAAACAGGTGAACGATTAGAGGAATCAGCGCCATACGGTTAATCTACTCTCTTACGTGCTTGAAGAGAACAGGGAAGCCGAAAAACTAGCCGAAAGGATCGTTCGGACCTATTTGGGGAAGCGACCGTGCTTATCCACAAAGAGGACGATATCGCTGAGCTTAAACCTGCGCTGACCGCCGGCAGTCCGATGGTGGTTGAGCCAACCGCGGTTGGTGTATCGCCGAACAGTTGCGGGGCAGACTCCAAGCAATCGGCTAGTCTCTTCTAGGCTGAGCTGAGGATCGAGGAGCCGTTCAATCATTTGCTCGCGAGTTTCTTTGAATTCCCCGGTGTAGTAATGCGCGGTTACTTCATCATCAAAAACTGAGCTCAGGAACGTTACCGTTTTGGGAAGTTGTTCAAGTACCTGAGTCAACTTTGGATTCAGTTGGCTGTCGTGTTCTGCGACTCTTGGGCGTGGCGCCCGCATCTCGGTCTTTTGATATTTTCCGACCCGCTTCTTCTTTCCCGAAAGATAAGACGAGATTTTGGGCAAGTCTTCGGACTCGTCACGTTGACGGTCAAGAAATGCGTTTTCGATATAAGCGTAAGGGTCAAGCGGCTTCTTTTTCATGGGCGCTCCGCCGAGTTGTATTCAAGTTTAGACTCTGAAACGCAACTATATCCCTCGGCAAAGAAAGAAACAAGTAGTTTCCTTGCGCTTTCTACAGCAAAAACATGCTGAAAGACCACCTAGCCGACTTCGACTTCGATTCCTGCTCGGGCGGCGATCTCTTCGACGATCAGAAGGTAGGGTGCCTCGAGCCCATTCCGTTCCCAGCCTATCGGAACCTTTAGCGGACCCGCAACGACATGCGCAAACGGTTTAATCGCAAACGTTCCCTTGTCGAGTGTTAATGTCGCTTTGTCTTTCACCAGAAGAATCTTTTTGATCGAGCTATACGGAATTGCTTTGATTGAGGATCCGGAAACGACGTCCATCCGATCCTCAAGCAAAACGAACTCGCTCGATGTACTGCGAAGGTGGGCCAGCTCGGCGTAGGCCGATTTTCCCAGGTTGAAGACAGCCCCAGCGACATTCTTGACCGACTCGGTAAAGCCTGCGAAGTCCGCTGAGCCAGGTTCGGTCGCAGCTCGGCCACTTGCTTTGGCATCATCTTTAAGGCGCTCTGCCTCGGTTTGTAACCAACGCATTGCCTGACCCGGTTTGTAGCGAACGACTTCCACTGTGGGATATGTTACGCCGTGGAACTGTTCAAGGATT
>CAIYMO010000003.1 GCA_903927345.1 uncultured Armatimonadota bacterium | reverse complement strand
GATTTTATTGGGTAGAAATGCAAAGACCCGCTGGGGTTAGCCAGCGGGTCTGATTGCCATTGGTCACCTTGCGGTGGCCTGGGTGATGGAGGCGGTTTCCTGGACTCGCAAGGGTGCCATTTGATAACCGACCTGTCGCAGGTTTGAGACTCGTTTGCGGAGCTGATATTTTGGCCTCGAAACTGGCCAACACACTGGTAAACCGCGAACGCCGAGAGTTACTGCTCTCGGCGTTTTGCATTAACGCGAGGATTTCCAGGGGTTTGCAACGGTTCTTGCCGCGCGCCCCGACTCTCTAGTTCGAGGAGCGATTTACCGGGTCCGGAAGCAACCATGGAGGTTGTCCGCGCACCCCGAGCGAAACTCTCTTCGAACAAACTCGATACACTCGCGCTTTGGAATGCGGAAAAACCTGGAAAAACGAGCTTTTCTGTTTTTGCTCGTAAATTCAACTCCGTTGCCAACTCCCCTGTCGATCTCGCCATCGGAGCAGCGCTGTTAACCAGCAACGATTTAGTTTTTGGCCCGCTCATTGGTGACCGGTGAGTTGACGTGCCGAGTCTCTGAGATCCTCTACTTTCAACTTTCTTCAATCCACTCTCTAGCCGCGCATCGCCCCGACGTGAAATCCCTCAAGCCCGGAGACAAGAACCCGCTCGACGCCATCAGCGCCGAACTTGTCGAAGTGCGTGTCGAATTCGAGCCCGGCGATGCAAAGGAACTGGTCTTCAACATCCGCGACATCATGGTCGCATACGACTGTTGCCGTCTCATGGTCGGCTTCCGCCTTTACCGTTCATCAGCTCGTTAGGTATGAGCTTTCGCCGTCCAGCACCGCTCGACACTTTTCAGACAACATTGACCGATCAAGCAGTTGGCTCGAATCAGTTTGTCGTCGACGTTATTTACCGAATGTTGTGAAGTGCACAGTGTTTTGGTGTGGATTTGAGGAGAAGCATCAGGCGATCACTTCACGTATGATTCGGCAGTCGCCATCGATCTGAGTCAATCGCTGCTCGAGACCCTGGAAGATTTTCGATGAACAATGCAATTGGACGTCACTGATACCTCATTAATCAAGGACGAGCGCACAGTTGATAACCCAGATCAATCGGTCCGTATTTTGTCTGTTGTTCGTTTTGATCACCAGCTGGTTGTCACCTTCCTTGAGTGACACAGGAAGCGAAGCGGTGTCGAAACCACTGGAATGATCCAGCGTAGCCAGCTTCGTTCCATTGAGCCAGATGATGGCCCAGTCGTCGAACGCCAGCCGAAGCGTCGCCACGCGATTGGTTTCGCTGTGCAGTGTGGTTCGGACAAAATACGAATGATCTGTGGGTGGATACGGTGGCCGGTGCTGAACAGTGTGCTCCAGCCTCAGCCAGCCACGTTCGCTCTTGAGTTTGTGCAGGGGCAATTCGGTCGAACCCACTTTGACGACAGCGGGCAGTTCGGTTTGCGAGAGTTGTCGGACCACATCGTCGGTCGACTGCTGGAAGGCATTGAAATCGGCCCCATCTGCAAGCAATCCAACGGCAGTCCAGTCCGCTGGAGAGTTGACCGTCAAAGCGTTCGATTGCGGAACTTTGTAAAAGTACGAGACCGCTTCGTAGTCATCGGGCCGGGCATTCGAAGTAAATAACAACGACGACCGAAACAGAATCGGATCTGAACCAAAGAAACGGTAGAACACTCCATCCTGATCGTTGCGGCCGCGGTTGTCGCGATATGGGCAGCCAGCCCACTGCGTCTGATACTGATTGAATCCCCATGAGAATCCAAAGTCATCCTCAACATTGGCTCCGCAGATGACATGGGGATCCGTCTCGCCATCAATCAGCATGCGAGTGCCGCTGTTGTGGAAGACCATGTCACCATGATCTTTCTGACGATATCCCATAAAGTATCCCGCCAGAAACCCGACGCCTTCCGTCTCCACGATCGGGAACGGCTTCGCAGGTGATGCGGGTTCGGCAATGTTTCGTTGAGAATAAAACCGCAGCGGAGTCAGATCGACATGCTCGCGGTATTGCTGCCAGTCAAACATAGCTGCTCCGTTTTTGGGAGTCTTGCAGTGCAGCCGAATAACGCAGCTTTTGGCAAAGGGAATTGGCAGATAACAATTCCAGCCCGGCGACGCTTTTGGGGGAATTAACGGATCATTCGTCACCGTGAAGTTAGGAAAGTTCGCGATTCCTGCGCTGGCGACGTGATAGTCCTCAAAGCCCAGCAATGCTCCAAAGAACGATCGAAACGGCATTCGAACCTGAGGCTCTTCGGCATCGTCAACATGGATCTCTATTTCAAGATCCTCGATTTGCTTCTCTGCAAACACGAACCACAAATGCCGCACACATCCCGGGCCGCGAAGGTTCAGGACGTCAACCGCTTGATCGGCAGGCATCGCAATATTGGCGGTTGAGCGGCGCGATCGAAACTGTGCAGGAAGCTGCAACAAGGGCACGGCAGGATCGGCATAGGTCTTGGGAAAGGGATCGCCCAGATTCCCCGCAGTAGCGATCGGCGATTCCAATCTTGCCTGAGTTGGCACTACCGCCTCGGTCGGTGTTTGCGACTGGCAGGTATCCGGCAGGATAAGGCACGCGAAAATGCTAAACGTAAGGCGAGTCAGACCGGAACTAATCACGTGGGGATACGACATTGTTGAGTCCGTTGTAAATCTTGAAAGAAAAAGCGAGACCGTGGGGATTGTTCGTTTGGCTGGATCATTTTGTCTTCCAGGCGGATCGTAATTCGTAAGCCTGAAGAGTCAGAACGTTTGCTGATCCACCACGGGTTTCAAGAAAGATTTGTCGATTCTCTGGCTTGCAGTTGAACGGCATCGGCATGTAGCAAAGCCCATCGCTTGCGAAAACCTCTAGACCAGTACGATCACAGTAGATCGT
>CAIYMO010000002.1 GCA_903927345.1 uncultured Armatimonadota bacterium | reverse complement strand
TAACGGGGCTATTCCGTTTTCCATCTCTGACACAGCAGTTGGCTTTCCCGCTGAGACGATTGCGCTCGCCGGTACCCGTGGTGTTCGACGGGCTGATGGCAGTCTAGGCGCAGGTGAGTACGTCGTAGATCCGCCAACCGCTAGTCCACGCGGCAGTGGCAAGGCAAGCGGATTTTATGGAGAGGGTGCTGAGTGCGGGACTAGCTGCCGCTCCCTTCCCGCGGCATGGGCGGCCAACCGTGTCACCATTGCATGGTGCGACGGTCATGCGTCGACAAAGACTCCTGGGCAACTGGATGATAAGAACGGCGATGGTGTGGTGGACAATGGTTGGTTCAACACTCTTGGCGACGCCACGCCTGGTGTCTGAATGCAAAAAGCCCCGGGAGTAGAAACTCCCGGGGCTCAGGGTTACGGCAACTGCTTAGTTAGCCCTTCTTGCAGCAGCTAGCACCTGCGCCGCAGCAACTCTCGCCGCCTTTGCAGTCCTTGCACTTGCTGTCTTTGCAAGCGGCACCGCACTTGCAGTCGGCGCATCCAGCTTTGCACTTGCCGTCTTTGCAGGCTTTGCAATCTTTGCATCCGCTGGTCTTGCAGGCTGCTCCGCAGGTGCAGTCTTTGCATGCGTTGCCTTTGCCATGAGAGGAGCATTTACCGCCCATACAGGCTGAACCGCACTTGCAGTTCTTGCAACCGTTCTTTGCACAAGCCTTGTTTCCGCAAACTGCGGTTTTGGCTTTTCCAGTGGTCTTGGCTGGCTTTGCTTGTGCAAATCCAGCGGTCGTGACGGCGAGGAGGAGGGCGATGACGCCCATTTTGATCGTGTTAAACATAAGTTCTGTTTCCTCAGGGGAAGTGGTGCAGGAAAGCACCGTTGACGAGCGGGTTCGTCAGGAAACAGGTGGTGCGCGAGAAGGCGGAAGGGGAATCGAATCAAGTCCCGGGGGACCTTGGGCATGCGGAATCGGAGCCCGATTTACTTCTAGTTTGCTCGGGTTGGCGAAGCTGAGACGGGGGGGCAGAGCGAAAGAATCGAATTCGCCCGTTATGGATAACGAACTGGCAACATCATTTGAAACGTGCTTTTGAACCGAAGTGTAAGAACAGCAACAGTTCTGCTTCTCTTGAATCTCTTGCTTTGCGGAAACTTCCGTCTTGCAACAAGCCATTTCGCATTGACCGACAACAACGCTACCAGGCACTTGGCATATTGCCAGAGCCATAAACAGAATTAGGTTGAAGAGTCCTCGCATCTTCGCTTATCTCATTATAAGCGGTTCCCGACTTGTATCGTTCCTGAATCGGTAACATTACTGATATGACCCGCGAGATCATCTCAACGTCGAACGCTCCCGCCGCAATTGGCCCTTACAGCCAAGCCGTCAAAGCCGCCGGGAACTTCCTTTTCATGAGTGGTTCTATCCCACTTCGCCCAGACGGCACCCAAGTCGACGGAGACGTCGCTGCTCAAACTGAACAAGTGCTCGCAAACATGGACGCGATCCTCACTGAGGCAGGTTTGGAGTGGAGCAATATTGTGAAGACAACAATCTTCTTGTCTTCAATGGACCACTTTGCTACGGTGAATGAACTCTACGGTAAGAAATTCCCGGAAAATCCTCCAGCCCGCTCCACCGTTGCGGTGCTGAAGCTACCTCGTGGAGTAGACGTTGAAATTGAAGCCATCGCTGTGTACTAAGCACCGTTACTCTCAAGGAATCAATTGAAGCGAGTCGTTTCTGTCAGTTTAGGAACTAGTAAGCGAGATAAGTCTGCTGAGGTTAACATCCTCGGCGAAGAGTTCATTCTCGAACGCAGAGGAACTGACGGAGACATGAAGCGATACGCTGAGCTCTTTACTGAGCTTGACGGTGCTGTGGATTGCCTTGGTGTTGGGGGGGCGGATCTGTACCTTCAAATAGAAGAGAAGAAGTACGCCTTCCGAGAAATCAAAGCTCTGATCGCCGGCGCGAAGAAGACGCCGGTAGTCGACGGAGGGGGGCTCAAACACACGTTGGAGCGAAGGGCCATCGAACAATTGACCACAGAGGGAATCTTCCCGCTGAAAGGGAAGAAAGCACTAATTGTCAGCGCAGTGGATCGATTTGGAATGGCTCAAGCACTTGATAAGTCTGGTGCGGACGTTGTTTACGGTGATTTCCTGTTTGGAATTGGACTCCCGATTCCAGTTCGGAGCTACCGTGCCGTTCGAATTCTCGGCGCCCTGCTGCTGCCAATCATCACAAACCTTCCATTCAAGTGGTTCTATCCAACCGGGGAAAAGCAGGAAAAGCGAACCCCCAAGTTCCCGAAATACTTTCTTGAAGCTGATCTAATCTGCGGAGATTGGCACTATATCCGACGATTCATGCCCGACAAGCTCCCAGGGAAAACAATCCTTACCCAGACTCTCCGAGCCTCCGACCTTGAGCTTTTGAAAGAAGCAGGGGTCCACCAAGCGATAACAACCACACCGGTGATCAACGGAGAAACCTTCGCAACCAATGTAATGCAAGGCGTAATTGTCGCCCACCTTGGAAAGCGTCCAGAGGATATCTCCGAGCAAGAGTATCTTGACGTTCTGAAGGAACTTGACTGGAAGCCCAACGTCATCACCCTCAACGCCTAGGACAAGCTCGGCGTAAGGTACCTTAGGAGCCACATTGCATCGATTCGCATTCGTCATCCATCCTCTAAAGGCGAAAGACGCCGCGCGTAAATTCCCGATCGCGAAGTATTTCCCAGAGTGGGTCATCAAAAAGGTTTATGGTTCTCGCAAGCCGTTTATTGGCTCGTTTGTAGACGGAATCGAATCCAAAACTGGCGCTAAAACTGAAGGGTGGTTCATCATCTGTCCTCTTACCCCCGACATGATGATGAAGGAGTTGCCTCTTGAGAGAGTCTACGAGCGCCTGGAGCAGTGCGCAGAATTGGCAAAGTCAGAAGGCGCTGAAGTCATGGGCTTGGGAGCATTCACGTCTGTTGTCGGTGACGGCGGTGTGACGGTTCAGCAACGCACCGGATTTCCAATTACGACGGGGAACAGTTACACGATTGCCACAGCGGTTCAGGGTGCGCTTCGTGCGGCTGATCTAGTTGGCGTCGTTCCCGAGAATGCAGTTTTGGGAGTCGTCGGTGCTACGGGGTCGATCGGTAAGACTTGCGCGCGAATGCTAGCTCCTAAGTTTGGTTCGACGATTGTTGTTGGACGAGACGAAGAGCGAACGCAGGTAATCGCGGATGAGCTGGATCGTGCTCGAGCAACCGTTAACGTCGCCGATATCAAAGAAGCCGATGTGATCATCACTGTCACTTCGGCGGGAGCCGATTTGATCTATCCCGAGCATCTCAAGCAGGGAGCAGTCGTTTGTGACGTTTCTCGCCCCCGCGACGTGAGCGGGAAAGTAGCCGCAGAGCGGCCGGACGTGCTAGTGATTGAAGGTGGAGTAGTCAAGGTTCCGGGACACCCTAATTTTAGAATCCAATTTGGTTTCCCGGAAGGAACGGCTTATGCGTGTATGAGCGAGACGATGATGCTTGCGCTTGAAGGTCGGATCGAGTCGTTTACCCTTGGCAAAGAAGTCAGCGTTGCCCAGGTTGAGGAGACCATGACATGGGCCGACAAGCATGGCTTTGAACTCGCTGGATTTAGGTCGTTCGAAAAGGCAGTTCCCCAAGAGGCGATCGATCGGGCCCGCCACGCACGGGGTCTGTAGGTTCTTGAGGCGTTAGGACTGAAGGATTCGGGCACCATCGTCGATGCTGCAGACGATGGCCTCACCCTCGCGTCCAGTCGCTTTTGCGTAGCTCATCAGAACTGCCTCTGTAAAGGCTTCCTCTCGTGTCCGTTCAACAAGGGCGACGCATGCACCACCAAAGCCGGCTCCCGTCATTCTTGCGCCAAAGATACCGGGGGCAAGCCAGGCAGACTCGGCCATGGCATCTAGTTCGGGACACGACACTTCATAGTCGTCTCTCAGTGAGTCGTGGGAGCCTTTCATCAGGGCAAAGATTCCGTTTCGATCTGACTCGGCGAGCGCGACTTTGAATGCTGTTGACCGGGCGTCTTCCGTTACCACGTGCCGAGCACGACGGAATACAACTTCGTCCAGCTTGGCTTTCTGAGAGAGCAACATCTCAAGATCAGCATCTCGAAGCTGGGGAACCCCCATGGCCGATGCTGCTGCTTCGCATTGGGAGCGACGCTCGTTATATGCGGAGTCGGTGAGAGCTCGAGGCTTCTTCGTGTCGAGCAGAACCACTGCAAGACTTGGGTCAACTGGTGCGTATTCAATCTCCAAGGATCGTGTGTCGAGGCAGATCGCGTTGTTTTTCTTTCCACACGCTGACGCCATCTGGTCCATGATGCCGCAGTTCACCCCCACGTATTGGTTTTCGCATTTTTGCCCGAGCAGAGCTAACTGTCTTGCGTCAGCCTCAAAGCCAACGAGTGCCTGGAATAGTTTGCCAAATGCTAGCTCCATTGCCGCACTGCTGCTCACCCCGCTACCCATGGGAAGGTTGCTGACAACAGTTGCTTCGATATTTGGCATTGGGCCAAAGGGATCCGAAAGCGCCCAAGCCATTCCGGCTGGATACTTTGACCAACCGTTCGGTTTCCGATCAGTATTAGTAGTGTCGAACGGCTTTCCGGGGCCTGCGGAGTCTGACATGAGTCTTGACTCTCCGTCAACGATTCGTCCGACAACCCAGATTCCGAGGTCAATTGCGCAAGGCATGACAAAGCCCCCGTTGTAATCGGTGTGCTCCCCAATCAGGTTGATTCTTCCTGGCGCAAAAACCGCGGTTTTCGGTTCTACTCCAAAGTAGTTGCGATGGAGGGAGAGTGCTTGGGAGAGCGACATATCCTGTAGTAGATACCAGGTTCTCGGTTCAAATCGCGCGACCTCGTAACCTTACCGGGGGGTATATATGCGAGGCTTGGAAAGAAGAGTGTGGACGGTGCGGGTGCGATTTCAACCGCCTGCACCTTGTACCGTCCGCCATCCAAAGTAAACTCCGGGAATGTCGAACCCCGTTGAGTCGTTGCACGCTTGGCTGAAAGATCACGAGCAAGAGTTGCTTGAGACAACTCAGACAGTGTTGAGAATCAACACGATCGAATCCCCGGCGGAGCCGAATGCTCCCTATGGGGCAGGGAACCGTGAGGCGTTGGATTACATGCTCAGCCTCGCAGAATCTCACGGGATGACGACGACTGATCTCGAGGGACACCTCGGCTACGCCGATTTTGGTAGCGGTGAGCGGTTGGTGATGACGCTGGGTCACTTGGATGTTGTCCCTGTCGGTCCTGGTTGGAAGCATGAACCCTTCGGAGCGGAGATTGATAACGGCTATATCTATGCTCGCGGTGCGACGGACGACAAGGGACCGACGATTGCTTCTTACTTTGCGCTTCGAGCGATTAAGGAGTGTTTCCCTGATCTCGGAGTTCGCTTCCGAGCCGCTTTTGGATGCGACGAGGAGAGCGGTTTTGGATGTGTTGAACGCTACGTTCAGACCGAGGAGGCTCCGACCTTTGGAGTTGCTCCGGATTCGGGCTGGCCCTGCTACCATGGCGAGAAGGGAATTGGCGACCTACTCGTTTCTGTGAAGACACCTGGCGCGCCGTTTGAGTTGACTTCGTTTTATGGTGGTCAGCGGCCGAATATCGTCATTGACTCTTGTCGCGCGACGGTGGTTGTTGGGGCAGAAGCTCGAGCGCACGTCGAGTCGAAGCTGGCTGACAACTGGGATCGCAATATCACCTTCTCATGGTCGGGAGACACATTGGTCTTGGAGGCCATTGGTAAAGCTGCTCATGGCTCGACTCCGTTTTACGGTGATAACGCGGCGACGCGGGTTGCTCGGCTTCTTTTGGCAATTTGCCCGTTGAGCCACCAGCAGTTCTTTGACGACTTCTTGGAAGCGTTTCATCCGAGCGGAGTCGGACTTGGAATTCACGGGCGGGACGATGCCACTGGGGACTTGACGAGCAATGTTGGCGTGGTTTCGTTCTCGGAGGGTGCGGTGCATCTGCTGGCGAATGTCCGCTACCCAGCGACCTGGAAGGGTTCAGAGCTTTTGGCATTGGCTGAGGCAAAGATGAAGAAGCTTGGTCCGGCGTGGTCGGTTCAGGTAGAGCGCGACTCGCCATCGCTGTATTTCCCAATCGATCACCCAATGGTTCGGACGATTGTTGATGTCTACCGAGAGCAGACTGGCGATATGAAGGAGCCTCAGACAATGGGCGGCGGAACCTATGCTCGGGCAGTACCGAACACGATTTCGATCGGGACGGGATGGCTTGGTGATGGTGAAGCTCACCAGACTGACGAACGGCTGGCGGTTGAGTCGCTCTACAAAATGAGCCGAATCTACGCAGCGATTCTCTATCGATTGGCAACGGTTTGACGTGAACGGATTTCTTAGCACCGGCGGCGCTTATCTCTTGCTTGGCTTTAGCTGGGTGAGTAGTGCCGTCGGATTTTACATTTATGCCCAGAAGCTTGGACGGGCGGCAAACAGTGAGACTGACGGGTGCTTTCTTGGCTTCGCGTGTATCCTGTCGGCAATTGTCGGTGGTGGCGTTGGTCTGCTGCTCGGCCGCTATCCGTATTTTGTGATCACCAGTGCGATTGGCTGTATGTTGGCTCCAGGTTCGCTCTGCTGGGTGTTTGTGAAGAAGTCCAGTCGGAAGCTTTAAACCCTCGGAGAACCCATGGATCTGGGTGGGGCAGAACGGGCAGTCTAGATTCAGTTTGGTTGCGGTTTTGCCATAAGAAGGGCAGTTTGGGGGCAGCGCATCTCTGGACTGAGTCATGTTGTTGTCTGAGTGATCGGCCACCACGCTTTAGGCACGGTTCCTAGGGACATGTCAACCAGTAGTTTGCATTTGTCCATTCAAAAAGGCTGATTCAATTCCGCCACTCAAGAATTTTCAAACCTCTCCGATAACCAAGGTAGCGAACCCATGGATGGGTGAGCAGTAACCCGCATGGATGCACGGTAGGAAGTTGACCGTGGCTTATCTGGAAAACATTTTTGGACCGACATCAGCTCGCTTAGGCCGGGCAATGAACTTGGCAAGCGAGCGTCAGGGCTTGCTGATGAAGAACTTGGCGAACGTCAATGTGCCGAATTATAAGCGCCAGGATATCGACTTTAACGTGCACCTCGACGAAGCAATGGGCGTGGAGGCCGACGAGTTTGACCAGGCGTTTGCCAAAGGACGGGTCCGCCATAGCGAATCCCAGAGCTCGCTGCGAGAAGACAAAAACAGTGTTGACCTTGAAGCCGAGGTTATGTCGATTGCAGAGACGGAACATCGCTTTTTAGCACTCACGGAACTGACGAGCCGCTATTACAGCGGGCTTAAGTCGGTCATCCGGGAAGGAAGGTAATCAGTAAATGAGAATAGGATCACTTGCAGACGCAATGCGCTATAGCGCCACCGGTCTCACCGCAGAGCGAAGCCGAATGGACGTCATCTCGACAAACCTCGCGAATGCGAACTCAATCGCTCGAAAGGGTGAAGAGGGATACCGACGGCGTTTGGTGTCGTTGACTTCGACAGAAAGTGGGGTTGCGATAGAAAGCATCAAGCCGGATATGAAGACCGCCTTTCAGGAGAAATACGAGCCGGGACACGATTATGCCAATGACAAAGGCTACATCACCATGAGCAATATTGATCCGATCAGCGAGATGGTGGACATGATCGGGGCTAGCCGAGCATACGAAGCGAATATCGCCGCTTTCAATACTGCGAAGGGAATGCAAAATTCTGCCCTCCAGATTGGCAAAGCCTAACCGAAACCTAAAGAAGTAAATGAGGATTTCAACTAACCCCGCGATCCAACAGGCCCTTGAACAGGGTTCGGTTGGGGCTGCGACTCAGTCCGCGGGGAAGGCTCAGGGCAGTGATTTTGCCCAGATGTTGATGGACGTCATCGGAGAAGTTAACGAGGCTCAGGCGAATGCCGGAGCAGTTCGAGACGACTTCGTGGCGGGTCGACGTGGAGTAGAAATTCAAGACGTTATGATGGCATCGGAAAACGCCAGCACCGCGCTGCAGTTGACCATGGCCGTTCGTAACAAGGTTCTCGAGGCTTATCAAGAGCTTTCGAGAATGCAAGTCTAGTAGAGCTATCTATCGTTGGCCTCCTGTTTAGGACCCAACAATGGCATTTATTGATCGGTTGAAAAATTGGTGGACAGAGTCAACCCCGACTCAGCGTTACACAACGCTGGGTGGAGTGTTGCTCTTCGTTCTCTTGCTAGGCGGAATCTTTTCGTTCGCCTCGCGACCTAAGTACGACATGCTGTATTCCGGCATGACTGAGCTGGAGAAAGCGACCATGGTCGAGGCTCTTCAGGGGATGGGCGTTCCTACAAAATACGACAACCCCGGTATGGTTGAGATTCCCACCGACAAGATCCCTGAAATGCGCAGCAAGCTGACGCTGGCTGGAAAAGTGCCAAAGTCGGCGCATATGGGTTACGAGAATCTGGCTGACATGAGCCTTTCGGATACTCCGGCAAAGGAGCGTGAACGACTCAAGGCGATCGCGGAAGGCGAGCTTGCGAAGTCGATCGAAACGAACCCAGGCGTCCGATCCGCTCGAGTTCACATTACACTCGGCGATCCTTCTCCATTTGGCGATCAACAACGCCCACCGAGTGCGAGCGTTAACCTTGTCACAAGCGGGAACGGCTCGATTACACGCGACCAAGCGAAGGGAATTGCAATGCTCGTTTCTCACTCGCTGGACGGAATGGACATGAAGAACGTCGTCGTTCTTGACGAGAAGTCGATTCCTCTCTACAGTGGCAGCGACTTGAGTGATACCGACGCTTTGGCTTCTTCCAAGATCGAACTAGAACAGTCAGTTGCTCGGAAAGAAGAGCAACGCATCCAGAACAATTTGGACGCAATTTTTGGCCCTGGTAAGACTCGAGTCAGCGTTCGCGCGACGGTCAACCTCGACCAGAATGAGGTCCGAAAGACCGAGAACATCGTTAAGAAAGGCGTTGCTCTCAAATCGATGAGTGAAGAAATGGTTGGAAAGCCTGGCGCGTCTGGCCCTGCGGGAGCTGCTTCGAACCTAGCCCCAGCTACTTCGGATTCTTCGAATGCGGGCGACTACAAGTCAACCGTCGAACAGCTTCAGCCCAATACGACCCAGATCGAGACTCACTCGAACAAAGCAGTAGGAAGTATTCAGTCGATGGTGATCAACGTCGCGGCTAATACAGCTGGATTCCCAGAAGGTCAAGAAGACAAGGCCCAGGAGTTTGTTGATCAAGTTCAGAAGTTTGTTGATTCGGAAAAGCGATCGTCAGAAACCGTTCTTGAAACAAACGTTACTGCGGTCAAATTTGATGAGACGGTTAAGGCGGCTGTCACTGAGTCGGTGGCTAAAGCTGAATCCAGCGCGAAGATGCAGCAGATGATGGCATTGTTGCCGATCGCGGCTTTGCTCGTTATTGGAATGATGGTTGTGAAGCAGGTGGGCAAGATGAGACCGGTTGCCCATTCGACTGCGATTGTGATGGCGGATGGTCAGACCATCAACGTTCCCCTCGTCAATGGTCAGATCCCAGCGAATTACGCAATGGTCGCTGCGGGTGGTTACCAGCAACCTGGATTGGTGCCGGCAGGTCTGCCTGCTCAGGATCCTATCAACAAGTATGCAAAGTACACCGAAGAGGAACTTGCCCAGTTGGCTGATGGCGGAATCATTTACCGCGAGTCGGGCGATGTTATGGAAGTCGAAAAGATTGCAGAAAGGAAGTCCGTTCACCTTGCCGCTATCAAGCAGATGGCAAAGGATCGACCAGAACCAACAGCCATGTTGATCAAGACTTGGCTTGCGGAGGTTTAAGAAGTTATGGCAACAAAAACTAAAGAGCTACCAAATAAGACAAAGGCTGCCGTTTTGATGATGGTCCTTGGCCCAGATATCTCGGGTGAAGTTGTTCGGCACCTTACCGATGCGGAAATTGAATTATTGGCCCTGGAGGTCGCTCGAATGGAGAAGGTCTTCCCAGAAGTTCGGGAATCGGTTATTGATGAGTTTTATGAACTAGCAATCGCTCAAGACTTCATCGCCGAGGGTGGTATCGCTAATGCCCGAGCGGTTCTTGAATCGGCGTTTGGTTCAAACCGTGCTAACGAGATTTTGAGCAAGATCATGACGGCGATGCAGGTTCTGCCGTTTGAGTTCCTTAAGAAGGCGGACCCGCACCAGGTCATCAGCTTTATTCAGGACGAGCACCCGCAGACCATCGCACTCGTTCTGAGCTACATGCCAATGCAAAGTGCAGCCGTCATTATTGGCAAGCTACCTCAGGAACTCCGAGGCGACGTTGCGGGACGGATTGCCATGATGGAGCAAACTCCGCCGGAAGTTATCAAGAAGGTCGAGCAAGTTCTGGAGAAGAAGATCTCCAGCGTTCTTTCCCAAGAGATGACTCAGGCCGGTGGACCGAAGGCACTTGTTGACCTTCTTAACCGAGTTGACCGAACAACTGAGCGAACGATCATGGAGATGCTTGAGCAGAATGAGCCAGAGCTGGCTGACGTCATCAAGGGAATGATGTTTGTCTTCGAAGACATTATTCAGCTTGATGACCGAGCGATCCAGGCTGTCATGCGTGAGGTTGACATGAAGGACCTTGCGACGGCACTTAAGGGCTCTAAGCCTGAAGTAGCTCAAAAGATCTTCCAGAACATGTCGGATCGCGCGGTTGCGATGCTGAAGGAAGACATGGAGTTCATGGGACCCGTTCGAACGAAGGTTGTTGAAGAAGGTCAGCAAAAGGTTGTTGCGATTATTCGACGACTCGAGGAGTCGGGTGAGATTGTTCTGAGCCGTGGCGGCGAGGAGGAGATGATTGTCTAACGTCGTTACCTCCGGATTTAAGAACCTAAACCAGGATGCACTTTTCGGTCAGATTCCGAGGCTTTCGGGTGATCTTAAGCGGATGTCGAACCGGCTTTCGGACCAGGTTGAGCTGCTGAAAGAGAAGGGATACGAAGACGGATACAACGCCGGCTATGAAAATGGCCTGAAAGCGGGAGATACCGAAGGGAAGCGAGCCGGACTGATTTTGGCTCAGAACCAGGCTGAAGCCGATCGCCGCCGAGAAGCGGCTCAATTCATGGCTGAATGGGAAACCATGCGACAGCATTTTGAGGCTTCGGTTAAGGAGTGGTTTGATCGGTCAGAAGAGGTTCTGACCGAAATGTCGATGGACGTTGTTCGCCAGATTTTGGCGTCCGAGTTGGAGATCAACCAGCAATACGCTCTCGAAATCGCAAAGGACGTTCTGCAACACATTACTCACGCTCGGCGAGCTCGAATCATGATAAATCCCGCCGACTTTGCTTTGTTCGAGAGTCACCGAGACGCTCTGATGGTGCAGTCACGGGAGCTTGAGAGTATTGAGATTGTCCAGGACAACACGATCAAGAGCGGTGTTATGGTTGAAACTGATGCAGGTTTGATTGATGCGACCGTCCAGACACGACTCGAATTGATCGACAACGAATTCCGTAACGCAGCATGATAGAAGTTCGAGAGCCCCGGTTCAGTCGGCTGAAGTCTGCTGCGATAACTGCGCCTTCGTACCGCCTTTCGGGGCGGGTCAGCAAGGTAGTTGGCCTTGTCATTGAGTCCAACGGACCGATTGCGCGAGTAGGCGACCTTTGTCATATCAAGACCGACGGTATGAACGGCGAATCGCGTGATGTTCCTGTAGAGGTTGTTGGATTTCGGGATAACACCGTTTTGCTGATGCCTTTGGGAGACCTAGATGGAATCCGTGCCGGCGACCTTGTTCAATCCACCGGGCAGTGCCTTTCGGTTCCAATTTCGGATTCTATGCTGGGGCGTGTTCTGGACGGGCTCGGGAACCCAATGGATGGCGGACCTGCGATCGATGCCGATACTTACTATCCGGTAACCGCTAACCCGCCGAACGCAATGTCTCGACGAATGATTGAGAAGCCGTTGGCGACCGGAGTTCGGGCGATTGACGGAATGCTCACTCTGGGCGAAGGTCAGCGTATGGGTATCTTCGCAGGTTCTGGTGTTGGAAAGTCGACTCTGTTGGGCATGATCGCTCGTAACTGTGAAGCGGAGATCAACATCATCTGTCTGGTGGGTGAACGTGGAAGGGAAGTCCGCGAGTTCATGGAGAATGACCTTGGTGAAGAGGGTCTTAAGCGGTCGATCATCGTTTGTGCGACTGGTGAGCAGCCTGCTCTTGTTCGAATCAAGGCTGCGTTGACCGCGACTGCTCTGGCCGAAGGTTTCCGCGATCAGGGCAAATCGGTTCTTTTGATGATGGACTCGGTGACTCGTTTTGCAATGGCGCAAAGGGAAGTGGGCCTCGCGATTGGCGAGCCACCATCCACAAAGGGATACACCCCTTCGGTGTTTGCTTTGCTACCACGTTTGATGGAGCGAGCGGGCATGGGACCGAACGGGGCAATCACAGCGCTTTACACTGTCTTGGTCGATGGTGACGATACCAACGAACCAATCGCCGACGCAACTCGCGGTATTTTGGACGGCCATATTGTTTTGAACCGGCAGCTGACTTCGCGTGGGCACTATCCGCCGATTGACATGCTGAATAGTCTTTCGCGAACGATGCCATTCGTTGTTGCTCCGGAGCAGATCCAGGCGGCAACCGAGGTTCGTGAACTGATGGCGGCCTACAACGATGTTGAGGACTTGGTTTCGATTGGGGCTTATAAGAAGGGCGCCAGGCCACTCTCGGATCGTGCGATCGACTCTATAGATGGGATCAACAAGTTCTTGCGGCAGGCGAAGGCCGAGGGTTCGAACTTTGAAGATGCTGTTGCTGGATTGAGTTCCGTAGTGAGCTAGACAGTAAATGCGCGGTCTTAGCCGCCATTTCGTTACAATCAGAGAAGTGAAACCGCTAGTGATTACTGTTGCGTGTGTCGGCGCAGGTCTGATCGCGGCGGCATTCGTAATGGAGCGATCTGCTTCTGCACCCAGAGTGTCGCTCACTCTTGAGGAAGCGCTCGAGTACCGGAGCCTTACGCCCTTGCACAAAGAGCTTCGGTGTGCTTCATTCGAGTTTATGGTGCTCTGCATGGACTCACCTGAGACAAGAAAGGGTGCTGGCCCCACTCATGGTCCACATGCTTTGGCCAGGATTCGCACATACGCGAACAAGATCGCCTTGGATCACAGAGCTGCGAGCGATTTTCCAGTTGGCTCGGTCTTCGTCAAGGAGAAATTCCCGATGTTTGATCGCAATGCCAAACCGGACTTCATCACGACGATGAAGAAGATTCGTTCCGGTTCTGGGATAGACACTTGGCAATTCATGCTGATTGACCTTAAAGCAAAGACGGTTTTGCAAGACTACGAAACTTCAGAAGGTGGCGGGATCGGTCGGAAAGAGGCGAGCATCATCGTGGGCAAAGCCAAAACAACATGCGTGACCTGCCACGGAGCATACAAACCCACGTTTGGAATCTCCTCCGCCGGCATGAGGGATCTACGGTTAGCTCAGAAATCGACAGGGCGTAAGTAGTACTCGTTGATTGCTGTGTTGCTGAGCATCGCTACGGTTGGAAGTTTTCGCTTCCAGTGGGTACCGCTGACTCGCTTCCAGACGATATCAACGTCGCCTTCCGGGAAGCCCATGCTGATGAGTCGATCTCGACCGTAGCCTTGCACGACATAGTGGAGAATCCGGTCGGCTTTTGCATAGCTGATTCCGAAGTCGCCTTCGTCCGTTTGACCTTTGACGAGATCCGCGGTTGCTGGCTTATCAATGATGACCTCGGGGACTCCAAGAGCACGGGCGACTTCCCAGACTTGGGATTTGAAGAGGTCACCGAGCGGATTGATCGGAGGAGCGTCGTCGGCGTGCCATGTGTAGTAGCCAAAGAGTCGCTCAGACTTGTTGCCAGTTCCGATGGGAACTCCGCCAACTTCGGCGGATTGGTCGAAGAGAACGATCATGCGCGAGCGGGCGCACACGTTACCAAGCCGCTGCGAGGAGATTCCGTCTTCATACTGTCCGACGTATCCATCAACCATCCCGGTGATTTCAATCGTACGGACCTGGATGCCAAGATCATCGATAACCAGCTGCGCATGGTCGAGGCTCTCTTGGCTGCTGATCTTGTAGGGCATCCGGAAGGCGTAGGTGTTCTCGGGACCGAACGCGCGTGCACATAGATATGCGACCACGGCGGAATCAACTCCGCCCGATAGACCAAGGACGACTTTGTTCATCCCCCGTCGCTTTGTGATCTCTGCCTTAAGGAAATCGACGAGCCAGTCGGAAACTTGCTCCGCATTAATGCTCAAGGGATTGGCTTCGAGCTCGCTAAGTTTGGGAGATCGGATGATGTCGAACGGCATTGCGACAGTTTACAGCGATCATAGACTTGAGGCGATCAACAGGAAAAGAACAGCAGTACAGAACGAATCGGGGAAAGTTTGGATCAACCCCTTGGGTAGCGAAAACCCTCGTAACCGTCCCAGTTTTGAACCTGCAGGGTAATGAAAGAACCGTTGACAGCCAAAGAGTTCAAGACGGTTGAGACAACATAAACGAATCTTTTTTCAAAGAAAAGTTAATCAAGTGTTGACATCGCAAGGGTCGGCTGGTATCATTTCTGTTTGTCGCTGAGTTGAAAAAACAAAAAGCGAAACAGAGAGAGAAGCGGGCTGAAGAGCAATCTTAGCACAACTCCGACTCGAGGAAGAAGTTCTTTGAAAGCCGCATAGCGAAACAAGAAGCGCATCGAGCAACTCTATAAGCGCTGCGTAAAGCAAGCTAAAGAGGGCCGACGATGAATGCCTAGGGACAAGATACCGAAGAAGGACGTGTAAGCGACGAAACGTCTTGGGGAGCTGCACAAAAGCTTTGATCCAAGAATTTCCGAATGGAGAAATCCGGCCAGAGTAATGTTTGGTCACTCATATCTGAAAAAATAGGATATGTAGAGGGAACCTGGTGAACTGAAACATCTAAGTAACCAGTGGAAAAGAAATCGAAGAGATTCTGTAAGTAGCGGCGAGCGAAAGCGGAAGAGCCCAAACCAACAGGCTTGCCTGTTGGGGTTGTAGGACCACCACCAACCCCTTCTAATCAAGACACCTTCGGGTGGTTTGATTAGGAGAAGTTGGAAAAACAAAATTTACAGTTAATAGAACAGGATTGGAAAGTCCGGCCATAGAGGGTGATAGCCCCGTATATAAAAACACGTAAACAATTTGTAGGTGGCACCTGAGTAGCACGGAGCACGAGGAACCCCGTGTGAATCTGCCGAGACCACTCGGTAAGGCTAAATATATCTTGTCACCGATAGTGCATCCAGTACCGTGAGGGAAAGGTGAAAAGAACCCCGGGTAGGGGAGTGAAATAGAACCTGAAATCGTCGTGTCCACAAACAGTCGAAGCACAATGTTTGGAGCAATCCATTCAGGTGCGACGGCGTACCTTTTGCAGAATGAGTCTGCGAGTTACTAGTATTGGCAAGCCTAAGTGTTTCAGACACGGAGGCGAAGGGAAACCGAGTTCGAATAGAGCGTCGAGTCAGTATTAGTAGACCCGAAACTGCGTGATCTTGCCATGGCCAGGTTGAAGTGGTGGTAACACACCATGGAGGACCGAACTCATTGATGTTGAAAAATCTCGGGATGAGCTGTGGTAAGTCCGGTGAAATGCCAATCGAACGCAGAGATAGCTGGTTCTCCCCGAAATGCATTGAGGTGCAGCGTCTTGTATGTTTCATGGGGGTAGAGCACTGAATGGGCTAGGGGTCTTACCCGATTACCGAACCCAACCAAACTCCGAATACCATGAAATTAAGCAAGGCAGTGAGACGGTGAGTGATAAGATCCATCGTCAAAAGGGAAACAACCCAGATCAACAGCTAAGGGCCCTAAACGATAACTAAGTGTGAAACGATGTGAGATCGCGTAAACAGCCAGGAGGTTGGCTTGGAAGCAGCCACCCTTTAAAAAGTGCGTAATAGCTTACTGGCCGAATGTGATCTTGCGCGGAAAATGTATGGGGGCTAAAGTTATCTTCCGAAGCTTTGGGATCATCAATAGATGATCGGTAGGGGAGCGTTGTGCATGCAGTGAAGCCCAAGCGGAAGCATGAGTGGAGCGTGCACAAGTGAGAATGCAGACATGAGTAGTGATAAGAAAGGTGAGAATCCTTTCCGCCGAAAATCTAAGGTTTCTCCGGCTATGTTCGTCATACGGAGGTTAGGCGGTTCCTAAGGTGAGGCCAGAAGGCGTAGCCGATGGACATCTGGTAGACATTCCAGACCCAGGTATACGAGCCAGGGGAGGACGCTTCACAATATCTCATCCCGCACCGTTGGTTGTTGCGGGCTAGGCCGAAACTCTAACTCCTGTTAAGGGGGTTTTTCAAAAGAGCGGGGCCGGGGAAGGGAGCCCTTCGGGGTGAACGAACTGAGATTGCGTGGGGCCTAGAAAAGTCCCGTAGCATTAATTGTATATCTGACCGTACTGCAAACCGACACAGGTAGATGAGTCGAGGAGACTCAGGCGTTCGAGAGAACTCTCGTTAAGGAACTAGGCAAATGAGCCCCGTAAGTTAGCAATAAGGGGCGCCCCGAAAGGGGTCGCAGCGAAGCAGCCATGGCGACTGTTTACCAAAAACACAGGTCTCTGCTAAGGTGAAAACCGAAGTATAGGGGCTGACACCTGCCCAATGCCCGTAGGTTAACAGGAGATGTTAGGGAAACCGAAGCATTGAATCGAAGCCCGGGTGAATGGCGGCCGTAACTCTAACGGTCCTAAGGTAGCGAAATTCCTTGTCGGCTAAATACCGACCCGCATGAAAGGTGTAACGACTATGGCACTGTCTCAACGAGAAGCTCGATGAAACTGTAGTACCCGTGAAGATGCGGGTTATGCGCAGTAGGACGGAAAGACCCCGTGGAGCTTTACTACACCTTGACATTGTGACTTGGGTGTAAATGCAGAGCGTATGTGGGAGCTTCGGCACCAATGGAACACCACACTTTTGCATCTGATTCACTAACTTGGACCATTATCTGGTTCGAAGACATTGTCAGGCGGGTAGTTTGACTGGGGCGGTCGCCTCCGAAAAAGTAACGGAGGCGCCTAAAGATCCACTCAGGCTGGTTGGAAATCAGCCGTTGAGCGTATAGGTATATAGTGGGTTTGACTGTGAGACCGACAAGTCGAGCAGGGACGAAAGTCGAGCTAAGTGACCCTCTGATTGTGCGTGGGCACGTCAGGGTTCAACGGATATAAGCTACCCCGGGGATAACAGGCTGATCTTGCCCGAGCGCTCACAGCGACGGCATGGTTTGGCACCTCGATGTCGGCTCGTCGCATCCTGGGGCTGTACAAGGTCCCAAGGGTTCCGGAGTTCACGGATTAAAGCGGCACGCGAGCTGGGTTCAGAACGGCGTGAGCCAGTTCGGTCCCTATCCACTGCGCACGTAAGAAATTTGAGGGGAGTCGTCCTTAGTACGAGAGGACCGGGATGAACAGACCTCTGGTGTACCAGTT
>CAIYMO010000001.1 GCA_903927345.1 uncultured Armatimonadota bacterium | reverse complement strand
TGTACTTCAACAACTACTTCAACGGAAAGTTCTCCCGAGTCCGAGTGCAACGCGACGGAACCGCGGGACCAATCGTCGACCTCGAGACATCGGTCAAGTTCACCCGTCCCGACGGCCTCCGCACCTCCGGAGCGAAGACCATGCTCCAAATCGAAGGCTCTGGCCGGCTCACCGAGATCACAATCGACGGCGACAAAGCCATCGCAAAAGTCCTCGGCGACGGCTTCACCCAAGCCAGCGCCCTCACCCAACACGGCAAAGAAATCCTCGTCCTCGTCCAGCGCACAAAAGCCGTGCGAGTCGCCTTCCCGAAGTCCTAAGCTTACAGAGCGAACAATCTGCCACTCAGGTCGTCCTACAAAGTCTGAGTGGGCCAGTGGCCGAAACGGATAGGCAACGCAAAACTGTGGAGCGCGTTCGAGAGAGCTTGGCGCTGGAGGAGTAAGGTCAAAAGCCGCGTTGCGGCGTTCCCCGAAACAAGAGTGGATGACCGGTTTCAGAAGCACCGAAAGGCACCGTATGGGCCGAGGGCGGGGAAGTTCCGCCCAGTGAAATCCTGTAGGGAAGCGAGTTTTCCGAAGAGTCATCGGCCAAGCCATGCGGGTTCGAGTCCCGTCTGGTCCACCAATTTTTTTGCGAAGTGGACGGTTCTACTCAGAACTCGATGATGATAGTTGCGCCCTCTTCCTCTAAACCAGGGACTTCAAATCTCCTGAGTATTAGTTCACTCAAGTGAAAGTCATCGCAAGTAAATACGCAGGCCACTGGATGTTTCGAGTTTCGAGACTGCCTAAAAAGTGTGTCAAGGACTGGCTTAGCAAGATTGTCCAAATCTCCTCTTCTTCGCGGCGTCAATCTAAACTCAACGACAACCCGCGAAGGTCGAACGTTTTCTTCGTAAGGTTCAGAGATGACTTCTCTTGCACGAGTCGCGATAGCTTGCCGCCAGGCGCCCTCATGGGGTTCATTAGCCCATGGGCTAGGACGTCCACTCACATCAATGATGATTGGGGCCATTGGCTTCTATTATGGACATGGGAGAACGACTTCGCACATCTAGCGCCTCTGGTACAACTTCCCAAACCCGTGGAAAACCCTTCACCCCTCGACTGGGGAGCCGCTCCCGACTGGTCAACCATCCCCGCGCCATGCGACGACGGAGCCACCAGCCATCTCCCCGGCGTCAACTGGCCACCCGTGAGCCTCGAAGGAACCGACGGACAACTGCACGACCTCTCCACTCTCCAAGGTCTGACCGTCGTATACGCCTATCCCCGAACCGGACAACCCGGCGTCGAAAACCCAGATGGATGGGACTTCATCCCCGGAGCCCGAGGCTGCACTCCCCAATCATGCTCATTCCGCGACCACTTCGCAGATCTAAAAGCCCTCGGAGTCAACCATCTTTACGGACTCTCGACTCAAACCGCCGACTACCAGCGCGAAGCCGCCGAACGCCTCCACCTGCCATTCCCAATCCTGTCTGACGAACACCTCAGCCTCACCAAGTCGCTCAACCTCCCAACATTTGAGGCAGGTGGCATGAAGCTCCTCAAGAGGTGCACATTCATCATCGTCAACGGCAAAATCGATCACGTCTTCTACCCGGTCTTCCCTCCAGATCAAAGTGCGAGCGACGTCTTGAAGTTGCTCGCACAACGCGAGAAATAACCTGATTGCACAAACTATAAGTGCAATCAGGTGTGGCGTTTTTAGAACGATCCGCGACTACTACTCGAATCGATAGCTGCAACCAAATCGGGCTGCGAAAGCCAACGATGCTCCAAGTCGCGCATAACAAGTGCATGGTCGAATTCGACCGAACCCCTCGGGAACACTGATTCATCCTCAAAAAACGAAGATTCGACGTGCTTAACTTCAAAAGGTCTGACTTCCCAACGACTAGCCGCAAGTTGAATTCCGTCGAAACGATCGCATCGGGCTGTATCCGAATACCCCACGCTTCCCGCCTCAAAGAATGCTGAGGATGATGCGAGTGAGTCAAAGCACGAATTGCTCGGGAAGGTATCAGATGTGCACCCTTCCACGCTAAGCGTCATTGCTCCATCGCGGCTGCGAGCCGACAGCGAAACCGCAGCCCCACCGTCGGTAACCTTGAAATCTGCTGGATGCTGTTCTCCTGGAAAAAGTCTTCCTCCTGCCAGTTGGGATAACCAGAAGTTGCTGTCTCGGCGGGGGATATAGACGCCCTCTCGTTGAGTTCCGTCGCCATCATTCCAAAGAACTGCGATGCGATGAGCAGCATTCTCACTCGAGAACCCAAGCCAACGGGGTAGTCCGCCAGGACGAACCTGCTCAAGCCGAATGAGGCAGATTCCAGCTATGGCAGAACCGTCATGAAACTTCGGAGTAAACGGGGCTGGGACCATCCTTGTGGCAGTTTCAGCGTCAACTCGAAAGTTGATCAACAACCGCCTTCGAATCACGCCTTGGATTTGCCCAAATTTCATCTCGAAAGCTTAGGCTACACGATCTCAAACCGAGAACTCCGCCTAAAGACCGCGATTCAGCGACCAAAGAGTGAAGTTCAGATAGCCAGCGAATGTCACCCAAAGGATGTAAGGCAAGAGCAACCACTGCGTCACCCCGCTCACCTGTCGGAACGAGAGGATCATGGCAAGGATCGAAACCCACAACACCACAATCTCGACCAGCGCCAAGTCCGGCCGCCGCTGACCAAAGAACAGCCACGACCATCCAAAGTTCAGCGCCAGTTGCAAAGCAAATAGTGCCCCCGGAACTCCCCAGAATTTGCCTTCCTGCCACACCTTCCAAGCGGCAACTCCCATCAAAACATAAAGCACCGTCCAAACCGGTGCGAACAACCAGGACGGCGGATTCCAAGCGGGCTTAACCAACCCCTGGTACCACGTGTTCACCGAGGAACTCGTCGCCATCCCTCCCAACGCTCCCACCGCCATCGTCACCCCAACGAACAACGCGAGGGCAAGACTATTCATGCAATGTTTCTCCAGCTAACAACTATCAAGATACAACGATCAACCGCAAGGTGCGAACCGCCATCGGACTAATCGTTCCTCTTCTGGGCGTTCTTCATCGCGTCCTTAACGCACTCAACACCCTCCGCGACGGCGTCCGCAACGTTTTCGGCAACTTCTTTGATGCCGCCTAAGACCTTCTGCTGTTTGCCTTCAATCTCTTCGGAGACTCCCTCCGCCTTCAGTTTCGGATTGTCAGTCGCCTTGCCGACCGCCTGCTTCGCGTTACCGACCGCTTCCTTTGTCTTGCCTGCTAGCTTGTCACTCGTGCCGGCTCCGGCAACTTTGTCGAGGATGGGTTTGTTCTTGTTATCCTTACTCACCTCTCTTGCTACTCTGATCGCCCAGCCGTATTTGATCGTCCCGAGCGATTGAACGAAACTCATACAACGAGAGGCAAGGCGCAATCGAGGCTCAGATCCAATCAGAACGGTGGTTGACAATCACTCCCGCTCATCACCTAGTAAGTGATGCGGAAAACGAAGACACAGAGCCCAAATCCGACCGCCCCTCGCTTGGGTGCGTTGGTTCAAAAAGGCGCCCTTCAGCGCCCATTAAATGACCAATTTTGTGAAAAGTTGAATCTAAAGCGCCCCTTACGCCCCACACACGCGTCAGCAATGCACCGAGTGCAGAAAACCGACTTACCGTTCTTCGATCGTGACCGTCATCTCAACCCGCTTCTTTGGATTATCGCGCTGGTCTCGATCCGAGTTCACAATCTTGTCGACAACATCCATTCCCTTAATCACCCGACCAAACGCCGAATACTGGCCGTCAAGATGCGGAGAATCCGCAACCATGATAAAGAACTGAGACCCCGCCGAATCCGGATCCGAAGCGCGAGCCATGCTCAAAATCCCGCGAACGTGCTTGGTGTCGTTAAACTCAGCCTTGACCGAGTAACCCGGACCACCGGTCCCAGGAACGCCTTTAGCACCAGGCTTCGAATTCGGGCAACCACCCTGAACCATGAACCCCGGAATCACGCGGTGAAATGCGCTCTTATCGTAAAAACCCTTCTTCGCAAGCGCAATAAAGTTCTCGACATGCTTCGGCGCTTTGTCAGGGAAGAACTCCAGCTCGATCGTCCCGAGCGTCGTCTTCATCACCGCAATCGGCTTCTTAACAACTTGAGGTGCCTCTGCACCACCCTGCAAAAGCAACGACGCAACCAGAACGGAGACCATAAGACTATCTTAGCACCACGATCGCAATGCCGCCCAGCTTCGTCCGCTACTTCGTCGCCGACACAACTGCCCGCAGTAAATCAGGCAGCTGAGTCGCCCCCGACTTCCGGTTAAACAATCCGACATCGATGCCAATATCCCAAAGCATCGGAACCGCGCCGTGCCGATAAGCCGACCGAGTCACGTATCGAGTCCAGTCAATCTGAAACTTTGAATGCCCCGGAAAATTCTTCTTCGACATCGCCGCATACTCGCCCAGAATCACCGGAACTCCTTTGTCGACAAAGTGAGTCTTCATCATCTGAAACTGCTGGTCAACGAACGACTCATTCGCCCAAGTCTCCGTAGACTTCGCATCCGTCGCCCCGGCACCCCACTGCCAAATCGAACTCTTCTCATTCAAAGTGAAGTTATAAGGATCGTAATAATGAACCTCCATCATCAACTTTCCTTTAGCCGAATCCACCGGCATCTTCGCGTTGAACTTCACCGCGTGGCCGATGTTGGTGTTGTAACTCTGCACAACTAAAAATCGCTGAGCATTCTTCCGGCCGGTCGCTCGAACCGTCTTCACAAACAACTGGTTAAACCCATTCTGAACCTCAGCGTTCTCGGAAGTCGGAGCATCATAGTTGTCCTTAACATGAATCTCGTTGGTGCCTGCAAAGAGCAGTCGATCGTCGAAGTCCCGAAACTTCTTCGCGATCTGCGTCCAAAACGACTCAAACTTCGCATTCACCGCCGCCCGACTCTTAAACGTCGGGTCCATCCAACCGCCGTCCCAATGAACGTTGAGCAACACATAAAGATCAGCCTTCTGAGCCATCCGAACAACATCGGCAACGTGGTTCATCCACTTCGCCGAGATCAAGTTCTTTGCATCGGCATACTGCGACCAAGCCACTGGTAACCGAACGCTCCGGAAACCCGCCTTCCGAATCGAATTGAAATACTGCTGGTTCGGGACCGGGTTTCCCCAAGAAGTTTCAGATGGAATCGCTTCAAGTGTGTTTCCAACATTAATCCCCGGCGACATCCGCCGAACCGCGTTCGCCACCGTCAGTGTCTCAGCTGCATCAGCCTGAACAAACAAGCTAATCGAGAGCAAAAAAGCAGTTAAGAAACGAAGCATTCCAGACTCATTCTATCCAGACTGAGTCGCAAACCGACGGTGCTACTTCGCCGCAGGCGTGCCGGTAATGTGTTGTTTCGGTATCGCCACTTTGCCAATCGTCCTATTCGTATCGCTCGTAGGCTTGTCAGCAACTGCCTTAGCCGGCGGCTCAACCGCCATCGTCTCGCCGACAACTTCCTGCGAACAACCTGAAAGCGCCACCGCCGCAATCCCAACGGTCACCATCCGGGGAAGCCAACCTTCTTTCGTCAAGACTCCCTTCTTCGGATGAACCGTCAGTCGCATACAAACACGTTCGCCAGAAGCCGACATCCGATCCAACTCCCCCGCCGAAAGCTCCTCACTACTGAATACGTCATGCTGGCACTTCAAACAAAACCGACTCCGCTGGTCACCATCCATAGCATTCCAATCCTCAGAACAAGGAGCGGCAATGTTAATAACCGGCAAGGTGACAACACGATGGTTTTTCATATTGGTTTGTGGTCTTGCAGGGTCAGATCGTTCAAAAGAAATCTTGATTTGAGTTATTTCGTTCCACAATGAACTCATCGTGATCCTCGCCGGATTATTAATCACACTCAACCGCCCCCTCCTTCTCTCCCACGTGATGCCCTGGTTTGAGAAGAATGGTTGGCATTGGAAGATGAACAGCCCTTTGCCTGAAGGGCGTGTTGCATCACACTTTCTACCGCTGATCGGGGCGTACGATTCAGCAGATCGGGCCGTTGTCGAACTCCAAGTCCAACTCATGAAGCTCGCCGGTTTTGACGGAATCATCGCCGACTGGTACGGAACTCATCCCTGGTACGACTATCCCGTGATCCACAAGCGGACGCAGCTCCTTTTTGAGGTCGCTGAACAAGCGGGTCTAAAGCTGTGCGTGATGTATGAGGATCAGACCGTGAAGAATGCGATCAAAGGCCACCTCGCTGACCCAACAAAGGCGCTTGACTATGCAAAGGCAGATGGCGCCTGGTTGCAACCGTGGGTCAATAAGGATTCGTGGCTCAAGCTAAAAGGTAAGCCCGTCGCCTTCGTGTTTGGCCCGCAGTTCTTCGAAAAGCCCCACTGGGATGCATTCCTCACTGCAGCGGGTTCCCCCGTTCTCCTCAGCGAACACCGGCAAGTTGATTCTGCCGGCGGAGCATTCGATTGGCCAGTTCCTTCAGAGGGAATGAAGTTCACCTGGGACTATCCCTCACGGGCCACCAACTGGGGAATCAAAGTGGCAAGCGCATTCCCTAGATTCAAGGATTACTACAAGCAAGGCAACGCGGGAGCCGGATACGGAGATCTGCCGGACAATGATGGGAAAACCTATTCGGACACTTTGGCTAAGGGAATTGAATCAGGAGCCGATGCCGTTCAAGTCGTAACTTGGAATGATTGGGGGGAGGGAACCCAGATCGAACCTTCCGGGGAATTCGGAATCCGAGATTTGATAGCAACCCAAGCCGCTCGGCGGAAAATTGACTCCGCATTTGCGTTTTCCAAGTCAGATTTCTCAGTGGCGTTCAAACTTTACGATCGCCGAAAAGTTCAAGATTCTGACCGGCTTCGTGCCGCGAGTCTTAGGTTGCTGAACGGCGATGTTAAAGGAGCGGAACGCCTACTCGGTATCCCATAGTTGGTCTAGTAACTCAAGTTCTTCCGGGGTGCCAACCGTAATCCGGATGCAGCGATCCAGCGGAGGCTGGGAGGGCTTGCGGATAAAGACTCTCGCCTGCAAAAGTTGCTCCAATTGACTCTCTGCTACTTCCTTCGAGCCACAATCGAACGTCACAAAATTTGTCCAGCTCGGGAGCGGCGCTAACCCACGGCGGACGCCCATTTGCGACAAGAGTTCACGTGCTTTAGCATTGCGTTCACGCACCAAAATCGTATGTCCGAAGTGCTGCACCGCTAGAATTCCCGCGGCCTGCGCCACGGAACTCACTCCAAAGTGGAGCCGAATCTTATCCAATGCCTCAATGTGATCAGGATGCGCAACGGCATAACCCAGCCTTAGCCCGGCTAGTCCAAAGATCTTGCTAAACGTTCGGAGCCGGATAACATTCGGGGATTCACAATCGAAAGCTAACGGCACCTGAGTAGTCAAGAATTCGATGTAGGCTTCGTCAAGGAGTAGTACACAAGAGGACGGTATTCCCTCGATAAACTTCTTTAACGCCTCTGCCTCGTGGTACCAGCCGGAAGGGTTATCTGGGTTTGCGAGATAGACAACCTTTGCATTCTGCGCTGCCTCGGCCAATGAATCAAGATCAGGTCGAAGATCCTTGTAGGGAACCTTTATGATGGTTGCCCCGGTTCCCATCGCCGCGAAGTCAAAGGTGGGGTAGCTGCCGAGTGTTGTAACAACGTGATCGCCGGGACTCAAGAACAATCTGCAGAACAAGGAAAGCAGCTCATCGATTCCGCCAGCAAGGACAGTGGATTCAATCGGAACCGAGAGTTTTTTGCCGAGCACACCCCTCAGTTCCAGAGCCCGAGGGTCGGCGTAGTTTTGAAGCGAATCTAGGGCAGCCTTTGCCCCTTTTACGCCGAAGCTAGAACTCCCAAACGGACTCTCGTTTGCTCCCAACCGCAGCAGAAACGGACTTCCAAGACGCTCCTCAAGTTCTTCGGGCGCGATAAAAGGCACCACCGTAGGAATTGACTCAACGATCTTCGAGTAAGTCACCGGGCGAGTTTAACCCTTATTCCAAACGGAGGCAGCATTCTCAACGTCCTGGGTGAGCTTCTCGATTCGAACTTTCAACAGGGCAGGACTAACGGATCGGTTGTCAACCGCAAAAGCCATCATTAAGTTATCCTTCGACGAGAGATAAATCTGGGTCGGTTGAACCTTTGCTCCTAGCCGTAAGAGCTCCTTCGGATCATGTTTATCCGAAATCTGCCCAAGGCTCACCGTCAGCCAAATGAAATGCTTGCTGCCGGAAACCTCTGCGCCAATTGGAATGTTGAAGCTCGTCGTCTTAACCGAGAACTCCCACTTTTCTTTGCCAGGTTCCTTCCCAATCTGCTTCAGTTCATAGCCCATCCCGGTCAGGGTGTTCTTGAGGTCTTCTGATGAAAGGCGGGCATACTCTTCACCTTGAGCACCGGCAAACCCAGACGTTACGAACCCCGTACTCAGGACTACCGCGAGGGCAAGCGGAGCAAAAAGAAGGCGTTTCATGCTCTATCTGACGTTGCAACTGCTTCAGACGCTTCGGCGATCCGTCCCTCATTTTCGTGGTTGAACTGCTCGGTGTAAAGGGTTTCGTAGAGTCCCTTCTTCGCAAGGAGCTCAGCGTGCTTTCCGCTTTCAACGATCCGTCCATCCTGGATCACCAGAATCTGGTCGGCGCTGAGAATCGTGCTCAAGCGGTGAGCAATCGCAAACGTCGTTCGACCTTTCATAAGGGTGTTGAGCGAGTTCTGGATTAGGCGTTCGGAAGTGGTGTCGAGCGCGCTGGTAGCCTCGTCAAGAATCAGAATAGGCGGATTCTTCAGGATTGCCCGTGCGATCGCCAATCGCTGCTTTTCGCCGCCGCTCAGCTTGTAGCCCCGCTCGCCGACGATTGTGTCGTATTTCTGATCGAGTGAGTCGATATGATCGTGAATCGCGGCCAATTTACACGCATCGATCAATTCCTGATCGGTGGCATCTGGCTTCGCGATTCGTAGGTTTTCCTTGACCGTGGTGTGCACCAGGTAGGTTTCCTGCGTGACCATTCCCACAGCCGCCTTCAGGTCTTCTAATGCGATATCTCGTACATCAACACCGTCGATCTTCACCGATCCGGCATCCACATCGTACAAACGTGGGATCATGTAGGTCACCGTGGTCTTTCCCGCGCCAGACGGTCCAACGAGCGCGATCAACTGCCCTGCCTCGGCCTCAAAAGTGATGCCTTCCAGAGTCCAATCCGTACTCTCTTGGTCGTACTTGAATCCGACCCCTTCGAACGTCACCTTTCCGGCAATAGAAGCCTTGGGAAGCGCCGTCGCACCCGTCTTCTCTTGGATATCGTGTTTCATGTCCAAGTATTCAAAGATGCGATCGAACAGCGCAAACGAACCGATCAGCTCCGCCTGAAGGCTCATGAGGCCAGTGAGAGGGAAGAACATTCTTGTCTGAAGGCCAGAGAACGCAACAAGGAGACCGACGGAGATGTTCTGATCACCTCGGGTCAAGAGCCATCCAGCAAGCCAGAAGATCAGGGCAGGAATGATCTGAGTGATAATTCGGAACATTCCAAAGAAGGCGTACTGTAGAACCGAAGCCTTCACCTGCCAGCCTGCGAGCTGCTGGTTTTCGGCGTCAAACTTGTCAGCGAGAACATCAGCTCGTCCGATGGTCTTCCCCAAGAGAGCACCGCTGACCGACAAGTTCTCCTGCATCATCGAGTTTAAGTCGCTTGTCTTCTCTTGAACCCCCTTTCGAATGTCGCGAGACATCTCGCCGACCATCTTTCCAAAGAAGCCGATCACCGGAATGAGAGAGATGGCGAGCAGTGTAAGCCGCCAGTCGAGCCAGAACATCGTAATCAGCGATGAAACAACGATCGCAATATTGCTCAAAGCGTCGACGAAGGTGTTCGACACGACGTTCTGAACTCCACCGACGTCGGAGATCAAGCGAGTCTGAATGTCGCCTGTTCGTGCCGAGGTGAAGAAGCGGAGGGACATTCCCTGCAAGTGGGTAAACAGGTCGTTACGCAGCTGGCGCATGATCTTCTGTCCGATAACCACGCTCTGATAGCCGTAAAGCATGGTCACTCCCGCGGCGAGCAACGTAACCAAGATCGTGAGAACTGAGTAAGTGGTGATGACGCCGAGATCCTTCTTCTGGAGCCCCTGGTCGATAATGATCTTGACGAAGAAGGGGGAAACCAGTCCAAGAAGGGTGCCTATCGCAACCGTGACCAGCATCACCGCGGTCTCGGCCTTGTGCGGATTGTAGAGACCGAAGACTCTCTTCATTGTCAGCTTATCGATCTTTTTTTGCTCAGCTTTAGCCTCTGCCTTGGTCTGTGGGGAACTCACCCTAATCTTTTACTCCTAGTCACCCTCCGATTGCTCATAATCAGCCCATGAAGTTCTGGGTCTGGACAAGTATCGATCGCTCGGCAACCGACGAAGCCCTCATCGCAAAGTATTCCGCTCTGCGTTCCAACGGCATCACCGGCATATTCCTCGCAGACGGAATTGATGACCGAGAGTTTGAAATTATTCGTGCGCAAGGGCTCGAGCTGCACTCGTGGATGATCACGACCAACTGCCGTGAGCCAGAGATTCGGGATGCGCACCCAGATTGGTACATGGTGTCCCGATCCGGCAAGTCGTCGCTAACGGACCCACCCTACGTCCACTATTACCGGTGGCTTTCGCCCGTACTGCCAGAAGTTCGTGACCACATTACTCAACGTGCGAAGAAACTTGCCGCACATCCCCTAATCCAAGGGGTTCACCTCGACTACGTCCGCTATCCCGATGTGATTCTGCCCATCGGCCTTTGGGAGCAGTACGGACTGGATCAAAGTGAAGAGTTGCCTGACTTCGACTTCGATTACTCAGAACGGGTTCGCGAAATTGCCCAACAGCAGATCGGAAGAGACCCTTTAGAAATCACCGATCCTGCCCACCATCAGGACTGGCTCCACTTCCGCTACCAGTCGGTAACAACTCTGGTTGATCAAATCACGCAGGCTGTACACGACTGCAACAAGCAGATCACCGCAGCGGTCTTCCCCACACCGTCAATGGCGCGCAAGATCTGTCGTCAGGACTGGGACAAGTGGTCGCTCGACCTCTTCTGCCCCATGATCTACCACAGCTTCTACAATGAGCCGGTCGAATGGATCAGTAAGTGTATGCTCGAGAACATCGCGGCGACAACTGTGCCCATTTGTGCTGGTCTGTACATGCCAGCCTTCAAAAGCCCAGCCGAATTCGCCCAAGGGCTACAAATTGTTAAAGAGCGAGGTGGCGCCGGCGTCTCGCTGTTTGACGCGGTTGGTGAAGACTATTGGCAGGTGTTCAGGGAGTTTGTCAGCTCCGTCTAAACGCTTGCGGAGTCAAGCCGGCGATCTGCCGGAATCTCTTGCTGAAATGGAACTCGTCGCTGAAGCCTAGAGCGTCAGCAATCTCTTTGTTTGATGTCTGCGGGGAATAACGAATGAGCTGCTTGGCAGCCTCGATTTTGCGACTGTTTCGGTAGCGCAACGGGGAAACCCCCGCATACGCAAGGAAGCGTTTGCGGAATGCCTCATAACTCATATCCATGTCTTGTGCAACCTTAGCAAGGTCAACCTCGCCGCGCAAGTCCTGGCACAACAGTCCCTGTGCTCGGCCGAGCCAAGTGTTTTGCTCCGAAGGTCGGAGACCCTCGCCAAGGGCAATCTCCGAGATGAAGCCCATGAGTGCAACCAATGCCTGGAGCTGCTGCTTCTGCTCCTTCATCACGACGAATCGTTCGGTCCATAGAATCAACCAAGACGCCTTGTCGTCAATTGCCGCTCCCAGGTGCCGAATCGGGTTCTCCGGGGAGAGCAGTCCAGTTCGGAACCACGCATCGAAGATGGGGCCGTCAACCGCTACGTAAACCTCGTCCCAGATCTGACCCTTCTGGGGTCCATACCAGTGAGGAGTGCCAGGGAATACAAGAATGGCATCGCCTTGCGAAACGGTTTGCTTCTTTCGAGATCCATCTTTATACACGCCTTGACCGCGCGTGACCAGAACAAGTGCGGCTCCATCGTAGCTTCGAAGTCGGCCCGTCTGATTCACACCGTGCCCAAATAGCCAAAGCCCCCCGAGCAAGAGCGACCCGATTGGGGTTTGAACCGGTGAGGTCACAAGACGATGGTGCCGTTCCAAACTTCCCATTTCAGACATGATTGATACCATTATAGCAATGGACTGAGTCCATATCCGTGCGAAACACTAGTGAAGATGAATTCTAATCCGCTTCCCGACCTGTCAGGTGAGTACAACCTTGACCCCGTTCTCGTGCAGCAGTACCAACAAAATGGGTGGGCTCTCGTTCGAGGTCTCGCTTCCGAAGACGAAGTCGCCGCCTACCGAACACCAATCACGAACCTGACCACTGAACATGCCAAAAACTACAAGCCAATCGAGGAAAGGGACACCTATGGCAAGGCTTTCATACAACATATGAACCTATGGTTGATGGATGAAGATGTCCGCAAATTTACATTAGCGAAGCGATTCGCCGGCGTTGCCGCAAAACTTATGGGAGTCGAGCGAGTGCGAATCTATCACGACCAAGCCCTCTACAAAGAGCCACTCGGTGGCCCCACTCCTTGGCACCAGGACCAGCAGTATTGGCCTCTCGACGGCGTCAAATGCGTCACGCTGTGGATGCCCCTCGTAGACGCAACCCAAGAAATGGGGACTCTGAACTTCGCCAGCGGCTCCCAATCCCTCGGGTATCTAGGACCCCTCAATATCTCGGACGATAGCGATGCCCAACTCGAAAATCAGATCCGTGATAATGGCTTCCCAGTCGTCTCGGCGGGCGACATGAAAGCGGGTGACGCAACGTTCCATAACGGCTGGTGCATCCACGGCGCCCCGGGTAATGCCTCCAACACAACCACCCGCGAAGTGATGACCATCATCTACTTCGAGGAAGGAGCTGTGATCAGCGCACCAGACTCTCCCCAGCGTGAGAACGATTTGGCAACCTGGTTCCCAGGGCTCGTTGCCGGAGACAAAGCCGCAAGCGAGATTAACCCGCTGGTTTAAGCAGTCCTTTCGCCATCCATAACGGAATGATTTCACGAGGAGCCGCTACGTCGCCCATGGCGGCAACGAGCTTCTCGTGATCGGACTTTCTAGAAATCCAGACTTCGCCTGAGAACGGATACTTTTCTGAGACTGAGTAAGTGGTTCTGCCTCCTACGGCAAAGTTTCTTAGCGATGTACGCGTCCGGCGCAGCAAGTTTTGGGTCGTAATCAGCAACTCATACTCATCCATGTTTTCCTTGTCGTAATCAGCGCGGAATCCACCAAACTCAGCCTCCCATCTGGCCGCCGTCACATACATGATCTTGCTCTTCACAAAGGGATCAGTCGTGAACAAGGCGTCAACGTCCGGTCGCTCGCTGGCCAAAGCGACAGTGATGCCTCGTCGCTGTTGGGTTGGGTCAGTCAACGGTCCTGCTGCGAGAAGATGTCCCGCCTGACCTTGCGTTTGGAGATTCTTGATGTGCCCTTCCTGCATCTTCGTAAGTTCTTTGGGATCTGCTGGTCGAGGACCATCACCCTTCAAAAAGAACATGAACCAAAGCTGTTTTGTAGGTGGCTTTGGGTCTTGGCCCAGGATGAATCCTGCAATGAATGAAGTCAACATTTAGCTATTGTATATGAGAACGGATATCACGGGTATACTCTCTGACCTCACGCCTCAGTAGCTCAGCGGTAGAGCACTTCATTGGTAATGAAGAGGTCACGGGTTCGATTCCCGTCTGAGGCTCCAGCCTTTCCGGGATGTGGCTCAGCTTGGTAGAGCGCGTCGTTCGGGACGACGAGGTCGTGGGTTCGAATCCCGCCATCCCGACCAAACAGCCACTAATCCAGTAAACTGCCGTAGTGGCGAACATTCCCGGCATCCTCGTTGGAAAGACCTCGGATAAGAAGCAGGCAGAATCTTTCATCCTTCCAAAGTTCTGTAATCGGCACGGACTAATCGCCGGTGCAACCGGTACAGGGAAAACCGTCACCCTCCAATCGATCGCAGAAGGCTTGTCCAGCTTGGGCGTTCCAGTGTTCATGGCCGACGTCAAAGGCGACCTCGCGGGCCTATCGCAAGTCGGCGGAGGCAACGCAAAAATTGAAGCCCGCGCCGAGCAGTTGGGGTTAGCCCTACTCAACTATCAATCTTCCCCAGTTGCCTTTTGGGACGTCTTCGGTCAAAAGGGAACTCCAATTCGCGCAACGATCAGCGAGATGGGTCCGTTGCTCATCAGCCGAATGCTCGGTCTCAACGACACCCAAGAAGGCATTCTCAACATCGCATTTAAGCTCGCCGATGACCGTGGGTTACTCCTCCTCGACCTGAAGGATCTCAAGGCAATGCTCAGTTGGATGGCGGATAACACCGAAGCTATTCGCGGTGACTACGGTAACGTAACCACCACATCCGTTGGCGCTATTCAGCGAGAGTTGTTGGTGCTCGAAGAGCAGGGCGGCGACATCTTCTTCGGCGAACCGGCCCTCAACGTCAACGACCTCATCCAGCGTGGTCCTGATGGTCGTGGAGTCATCAACATCCTCGCCGCTGACAAGCTCATGCTGTCGCCGAAGCTCTACGCTTCGTTCCTGCTTTGGCTCCTCAGCGAGCTGTTCGAAAACCTGCCTGAAGCAGGCGATCTCGACCAGCCGAAGCTTGTGTTTTTCTTCGACGAAGCCCACCTCCTCTTCACAGATGCACCGGCCGAGCTTCTCACTAAAGTCGAGCAAGTCGTACGTCTTATCCGTTCCAAGGGAGTCGGAATCTTTTTCGTCACCCAGCACCCTCTCGACATTCCCGATTCGGTCCTGAGCCAGCTCAGTAACCGATTCCAGCACGCCCTTCGGGCGTTCACGCCTCGTGATCAAAAGGCCGTGCGCACCGCCGCCGAAACGTTCCGCCAGAACCCTGACTTCGACACCGGTGAAGTCATCACGGAACTCGGAATCGGCGAGGCACTCGTGAGTACCCTGGCCGCAGACGGAACGCCAAACGTGGTCGAGCGCGTCTTCATCAAGCCCCCACTCAGCCACCTGGGAGCAATCGACGATGCAGAGCGCGACCGAGTAATCGCCGGAGCATTCCTTCACGGCCGCTATTCGCAGAGCATTGACCGAGATAGTGCCTACGAAGAGCTGTCCCGACGGGCCCAAGAAACTGAACTTGAGGCTGAGCAGCAGATTCCTGAACTGAGAGAAGCTCCTGCCAGAAGAACAGACTCCGTCCTTGAGTCGGTCGTGAAGTCAACCTTGCGTGCGGCAGGTAGTCAATTGGGCCGTCAAATCGTTCGTGGCGTGCTCGGAAGCATCATGGGCGGAATTCTCGGCGGATCTAGCCGGAGACGGCGATAATGAGATACGACGTGGCCCCAGCCCCGGGCACGGAACGTGAAATCGGGGTCCTCCTCGCCACCTGGCAAGATGGCACGCGAGAATGGCTCGACAACCTCGGTGAGCCAACCGCAGAAGCCTTGACATGGCAGCCGTTCGAGGGAGGCCCAAGCATTGGCGGCATCATGCTCCATATGGCGGGTTGTGACCACTATTGGATTTCTGAATTCGTTAACAACCGGCCCCAGGACCCCGAGAACCCTGCGTTGCAGTACAACAACAAGGTTGACCAAGACAGCGTGAGCTGGCCAACTCCTCCAGCAGAGCCCTTCGCGTGGTATCTCAACCAACTTCAGTCGGTCAGAGGTCCCGTTGTCGAACAGATTCTGAGTCATCCAGAGCCGAACCAAGAATTCCAGCGAACTTGGGGTGCCCTAACGTTCAAGTGGATCGTGGCGCACCTCGTTGAGCACGATAGCTACCATGGCGGACAATGTGTCCTCCTGCACGAACTCTGGAAGAAGACTCAGGCGAAGTAGTTTCGAATAGCCTCAACAATTTGTTGAGAGGCTTTGCCTTCGCCGTACGGACTCTTCACCTGGCTCATCGCCGCATAGCGTGATGGGTCATTCAAGAGCTCTCTGCCGTGCGTTAGCAACGCCGCCGGGTCTGTACCGATCAACGTCGCACAGCCGGCGTCAACGCCCTCTGGGCGCTCTGTCGTGTTCCGTAGCACGAGAATCGGAATCCCAAACGACGGAGCCTCCTCTTGCACTCCACCGGAGTCCGTAAGAATCAAGTTGGATCGCTGAATCAACTTGGTGAACCGGGCATATTCAGGGGGCTCAATCAAGTGGATTCGAGGGTGATTTCCCAACTCCTTCTCAAGCACTTCGCGAACAATCGGATTTCGATGCATCGGAACTGCCAACAGCGTATCCTCGTGCTCATCAATCAACTGACGAGCCGCCTTCGCGCATGCTGTCATCGGCTCACCCCAGTTCTCGCGCCGGTGCATCGTCATTAACACGACCCGACCCTTATGATCAGGGAACCAGGTCTGTGGTTCACGCTCTGCAACCATCAACACCGCGTCGATTCCAGTGTTGCCAGTGATGAAAATCTTCTCGTCGGAGACGTGCTCGCGTCTCAGGTTCGAGGCGGAAAGCTCCGTAGGCGCGTAATGGTGGGTCGCGAAAAGCCCAACCGCCTGCCGGTTAAACTCTTCCGGGAAAGGATCGAACACGTTGTGGGTTCGAAGTCCTGCTTCCACGTGCCCAAAGGGAATCTGGTGATAAAACGCCGACAGACCTGCAACAAATGTCGTCGTCGTATCGCCTTGAGCCAACACAAACTGTGGCTTGAGCTCCTTAAAGAGCTCATCTAGAGCCAGTGACATGCGGCCGGTCAGCTCACCCAAGGATTGCCCGTGCTTCATCAGCTCGAGATCACGATCCGGCTGTACGCCGAAGGTGTCAAACACCTGTTGAAGCATTTCGCGGTGCTGCCCCGTCGAAACCAAAATCGTCTCGAATGAAGGATCGTTGCGCAGTGCAATCACGACCGGAAGCGTCTTAATCGCATCCGGCCGAGTGCCAACCACCAACACAACGCGTGGCTTACTCATTTATCGAGCGTACTTCGCCGCGATGTCAAAAAGCGCATCGCAAACATATGCAACTTCCTCGTCCGAAATCCGAACGTTGAGCGGAAGACTGATGATTCGGTTGTATGTATCCCAGGTCACTGGCAACGAGTCAGGTGCGAAATTGTACTTCTGCGCATAGAACGGGTGCAGGTGAACTGAAATGTAGTGCACCGAAGTGCCGATGTTTCGTTCCTTCAACTCGTCAATGAACTGATCTCGATCGATCGTGAGCTGATCAAGGTTGAGCCGAAGCACATAAAGGTGCCACGATGACTCGACTTCTGGGCGCTCGACGGGCACCGTGAAAGCTGGATGACCGCCAAGGGCCTTGCTGTACTGCTGGACGACCTCACGTCGACGCGCCTGGAAGCGATCAAGCTTTGCAAGCTGAGACAATCCTAGAGCGGCCTGTAGGTCGGTCATGTTGTACTTGAAGCCAGGCAGAACAACTTCATACTTCCAAGAGCCACCCTTCTCGTAACGCTTGAGGGCGTCCTTGCTCATGCCATGAAGGTGCACCACGCGAGCCTTTTCGATGAATTCTGGCGTGCCCGTGAGCATGCCACCTTCTGCGGTAGTGAGGTTCTTCGTTGCGTAGAAGCTAAACGAAGTTGGATTCTCTGAGGATCCGACGAACGCGCCTTTGTACTTGCCCGAAATCGGGTGCGCCGCATCCTCAATCACGTGGATACCGTGCTTCTTCGCGATGGCGTTGATCGTGTCCATCTCGGCAGCGTGACCAGCGTAGTGAACTGGGATGACCGCCTTGGTCCGAGGCGTGATCGCCGCTTCAAAAGCGGCAGGGTCCATGTTCATCGTCTCTGGTTCGATATCGACCAGGACAGGCTTTGCGCCGACATGCTCAATTACGTTGGCGGTCGCACAGAATGTGTGTGAAACCGTAATCACTTCGTCGCCTGGTCCAATTCCCAGGACGACCAGAGCAACGTGCAGACCTGCGGTACAGGAATTCACGGCGAGTGCTGCCGGCGACCCATAGGTCTCGCAGAACACCTCTTGGAAGCGGCGGGTCTTCGGACCCGTCGTGATCCAGTCGGTGCTGAGGGTGTCTACTACTCCTGCAATATCGTCAGCTTCAATCAGCGGAGGGGAAAACGGAATGAACTCGTCTCGAACGGTAAATGTATTTGCTGGCATTAATGCGGGGTCCTTATAAAAGGATTTTGGCAGATTCGGTCTCAGTCTCCACGACTGATGTGGCGGTTCCTAACCATTTTCGTAATGAAACGGAGTGATCCGAGACCTGGAAGCCCGAAGCCTCATACAGTCCGGCCGCTGGCTTGTTGGTCGCTTGAGTTCCGACCTCGACAATATCGCACCCGCTCTGGAGGAACCAGTTCAGCGCCTGGGCCGTCATTCTTCGCCCAAATCCGTTGCCTCGCGCCGCGTCCGAAGTCGCAACAAGCACAATGGTTCCGATAAACCGGCCAAGGGTTTCAAAGGTGCCATGGTTCAGCTTGCAGGTCACAAATCCAATCGGCTGATCGTGGTCATCAACCGCGACGATCACAGCATCTGCCGCAATTCCGAGCACCGAGTTTTTGCCCCATTGATAGTGCAACTCATCGGCCCTTTTGGGATCAATCATCGGATCAGCATGGAACCGATCCACCTTAAAAGCTGTACGGGCAATCTCACCAACTGCCTCCGCGTCTTCAAATCGTGCCAGCCTGATCTGATCCTCACTGTCGACTGGCTCGTAGTTGTGAAGTGACCGAGTGAAGGTCAAAATGGCATCAACTTGCTCAAATCCGCATGCCTGAAGAGCATTGATCAACAGCTCATCTGTGCCGTCGCATCGGACCGAAAGATGAGCAATCTCAAGCTTCTGTGCCAGTTCGAGCGCCAATTGAGAAACGTTTAGCGCATCAAGGTCATTCGTAGCCCCGATCGCCCCGATTCGACCGCAAGCCACCCCAAGGTGCTCAGTGTCGAAAGCCAGCTTGACGACGACGGCGCCGCCAGTACTTCCCGCAACCACATGATCTGTTGCCGTTAGGTTCTTCTCCGCGAAACGCTTCGCTGCTTCCGCAGCCACCCCAGGATGATTTCGGAAACGCGGAGATGAGCCATTGATGATTCGTTCTTTCCAGCTCATTTCTTGGGCACCTCCGCGTTGACGTCCTTTCTCAATACAACATATGGGATCGTTCGTGCCAATATCAACAAATCGCCAAAAATCGAGTGATTTTGCGCGTATTCAACGTCGAGTTTCTTCCTTTGGTCCCAGCTAATTGAGTTGCGCCCACTGATCTGGGCAAGCCCGGTGATTCCGGGCTTGACGAGCAGCTTTTGCTTTTCCTCGTCGGTGTAGTACTGGATCTGGTCTACCTGGTCCGGTCTTGGTCCTACCAGACTCATCTCACCGAACAGCACATTGAGGAATTGGGGAAGCTCATCAATGCTGGTCTTTCTGATAAATCTGCCAATCGGGGTGACACGTGGATCATTGTCACCGCTAAAAGCGGAACCGTCCTCGTTGCGGATATCCGGAGCGTTCACCTTCATCGAACGGAACTTGAAAATGCGAAAAGCAGCTCCATCTTTTCCTAGCCTAGCCTGGCGGAAAAACACCGGACCAGGATCGAGGATCTTGATCAGTAAGGCAACGACCAGCATCGGAATGCCAAAGATTGCTAGCGCAACCAGGGCGCCGACCAAGTCAATCAGTCGTTTCATTTCGAGTCTGCTAGTTCTTTCGCTGCCATCTCTGGGTTGAGCTTCCGCTCAACAACGTAACAAAGGATGTGATACAGCGCAAGATGAGACTCTTGGACGTGCATGGTCTTCGAACTCGGGACGATAAGCGCGACGTCGGCAAGATCCGCCATAACTCCGCCAGTGCCTCCCACCAGAACAATGTTCAGAACCCCAAGTTCCTTGGCAGCCTTGATCGCCGCGACACAGTTTTTCGAACCCCCGCTGGTGGAGATCGAAATCAAGATATCGCCTGGCTTACCAAACGCCTCAACCTGTCGGGAGAAGACTTCGTCGAATCCGTAATCATTCGCTCTTGCAGTAAGAGTCGAACTGTCAGTGGTCAAGGCGATCGCCGGAAGCGCCTTGCGGTGGAACGCTTGCGAAAGAGTTGAAATGAACTCGGCCGCCAGGTGCTGCGAGTCAGCCGCACTACCGCCGTTTCCACAGATCAGCAGTTTGTTGCCGTTTTGGAACGCCTCAACAACGAGATCAACGGCTTCCATGAGTGCCGGGATACAAGATGCAATCGTCGCTTGCTTGACGCGAATGCTCTCTTCCAAATGCTCCTTTGCTACCTGTTGCCAATCCCTCATTGTTTCACCCTAGTCTGGTTATTATGGCAGGGAGGTCAGCGAAGCTGTCGATCACATAGTCGGGCTCACAATCCCCTGCAGCTTCGTGTTTTGCCCCGTATCCCGTGCGAACCAGAACCGTAGTTGCCCCGATATTCTTGCCCAGATCAATATCACAGGGCTTATCACCGACGACAACCACACTTTTCAGGTCAAATCCATGCTTCTGAGCCGCATCCAAAGCCATGCCTGGAGCAGGCTTTCGATGTGTTGAGTCGGCATCTGGATGGTCCGGGCAGAAGTAGTAGTCGAGGACCTTCGCCCCATCTGCATTCAGCAAACTCTCGACTCGGTCGTTGACCGCCACGACTGCGCTTGCCTCGAAGTAGCCTCGCCCAACCCCGGCTTGGTTGGAAACGCAAATCACTTCCCAGCCGTTTGTGTTCAGCCAATTGATCGCCAAACCGGTTCCGGGAATTAGCTCTACCTCGTCCGGGTTGTGCAGATAGTGCTTCTCAACGATCAGAGTGCCGTCCCTGTCTGCCAGAACAAACCGGCTCACTTCAAGAACCTCGCAAAAAACGCCTCTGCTTGAGCATACGACTCAGGAGTGCCGATGTCGATGAAGTCGGAATCAGCAACAAATCCTCTTACGATTCCCTCCGCTGCCTTAGGCTCTAAGAAGTCTTTCTCCAGTGACGACCGACCTTCGGGCAGAAGCGAAAGTGCCTCACCCGAGATTAAGTACATGCCCGCATTGATGAGCGCGGGCTGAGCATCCCCCGTTTTTTCCAAGAACTCGCTAAGCACACCTTGATCCGTAACTCTGACTGTCCCAAAGCGACTTGAATCGGGAACCTGCACCACGCCGACAGTAACCAATGCACCCTTCGATAGGTGCTCATCAAGCATCCTATTCAAATCGATGTTTGCGATCGAGTCGCCGTTCAAAACCAGGACCGGGTCCGAACTCAACAAAGGAAGCCCGTTGCGGATGGCTCCTCCGGTACCAAGCGGCTCCAGCTCAAGTGAAAACGAAACCGTCATTCCCGCCGGACAATAGCTGGTGAGTAGCGTCGCGAATTCGGTTGCAAGGTGCCCCGTACCAAGCACAACTTTGCGTATGCCTTGCTGTCCCAACCACTCAAGCAGCAGCCTCAAAAACGGCTGATCACCGATCTTCGCGAGCGGCTTAGGCGTTTCCTCCCCGATGACCGCGCGCAGTCGCGTCCCTAGACCACCAACCAAAACAAACGCAGTGACGTCAGTCAGAGTTTTCATTGATTCAGTTTCACCTAGCGTAGACGATCTGTGATCCGACGAAGTCAAAGGCGAAATCAATCTGACTGAGTTCGGACAGAGCCTCCGCCACAGCGGGCTGCTTTTCCTGGGGAACGTAGAACAACAAGCAACCGCCTCCGCCTGCCCCGAGCAATTTCCCACCGATCGCACCTGCCTTCAGAGCCCGGTCGTACCACTCACCGATCTCGTCGTTTGCAATGGCCGAAGATAGTCCCCGTTTGAGAACCCAGCCTTCATGGAGCAACTGACCAAACTCGTCCAAAGATGAATCGCTCGAAAGCACATGCATTGCTTTATCAACAAGGTCACCCAGTTTCGATAGGTCCGTGTCAATTGAGCCCGACTTGGTCTTCGTGAGCTGCTCATCAAGAACCTCGTGAGCCGTCCGTTGAATCCCCGTGTAGAACATCATCAGGTTGTTCTGCAATAGATTCATCCGGGCTGGACACATGATCACCGGGTGGTATTCAATACTCCCATCTCGATTGAATTTAAGGTGCCTCAGACCGCCCAAAGCCGCCGAGTACTGATCCTGAGATCCGACCCGTTCATTCATCACGTTTTGCTCAAGCTCAACAGCCATCGCGGCCAGCGCCGGATTCGAAACGTATTTCCCCTGAAGCGCGTGGAGAGCGTGGAGCAAGCACACTGTGAATGACGAGGACGATCCCATACCGGTCCTTGCCGGTAGGTCGCCTGCGTAGTGAATCTCGATCTCCTTGTCAATGCCAAGGAAGCGCAAACACTCTCGAACCGAAGTGTGTTTCAGCTCTTCAAGAGTGTCGCACCTTTCGAGCACTGAGTAGTGCACTTTGATCTTGTGATCGAAGTATCCCGGAAGTCGCTTGACTGTGACATAGGTGTACTTGTCGATGCTTGTCGCCAAAGTTTGCCCGCCGTGACGGCGATAATAGTCCGGGTAGTCAGTGCCTCCACCCAGGAAACTGATTCGCATTGGCGTGCGGGCAATAACCATTAGACGTTTCCGTATTCGTTTCGACCGAACATCTTGTAAACCTTCAGAAGTTCTCGGATGCCGTCATCAATTGTCTGGCTCGCCTCAAACCCTGCCTGGCGGAGCTTCTCGTTCGAAACGATATAGTTGCGCTTGTCAGGGTCGGAGCCAACCGTCGCTTCTGTGAAATAGAAGTGAGGAACGTGTTCTTTAACCTTGTTGCAAAGATCGATCTTGGACATGTTCGCAGAGTCAAGGCCAAGGTTGTAAACTTCGCCGCGCATCGACTCAAAGTTGTCCATCGCAAAGATCATCGCCCGAGCAACATCCTGGATGCCAACAAAGTTGCGCATGAAGTGTCCCTCGTAAATCACAATCGCGCCCTGCGAATATGCCTTGTGAGTGAAGTCGTTAACCAGAAGGTCAATTCTCATTCGAGGTGAAGCACCGAAAACTGTCGCCAGACGGAATGCCATGCCTTTTCCGCTGTCCAGAATTGCCTTCTCACCTTCCGCCTTACTCGTACCGTACAAAGAAATCGGAGCAAGGGGAGTGTTTTCGTCGCAATGGAGGTCACCGCTTTGGGTTCCATATCCACTGTTGGTGCAAGGGTAAATGATTCGCTGGTCCTTGCTCGCCAAATCTGCAACAAGCTTTGCTGATCCGTAGTTAAGCGATTGTGAGTACTCAGGGTCCTTCTTACATGCCGGCATTCCTACAACTGCCGCCAAGTGGATAATGACGTCGTTTTTCGCCATCAAAGGCTCAAGGGTAGCCCGATCGCGTGTATCGCCGTAAACGAAGTCAAAATTCGGATTTGATGCGTATCCGAAGAGACTCTTTTGTTGGAAGTACAGATTGTCGAGGACAGTTACCTGATGGCCAAGATTGAGGAGGTGACCAGTAAGAACTGATCCGATATAGCCCGCTCCACCGGGAATTAAAACTCGCATTGCAACCTAGCTAGAATACCTGCGACCTTGTCATGCCATATAGCCGAGGGACTTTAGCACGGCGGCACACCCCGTTTCCAGCGCAAAGCTCTGCTCATAGAGCTCACGAGCTTTGATTCCACTGCTTCGGAGTTGATCAGAATCCTGGCCCAGAACTCTAATCAGATCGACCAAACCTTCGACGTTATGATTGTCGATAACCCACCCGACACTATTCTCGGTAAGCAGCTTGGCCTCGGCACAGTCAGTCGGCATAATCCCGATCATCGGGCGCCCAGTCGCCATAATCGATCGACTCTTGCCCTGAGTCGAACTGTGTGCCGCTTCCTGAGTCAGCGAGACAACATGCACATCTGCCGAACCGAGTGTCTCGCGAAGAACCTCGCGCGGCTGGAAAGGCAAGAACTGGAGGTTTGTAACACCAAGCTCAGCAGCGAGTGCCTTGTACTCAGCCTCTTTGGGACCCGCGCCGATGATCAGAAAAGCAGTGCGAGTTTCGGACTCGAGAGTTTTAGCAGCATGGATCATCGGCGCCAAGTCAGAGCTATAGCCAAGACTGCCCGAGTACATGACCAGAAACTTGCCTTCAAGCCCCCACTCCGCCTTGCGCGACTCCTCATCCGCGATCGGACTCAATGCCCGACCATCAACCCAGTCTGCAATCACATCTGGTTCTTCTACCTTGAGCCCCACTTCTTTGAGTGGCCTCAGAAACGCGGGAGAATTCGGACCAATGCGGTGAGCCCGTTTGAGTGCGCTGACCTCGATGAGCTTAAACATCGAGCCAATCACTTGAGAAACTCCCGACACGGAACGCAGAGCAAGCCACCCAAGGTCCGTCACCCGGACGTAAACCTTGGAACCCCACTTACGACCGATACTCGAGCTAGCAAGCAGAGCAAACGGTGGCGGTGAAATTGTGAAGATAACTTCTGTTGGCTCCGCATTCCGGGCGGCTCGCTTTGCCGCGAAGTAAAAGCTCAAAGCCGCTAAGCCTTTTGTGATCACCGAATCCTCACGGCCGGCGTATTTCGAACGCTCGCGAAAAACTTTGACCCCGTTCCAGTCCTCAACCATTGAGGTCTGGTCCGCATATTCGCTTGCCACCTTGCCGGAGGGGTAATTTGGGAGCCCCGTGATCACCTGAACCGAATGACCCTGATCGTGCAGGAACGTAGCAAGCTCACCCATGCTAACTCCTGCGCCGACTTGTTCCGGCCAGAAATACGGGGTGACAATGAGAATCTTCATTTGAGTTCGGCGGCGATAAACGCCTTTACTGTCTCAATGCTGGAAGGCAAATCGAAAAGCTTCGCTAGCTTTTCGGTTGAGATGTCAACAATTCTTGGTCGCACATTTGGGTCCAGTTGTTCCAAGTTAATGGTCTTTCGCGCAAGCTCCGCAATCTGCGACGGAGACACCAGCCCTTCTGCGCAGAGGTTGAACACGTCTTTGCGATGCCCGCGCTCTACGAGTTCGCGGACAATCCGAGCGACGTCAGCGGTGTTCATGAACTGGTACTGCGACTCCGGATGAATCCGCAGTGGCTGGTCATTCAGGATATCAAAAACCGGATTTTTGATCAAACCCGGTCCCACCATTCCCGCGAGTCGGATGATCAACCAGTTCGGACAGTAGTGTCGCACCAACTGCTCAGCAAAGTGCTTGTGTAATCCGTAGTTGGAAGCGTTTTCAGGATTGATCCCCTGATCCTCCCTGGTGGATTCACGCGAGTCCAACGACTCGTAAACGTCAACGCTCGAAATCAAAACGTGGGTTTCTGCTGGGTAATCATGGATCACGCGAAGCTGATTCGCTACGCTGATCTCAAGATCAAGTACAGGATCACGATCCGAAATGTACTTCTTGGAGTTATTGCTTGAGTTGACAACGAGGTCGTAATCACCCTTCAGTGCCTCGTAGTTTTGCCGACCGACCGCCGAAACGTCATGCCCAGCCCTCTCAAACTGTGCGGCCAGCGCACGACCAACAAATCCTGTCGCCCCAATGATGGCTACTCGCATGGTGAAACCTAAAGTCGGATACCGTCAGGGTAGTTCGCTTTGAACCAGTCAATTGTCTTGTTTAGGCCGTCACGAAGTGAGGTCTCAGCGTGGAAGCCAAGCCGCTCGTGCATCCGATCCGCCGCAAAGCCCTTATACATCTGTCCGTCTGGCTTATCGGTCTCCCAGATAATCTCGCCTGCGAATCCGGTGAGCTCAACCGTGGTTTCGACAAGTTCGCGGATCGAAACTGTGCCACCCGTCGAGATATTGATTGGCTCGCTGGAGTCGTAAATCTCAGCCGCCTTCACGACTCCGTCAACCGCGTCCCGCGCGTAGATGAAGTCACGAGTTGGCTTGCCGGTGCCCCACATTCGAAGCTCGGGAGTGTTGTTGAGTTTCGCCTCGTAAATCTTGCGAATCAGCGCAGGAATGACGTGCGAGTCGTTCAAATTGTAATTGTCGTAAGGACCGTAGACGTTCCCTGGGATCATGACAATGCTGTTGAATCCGTACTGCCGCCGGTACGACTCAGACGCGATCAAAAGCATCTTCTTCGCCGTGGAATAGGGCGCGCTCTCAAACTGAGGGAAGCCGTTCCACATCTCTTCTTCTTTTATCGGGCTCGGCGCAGTTGCCGGATACGAGCAACCACCCATAACGCAAACCATCTTTTCGACGCCATGACGATGCGCCGCATCGAGCGTCAGCGTGTTCATCAGAATGTTGCGCTGGAAAAATTCAGCCGGTCGCTCTTTGTTGGTCTTAATTCCGCCGCTATAACCTGCAAAGTGGAAGAGCACCTCGGGGTTGTGCTCCTCGAACATCTTCTCAACCGCAAGCTGATTTGTGAGTTCGTAGTCTTGCGATCCTAGTCCGGTAAATGTATGTCCTTGATCGCTAAGAGCTTCACGTAAGTGGGTGCCAAGAAATCCTGTTGCACCAGTAATCAAAATGCGCTTTCCAGATAGGCTCACCCCGCAAGTTTACCTATGCTGGGGTATCTTTCCTTTAACCTGGTTTAGGTACACGATATGGAGCAGAAGAGTAACGCTAAAATCGGTTCTGAACCTGCAGATTTGCGCCAACTTCTAAGTAAGTATTGGAAGCTCGTCGTCGGCTTCACGGTCGCTTTTGCCCTCGCCGCTGTTGCCTTCGTCGTTCTCTCTGCTCCCAAATGGAAGGGAGTCACGACTCTCCTGGTTGTATCGCCCGACGCCGCCCGGGGCACTTCGCAGCTCGCTGTACTGAGCCAAACCGTTGCAACTCCATTACGCACGATAAAGGGTGTCGTACTTTCCAAGCGCGAGACCGAAGCAATCATCAAGAAGTTCAACCTGGACTGGAAGAAGTTTGACGCCAGTTTCAAAGCAACCGACGAGAGCCAAACAAACCAGCTCATTATCGAATACACGGATACCAACAAGGACCAAGTCACGGAAGTCCTCCACTTCGCCATAGAAAAGTTGAGCGAGCTCGACGAGTCGCTCAGCTTCACAACTGGGAAGCGACAGGCCGCAACCCTCAAAACTGCGGTCGATAGCAAAAGTGCCGAAGTCGAAAAAGCGGAGGCAAGCTTGCTCGCGTTTCAAAAGAAGATGAAGACTCTGAGCGACCCTCAGAATCCCAAATCAACCGGCGCATACCTAGAACGACTCCAGTCGCTCGAATTCGAACTAGGATCCACGAAAATCCAAAGCGAGAAGCTGCGAGAGCAGCTCAACGCCTCTGCGAAGAACAATCTGGTCCCCGCGGATGTCCCTGGAGGCAAGGAGTGGATCGCTAAGATCAGTATTCTCGAAAATGAACTTGCCGTCCTTCGCAAGAAGTACACCGACGAGTACCCAGAAGTCGTCCAAGCTCGCCGTGTCCTAAATGCCGCACGAGACTCCTTCCGAGAAATCGTCGAAAAGTATCTCAAGACCATCAATCAGGGCCTTGACCCCAAGCTTGCCGAGCTCCAAGCAAAGCAAGTGCTTCTCGAGTATCAAGTTCAAACAGCCAGAGGACTAGCCGCAATCGCACCTGACGAGGCACTTGAATTGTCCAGAAAAGTCTCGGAAGTGATGACGCTTCGATCTGTCCTCGCCACCCTGCGAGCCCAGTATGAGCAAGCCCGAGTTGATTCCGAAGTCGGCCGAGTCCGGTGGAACGTTCTCGACTACCCCTACATTGAGCGCATCCCGGTCAATAAAAGCTTCCGGGTCCCTGTTTTGCTTGCAATCGTTCTTGGTCTCGGCGTCTCACTCATGGTCGCTTCAAGTCTCGATAAACGAAGGAAATGAGCGTTCGACGTTCGTCGATAGTGGTTATGGCGAGCTCGATGCTCGTTTACTTAATCTCCTTCACAAACCAACTGCTCATCGCCAAAAAGTTTGGTACCGGTGTCCGACTGGATGCCTACTTCGCCGCGACGAATATCCCCCTGGCCGTCAGTAACCTCATTGGTGCCTGCTTCACCTATGCCGTCGTGCCGTCTTTGGTCCGAAACTGCCTGGAAAAGGAAAACCGGAAGTCCCTTCTCTCAGGCTTTCTCCTCTCCCTCTTATGCGTCTCCGTTGGCTTCCTGATGATCGGACTGTCGGTTCCCTCGCTGGGAGGCCAATATTGGGAGCAGTTCGGATCGTACGCACGTGAGGCGAAGCTAAGCGGAGCGATCGCATGGGCAACTGCAGGGGTGTTTTGCTTAACCGCTCTCTCCGACGCGCTCTACAATGCGACAGGCAAATTCCAGTTTCCTGTATTGGCATACCTGCCTTCTTACATCCTTACCGCGCTGGCTTGTCTCACCTTTGGTGGTGAATACGGTGGAGTTGCCTTGGCACTTGCGACCCTCCTCGGCTACCTAGTCATGTGGCCAAAGCGACTGAGCGATCAGATCAGTGAAGTCCGCGACAAACCCGATTTCGAATACGCAAAGTCAACCCTCAAGCAAGTCCCTACCATGCTGCTCGCAGTCAGCTCGCTTTATGCGTTTCCAGTTGTAGATTCGATACTCGGACCGGCGGCAGGCGAAGGTGTCGTCTCGATCCTCGGGATGTCCGCCAGACTGGTATCCACTTTGGGCGTGATTATCGCACTAGGTCCCTTCGGAGTTGCGATTCCTGCACTGTCAGAGCTGAGCCGCGACGGAAAGCCCGAGGAATTCATCACCCGCTCTCTGCGCTATCTCCGAGTCGCCATGACAGTGCTCGCCCTAATAACTGGATGGCTCGTAGCTCTGCGCACTCCCATCATCCAACTTCTCTTCGAACGCGGACGGTTTACACCCCAAAGCACCGCCCAGCTTTCCGATCTCATGAAGTGCACCATCCCTGGTGCGTTTTTCATGATCTGCAGCATGCTTCTGGTGCGGCTACTTGCCGCCGATGGCCGGCTCTCTACCGCTGCAAAGACAGGTCTGCTCGGCGTGTTGGTTTATGCAGTAGGATTCGCGGGTTTGAGTCGCTATGGGGAATCCGGAATTGGCCTCGCCAACGGCTTGGCGTGGTTGATCTACTTCGTTGCGATCTTCGCTCTCTTCGTGCACCCTCATCGAGCCTTCTTTTCCATGTCCGATAACATTCGGTTTGGCACCAAGCTCCTCGGAGGCTTTTTGATCTCATTTGGGCTTAGCTTCCTTAGCAGCCAGCTTGTACCGATGCAGACCCTAATCAGTCCCATTCTGGGGCTCTTCCTCAGCGCGATCGGTTTCGGTCTTTACGCCAAGCTGAGCGGTCTTCAGGAGTTCGAAGTCGTTGCCAGGCCGATGCTCTCTCGGCTTCGCTCACTTCGCAAAACCCCAAGCAACAGCCAGTAAGCCGGAAACACTAGCGGTATCGAGCTCAGCACCCCGAGCGAAACATACGCGATCACTGTTGGGGAGTACTTGGTCCCGCGATACCGAGATAGCCAAGTCAGCAGAATGAGAGGGAATACCCAACCCATGCGCAACGTATTTGCCCCGACGTCCGTAAGCCCATATCCAAGCGCGTAGTACTGCCCGGATAGTCGAGAAACCTCAATCTCATACCAAGATTCGATGTTGTAGCGGTTCCATAGGAACCAGAAGTACGTCGAGTCCAGCGTGGTCTCTCCTGTCCCAAAGGGCCGCTCAAGAAGGGAAGGCCCGGCTAAGTAGTGTCCCACCAACCGCATGCTTGCGGACGGGTCCTCAATGATCAGCTTAGGATCCTTCGCCGCCGCCGCCATTAGCTCGGTTGCTCGTGATTCAGGAAGACTCGAAGCGAAGTTGGAAACTCCAACGATCGTCAATGTAACCAGGACCACCGTTATTGCCGCACTCCGCGCACCGCGCGAGAGCCCGAACGCCACCAAGACCATCAGCCCGTAGAAGAACCCTGTTCCAGCCTGAGATAAGACAAGCATTCCCACCGAGCACACTCCGCAGATAACGAGAGCTTGCCTCCTCACCGCCGGCGCGACATTGATGCTCAACATCCAAGCGAGAATAGGGAAGAGAATCGCAATGTTCGCAAGAAAACTGGGCTCGTTATTTGCCCCTCCCACGCCTCGATCTGTACTGGTCCGAATCTCGCCCATCAGGCTCTTGAACACCGCCAGATGGGTATCGGGAGAAACCGATTGCCAGATCGCCGCGAGTAGGTGAGTGACTGCAGCTCCGCACACGATCTTTAGCGAGAAATAGGGTGCCGCGCGCCTGGCGGCAAGAAACGCCGAACAGCCCAGAAGCAACGCCGAAGTCTTCCGCACCACAGTCCCAAACTCAGACCACTGTGATGGGTTCACATAAAGCAGGTAGACCGTCCCAGCTAGAACGAGTAACCAATCACTTCGGTCTAACTTGATCGGCTTTCGAAGCGCGAACCAATACACCCCGAGAAACACCAGCCCGAACAGAAAACTGATCATCTGGACGTCGGTATCCAGTGGCAACGGTGATAAATAAGGGAACAGAGTTGCCAGTAGAAATAGATTGGCAACGACCCGCGCGAGCGATTCGTTAAACGATTCGGAAGGGGCAACGCGGTCGATCCCTGAATTTTACGAGATAATAGTGTCTATGCGCTTCGCCACAGCGGTATTTCTCATTCTTGCCTCCGCGGTAGTGAATGCGCAGTCCATCGGAGGACCCCGGACTTATCCGCAGTTCCGAGATATGGCGGGTCTGAGCGGAAATGGTTTCCCAGTGAAGCGAACTGGAGAGTTAGGTCTCGCCGGAGCGCTGTCGCTTTCAACGCCAATTGGCTACGTGCTCAGTACCAAGCAACTCGTTTTGGGTGCATCCTCACGGAGCTTTGATCGAAGCTTCCGCTGGGTCAACACCTCGTTTGCCTCAAACCAGGAAAAGAGCGACGGCACACTGCAAGGCATCTTCTCGCTCGACTCGCTCGGCTCCCGGATCGCGATCACCCACATGATCGTCAGTCCCGCAAACGATAGCGTCCAGCATCTCCAGTATCAGCTTCGCCTTCCAGAATCCAAGACCAACAACTGGACGTTCTCAATCGGTTGCCACAACGTCACCGACCGCCCAGCCGCAAATGGCGACGATAATCCGGTCGAGGATTCCCGTCTCAGCAGGTCGTTCTTCGTTGTCGGGACAAAGGAGCTCCCCGAAGATGCCTACCTAACAGTCGGGCTAGGCGATACTCGCTACCGAGGCTTTTTCGGTTCCTACTCAAAAATGCTGAACTCCCAATGGAGAGCCTACGGCGAATTCGACACCTTCAATTGGAACTTCGGAGCCTTGACCGAACTGCGTTTGTTAGGAAAGCAGGCCTTCCTGCAGATGGGATTGGTCCGAGGTGACCTCGCGACTTGGTCGCTGAATTGGGTTTTCTAAATGTACGTCCCCAACTACGTGCCAGAGCCGGAAGCGATGCCGGGAAATGTAACCCAGGAGCCCTACGCCGCTCGCCTGCGCTTTATCCGTCAAACCCTCTACCGATTCACCCTATGGGTGCTCCTCATCGCTGTACTCGCCTATGTAATCCCTAAAGGCTATGCCATAGACGTGCGACTCATTCCTGCGTGGGCTGTTACCCTTGCCGCCTTGAGCCTAGTTCGCACAGCTGGTCGTGGCAGGTCCTGGGAAGTTTCGACTGCTCCAATCCAAGCAGTTATTGCCATTGTATCCACGGCACTCGCTACTCGAGCGATGAGCTTTGCAAGCTTTCCCGTTTGGTCGATCCTTGTCGGAATTGGCTGCTTTGTCCTGTATGCAATGTTCTGCGGCCGCGACTTTAGCTACGTTGGTGGCTACGTGCTCGCTCTCATTGCCAGTAGTACCGTTATCTCGTTCGTGATGATCGAAGAAGGTCTGACGAGTATCCAAAGTCAACAAGCCATCCTCTGGAACGCCGGAGTGCTCTTCTACTTGGTTTACGACCTAGCATCACTCATGTGCCGGCGTAAAGTGGGCGAAATCACCGCCGCCACCGTTGATCTGTTCCGGGATGTTTTCAACCTGTTTGGCTGGGTGCCGAGAGTCATCATGCATTGGCACCGACACCGAATCCTTAACGATCTCTCGTTTGAGTTGCCGTTCAGGAACTGGCTAGAAGACTAAACACATCGGAGAATCACACCGAAACAGATACGAAAGGGGCATAGATTCGTCATACTTACCGTCTGTAGGTCGGACGAATGAGCGTACTTCCACTTCTCACTGCATTTTTAGCCCTCCAAGGAGGAGCGGCTAAGTCCAAATTTTCCATCGACGTATTCTTGCAGCAAGGCAAGAATCAGGTGGCTGTCAAAGGTGGCGAATCCGTAACTGGCGAAGTCACATTTGTAGTCAAACCAGTCACAACGAATCCGATCCAAGCGATTGAACTCTACGTCGGCGACGACCTCCGAGAAACCGACGGATCAACGCCATACGAGTTCAAACTCGACTCGCTTGCCGAAGAAGATGGTCCAATTAAGCTCCGGTTTAAGGGCTTCACCTCCGAAGGCGAAAACGCCGAGAAAGTCTTCACGGTCAATGTGGACAACGGTGTGTCGCTCGGTGCAGATGCCCACGTCGCAAAGGGTAATGCCTTTATTGCCGAAAGTAAGTTCGATGAGGCAATCACCGAAGGTCGAATCGCGCTCAAAGCCGACAAAGACTCAAAAGGCGCACGCCTCCTCCTCGGCCGTGCTCAGTTCGCGAAAGGCGCTTACGACAAGGCACAGAAATACGCCGAAGACGTCCTGGAAGTCGACAAGAAGAATCGAGATGCTCGCGAGCTTCTGATCTCTCTCAACGTTCAACGAGCATTCTCCGCAACCTCAAAGGCAACTTCAGACCGCCGCGAAGTGGTCGATACCATCAAGAAGTCGCTCATGAGCGCAGCAAAGATGCGATCCGCAATCCGAGACGAAGACCTTGAGGGAATGAAGCGAGACGCAACCTCAGTCGAGTTCCTCGACGCAGCCATCAAGGCGCGCCGGTACAGCTTGGTCGTCGATGTCCTCGAAAAGGAAATTCCGAATCAGTACAAGCGGACCGACTTGGTCAACCGACTTGCATTCAGCTACCTGATGCTCAGCCGAGTACAGCAAGCTGATGCGCTTCTCAAGAACCTGAAGAAGTTCGGTGAGTACGATGCGTACTCCTTCGCTCTGCTTGCGATCAACCAAGCAGAACTTGGTGATGACACCGGTTCCGATGATGCGATCAAGGAAGCAATCTTGAACTCGCCTGATTCGCTCGGCGTGAAGACCGCTCAAGCCTACATCGCGATCAAGCGAGACCGAACCAAAGCTCTGGGAGACGCTGCAACGTCTCTCCTTCGAGATACTGAAGTCCGAAGTGAAGCGTTCTACTTCGCGGCTGCTCTTGCCAACAAGCAAAACCAGATCAACAAGGGACGATCTAACTTCGAAAAGGCAATCAAAGCCGACGCGGCCGACCACGACATGTACATCGAGCAGGGCAATGAGGCGATCTCACTGGCACTCACTCCAAACCTCGCCGCAGCAGACAAGGACTATCAGTTCGAGTTCGCCAAAGCGATGTATGCCACCGCTCTTGAGTGCCGACCAAGCTCGGGTCAAGCTCTCGCCGGAATCGGAATCGCTTCGCTATATCAGAAAAAATTCGATGATGCCGTGAAGTTCACCGAGGCCGCAACCAAGGCGAGCCCCAACTACGCAGCTGGCTTCTACGCCTTCGCCGCTGCGCTCGCCGCAAAAGACGGTGAACTGGCAAAGACCTACACCGCCGTGGTCAACGCGCAAACGAAGGACCCAGGCAACGACGCCTACCGCACCCAGCGGGCCGCGATCGAAGCTCTTCGACCAACCTTGCTGAAGAACCGAACCAACGCGATGCTCCGAGCCGAAGGGTTGGACGCACGCAACCTCCGCGGCCGATCAATGCCAACGACGGACAACGTGTTCAAGTACTTCAACACCACTGGCCGAACGCCAGTGATCTCAACCCCATCACGCGGCTAAGGTTGCACCCGATACCCCGAGCGTCTCGCTCGGGGTATCATTTTGTTTCCGTTCGGGGCGTGGCGCAGTTTGGTAGCGCGTTTCCATGGGGTGGAAAAGGTCGCACGTTCGAATCGTGTCGCCCCGACCAGCTAACTACCCCTTCCTTTTGGTTTGCAGAGCAAATATGGGTACGCCCGCAGTCTCTGAACGAGCCAGTCCATCATCAACTTCGCGTCAATCAACCGCACGATCGCATCCCCAAGGCTGTGGTACGTCTGAATTCCCAGTGCGCCAAGGTCCTTGTCGATTCGCATAAAGTCGCGCTCCGTGGCCCAAGAGTGGAACCGTGTGCGTTGCTCCAGCCGGTTTCCTTCACGATCAATAACAATGCTCGTCCCTTCACCCGGAATCAGATGATAAGGCACGTTTGCTTGCTCCTCAGCGGCATGAATTGTCGTATTCGAGGTGTGGGTGCATCCAACCAGCGCAATCAGTCCCTCATGCTCCGCTAACTTCCGAAACGGACTGTGTTCATCACACGGCGTATAGCTGTCAAAGTGATCGTTCAAGAAGTCAGCTGCCGAATTCCCGAAGCCCTTCACCGAGTGCGTTGCATGGACCGACCTGAAGCCTCCTTCCATTTGGCTTGCAATAACCGGAACAATGCCAATATTCACCGGCTTTGAAGTCGAAACATCAAAAGTCGGAGGTCGCTCTGGCAAGTCGGTGGGTTTCCCAGTGAACGTTGGAATCAAGAGCAACCCATCGTCAGTAACTGCATCCCGCCAGTCGTTCACATAGTTTTTGGCATCCACATCTCCAACAGAACGCAGACCAGTGTGCACAAGGACAACTCTCCCCTCAACTCCCAAATGCTGAATCTCTTTGACTAAATTCACCGCTATTCTTGGATTACGGACGTTCTGTTAGAAGGGTTTGGATTCCTTCGCGCAAAGAATAGTCGGGTCGCCAGCCAGTGAGGGCTTCGAGTGCGCCTGGATCACCACAGATCACGCGCGCTTCGCCAGCGACTGCTGGCTTCCACTCGATCTGCGGCTCAACCCCCGCTGCGCCAAAGACTAACTGGACGAGTTCCAGCATCGTGGTCCCCACTCCCGAACTGAGATTCATAACGCCCCCAGCACAGTCACAATCAACCAAACCAGCGAGAGCCCGTGCCGCATCCTCAACATGTACAAAGTCCCGCTGTTGGAGCCCATCACCGTTCAGCCGGACAACTTGATCGCTTGAAACTGAAGCAAGCAGGCGCGGAATGATCTGAGCCGAGTCTGTTGAACCCGTGCCGTAGATATTGAAGACCCGAACGGCACAACCGCCCGCCGCCCTCACCAATTCCTCCGCCTCTAGCTTCTGGCGCCCGTATGGAGCCCGTGGGGCCACGTCCTGATCCTCTCGGCAAGGGTGGCTCAGGTTTCCGCCGTAGACGAGGCTGGTGCTGGAAAACACAACGGGAATCCCGACCGCCAACACGTTTTGAAGACTAGACAGATTCCGTTTTCGCGTCCCCTCAGGGTCATCAACGGCCTGACGAAAAGAGCCGCTCCACTCGAGATGATAGATTCGCTCACAACCTGCAAGCCACCGGGCAAGGTCCGGAGAAGATGCACGCCCCGAGTGCCGCTCAGAACAGCCAACCGGGCGCTCATCGACGACGACAACCTCGTGTCCCCGTGATACGAGCTCTGCTACGAGCGATCTACCTACGAAGCCGCCGCCACCGGTGACCCCGATGCGCATCAGCCCACCAGTTTAGGCTCTAGAACCGTAACAATATGGTCCGCGATCGCCAAACAAGCAGTTGCCGCAGGAGACACCGCGTTAATCACATGGACAGCACGATCGTCATGCTCAATCACGAAATCATCAACCGGAGATCCTTGAGGACTGATCGCCTGCGCCCTGACACCTGCAGGAGCCGCAACAAGGTGCTCCTCTTTGATCTCAGGGATCAGTCGAGACAGCGCCTTAACGAACGCCTTCTTACTAAATGAACGATGCATCTCGCCCGCACCTGTCTTCCAGAACTTGGAAGCGAGCTTAATGAATCCGCCGTAAGTCAGCGACTCAAACAGTTCTCCTGGCTTCACTTGGCGGTTGGTATAGCCCTCGCGAGCGAATGCCAAGACTGCATTGGGACCACACTCAACGCCGCCCATTACCATCCGGGTGAAGTGGACACCCAGGAAGGGGAACGCTGGATCAGGCACGGGATAAATCAAGTTCTTGCAGAGGTGATGGACGTCTTCTTTGAGCTCGTAGTACTCGCCACGGAACGGAATGATCTTAATTGACGGCTTGAACCCCGCCATCTGGGCGACCTTGTCCGAATAAAGCCCGGCGCAGTTAACGAGGAAGTCCAGGTGCTCGCCGTTCTTGTCCTCGGTACCGATCGTGACGCCGTCGGTGGTCTTGATGATGTTGATGATTTTCGAATTCAGTCGAATCTCATGGCCACGCGCCTCAAGGAGCTCGCCGAGCTTGTTGCAAAATCCAACATAGTCGACTATGCCAGTCTCGGGAACGTGCAGGGCCTTGATACCTGCAACATGCGGTTCGAGCTCCTTAAGCTCTTCAACCGTGATATAGCGGCATTCCACGCCATTTTGCTGCCCGCGCTCATAGATCCGATCCAGAGCAGGCAATTCAGCTTCATTGAGGGCGACGACAACCTTGCCACAACGCTCCCAGTGCACGCCATGTTCGTCGCAGAATGCTTCCAGCTGAGCCTTGCCATCGCGACAAGTGAGAGCCTTCATTGAGCCTGGCTTATAGTAAATTCCGGAGTGAATCACTCCGGAATTACGGCCCGTCTGGTGCTCAGCCAGCTTTGCTTCCTTCTCGAACAGGATGATCTTGGCCTGAGGGAACCTAAGTGAGATCTTGTAGGCCACAGAAAGGCCGACAATTCCACCACCAACGATTCCGATCCGAATCTGACTCATCCTATCAGTTTGTCCGAAGAATGCCCTGATCGTACGCAGCTTCTTCGACCATATTGCGCAATCGCTGTGCTTCGGTTTGAAGTCCCTTCGATGAAGCCTCCTCGCTCAGAAGCTTAACGTTCGAGTACTGTGGCGCGTTGTAGTCCGTGACCTTGCCTGCTTCGAACGCTTCGATAACCTGTTTCACGCCCATCTCAAGGGTCCACTGGGTTTTGAAACCGATCAAGTTACGAATCTTCGAGAAATCAACTCGGTAGTTGCGTCGGTCACCGTCGCTGCCACTCGCAATGAGTTCAGCGGTAGGAACGAACTTCTGAATCAGTCGACCAACTTGGCCAAGCGTGTAGTTGCCTTCATCTGCGCCGACGTTAAATGTTTGCCCTCCGATCACCTCGAGAGGTGCCTCAAGAGCGGTCGCAACCGCCAGGGATGCGTCGTCAACATGGACAAACGGTCGCCACTGATCCTCTCCGAAAACCGTGATCTTTCCGTCAACAATCGCTTTCGCGGTCAACAGGTTCACAACGAGGTCAAATCGTGTTCGTCCGCTCAATCCGAAGACCGTACCAAACCGAAGAATGGTTGGTCGGAACTTCTCGTCCTGCATCTCGAGCAACACTCGTTCGCACGCAATCTTCGATCGAGCGTACAGCGACACTGGATTCAATTGTGACTTCTCATTAAGCACTTCATCCGAAGCACCGTAGACCGAACACGTGGAAGCAAAGATGAACTTCTGAATTCCAAATCCCTTTGCGCACTCCGCAATCATCTGGGTCGCCATCAAGTTCACTTCGATGGTGAAATCTTCATCAAGAGCACATGCTGGGTCTCCAACGATGGCACCAAGGTGAACAACCGCATCCATGCCGCGCATTGACTCGACAATCTTGTCGATCTGCCGGAAATCAGCGCGTACGACTTCAAGATTCTCGTGACCAGCAACCTGAGCAATTGGCTCCTCGCCGAACATAAAGGCATCAACCAAGCGGACACGGTAGCCCTTATCAAGCAACTTCTTCAGCAAGCCCGAACCGATATAGCCCGCACCGCCGATCACCAAAACGCTCTTTGGTCGGTATTCATCAAACGCTCCTGCGCTTGCAGTAGAACGGACCATGCTCTTTTGGTTGACCTTAACCCAGACCATGCTCCAAATGCGTGCTCCAACTGTCAGCAACACCGACATCACGCCAGTGCTCATCACCAAACTGCGGCTTGATTCAACATTTCGACCGAGCATGAACAACAAGAAGCCCCAGCCGAGAACGGCTAGCGCGGAAACTTGAGCAACAAAGAATGGCTTGTAGCTTGTTGAATAAGCGCGACCCTTCGTATAGAATCCAACAAAGTAGAAAACTGGAAGGCAGATCGCCAGAAGTGAAATCGGCGAAACGACATTTTCTGCGGCGTAAGCACCAAATGTCTTTCCAGGTTCGGCTCCAAATGCAAACCCGACCAGCATTCCAAACACGGACGACAGTACGAGCAGGACGCCGTCCGCAAACAAGCGAAACGCAATTTCAGTTGATTTTTTCATCCTCAGTTCCCAGCAATAAAATGTAAGCGAGGGTCGCGACTTTGCGTCCCAAGTATTCATTTTACACGGTAATTACAAGTCGGCACATTAAGAGTGCCTTTCTGCCTACAAAGCAAAAAACTAGTAATCAATCAAGAAGATTTACTGGGGTTCGATTCCCAGCCACGCTTTGACAAAGTTGCCGACCTGCCAAAGCCCCTGCTTTGTCCCAAAATTAGCCACCCCATCCCCTTTACAAACCCAGCAACAAGGAACGTACTCCCTCGAGTGGTCCGTCGATTTGCTGGTCGGATCATTTCCGTGGTCGGCAGTAAGGATCAACAGATCATCTGAAGTCAGCTTGCTGAGAATCGAGATCAAAGTCGCATCAAACGTCTCCAGTGCCCGCCCGAACCCGGTTGGGTCATTGCGATGGCCGTAAAGCATGTCGAAGTCCTCAAAGTTTGCGAAGATGAATCGTGCGTCCGATTCAAGGGCCGTCCAAAGCATCTCAGCATGCTCCGCATTGTTTTGCGTTCTTCGAACGGACCGGAACCCTCTTCCATCAAATAGTTCGGGGATCACGCCAATCCCAAAAACATCCAGGACATCATCGATCAAGTTCTTGGGGGCCGTGATTGGAAAGTCTTTTCGGCGTTCTGTGCGGATGTATCCAGGATCTGCTGAGCCCAAAAACGGACGAGCAATCACGCGTTGCACATTGTTCGGTGCGGAGCAGAGTTCGCGACCGATACGGCAGAACTCGTAGAGCTGCTCAATAGGAACGACGTCTTCGTGGCAAGCAACCTGAAAAACGCTATCCGCACTGGTGTACAAAATCGGGTGACCAGTACGCACATGCTCTGGCCCAAGCTCGCTCAAGATCGCCGTTCCACTTGCAGGCTTATTGCCGAGCACGGGGCGTCCGATCCGGCGTTCGAACTCGGCAACTAGGTCGGCAGGAAATCCGTCCGGGTAGGTGGGGAAAGCAACTTCCGTGTGAATTCCCATCATCTCCCAATGACCCGTCACCGAATCCTTGCCCATGGATTGCTCTTGAAGACGACCAAATTCAACTCGGAATCCTTTCAGTCCGACTTCCGTTTCCACTCCGCCCGCGGCAAAGAAGCCCGCACCAGCGAGAGTCGGAGCATTCAGCCCGCCACAATGATCCCACACGTGCTTCAAAGTCGAAGGGTGGTCGAGGTCATTAAAGAGCGCCGCATCAGGTGCCTCGCCAGCCCCGCACCCGTCCAAAACAAGAACGATCGCCCGCTTCATTGGTTCACCCATGCCTTGTAGAAAGTCACTCTGGCATCCGACGCCCACTTCACGCTGTTCGTCTCACCGCAAACATTGATATGTCCCATCTTGCGTCCGGGCTTTGCCTCAGCTTTCCCGTACCAGTGCATCCTCGCTTCAGGATGCTTCTTGGCGAGTTCTCTCAACGCGACCAAATAATCCTTAGCGCCCTCCTGACCAAGCAGGTTCGCCATGCAAGTCAGCTCCCCTCGTCGAGGTCCATAAAATGAGCCGATCGTAAGCAGCACGTGCGCCTCAAACTGTGAGGTTCCGCCCCAATCCAAAGTGTAGTGTCCCGAGTTATGCGGACGAGGAGCGATCTCATTAACACTGATCGAGCCGTCTGAGTGTTCGAACAGCTCAACCCCAAAGAGTCCCTGACCATTAACCGCCCGAATTGCCGCAAATGCGACGTCCACGGCTCGCTCGGCAACACTGGCATCTTCAACTTCATAGACCAAATCGCAGACATGGTTGGTCTGTTCCGTTACCATTGCGGGAAAGCAACTTGTGGTTTCCCCAGCACATACCATGACCGAAAGCTCTCGCTTGAAGGCGACAAACTCTTCCGCCAACCAACCGTCAGCATCAATCTCCGCCATGATCGCTTGGTAGTCCGATTCGGTTCGAGCATAGCGCGTACCCTTTCCATCGTATCCGCCAAAGCGCGACTTGAGAACGCAAGGGAATCCGAGCTCGGCCGCGTTTACGGCCGGGACTGCACGAGGAGAATGAACTCCAGCGGCGATCAATGCATTCCGCTGTGAAAGCTTGTCTTGGATGGTCTCCAAAGTGTCAATTCGCGGTGTAACTCGTTCGGGATCGAATCCTGCCAGCTCGCATGCTTCACGCAAGGTATTCGCGGGAATGAACTCATTTTCGAAAGTCACATACTCGCAGCAGGCCATCACTTTTGCGATATCCGCCGCGACGCTAATCGAGCCAACAATTGCCGGACCAACCTGGGCGGCCGGCGACTGAGGATCGGTGTCGAGTGTAATCGCCTTAACCCCAAGCTGATGAGCCGCAATCATCGACATCCGGGCAAGTTGACCCCCACCAAGAATCCCGACTTGATATTCCGCTGGCATGCCTATAAGGTTGGCACAATCTGGGCTGGCAAGGGCTCCAGTAGCGTGGCTCGCGGCAAGTCAACATCTCGAATCACCCCGATCAATTCGGTCGAAAACGTACAGTCAGTCTGGTCCGAAACCCATGCACAAATCTTATCCACGCTGGTCTCATCAGGACGTGTCAGATTCAGGCTGAGCTGAGCAATCTGCTGCTGCTCCAAGTGAAACGCAAGTGCCCGAACTCCGACAAACGCCTGATCCCCGCTCTCGCGCAGGTCACGGACACTTCTCGCCAGATGCCGAATCAGCTTAATCTCAGATTCCGCAAAGTTCAGATTAACGGCAAGAAGAAAGTCTCGCACTCCGATCACCGAGTAACCCCAATTGGGATTTGACCCAATACCGAAATCAAACGGCTTCGATGTGGGTCCAAGTTGTCCACGCAACACCGGAAGCCGAAACTCTGCGCCTTCCTGAGCCGCCCTCTCATAGAGGTGGACGGGAATCGAGTAGCGACTGGAAAACTCCCGAGCCCAGCCCCTCACTAACCCAATCAGCTCGTTCAGGTCTCCATCAAGCTGTACAAACGGACAAACATCTAACGCCCCCGCAAACGGATGAACTCCACCCTTGCCGAGGTTGATTAAAGGAAGGAGCCGCTCGCAAAGTCGATCCATCGCCTCAAAAACGTCAACCGATTCCCCTGAGAATCCGGTTACCGTGCGCGCATGATCAATATCGCCTTGAGCGTAGTGCAACGTGACACTGTTGCAGGCCTCCGAAACCGCATTTCGGCAAAGCTCAGGATCGCAAAAGCTCCAATTCGGAACTGTCAGAATCCTCATAGGGTCAGATATCCCCGAATACGATCAAAGAGCTTATCGCCAATTCCCCGAACCTGTTTCAGCTCATCTACCGACTTAAAGCCTCCGACTCCTTCCCGATACTTCACAATGCGTCCCGCCAGCTCCTGACCGATGCCAGGCAACGACTGAAAGTCTTGTCCGGACGCTGTGTTGACATTCAAAACTCTTGGAGTCTCGACCTGGGGCTTCCCACTCGGAGTTTCAGGCGCAGTCACATTCGGATCAGGTTCTGATTGGATGTTCGACACAGGAGGCGGAGTCGATCCTGCGGCCACGTCTTGCCGGTAGGGAATCGACACCTTCGATCCATCCCGAAGTACTGTCGCCATATTGATCCGATCACGATCTGCGGTAGGCAGAAGCCCTCCAGCCAGAACGACCAACTCATCCAATCGGGCGCCCTCATAAATCCAATAAACGCCAGGCTTCGCCACCGCCCCACCGATGTCCAAGATGATCTTCTTTTCCTCGGTTGGTTTGTTTGCAGATTCGACTTCAGGGGTCGTCACCGGAGCCGCAACCTGTTGGATCTTCTTTGGCGGTTCCGCCGGTGCAGGGCTCTTCGTCCGGGCTCCACCAAGGTAACCAATGACCCCAAGCACGGAGATTCCCAAAATGCTGGCCAAGACCTGGCGCCAGTTCGGATTCTCCATGACTTGTTTATAGCGGGAACGCATCGAGATTAGCTAGTAGCGCATACCGCCAACCACGCACGCTCACTCGGCAATACTCGGCTCGAAGGGCAAATAAGAAGCGCTCGAGAATAAACGCACCAAGGTGAATTGTATTCTCGCGCCCCAGTTCCACTCCAGGAATCTCACGTCGTTCAGCGTCCGAAAGCGGCATCATCCAACCGACTGCCTTGCTGATTTCCTCGTACTCCAACCGCGCCCCATGAACAACCTCGGGTTGCCAGCTCGTCAGGACATCCCTCACCGAGACCAAGTTCGTCCCCGCCGCCCCGAGCACAACGACCTCCCCGCACTGTCCAGGTCGATAGCAAACGCCGATCTGGTCGTCAAGTGCTCCTGTCGCCCGAAGCAACGTCAGCCCATCGACCCGTTCTTCGGGAAAATGAGTTGACTTCAGCCCGAGCGTACCAACCGGATAACTCCGCCGAAAGTCGACAACCCACTGACCATCAACCCGGCTTGCGGTCACCATCTCAGTGCTTTGTCCACCCGGATCAACGATTGAAATGCGATCGGTATCCGAAAACATTGGGTCGCCGATGATTGCCTCGAAGCCAAGTTGCGCCTCTTGCTCTCCGGTGAGGATGACCACGGGGGTTGACTGCGCTTGAGCCCGCTCTAAAAACTCCGCTGCGTTCGTCGCGATTCGCGCCGCCATCGTCGCTCCGGCAAGGATGTCTGTTGCGCCATTTTCTTTGGCAATCCGCCAAAACTTGGCAAGCGCCGCCAAGGTGTCCGACATTCCTCGTTCCGAGAGCAGCTTCGTCTGCTTTGTTCCCGCCCCCAGAGCGGTGATTGCCGTGTCTTCGGCAACCGCGACCCACTCGCCACCTCGTAGTTCGCTGACGAGCAGGAGAACCGAATTTGAACCAACATCAATGACCGCGCGTCGCACCAGGAAAGTATAGGCGTTTAGGAGATATGCTTTCTGCTCATGGCAAGGCTTCTGGGCATCGATATCGGCACTTCGGGATGCAAGGTAATCCTCATCGACGAGGCTGGAACGATTCTCCGCCAAGCTTCAGCCGAGTACCCAATCAGCGTTCCCCAAGCCGGCTGGACCGAACAAAACCCTCAAGACTGGTGGACTGGAGTCGAAAGCTGTCTCGCCGAGATCAACGAACCCGCACCGGACGCCATCGGAGTAACCGGCCAGATGCACGGTTCCGTATTCCTTGACGCCCAAGGTGAAGTGGTCCGCCCTGCACTTCTCTGGAACGATCAGCGCACCGTTCTCGAATGCGAGCAGATCGAACAAACCGTCGGCAGTGAGCGGCTCAAAGAACTCACCTGCAACCCCGCCCTCACCGGATTCCAGCTTCCAAAGCTGCTTTGGCTGCGCAATAACGAACCCCAAAACTTTGCCCAAGTCCGCCAAGTGCTTTTGCCCAAGGACTACATCCGATTCAAACTCACCGGCGCCTATGCCACCGAAGTCAGCGATGCGAGCGGCACGGGAATCTTTGATGTGAAAAACCGCACTTGGTCCGAGCCTGTTGCCTTGGCACTAGGAATTAGTTTGGATCTGTTTCCCCAAGTGTTCGAGTCAGATCAAATCACCGCCCCCACAACCCAGCAACCAAGTCTAAACGCAGGGATTCCTGTCGTTGGCGGCGGTGGGGACCAAGCCGCAGCCGCCGTCGGCACTGGCGCGGTTGAGCCGGGAATCATCTCGGTGAGTCTAGGGACTAGCGGCGTCGTGTTCACGTCGATTCCCAGCAACGAACACGACCCAAGCGGAGCCGCACACACCTTCTGCCACGCAAACCGCGGATGGCACGCGATGGGTGTCATGCTCAGCTGCGGCGGAGCACTGCGCTGGTACCGCGACACTCTAGGCGGAGGCCGAACCTACGACCAAATCGCGGCGAGTGCAGCGTCGGCAACAACGGATTCGGGAATGACATTCTTGCCTTATCTCACCGGCGAACGATGTCCCCACATTGATCCCGCCGCGCGAGCTGGATTTGCCGGATTTGGACTCGAATCGACCCAAGCCGACTTCGATCGCGCTGTCTTTGAAGGGCTGAGCTTCGGTCTTCTTGGTGCGTTCAACTTGCTCAAGGGGCTCGGAGCTACTGCAACCGAAATCCGAGTGACAAGCGGAGGCAGCAAAAGCGACTTCTGGGTGCAGATGCTTGCCGACTGTTTTGGGGCACCGTGCGTACGACTCAGCGTAGACGAAGGACCCGCAATGGGGGCCGCAATCCTCGCCGGAGTCGGCATCGGTATTTGGCCCAACGTGGAAACCGCATGTAAAGCCGTTGTTAAGGTTGCGGGATCAATAGCCCCCGGGGACACGGACTACTCCGCTTCCTTTGATCGGTACTCAAGTCTTTACCCTGCCCTAAAAGCCTGGAATCGCGCTTAGAGCTTAACTTCCATAGAACCTGATAGGGTATATTTTAACGTCTGCGTATCCTGCGCAGATTTCTGAGTACCCATGACTGTCGATGAGAATTTGACGCCCGCCGCTGAATCTGAGGCAACCGCCTCGGTGGAAGCCGTTGTTGAAGCGTCCCTGACCGAGCCTGCGACTGCCGAAGTCGCCCCTACCGAAGCTGAACCAGCTGCAACCGAGGTTGTGGAGACTGCTACTGAAGCAGCCGCTCCATCCGAACCTGTTGTTGAAGCAACCCCAGCCCCTGTCGTTGCCGAGACCCCGGCCCCCGCTGTCGTTGAAGCGCCAGTGTCCGAAGGTGTCACAACGAAGGATGACTCCGACCTGTTTGAGCAATACATGAACGCGCTCGATTCGGGCGAAGCTGAAGCGGCAGGAGACACAACTTACAAGCGACTGAGCAAGGGTGATCTCATTGAGGCAACGGTTATTCAGGTCGACAATGATCGAGTTTTCGTTAACCTCGGAACCAAGGCGGAGGGCGTTATTCCTCTCGCTGAGCTTTCAGAGCAAAATCTTTCCTCGGCAATCGGCTATGTCAACGTTGATGACAAGCTTAACGTCGTTGTTCTTAACCCAACCGGCTCCGATGGAAACCCAACCGTTTCGCGAAAGCGAGCTGAGTTTGAAGAGCAATGGGCACGAATCATCAAGGCCCACGAAGAAGGCACCACCATCGAGGCTCCGGTCATCGACCGAGTAAAGGGTGGACTGGTGGTTGACATCGGAGTTCGAGGATTCGTTCCCGCGACCCACGTCGGCAACGGCAAGCTCCGCAACATCGACAAGTATGTCGGTCAGCCTCTTAAGCTGAAGGTCATCGAGCTTGAGCGAGAGCGCAAGAAAGTTGTTCTTTCGAACCGAATGGCGGAAGAAGAGACTCGAGGCGCAGCCAAGGATGAAGTCTTCAAGAACATCAAGGTCGGCGACGTCCTTGACGGTACAGTCCGACGACTAGCCGATTACGGTGCGTTTGTCGATCTCGGTGGCGTCGATGGTCTCCTCCACATTTCCGAAATGAGCTGGGCTCGAATCAGCCATCCAAAGGAAATGTTCAAGGAAGGTCAGGACATCAAGGTCATGGTTCTCCGACTTGATCCAGGTGTAGGAAAGATTTCTCTCGGACACCGACAAGTGCTCCCAGATCCTTGGCAGTTGATCAAGCAGAACTACAAGATCGGTCAGACCCTCAAGGTCAACGTTGGCCGACTGGTAACCAGCGGTGCATTTGTAAAGCTTGAAGAGGGTGCAGAGGCATTCTTGCCACTGAGCGAAATGAGCTACCGACGACTGAAGCGACCACAAGACGTGGTTGAAGAAAATCAGGAAGTCGAAGTTCAGGTCATCGATCTCCGTGCAGACGAGCGACGAATGGTTCTTTCCATGCGAGCTCTTGGTGGCGGCGGCGAGCTTCGCCCTGGCGCTGGAATGGACGAAGAGTATCGCAAGCCACGCACGGGTCCTGGTGGGCCTCGAGGCGGCGGTCGTGGCGGTCGTGGTGGCGGAGACGACGATTCCCGACGTGGAATCGCAACCGGCGGTGCAACCATCGGCGAGCGACTCGGCATGCTCAAGGGTCTCCTCAAGTCTGGGGACGATTCCGCAGAATCCGGCGAGTAATTCGCTCGAATCGGTTAAAAGGGGGAGCAGATTGCTCCCCCTTTTTTTGTTTGGGCTATAGTCATCAAAAATGAGAATTGCAATTACGGGCGGAATTGCAGAAGGCAAGTCGACCCTGCTTAAGCTCCTTGCTGGGATGGGTTTCGAGTGCGCCAGTGCGGACGCAGCGGCCAGGGATGTCTTCTTCGACGCGTCCATCCAAGCGGAGCTCCGGTCGATGTTAGGGCAGGACGTTCCTGTCTCGCCAGCTGACCTGCGTGCTGCCATATCGAACGACCACGCCCTCCGTCGGGAGGTGAATGAGCTCCTTCATCCGCGGATCATCGATCTGCTCTTAGAGCAAAGGGCATCGTTCTACGAGGTTCCGCTTCTGATCGAAACGTGTATGCAGTCAAAATTTGACGCAATTTGGGTGACACGATGCCTCCCGGAAACCAAGATCGCACGCCTTATGGAAAGGGGTATCAAAGAACCCTCGAATCGCTTCTCTCAGGTTCAATTTGAGCTTGAAGCGAGGCTCGCTTTTGCTGATTGCGTGTACGACACCGATCTCCCGATTTCCCAGACGGCGGAGCATTTGAAAAAAGAGGTGAAAAGTTACGGCTTTTCCCTTGTTGTTTCCACCGAGTGATCGTGCTATACTCCACCGACCTGTGTAAGGAATGGGCACTTGTGCGCATGACTTGGACGGGAAACTTAAAGAGGGATTAAGGTTGATTCGATTGGAGATGTTACAAGTCCAAGCAGTTTCGGCTTATACTGAAAACGGAACCAATATGCGATTAACCCACATGTTCAGTTCAACTATGGAGGACACGTCAATATGAGGCGTTTCATTGCATCTCTGCCCGGCAAGGTGCTCAGTCACGTCGTAATCACGGCACTTATGGTGCCGTACGTCGCGCTCGGTCTTGCCACGAGGAGTGTTGCTCAAGTTAAGCAACTTCCAAGCTGGGCCGTCGCCGACTTCGTCGATAAGAAAGGAAAGACAGCCTTCGGGGCAGAGGCAGCGAAAGCGGTTGCCAACAGCCTCGGTAAGACTGGCAAGTACGATGTTCAGCCGCAAGAAACGGTTGCACGAGTCGCAGAAGGTGTCGGTCTAACCCAGCCACTGGAAGGTCGAACCAACTTGATGGCAGTCGGTCGAGAGCTTAAAGTCTCGACGATCGTCAGCGGAGAGATCATTGACTACCGAGTCGATGAAAGCGCTGCTGGTAAGCAGGCTCGAGTCTCGATGAAGGTCATCGCTTACGATGTCGCTGCACAAGAGCCAGTTAATGGTGCTGCAGTTGCTGCTTTCTCAACCGTTCGCGGTCGAGACGTTGCTTCTGACGTGCTCATCAACGATGCAATTGCACAAGCTGCAACGCTCGCTGTTGACAAGATCAACCAACAATCGCTTCCTACGGGAACGATTCTCAACACTGGTGCAGATGTTGCACTTCTTAACCAAGGTTCGCGAACAGGATTCAAGGACGGTCAAGAGGTCATCATTTCGCGAGGCCGAGAGCAGGTTGCTTCTGGTGTCGTATTTGATCTGAGCGCAGACAAGTCTTATATTCGTGTTAAGCGAAGCTTCAAGGGTATTCAGCCTGGAGACAAGGTCCGAGCGATCTTCCAAGTCCCAGACATTACTCCTAAGTGGAATGCCGACGGAACTCCTTCCGTTGCGCGCACCAAGTCTAAGGGTGTTTCGAGCAACCTTGTTACCACCTTGTTGGTTCTCGGTCTCGTTGCCTTCTTGGTCGGTGGTTCAGGTGGCCGTGGCGGAGAAGTCCTTCAGGACGTAACTGCTGAAGCCTATTCGGATCCAACCAACGGTCCTTCGGTCCGAGTTTCGTGGATGCCAAACGCCTTCGCAAAGGGTAACCAGATGCGACAGTTCTGGCAGATCTTCCGAAATGACTTCTTCGACGTGCCTGTTCGAATTGCAATCGGTGGCAACACCACTGCACTCGATAACACCACTCCAGTTGGAACGGTGACCTACTCGACCTTGACTAGCCCTCCAGACTTCAACGTCTGTTCGGGTAACTCAACGACGACGGCATCGAACATCTCGGGTGTTACTCCAGGTCGACCATATCAGTACGCTGTGTCACTCGTCTTCTCGATGACTCAGAGTGACCTTCCAGGTGGTTCGTCTGGCGGCGGAAACGGTGCAACGACCGGCGGTGGCCTGACCACTGGCGGTGCAACAACTGGTGGCGCAACAACTGGTGGCGCAACAACTGGTGG